>CAYRNR010000008.1:0-103873 GCA_964425605.1 uncultured Rickettsiales bacterium | reverse complement strand
ACGACGACGACATGGGCGACGACGACGACATGGGCGACGACGACGACGACGACTCGGCGGACGACGACGACTCGGCGGACGACGACGATTCGGCGGGCGACGACGACGACTCGGCCGGGGACGACGACGACATGGACGACGACGACGACGACGTGGTGCCCTGGGACGACGACGACGCCCCCGCAGACGACGACGCGCTGGAGCCTGGCGGCGGCTGCAACTGCCGCACCGACGGCGTCTCCCCGGCCCCCCTCGGCCTGCTGATGCTGCTGGCCCTGTTCCCCCTCCTGCGCCGCCGCGGCTGAGCCCTCACTTCCACATCCGCGGATCGAAGCCGAAGGGCTGAGGGACGCCGACGACCAACTCATCCGCTCCTGGAGCGAGGGGGTCCACGAGCAGGTTGCTCTCCTGCGGGATGAGCACCGACGGCACGCGCAGCAGCGCCTTCCCGCCGCCCGCGATCCACGCGCTGCCGAGCTGTTGCGTGCTCCTCGGCGGCGGCTCCGAGCGCCAGTCCGCCGGAAGATCGGCCCGTTCCAGTTCGTCCACGGGGATCGCGCCGGGGACGTCGACCCGGATCGAGACCAGATCCACGTGCCGGTGGGCGGGGCCCAGGTGCACGAACACCTCCAGCGCGGCCAGGGCGAGGCTCTCCGAGAGGTACACCGCAGGCGTGCCGCGGAGGTTCCAGCGGCCGCCGAACAGCCTCGCCCCTTCACCCGAGAACGCCCCCTTGGCGCGGGAGCGCTTGACGATCCGCCACGCCACGGTCATGCGATGACGCCGTACTCGATGCGGCCCAGCAGGTCCTCCACCTCGCGCGCCCCGGCGCCGGTGAACGCGAGGTCGTACGGCGAACGCATGTCCAGGCCGATCTGAGGCGACAGGAACCACTCGCGGGCCGCGTCCTCGTCCTCGAACACGTCCACGGCCAGGGCCAGCAGCGTGGCGATGCGGTACAGCCGATCGCTGGCGATGGGGCCGATGGGGGCGTCCGGGTTCTTGCGCAGCCGGCCGATGGTCTTGGGGCTCATGCCCAGCATGGCGGCCAGGTCCACGTCGGTCAGGCGCAGCGCCTCCTTGACGCGCTCCAGCGATGTCTGGGGCAGCCCCTCGGCGATGGCGTCGGCCAGCGCGAGCTGGTTGTCCACCACCCGATCGGCGTCGCGCCCCCACAGGATCTCGACGACGTTGTCGCGGCTCATGGCTCCTCCAGGACTAATGTCTACAACATAATAGACATTTGTCCCATCGTCAAGGAGAAGCCGAACTCGTCGAGCCACGGCTCGGCGCGCCGGTGATCTCCTGTACGAGGCTCCGCAGGTGCTGGTTCACCACATCGGGCTTCTCCAGTTGCAGGAAGTGCCCCACCCCCTCCACCAGGACCGCGTCGAAGTCACAGTGCTCGCGGTTGGTCTCGACGGCCGTGACCTGGCCCCCCTCGGCAGTGGGGGCCGCGTTGATGGCGCGGATGGGCACCTCGACCCCCTCGACGAGGGGTACCGGGTCGAAGCCCACGAAGTCGCGCATCAGCGCGACGGCCACCTCGGGGTTCGCGGCGCAGGCGCGCTCGACCACCCAGCGCGCTGTCTCGGAGTCGGGGTCGGCGAAGCGGGGCTGTGTGGCCCCCCGCATGGTGCCGGCGAAGTCGTCCTCGAACGACCGCGCGAACTTCTCGACGGCCTCGTCGGGGACCTCCGCCTCCACGTCGTGCAGGGTGTCCAGGAGGATCACGCCGCGCACGCGCTCACCGAGGGTGCGCGCGGCGTACAGGGACACGGGCCCACCCATGGAGTGGCCCACGAGGACCATCGAGTCCAGGGCCAGGGCGTCCGCCACCGCGGTCACGTCTCCGGCGAGGCCCTCGATGGTCCAGGCCTCGCGGCCGGTCCCGGATTCGCCGTGGCCGCCGAGGTCCAGCGAGACCACGAGATGTTCCCCGGCCAGGGCGTCGAGCTGGTCCCTGAAGAACCCGCGTTCACACGCCCAGCAGTGCACGAAGACCAGGGCGGTCTCGCCCGCTCCCCGGACGTCGTAGGCGATGGGGAGCCCGTCCGGCGCCGACGCCGTGGCGCGCGTCGCACCCGACTCCTCGGCGCCGGCGGCCCACGCACCGATCACCAGGGCCAGCAGCCCCGGTAGCAAGACAGTCCGCGTTTTCATGGAGGGCACCTCGCGGCTCCCAGTGTAGGTGGTCCGAGCCCATTTTTGCGATGATGGGGGAGGGAGGATGCCATGAGTCGCTGGATCGCCATCCTTGGACTGCTCTGCCTGGGGGCAGGCTGCCAGGACCCCTCGTCCGCGCGCTTCGACTACGACGGGGACGGCGTCGAGGACGACCTGGACTGCGAGCCCTCGGATCCCGACATCCACCCGGGAGCCCGCGACGAGTACGGCGACGGCCTCGACACCGACTGCGACGCCTGTCCCCCCGGGGCCGGCGACGGCGTGGACCGGGACTGCGACGGCTACCCCGCCAACCTCAAGCTGTCGGGGGAGGACTACTTCGACTGCGACGACGGACGCATCGACATCCACCCCGGCGCGGACGACGACGTGGGGGACCAGGAGGACTCCAACTGCGACGGCAGCGACGGCGAGGACGCGGACGGCGACACCTACGCCTCGGTGGACTCCGGCGGCGACGACTGCGACGACGAGGAGGCCGACGTCCACCCCCTGGCCGAGGAGGAGTGCGGCGACGGCCTGGACAACGACTGCAGCGGCACCGCCGACGACCGCGACGCCGACGCCGACGGCCACGACGCCGAGGACTGCGGCGGCGACGACTGCGACGACACCGACCCCCTCGTCCACCCCGGCGTGTGGGAGAGCTGCGACGGCCTGGACAACGACTGCAACGGCATCGTGGACGATCAGGACGTGGACAGTGACCAGCACTACCCCATCGAATGCGGCGGCGACGACTGCGACGACACCGATCCCACCTCCCACCCGGACGCCGCCGAGGTCGCGGACACGCGGGACAACGACTGCGACGGCGCGGTGGACGAGGACACCGAGCTGAGCGACGACGACGGCGACGGGTACTGCGAGGGACCGGAGTTCTGCGGCGACGGCGCCGAACCGGGAGATTGCGACGACACCGACAGCGGAATCCACCCGGGCGTGCTCGAGATCTGCGACAACGGCCTGGACGACGACTGCTCGGGCTGGGCCGACGATCTGGACCTCGACGACGACGGCCACTTCGATCCCGAGTGCGGCGGCGGCGACTGCGACGACGACGATCCCGACGTGAACCCGGGGCTCCCCGAGATCTGCGGCGACGGGGTGGACAACGACTGCAGTGGGTTCGCCGACGACGCGGACGAGGACTTCGACTCCTTCGTGGACACGGCCTGCGGGGGCGACGACTGCGACGACACCGATCCCTACGTCAGCCCGGCGGCCCTGGAGAGCTGCGACGGTGCGGACCAGGACTGCAACGGCGTCGTGGACGACCGCGACCTGGACCTCGACGGCTACACGGACTGCGGCGGCGGCGACTGTGACGACAACGACCCGTACACCCACCCCGGCGCCACGGAGTTCGTGGACGACGAGGACAACGACTGCGACGGCCGCATCGACAACGACACGGTGGTCTTCGACGACGACGGCGACACCTACAGCGAGGTGGACGGCGACTGCGACGACGAGGATCCCGCCGTACACCCCGGCGCGCCCGAGACCTGCAACGGCGGCGTGGACGACGACTGCGATCCCGCCACCGACGAGTTCGGCGACGGCGACGGCGACGGCCACACCATCTGCCAGGGCGACTGCGACGACGCGGCCGCCGCCGTGTTCCCCGGCGCCACCGAGCTGTGCGACGGCGAGGACAACGACTGCGACGGCCTCGTGGACGTGGGCTGCGCCAGCTGCACCGTGACCGTGCCCACCGACCTGCCCACGATCCAGGACGCCATCGCCGCCGCAGGCGCGGGGGACGTGGTCTGCGTCGAGGCCGGCACCTACACCGAGGTCATCGACTTCTCCGGCAAGGACCTGCAGGTCGTGGGCGTGGACGGCGCGGCCACCACCACCATCGACGCGGCCGGGGCCGGGAGTGTGGTCACGTTCAGCAGCGGCGAGGGGCCCGGCGCGGTCCTCCAGGGGTTCACGCTGGCCAACGGATTCGCCCCCCGCGGTGGCGGAGTGTCGATCCTCAACGCCTCCCCGACGCTCACGCAGCTGGTGGTCGATACCTGCCAGGCCAGCAACGGCGGGGGCGGGATCTACGTGGAGGACTCGGCCGGCGAGCTGACCGGCGTGGAGGTCCACGCCTGCACGGCCAACCAGGGCGGCGGCGTGACCGTGGTGGGCTCCGACGCCCTGATCCTGCAGGGCCTGTACCTGCACGACAACAACTCGCTGCTGGGAGGCGGCGGACTGCACCTCGCCGACTCCCAGGCGCTGCTCGAGGACCTGGTCGTGGAGGGCAACGCAGACTCCACCTACGGGTCGGGGATCCTGGTGGACGGCGGGCACCCCGCGCTGATCAACGCGCTCATCGCCGACAACGACGCCTGGTTCGGCGCGGGGATCGCGCTGGACGGCGGCGATCTGGAGCTACGAAACGCGCTGGTGCTGGGCAACGACGCGCTCTACGGCGGCGGGATCTACCAGCAGCTCGGGGCCGAGGCCACCTACGACAACGTGCGCTTCGTGGGCAACTCGGCCTCCTTCGGCGCCGGGCTCTACCTGGAGAACAACACCGCCGCCACGATCACCCACTGCACCTTCGCGGGCAACGAGGCCATGACCCAGGGCGGCGGCATCGACATGCTCTCCACGGCCTCCCTGACCTTGCTCGACACCCTGTTCGCCTATAACAGCTCCTCCTACGGCGGCGGCGCCCTGTCCAGCGGCGGCGCCATCGCCGACGTTCGCTACTGCGACGTGTGGGCCAACACCCCCGACGACTACCTGGGCATGCCCGAT
Organism: uncultured Rickettsiales bacterium; assembly: GCA_964425605.1. Taxonomy (GTDB): domain Bacteria; phylum Myxococcota_A; class UBA796; order UBA9615; family CAYRNR01; genus CAYRNR01. The sequence goes on along the minus strand of CAYRNR010000008.1, from coordinate 98,926 downwards.
CCCACCGGCGTCCAGGGTAACCAGGCCGTCAGCCCGCAGCTCCTCGACACCTCCGGCCCGGACGTCTGGACCTGGGACCTCCACCTGGACGCGACCTCTCCCCTGATCGACGCCGGCGATCCCGCCCTGCTCGATCCCGACGCCTCGACCGCCGACGTGGGCGCCTACGGCGGTGAGTACGCCGGAGCGTACGACCTCGACGGCGACGGTTACCCGGAGTGGTGGCTGCCCGGTGCCTACGATCCGGCCACGTCACCCAGCGCCGACTGCGCCGATCTGGACCCCCTCGCCTACCCGGGCTGCGGCTGCTGATCGGCGGAAAAGGGACGCTCACACCTTTACGCCTTACGGCTCGTAAGGCGTAAAGGTGTGAGCGTCCCTTTTCCGCCCAATCCCAGATTTTGCTTGGTTTGGCCCGGCCCTTGCTTAGAATCAGCCCGCCCACCGACTGGGCACAGAAGGGACGGATCCATGCGTATTTTCCTGATGGCAGGCATCCTCACCGCGAGCTTGCTCGCCGTGGGTTGTGGCGATGACGACCTGGGCGATCCCCTGCGCCCCACGTGGGAGGCGAACCAGGAGTTCGTGGTCGAATCCACCCGCCGGTTGGCCCAGTCGTCCGAGGAGACGATCCCCAGCCTGGACATGGACGGCAACACGCTGACCAGCGATCCCGTGACCGAGACCTGGACGGACCCGGTCTACTGGACCTACACGGTCACCCACACCGGCTACGAGCCCGCCGCGGGCGACGAGCTGCGGCCCTACTACGAGCTCAACGGCCGCCCGTCGAACCTCACGGTCATCCGGGCGCACCTGGACTCCAACCACAACTGGGGCCACCCGTCGCTGGACAGCGATCCCAAGGTGTACCTGGTCATCCGCGAGGACCGCGACCGCCTCGCCGCCGTGGTCTCCTTCCACACGGTGGGAGAGACGCGCGTGCGTGAGGCCCTGGACCTGTCGGACACCGACTCGGCGACCAACCTGCTGAGCCAGAGCGACCTGGTGGCCGCGCCCACGTACATGCCGCCGTTCCCGATGCGGATCGAGGACGCCACCACGATCATGGAGAACGGCCACGCGATGACCACCACCGCCGACGGCGACGCGGTCGAGGTCATCTTCTTCGACGAGCTGGACGGCAACCTGGTGCACCAGCGCTGGGAGCAGGGCCTCCCCTTCGCCGTCGAGACCATCACCCCCAACCTCGAGGCGCGCCTGCTCAGCGACTCCGAGGTGGACCTGCTGGACCAGGGCGTGCCCCGGTCCTCCCAGGCCGACCCGGGCAGCGAGGACTGGGACTTCCTCGACGCCCTGCGCGAGACCGTGGACCTGAAGTCCGTGCTGGCCATCTCCGTGGACGACCTGGACAACACCATCGAGGCGGACACGGTCGAGGGCTACGAGCCGTGGGCCGGCTCCTGGTGGCCCCAGTCCAAGGGCGAGCTGGTGTTCGGTTACAACAACCGCGCCACGTACTCCGACGAGATCAAGGACACCGTGGATCCCATCTGCAAGACCATCGACGGCCTCTCCGACGAGCTGCGCGAGCTGCGCAAGTCCGAGGGCAGCAGCTCCCAGGCCTACAAGGACAAGGTCGAGGAGTACCAGACCAAGCAGCGCGAGCTCGTCGACGAGCTGGTGGACTTCTACGGCGGGATGCTCAGCGGCCTCGACGGCGGCCAGATCACCGTGGCCGACGGCAACATCAGCAAGGGCGAGGAGTGGAGCTACGCCATCGACGAGCTCAGCCCCATGGACAAGTTCGCCCTGTTCGAGTACCTCGACGGCGCCACCAACCCCAACCCCTTCTACATGCCCGCGTGGGAGCTGCTGAACCACTACAGCCCCGTCGGTGGCAGCTGGTGGGGCCACTGCAACGGCTGGGCGGCCACGGCCATCCTGTCCAACGAGCCCCGCGAGTCCCTGACCGACGAGGCCGGCGGCCACACCTTCACCTTCACCACCGCCGACCTCAAGGGCCTGCTGACCGAGGCCTACTACAGCCAGCACAGCCACTTCTACGGCGAGCGCTACAACGGTGAGGAGCAGGACAAGGCGGACCTGTACCCCGACGCCTTCCACCGGATCATCAGCTTCTACATCCTCGACCGCGGCGTGCCGCTGGTCTTCGACACCTCCGCTGGTGACGCGGTGTGGAACTACCCGGCCTATGCCTACGACATGCTCATCGAGGAGACGACCCCGGCCGGCGCGCTGGACCTGGTCAACCTCAACACCGCCGACCGCGACGCGCTGATGGACCTGCCGGAGATCGGCGAGTCCAAGGCCGACAAGATCATCGCCTGGCGCCTCGACAACGGCCCGTTCCAGACCGTGGACGAGATCACCGACATCGACGGCATCGGCGACGGCACCCTCGACGCCGTGCGCGACCTGGTCACCGTGGACCCGCTGGAGCGGACCTTCGAGGTGGCCGTGGACCTGGTCTTCACCACCGACGCGGTGGACGAGGACTGGGTGGACTTCGGCGACACCCCCGAGGGCTTCACCAACAGCTACGGCTACAAGCTGATCGCCGACGAGAACGGCCTGGTCACCTCCGGGACGTGGGACGACGAGGACAAGCACCCGGACTTCGCGTGGGTGCCCTACTCCAACCCGAAGTACCCCTCGAACAACGGCTCGGAGAACCCCTACTTGCACTTCGGCCACCTGGCCGAGATGATCGGAGACGACGCCATCCGTCAGTAGAGGAACCCGATGACCCGTTCGTTGACCCTCGTGTTGAGCTTCCTGGCGCTGCTCGCGCTCGCCCTGCCCATGGGCTGCCCGACGGCGGACGACGACGACGACACCTCCGAGCCCCCCCTGGGGCTGATCGTCACCCCCGAGGAGCCGGTGGTGACCGTGGGCGGTGAGATCCAGCTCGTGGCCACGGCGTTCTACGAGAGCGGCGACACCGCCGTCGTAACGGCCGCGGCCCAGTGGTCCGTGGTCCAGGGCAGCGCCGTGGACGTGTCCAACGGTCTGGACCAGGAGGGCCAGGTCACGGGCCTGAGCGAGGGCACCGCGGCCGTGGAGGCCAGCTACGAGGGCCTCACCAGCGACGCCGTGGTCGTGAGGGTCACCAACGCCGACGTGGTGGGGCTCTCCGTGACCCCCACCAGCCTCGATCTCGAGGTGGGCGAGAGCGCCTGGCTCACCGCCATGGCCGACTTCTCCGACGGCACCCGCGGCGACGTGTCCGGCTCTGTGCGCTGGATCACCGCCGACGCCTCGGTGGTCACCCTGGCCTCCGACGGCAAGGCCACCGGCGTGGGCACCGGCACCACGTCCGTGCGCGCCGAGTACGAGGACATCGCCTCCGAGGCCGTGTCCGTGTCCGTGACCGGCGCCACCGGAGACGACGACGACGACTTCGTCGGCGACGACGACGACCACGTCGGGGACGACGACGCCACCGGCCTGCCCAACCTCACCGTCACCTACTTCTCGGCCTACGTGGACTACACCAACACCGTCACCTACTACTACATCGACGTGACCAACGACGGCTCCTCCATGGCCGACATCTTCTTCGTCGACCTGTTCATCGACGCGTACTCCACCCCCACCATCGGCATGGACGGCGACGAGTACGACCTGTTCGAGGACCTGGCCGCCGGCGACACGATCTGGGTGGACTTCGAGGTCCAGGACGTCCCCGACTACTACGAGTGGTGGTCCTACGTGATCCTCGACACCTCCGACGACGTGGCCGAGTCGAACGAGTCCGACAACGTGGTGGGTCCGCTGGACGTGTACTGACCCGCACCCGTTCCCGTTCCGCTGTCACACCCTGGCACACCCGTGTCACAGGCCTCCATCGCGCGCCCCGATCTAGCTAACCATTCATTATCACGGCTCTTTCGTCGCCAATCCGCGCCCCCTCCGAGTTGGCCCGAACCTTGCAGTTTTTTGTACCCGACAGGAGGAAGCCATGACCCGCGCCATCGCCCTGACCGCCCTCGCCCTCGGCCTCGTGCTGGGACCGGGGTGCGTACCGCCCGTCCCCGGCGCCCCCGAAGGGGAGATGCTGGGCCTGCTGGTCACCCCGGCCGAGCCGGTCCTGACCGTGGGTGGCGAGAGCCAGCTGGTGGCCTACGCCTTCTACGAAAGCGGCGACTCGATGGACGTCACGGCCTCGGTCGAGTGGGACGTGATCTCCGGCGACGCCATCGCCGTGCGCGACGACCTGGACTTCGAGGGCGTGGCCGTGGGCCTGCACACCGGCACCGCCTCCGTGGTCGCCTCCCTGGACGACCTCTCCAGCCAGGCCATCATGGTCCGCGTCACCGACGCCTCGGTGGTCGGCCTCTCCATCAACCCCAACAGCCTCGACCTCAAGTTCGGCGCCAGCTCCTGGCTCACCGCCATGGCCGACTTCTCCGACGGCACCCGCGGCGACTTCTCCGGCGGCGTCCGCTGGATCACCGGCGACCCCGACATCGTCACCGTGGCCGCCGACGGCCGCGCCACCGGCATCGCCGCCGGTATCACCCAGGTCCGCGCCGAGTACGAGGGCGTCATCGCCGCCCCCGTGGACGTGATGGTCATCTCCGACGACGCCAGCAGCGACGATCCGGGCGATGGGAACGAGGACCCCTTCGGCGACGACGACGACGACGACACCGGACTGGGCGACGACGACGACGACGACGACACCGGGCTGGGCGACGACGACGACGACGACACCGGGCTGGGCGACGACGACGACGACGACGACCAGACCGGCGGAGAGCCCAACCTCGAGGTCACCTACTTCGAGGCCTACGTGGGCGACGGCGAGACCTACTACTTCATCGACGTCTCCAACACCGGCGACGCCGACTGCGACGGCTTCTACGTGGACCTCTTCACCGATCCCTGGGGCACCCCCGAGGTGGGCGACGACGGTGACAGCTTCATGTGGATCGATGGCCTCGAGGCTGGCGAGACCACCTACGCCGACTTCGGCATCGGCGACTCCCCCTGGTGGGGCTGGGACTCCTACGTGGTGCTCGACACCACCGAAGAGGTCGCGGAATCGGACGAGAACGACAACGTGGAAGGGCCTCTGGAGGTCTGAGTTGATTCACGTACCGCCCTGGGGCGAGTGAGCCCCGACCCGGACCCATCCCGCCCCAGTTGGTCCCAGGCGGATCAAACTTTCCCTTCCCCCCGCCCGCGCCCCGGCGATAATGTGCGCACTCCGGAGGATGCGATGAGGCTCGCTATCGCCCTGCTGCTCTCGATCTCCTGCGCTTCGTTCGCCCACGCCTACGACTGGGACAACTCGGACGGGGACCGCGACGGATACTCGGTCAACGAAGGGGACTGCGACGACGGCAACCCCGACATCAACCCGGGGATGCGTGAGGACTGCGAGGACGGCATCGACAACGACTGCGACATGACCATCGACATGGAGGATCCCCAGTGCACGCCGTGCGGGGCGTGCGCCACCACGGCGGGTCCGGCGGGACCGCTGGCTCCGGTGGTGCTGTTGGGGGTTCTGATCGTTCGGAGAAGGACCGGCTAGTCAGCCGCCTTCTGCATCGCCTCGACCTCGGCGAACTCCTTGTCCAGGCTGGCCTGGCGCAGGACCAGATCGGCGAGGGTCACGTCGTGCAACGAGTCGCGCAGGGCCTTGGACGCGTCCCACCACACCTCGCTGGCCGCGCACCGGCCGTGGCGGTCACAGCCACCGAACTCGTCCTCGCAGTGCACCAGCAGGATGTTGCCCTCGAGGGCCTCGACCACCTCGTCCACGCGGATGTCCTCGGGCTTGCGAGCGAGGCGGTAACCCCCTGCGGCGCCGCGAACGCTGAGCACCAGCCCCTCCTGACGGAGGGTGGCGAAGATGTTGTCCAGGTAGCGCTTGGACAGCACCTGGTTGCTGGCGATGGCGCGCATCATCACCGGCGCGCCGTCCGTGTGTGCCGCGAGATCGACCATGGCGCGGAGCCCGTAGCGAGCTCGGGTGGAGAGCTTCATCAGCCCTTCCCTTCTGTTCCGCCAGGAGCGGGGTACACGTTCATCCTATCGTCTATAAGGACGGTAGGTAAACAGGTCTACTCGGAGGGTCGCTGGGCCAGGTTCATCCGGTCGATCTCGGGGATGGCGCCCTGGATCTCCCGCCACCAGCCCTGATCCCGCTGGGCGTCCAGCTCCTGGACCGTCTTCCCCTGCTGCTCGACCCACGTGTAGTACTTGAGGTTGTGCCAGCGCTCGCGGTTGAGCTGGGTGCCCTCCTGGGTCCAGTCGGTGCGCACGCCCTCGAAGATGGAACGATAGCGGGCCAGCGACTCGGCCCGGTCGAGCTTGCCGAACGCCGCGTCCAGCTGGGCCATCACCGAGTGGTAACGATCGATGGCGTCCGTGGCCACGGTGACCACCAGGTCGTCGGGGCCGAAGCCGTAGAACTTCGCGGTCTTGATGGCGCCGAGCAGGTTGCACACGCCGGAGATGCCCATGGTCCGCGACAGGCGCGTCACGGCGGCCTCGTCGATGCCCAGATCGTCGCGCAGGAACGCGCTGCCCGCCGGATCGGTGAACAGCTGCAGCCCCTTCTTGCACTCCATGTCGTCCAGGCAGCACATCAGGTCCATGTTCTGCACGTTGTGGATCCACGTGACGTGCTTGTCGCCGATGCCCTGGATGTCGTGGCCGCCGTACCCGTTGGCGAACAGGGTCGGGCACTGGGTGGGCTCGAGCCCGACGATCTTGTGGTCGGGGTTGAGCTGCTTGAGCCGGTCGCCCGCGGCGATGGTGCCGGCGGACCCCATGGACGAGCAGAACGCCGCGACCTTGCCGCTGCCCACACCCTGGGCGGCCAGGTCCTCGGCCACGGCGCCGGCGCTGTTGCCGGTGACGTGGTAGTGGAAGCGGTAGTTGCCCAGCACCTCGAACTGGTTGAGCACGCGCACCTTGGGATCCGCGGCCAGCTCGTGGCACTTGTCGTAGATCTCCTTGACGTTGCTCTCGCAGCCCGGGGTCTTGATGTAGCGCGCTCCGTAGCCGGCGATCTTGTCGAACCGCTCCTGGCTCATCTCCTCGGGCAGCAGCACCAGGCAGTCGTAGCCCATGCGGCACCCCACCCAGGCGCCGCCGATGCCGTAGTTGCCGGTGGAGGGCCAGACCAGGGTGTGCTCCTCGGGGTCCACCTGGCCCGACAGCTGCATGTCCATGAGCACCGAGTAGGCCGCGCCCACCTTGTGGCTGCCGGTGGGGAAGTCCACCGAGTACATCACGGCGATGGGGGCGTCCACGCCGGTGATCTCGGGCGGCACCAGGTAGTACCGCAGCCGGCCCGACTCGTCGCGCCAGCGGATGTTGAACAGGTTGATGGGGTCGAGGGGGTCCTCGGCCTGCGCAGCGAGGGCGCGCTCGCGAATCCGTGGGTCCACGGTTTCCGGGTGCAGCATCTCGTCGAAGGTGGGGCCGAGCAGGGGGCGTGTGGTCATGGATCGTGTCTCCGGAAGGGGGGAAGGCCGAGAGAGTAACTCAGGTCACGTCGTTCCACGAGGGACGATCGTCTCCACCGGGGCCATAACTCTCGGCCAGGGCGTGGATCAGTCGCAGGAGGCGGGCCGACGTCAGCGAGTCGAGGCCCTCGGGCTCGTCTTGCTGCCACTTGAGGAAGCGGCCGACGGCCTCGGCCTCCTCCAGGGGCACGAACAGGGCCTTGCAGGACCGGCAGGTGTCCAGCTGCAGGTCCGCGACCTCGCCCAGACCGACCTCGTACAAGGGCGGCGCGCCGTCACAGCGCGGACAGGCGCGGGTCGAGCTGAGTTCTGGCTCCCCGAAGAGCCCGTCATCGGGCGGCTCGGCGGTCGGCAGCCGCGGCATCACCCTGAGCAGCTCCTCCCGGTCGAGCCAGACGCCCCCGCACGCGTCGCACACGTCCGTCGACACGCCGTCGTGCGTCAACGCGCGCATCTCGGAACGACAGTGGGGACAGTCCATGCGGTCGCCTCGCCTCGATTCATCTTCGATGCTCGACCATTTCGCCGATTGCGTCAACACGCGCGTACATAGCTAGGGCGCGCGCACGACGGTGGGGTGGTTCACCGCGTACCCCGCGGGCACCTCACCGGGGAAGGGCACAGGTGGGGAGCACCGTCCCTCGGCGTCCACCTCGGTCAGGTAGGCCCGCGTCAACTCGGGATCGTCGCGCCGCGACGCCCAGACCAGCCAGTGACCGTCGAGGGACCAGCTGGGCCAGGAGTCCATCCGTCCGTGGGTGTTCACGTCGAGGCGCCGGGGCGCCCCCCCCTCCGTCGAGACGAGGTACAGGTCGGACGATGGGCGGGCGAAGTAGCCGCCGTCGCTGCGCACGAACGCGATCCAGCGGCCGTCCGGGGAGAAGCGCGGGAAGTAGCTGGCGCGGCCGTCGCCGGAGGCCCCGGCCAGCGGCTCGGGCGCGGATTCCCCGGCCAGGTCCAGCAGGACGACGTCCAGCGCGCCGCGGTCGGTGACGATCTCGCGTCCCCTGACAAAGGCCAGGGTCGCCCCGTCGGGGGAGACCGCGGGGAAGTCCTCCACCAGCGTGGGATCCGACGCCCCCGGGATCAGCGCCCAGCCCCCGCCGTCCGGTTCCACCCGGGCGAGATCGGACGCGTGGTGGGTGAGCCGGAACCCGCCCTCGGACCGCTCGTCCGTGTGGCGCAGGTTCATCGCCACCACGAGCGCCCCGTCCGGCGCCCACCCGAGCCCCGAGCACCGCCCGAAGGGGGGATCGGGCAGCGCCACCTCGGCGACCGCTCCAGTCGCCACGTCGATGATCCCCACGCGGGGGTCGTAGGGATCGCGGACCTGGACGGCCGCGCGGCCTCGAGGGCTCACGGCGTGGCACCCGAGGCACGGCGACGACGGCAGCCCGGGCGCCAGCGGCTGCGACGCCCCGGCGTCGATGGGCTGGCGCTTCAGCTCGGTGCGGTAGAGGCGATCGCTCCCGAAGGGCGGCTGCACGAGGCGGTAGGTCAGCGCGCCCTCGAAGGGGTGGGCGGACCAGCTGAAGGAGGCCTCGGCGCAAGCGCCCTGGACGCCGCAGATCCGCAGCACACGGGGCTCGTCCGGGGCTGCGGCCGCCAGCGACCGCCAGGTCTCGTCGTCGAGGGTCAGCCGGGGCGAGGCCACCTCCCGCTCCGGGCCCCCCTCCCCCACCGTCACCCGCCAGGGTCCGCCGCCGGGATCTCGCCAGGACCAGGTCGGCGGGGCCAGGTTCGGCGGGTAGCGCGTGCCGTCGATGGGATACACGAGGACCGGTCCGCCATCCGGCCGGGCTCCGGTCGCCTCCCACGCGCCCACACCGGCGATCAGCATGGCGAGCGTTCCGGCGATGGCGAACCTCAGGCGCATGTCCGTCACGATAGTCCGTGTATCCCGGGAGCTAAAGCCGTTGTGGAGACAGGCGAGGTACAATGGTGCACGAACCTGGAGACGGTGTGCCCGGATTCGAACAAGGCCCCATCCGCCCCCCCAGCGAGGCCGCGAGCCTGCTGGTACGCGTCACGCGCAACTGCCCCTGGAACCGCTGCGCGTTCTGTCCGGTGTACAAGGGCCGGCCCTACAGCGCCCGGACCGTCGAGGAGATCCTCGGCGATCTGAAGCAGATGCGGGAGGCGGCCGACGCCATCGAGCAGCTGTCCGACGACATGGGCCACGACGGCGAGGTCGAGCGCCCGGTCATCGAGCGCGTCTACGCCGAGCCCGATCTCAGGCCGCTGCTCCCGGTGGCGTGGTGGCTGTTCCACGGCGGCCGCACGGTGTTCCTGCAGGACGCCAACGCGCTGGCGTCGCCCCGCCGCAAGGTCCTGGCCGTGCTCGAGGCCATCGGCGAGCTGTTCCCCCGGGTCGACCGGATCACCACCTACAGCCAGAGCCGCACCCTCGCGCGCAAGTCCGTGGAGCTGCTCGGCGAGTACCGGGAGGCGGGCCTGACCCGGGTGCACGTGGGGCTGGAGAGCGGGTCCGACGCCGTGGCCGAGATGATGGGCAAGGGCGCCACCGCCTCGACCCACATCGAGGGCGGGCGCAACGTGCTCGCCGCCGGGTTGCACCTGTGCTGCTACGTGATGCCGGGCCTCGGAGGCGTCTCGTTGAGCGAGGATCACGCCCTGGCCACGGCCCACGTCCTGACCGTGATCCAGCCCAGCGCCGTGCGGCTGCGTTCTCTGGTGGTCCCTCCCCGCGGTCCCCTCGCCGAGATGGTCGTGCACGGCCGCTTCGCGCCCATCGGCGAGGCTGCGATGGTGGCCGAGATCCGCTCGATGCTCGACCACATGGACGGCGTCCACACCCAGCTCGTGAGCGACCACGACCTCAACCTGCTGCCCGAGCTCGAGGGGCGGCTGCCCGGCGACCTGCCCCACCTGCTGTCCGTGTGCGATCGGTTCCTGGGCTGGTCGGAGCGGGACCAGAACCGCTTCGTGATGGGCCGCCGCGCCGGCATGCTCGGTCAGGTGGGCGACCTCGAGGACCCCAACGCCCGCCCCGCCATCGACGACGCCGCCGAGCGCATGGGCGTGGACCTCAACCGCCCCATCGACGAGTGGATCCAGCGCATTCGCCGCCGGATGGTCTGACCCGCAGGTGACTCGGGAGGCTAGGCCGGGAACTCGAACACCGCCTTGATCAGCCCCTCGCCGCCCTTGCTGTGGTGCAGGTCCAGGGCCCGCTTCCAGTCCGACAGCGCGAAGCGGTGGGTGATCATCCAGTCCAGGTCGAGCTTGCCCTGCTGCACCAGGTGGATGGCCAGCTCCAGGGCGTTCCAGGTCCGGCCGTCGAAGCGCTCCACCTGGTGGTAGACGGTGGACGCCCGCACGGTCAGCTCGTCGCAGAAGATCGAGGACCAGTCGATGCCGCGGGCCAGGCCAGGCACCCCGCCGAGGATCACGTCGCCGCCGGCCGCGGTCATGCGCAGCGCGTCGTCGATGGCCGAGTCGGACCCCACGCACTCGAAGGTCCGGTTCGCGCCGCCCACCATCACCCGCTTGCCGATCATCGGCTTGTGCAGGCTCGCCCCCGTGAGCTCCGCCACCGCCTCGAACACGTCCCCCGAGCCGGGCCCGATCACGTGGTCCGCGCCGATGCGTTCCACGGCGGCGGCCTGGTGGGGATGTCGCGCCAGGACCACGGTGCGCACGTCGCAGTCCAGGGCGTGCAGCGCCGCGAGCACGGTCAGCCCGATGGTCCCTGCCCCGACCACCAGCACGGTCTCGCCGGGCTGCGGGGGGTCCAGGAGCACCGCGTGCAGCCCCACGGCCATGGGATCGAGCAGCACGGCGCTCTCGTCGCTCAGATCGTCGGGGACGGCCACGAGCTGGGAGCGGTGGCCCAGGAATCGCGGGCTCCACGATCCGCCCGTGTCCCGGCAGTACCCGGTGAACCCGCCGGGCGCGAGGACGCCGCGCGTCTTGTTCTGGCACAGGTTGATCTCGCCACGGGCACACGGCGCGCACAGGGGCTCCACGCCTCGCGGCTCGCACCACAGCACCGGCTCCACGACCACGCGCTGCCCGATCTCCCACGGGGCCGCGTCCTCGCCCAGGGCCGAGATGCGGCCGGTGTTCTCGTGGCCCAGCGTGCACGGGAAGGAGTTGAACGGCTCCATGTAGGGGCTCGTGTGCAGCCCGATGGCGCCCATGTCCGATCCGCAGATGCCGCCGTAGCGCGTGTCCACCACCACCCACTCGGGGCCGATCAGGGTGGGCTCTGGGACCTCCTCGTACGAGGTACAGCTCGGGCCACGCCAGTGCAGCGAAGACGACAGGCTGCCCAGGGCCTTGCCCATGGCGTAGCGGGGAACGGTGGGGTTGAAGCGGACGGCTTTCATGGGTGTCTCCAGGGATCGCAGGGGACCACCATAGCAGGCTGGACGATCCTCGCCGTATGATGCGTCCATGGCCCACGACCACGATACCCACGCTCCGCCCATCGAACGCAGCCGGGAAGGCCTCGATTTCCTGGCCGAGAACATGGCCGACATCGTCTGGACCGTCGACCGAGAGTTCCGGACCACCTACGTGAGCCCCTCCATCGAGAAGGTCCTGGGTTTCACCCCCCAGCAGCGGGCGCGCCAGCCCATCGGCGAAGTGCTCACGGAGGAGTCTCTGCGCGAGGTGACGGCGTTGATGGCCCACGAGTTCGCCCGGGACGGCGAACCCGGCCTGGATCCGGATCGGATCGTCGAGTTCGAGGCCGAGTTCTACCACGCCGACGGGCACACGATGTGGCTCGACAACAGGGTCAGGGGCGTACGGGACGAAGACGGAGCCGTGATCGGCATCTACGGCTGCTCCGCCGACATCACCGAACGCAAGCGCGCCGAGCAGCGGCTGCTCGCCGAACGTGAGCGGGCCCAGACCTACCTGGACCTCGCCGGGGTGATGTTCGTGGCCCTGGACACCCAAGGCAGGATCTCCCTGGCCAATGCACGCGCGTGCGAGGTGCTCGGCTGGGACGAGGACGAGCTCGTCGGCGCGGACTGGTTCGACACGTGCCTGCCCGAACGAGACCGCGACGCCATCCGCGAGGTCTCGCTCCAGCTGCTGCGAGGCGAGGTCGAGCCGGTGGAGTACTTCGAGAACCCGGTGGTCACCAAGGACGGCGCCGAGCGGACGATCGCGTGGCACAACACCGTGTTGCGCGACGATTCCGGCGCCATCGTCGGTCACCTGTCGTCCGGGGAGGACGTCACCGAACGCCTCGAGGCCGAGGTGGAGCGCGCCCAGCTCGAGCAGCGCTTGCACCAGTCACGCAGGATGGAGGCCGTCGGCCGCCTGGCCGCAGGGGTTGCCCACGACTTCAACAACGTGCTCACCGTGATCTCGGCCAACGCCGGCATCATGCTCGAGGACGTGCCTCGCGCGGATCCTCTCCGGGAGTCCATCGAGGAGATCGCCGCGGCCTGCGACCAGGCGGCCGGGCTGACCCGTCAGCTGCTGACGTTCTCGCGCAAGCAGGTCATCGAACCCCGCGTCCTCGACCTGTCCCAGCTGCTGGACAACCTGCGCGCCATGCTCCAGCGCCTGATCGGCGAGGACATCCTGCTGCAGACCTCCTCGCCGCTGGGCCTCGGCCACGTGCTGGTCGACCCCAGCCAGGCCGAGCAGGTGGTGCTCAACCTGGCCATCAACGCCCGGGCCGCCATGCCCGAAGGCGGCGAGCTCCGCATCGAACTCGAGGACGTGCGCATCGGCGAACACGAGTGCCGCCGGTACGCCGACGCCACCCCGGGTGAGTACGTCGCGCTGTCCGTGAGCGACAACGGCGAGGGCATGGACGAGGCCACGCGCGAGCGTATCTTCGAGCCGTTCTTCTCCACCCGCGCACAGGGCGAGGGCACCGGGCTCGGGCTGGCGACCGTCTACGGCATCGTCACGCAGCACGGCGGTTGGATCCGCGTGGACTCGAGACCGGGCGTGGGCACGCGTTTCGTCGCCCACTTCCCCAGGGCCACGGGCGAGGCGCAGCCCATCCCGTCAGGGCTGTCCCCGAAGCTGGCGGGCGGAGACGAGACGATCCTGGTGGTGGAGGACGACAAGAACGTGCGCAACCTGGTGGTGCGCCTGCTCGAGCGGCTGGGCTACCGCGTGCTCCGCGCGGCCGGCGGCCGCGAGGCCCTGGAGCTGGCACGCCGCCACGATGGTCCCATCGATCTGCTCCTCACCGACGTGGTGATGCCGCGCATGAACGGTCACGAGTTGTCCCTGCTCCTGACCGAGGCGCGTCCTACAGTGCAGACCCTCTTCACGTCCGGCTACACCGCGGACGTCATCGCCCACCACGGCGTGCTCGAGGAGGGGGTGGAACTGGTGGCCAAGCCCTTCTCACCCGAGGACCTGGCCAACCGCATCCGGGCCATCCTGGATCGTCGATCCAGCTAGGCCCTGCACCGGGGTACTGCTATCCTGCACAGCGGAATCGTGGCCTCCCGCTCCCGACCTGGACCGCGTGCCCTGGCGCTCGCGGCCCTCCTGTCCATCGCCCTCGTACCCGCCCGAGCGGAGGCACAGATCGCCGAGCACGCGTTCATCTTCGTGATCGACGGCGTGCGCGCGGCCGAGGGTTTCGACGATCCCCTGCACCAGTACATCGCGCCGCTGCACGAGCTGCTGCCCCACGGGTCGCTGCTGACGTTCATGGAGAACCAGACCCTGACCACGACCATGCCGGCGCACTTCGTTTACGTGTCGGGCAACGCGTCGGACTACGGGCTGACCATGCCCTACTGGGGCAGGATGTTCTTCCACCCCCACACGCCCACCCTGTTCGAGATCTACCGGCAGCGCACCGGGGCCCCGGCTGAGAGCTGCTGGGTGATCTCCAACACGCCGCAGATCTACGACGCCAACGCGAGCCTGATGCCGGGGTACGGCAACACCTTCGGCGCCGAACGGCGCATCCAGTTCGACGACGAGTGGCCCGACGACTGGGTATGGATGGAGATCGACGAGCTCATGGCCGATCACGAGGTCGACCTGATGCTGGTGAACTTCCACGAGGTGGACCGGGTCGCCCACTGGGGAGACTGGGGCTGGCACACCGAGGCCCTGCAGAGGACGTCGCGCGACATCGCCGACTTCTGGTTCGCGCTGCAGGAAGATCCCACCTACGCCGACAACACCGTGCTGATCGTCACCACCGACCACGGCCGCCACCTCGACCAGCAGGACGAGGGCTGGATGAGCCACGGCTGCTCCTGCCAGGGGTGCCGCAAGACCTTCTTCCTGGCCCTGGGGCCGGGCATCAAGCACGGATACGTCAGTGACGAGATCTACTCCCAGAAGGACGTGGCTCCCACCGTCGCCCACCTGATGGGCCTGCCGTTCCCCTACGCGCGCGGCCGCGTGCTCAACGACATCCTCGAGGACGAGGCCATCGCCACCGCCGGTGGAGGGGGTGACCGCACGCCCCGGCTCGCCGCCGCGGGCGGCCTCGTGGCCATGGTGAGCGAGTCGCAGAGCCCGGCCTTGCCGTACGACGACGGCGGCTTCAAGGTCCGGGTGGACCTGTCGGAGGACGGCGGCGAGACCTGGGACACCGAGTTCCCGGCCGCGGGTCGCGCCATGCAGCGCAACCCCCAGGTATGGACCGACGGCGACGTGGTGCTGGTCAGCTGGTACTCGTACACCTCGGGCAGCGGGGAGTGGCTCGTCCACGTGTGGCGGTTCGGCCCGGAGCGCGCCGACTGGGAGACCGTCATCGAGGAGCCCATCGCCGGCATCGGCACCCCCGTGGGCAACCTGTCGATCCTGGACGAGGACGGGCTGCTGTACCTCATGCAGGACTCGCCGCCGGACGAGGTCTTCCGCACCTGGGTCAGCGAGGACCGCGGCGTCACGTGGTTCGAGTACGACGTCTACGAGGCCGGCGATCGGCACTTCCCCACCAGCGCCAGCCAGGTGCAGGTGGGCGACGTCCGCATGGTCACGTTCAGCGCCAACATCTCGTTCGACGAGTTCGGCCAGAACAACGACAACACCGAGATCTACTGGATTCGCAGCGAGGACGGTGGCGAGAGCTGGGAGGGCGAGTTCCGCGTCACCGACAACGTCAAGCCGAGCATCCAGCCGGTCCCGGCCGTGACCCCCGACGAGGTGGTCCACGTGGTCTGGGCCGACATGGCCACCGGCGCGTTCCAGATCAACCACGCCACGTCCACCGACGAGGGCGCCAGCTTCAGCGCGCCGGCGAAGCTCACCTCCGCGGAGACGGGCGCCTGGGAACCCGCCGTGGCCGTGGATGGCGAGCGCCTGTACATGGTCTGGTCCGAGGTCCTGGGCGCAGACCGCGCCGTGATCCGCACCGCCGCCGCGACGCCCGACGGGATGGGGGAGGTGCGGGCGGTGAGTGATGGGGAGGGGATGGCGCGCAATCCCTCCATCGTGCCGCTGGGCGACGGGCGCTCCCTCGTGGCCTGGTCCGAGAGCCACTTGGACGGCCCGTGGGAGCTCCGGACGGCCGAGGTGGTCACGGCCGGCGTGCCCGCCACCGAGGCGGCCGCCGAGGTCAGCCCGACCGTGCTGCCCCCAGGCGTGTCGCTGCTGTTCGTGGACCTCGAGCTGACCATCGCCGAGGACGACCGCGGCGTGGATCGGTTCGAGGTCGCGTTGCCTGCGGGGTTCGAAGCCACCGGGTTCGCCGAGCTCGAGGTGGACGCGGAGCCGGCCGACGTCGAGGCCTGGGTCGAGGGCGGGGTTCTGTGGCTCGAGGCCGCCGAGGTGATCCTCGGCGACGGCGCCCAGGTCGTGATCACCCTCGAGGTCGAGGCGCCGGCGGTCGCCACCGAATCCGCCGACCTCGCGGTCACGCTCCACCACGGCGAGGAGCCCTACACCACCCCCGCGAGCGGGGAGCTGGCCGTCTCCGTGGCGGTGACCGACGGCGCCGCGCCACCGCTGGACGAGGGCTGCGAGTGCCGGGTGACCAGCGCCACGGCGCGCCCGCGCACAGCCCTCGCGCTGCTGGGGCTGGGGCTGCTGGCGATCCTGCGCAGGGGCCGGTGCTGATCCTTGCTCTCCCCCACCGCTCGCACCGTCCTGGTCTGTAGCAGCGCGGCGCTGCTATGGCTCGCAGGTTGCCCCGAGGACGATCCCGTCACGGACGACGACAGCGGCGGCGAAGCCGACGACGACGACGACGACGACGACGCGACCCCTGGCGACGACGACGACACGATCCCCGGCGACGACGACACCGCGGACGAGGACAGCGACGGCGACGGATTCGCCGCGGACGAGGATTGCGACGACGCCAACGAGTTCGTCCATCCGGGCGCCACCGAGATCTGCGACGACGGCATCGACAACGACTGCGATGGCCAGGACAGCACCAGTCCGGGCTGTCCGGTGGCCAGCCTGGCGGGCGCCGGGGCCCGGTTGCTCGGTGAGGCCGGCAGCGACCACGCGGGGGTGTCGGTGGCGTCGGCCGGGGACGTCAACGGCGACGGTTTCGCCGACATCCTCATCGGCGCCAGCGGCGAGTCCACCGCAGGGCTGAACGCCGGCGCGGTCTACCTCCTGCACGGGCCCCAGGCCGGGCTCGTGAACCTGGCGGACGCCCACGCCAAGGTGACCGGAGAGACGTCCGGCGACGCGTTGGGGTTGTCGGCCGCGACGGCCGGCGACGTGGACGGGGACGGACTCGACGACTGGATGAGCGGCGCCGACGGCCAGGACGTGGGCGGGGCGTCCGCCGGTGCGGTGTACCTGTTCGCCGGCCCGACCCTGGGTGAGGCGAGCGCGGCGCAGGCCAGCTCCAAGTTGGTGGGGCAAACCGAGTACGACCGGCTCGGGATGGTCGTGTCCGGAGCCGGAGACCAGGACGGCGACGGCCTCGACGACATCCTCGTCACCGCGCCGTACCACGACAGCGACGTGACCGACATCGGGGCCGCCTACCTGGTCCACACCCTGCCTGCCGGGACCGACTGCGTTTGCACGGACTCCGTGCGGCTGTTCGGAGCGGCCGAGAACCAGTACGCGGGCTGGGCCATGGCGGGGGGCGGGGACGTGGACGGCGACGGTGTCCCCGATCTCCTGGTCGGCGCGTTCGGCGCCGAACGGCACGGCCCATTCACCGGCGCCGCCTACGTGATGCACGGCCCCCTCGTGCAGTCCACGGGTCTGACGAACTCGGAGGGCACGCTGGTGGGGGAGGATGCCGGAGACTTCGCCGGGGCCGCCGTGGCCATGGGCGACGTGGACGGCGATGGTCTCGCCGACCTGCTGGTGGGGGCCCCGGGCGACTCCAGCGGCGAGTTCGCGGCGGGAGCCGCATACGTGATCACCGGCGTCGTGGTGGGTGAGATCAGCCTGGGCGTTGCCGAGGCCAAGCTCCTGGGCGAGGTCACCTACGACGCCGCTGGCGAGGCCGTGGCCTCGGCCGGCGACGTGAACGGGGATGGCTACGACGACGTGCTGGTAGGGGCGCCCAAGGCGGATCCGGCCGGGGAGAACCGCGGCGCCGCCTACCTGCTCCTCGGGCCCCTCAGCGGCGCGATCGACCTCTTCGATGCCCACGTGAAGCTCGTGGGCGAGGGCGTGGACGACGCCGCGGGGTTCGCCCTCGCGCCGGCGGGCGACACCGACGGCGACGGGCTGGACGACTTCCTGGTCGGCGCCTACGGCCACGACAGCGTCGGCACGGACGCGGGCGCGGCGTACCTGCTCCTCGGCGGCTCGCTCTGATCCAGCTCGGTACCCAGCTCAGTACCAGGTGATTCCCAGGAACCGGGTGGTGCCGCGCAGGCCCCTGGTCACGTTCAGCACCGTCCGCGCCCGGGCGTAGACCCGGAAGAACACCTCGAGCCGCCGCCGCTGCCAGGTCGAGGGCGGAGCCGCGCTGGCGACGAGCTTGTCGTCCTGCTGCCCGGCGTCCTCGAACCGCACGATCCCGACCACGGGCAGGCGTACCCGCTCCATGGCGCGCAGGCGCGGTCCGAGCACCACCGCGTCGAGGGGGTCCCCGTCCTCGCCCAGCGTGTCGGGCACGCACCCGTAGTTGAACGGGCTGGGCAGGGGCGAGACGTAGTCCACCACCAGCGCCCCGTCGCGGAGTTCGCGCTTGAGGAAGCTGCCGCGGGGCACCTCGACGAGGACGTCGATGGGTTCGGGTCGAGCCACGGGACCGCCGCGGGGTTACTGCGAGTTGACCATCGAGTCGAACTGGCCGCCGGTGATCTCCACCGTCGCCGTGCCGCCGAACTCGGTGAAGGTGCCCTCGAAGGTCCCGGTCATGAACCCCATGCGGGGATCGGTGGCGCCGCCCTCGACGTTGTCCTCCCAGGTCTCGATGACGAACGTCCCCGAGCTGGAGGTGTACTGGGTGGACGCGCCGTCGATGTAGATCAGCATCGCCTCGAAGTCGTCCCCGTCCGTGAGCTGCCAGCTCCCGGTGTCCCCGGGCATCCAGCCCATGACGCTGCCGGAGATGGCGTCGGCCGGCCACAGCATCAGCTCGGTGGTCTCGCCGTAGTCCATGAACACCGCGCCCTGGCTGTTGCCCTCGTAGGCCTCGCCGTCCACCGTGGCCACGACCACGTACTCGTCGCCGGCGTCGTCATCGTCGTCGTCGCCGCCGGGTGAGGTGTCGGGACAGCCCAGCACGAGGAGGGGAAGGGTCAGCAGCGCGAGAAGGATCGTCGAGGCGTGCGTTCGCATGGTTCCGTCCTCCGGGGCCGGAACCTACCCCAGGACGGCTCACGAGTCGATGTTCAACGTCCAGTCGTATTCGAGCCAGGCGCCGGTGTCCACGCCGTCGAGGCCGTCGGTGCGGTGCTCCTCGACGAAGCCCGCGGCGCCGCCGTACTCGGGATCGAAGTCTCCGGAGAACCACTGGAAGATCCTGGAGATCCCGTCGGGCCCCGCGCCCTTGCCGGCGTCGTCCACGTACACACGCGCCGCCTCGTCCAGCTGGGCATCGACGGTGGCGGCCTCGTAGGCGAAGGGGGCCTGCGCCGTGCGCAGGTTCGGGCAGCCGATGGAGGCGCAGTTGAGGCCCACGTGGATCCGCGCATCCACGACAGCACCGCCCCACAGGTCCTCGTGATACGCGGCGATGGCGTCCTGCGTGTCCTCGTCCGCGGCCAGGACCGCGGCGTGGTCCAGCTTGCCGCGCACCACACCGTGTTCGAGCTGATTGAGCGTCAGCGCGGTGCTGCACACGGTGATCTCGGGCCCGTCGAAGAACGCCCCGCTGTCCAGCACGGTGAACGCCGGGTCCCCGCCGTACGCGTCGAGCACACCGGCCAGCACCGCGGCGTTGTAGGCGTTGAGCCAGAACGCCAGGCGCTCCTCGTGGGAGGTCAGGGCTTCGGGATCGTGGCCGGCGAGCGCGCCGAGGTAGCCCTCGAGCTGGGCCGACGCTGCCGCGTCCGAGTCCAGTCCGTCGTAGTCCACCAGGGCATTGCCCAGCCCGTCGATGCGCGTGTACCCGGCGAGCAGCCCCTCCCAGGGATCGTGGAGGCCGGCGGGCGTGGCGTCGTCGTCGTCGCTGGCGTCGTCGTCGTCGTCGCTGGCGTCGTCGGCGGCGGAGGTGGCGTCGTCGGCGGCGGCGGTGGCGTCGTCGTCATCGCCTCCCGAGGCAGCGCAGGCGGCCACACCCAGGCCGAAGAGCAGCGCGAACACGGCGGCCAGAGCGGATCGGTGGTTCATGTCCATACCCTCCATGCAGGAGTCAGGTCCCACCGGGGACGCCATCCGTTACACAGGGGGGGGCGAAACGGTCAGAACGACCGGAAGAAGGTCATGGTCGCGTCGGAGTAGTAGTTCGGCACCTGGTGGCCCGTCTGGGGGCCGTACAGGCAGTACCGGGTGATGCTGCTGCAGCCGGTGAACTCGACGCACTCCCACAGATCGCCGTAGCCCAGGTCGTCGTACGAGTGGGAGCCGTCGCAGGACCGCTCCTCGATCCAGAAGTCCCGTTGCTCGTCCCCGAACTGCCCCGGGAAATCCTGCCAGGTGAAGTGGTCGTCCCCGATCCCGAACAGGGTCCACACGGCCGTGTCGCCCACGCAACTGATGGCGGAGCCGTCGTTGCGTTCGAACCAGTAAGGCCGGTTGCCGGCCACGGGCACCGAGGCCCGGACCCGGTCCCCGAGGAAGCAGCTCACCACCTGGGCCATGTCGCCGCCCCAGCTGTGGCCCGTGGCGAACACCCGATCGGTGTCGATGCAATACGTGGCCTCCATGTAGTCGAGCAGCTCCTCGGTGAACACCAGATCCTGCTCGCCATCCGCAGGGTGCGCGTACGGCCCGAGCACCCAGCCGCCGTAGGTGCCCCAGCCCTCGAACTCGCGCCACAGGGGGTCCGGGTACACGAAGATCTCGTCGGACGGCGCGCCCCCCTCCAGGTCCAGGTAGGGCTGGACCCACTCGCCGATCCAGTCCGTACCCGGGTATCCCAGGATCAGGGCGTGCGGCGTTTCGGGGTCGTACTGGGCCGGCAGGCTGAGCCAGAACGTGCGTTCACCGTCCCCCTCCGGCCCCGCGTCCACGGTCACGGTCACGCCGCCCGATCCGTGGGCCGCCGCCTGGCCACACCCTGCCGAGCCGGGGTCGTGCGTGTCGTCGTCGTCGCCCATGCTGTCGTCGTCGTCTGCCACGGCGGCGTCGTCGTCGCCCTGGATGTCGTCGTCGTCGCCTGCGGCCGCGTCGTCGTCATCCGGGTCGAGGGTCGCCGGGCATCCGCTCAGGAATACTCCTTGGGCCGTCAGCGCCAGGAGCGTCACCAGGATACGGGTCATTTCGCCTCCTCGTCTTCGCATCGATGCGCAGATTCCTATACACTTGTATAGCAGGTCGCGCGCGGCACCAAGCCAAGGAGTGGTGAAAAGATGGCAGGAGATTCCTCGGCCCAGGATCGCATCCTCGATGCGTTCGAGGAGGCCATCGTGTCCTACGGGGTTCCAGGGTCCTCGTTCGCGAGGATCGCCGAACGGGGCGGCTTCCACCGAACCTTGATCCAGCACCATTTCGGAACCCGCGCGAGGCTCGTCGAGGCGTCACTGGACAGGCTCTGCGACTACTACGAGCGCCGGCTCGGCGAGCGGATCGGGGCCGCGGCTCACCATGACACCCTCGGCGAGCTCATGGACTGGCTGCTCTCCCCGTTCGGGGACGAGGGCCCGCCCCGGGTGGCGCTGGCGGTGGACGCGTTCGTGGCGGCCGCGGGAACCGACGCCGCGATTCGCCGGCGGCTCGCTGCGCTCTACCAGCGATTCGCCGACGCCCTCGCCGACTCGATGTCACCGCACGCGCCCGACACTGCGCGCTCGCAGCTCGAGGCGGCGGCATTCTCGATCACGTGCCTGTCTTTCGGGAGGGCCGGGTTGGACACCCTGGGGCTGGAGATGGCAGGGACCCTGACGGCGCGGCGCGCCTGCGACACGATCTTGCGCGGGGTGGACATCGGCCCCCCCTGATCCCCTCAGGGGATCTCCACCTCCAGCATCGGCGACGTGGTCGCCAGGGCCGGGCGCGCGATCTCGTAGGGCTCGAGCTCGGCCTTCAGCGACACGAGCCAGGTGCCCGGCTCCAGGGGAGGCTCGAACGGGACGTGGACCAACCCGTGGCCCAGATCCTGGCCGCCGCTGGCCGAGACGAACCGGCCATCCTCGCTGGTGCGCACCGCGCCGGCATCGGTCACGGCGGTGGCCGACAGCGTCACGGTGGGGCTCCACTCGTGGTGCTGCACCAGGAAAGCGTATCCAAAGGTCAGGGCGGCGCCGCCGCGCGCAGGGCGCGGGCCCGGGCGGATCGCGAGGACGAGGGAGCGATCGCTGGCCAGGATGGGATCCAGCCGGTCGACCTTGGCGTCGAGGGTGCGCAACTGGGCGCCGTAGGCCATCAACACCTCGGGGCTACGCTCGCCGCGCGCGCCCTCGATCAACCGATCGACGACCGTCGTGGCGTGATCTCCCTGGCCCCGGGATCCAAGCGCGCGGACCGCGGCCACGCGGACCCAGGGGTTGGGCTCGGAGAGCAGCGCCCCGAGGCGATCGATCCCCTCCCCTTCCATCTCGGACAGGGCGAAGGCGTTGTCGGCGATGATCCTCAGCGCGGCGTCCCGCTGGTGGGACGGGCGGGTCCGGTCCTCGGCGGCCTCGAGCAGCCACAGGCCGCGCACCTCCCGCGCCGGATCCAGGAAGCCCCGGCCGTCGAATCCCCACATGGAGCTGACCACGTCGCGGCCCATGGCCTCGAGGTAGGCGTCGAGGTCGCCGGTCTCGCCGATCGCCCGCTGCAGCTGGATGGACAGGGCGTCCGTGGCAAACCCTCCGCCCGGGACGGTCACCGGGTTGGGGAAGGTCCGCGCGGGCGGCAACAGCTGCAGCAAGGTGGCGTTTCGTTCCGCCGGGTCCTCGATGGCCAGGGCCATGGCGCACTTCTGGGCGCGGTGGGCGGCCTCCCTCAGCTCCACCTCGAAGGCCTCGGGGGACAGGGGGTGGACCTCCGAGGGCAGCAACAGGCCCAGGAACTCCTCTGGATCCGGCCCCTGCGGGACCGGACGGTAGGCGCCGGGGTTGCTCCACTGCTCCACCCGGTACACGCCGCCGCCGGCCAGGACGCGGATGCCCGACGGCACCTTCTGGTAGAGCCCCTCGCCGTCGGTCACCCCCTCCGAGATCAGCCTCGGCGCCGAGGGCTCGATGAACAGGTAGACCTGGGGTTCGAGCTCGGGGACGGGCAGCTGCACCGGCGCGGCCGGGTCGCTCCAGTCGTACAGGGGCGCGAGCTCGCCGGAGTAGGCGTCGTCGTAGACCTCCACCTCGGCGCCGGCAGCGAGATCCCCCTTCAGGATACGATCGGCGCGGTAGGTCGTGGTCGTGTTCCACTCCTCGATGCGGTGCTGAGAGCTCACCTCGGTGGCCACGATCACGTGGTCGGCGAGGAACCACAGCGAGGCCAGGTCGTGGTGCTGCATGGGCGCGGCCAGGGCCGGGACGCTCCAGGTCAGGAGAAGCGCGACGACGGCGAGACGAGCTGCGTACATGGACTTCCCTCCTCGGACCGTCTCCATAGACACGCGAGCGCGCGAGGTGTTCCCGCCGGGCTGGTGCGGGACACCGCGGCAAGGTATAGGTCGACCCCGTCGTGACGCTGTCCATCGCCACCTTCGTCACCCCCCACGGCTTCGGCCACGCGGCGCGCGCTTGCGCCGTGATGGAGGCCATCGCGCGGGTGCGGCCCGAGGCTCGATTCGACATCTACACCCGGGTGCCGCGCTGGTTCTTCGAACGCTCCCTCACCGCCGGCTTCGAGGTGCACGACGTGCTCACCGACGTGGGGCTGGCCCAGCTCGGCCCCCTGGACGAGGACCTCGACGAGACGGTGCGGCGCCTCGACGCGTTCCTGCCCCTGGACGACGACCTGGTGGACCGGCTCGCCACCCTCTTGCAGGGGCGAGGTTGTGCGGCGGTGCTGTGCGACATCGCCCCGCTGGGCATCGCCGCCGCCTCACGCGCCGGCATCCCCTCGGTGCTCCTCGAGAACTTCACCTGGGACTGGATCTACGACGGGTACGACGAGCCACGGCTCGGCCGGCACGCGCACACCCTGCGCCAGCTGTTCGCGGCGGCGGACCACCGGATCCAGTGCGAGCCCCTGTGCGACCGCGCACCGGCCCTGGCGCGAGTGGCCACGGTCAGCCGCGTCCCCCGAACCGGACGCCCGGAGGTGCGATCGCAGCTCGGGATCGGCGACGACGACCCCGTGGTGATGGTGAGCATGGGCGGCGTGCCGGGCGAGTACCCCTGGCTCGAGGCGCTGGTCCGGCGTGGGGACGCGATCTTCGTCGTCCCGGGCGTGGGCGAGGAGCTCCGGCGCGAGGGCGCCTTGCTCACCCTGCCCCAGGACAGCCCCCTGTACCACCCGGATCTGGTCGCGGCGAGCGACGCGGTGGTGGCCAAGCTGGGCTACAGCACGGTCGCCGAGGTGTTCCGGGCCGGGGTCCCCCTGGCTCACGTGGGCCGCGCGCGGTTCCGCGAGGCGGGCCCGCTGGCCGACTTCGCCGCGCGCGAGATGGCCGGATTCCCCCTGCGGCCCGAGGCGTTCGCCAGCGGCGCCTGGCTGGACCGCGTCGGCGAGCTGCTGGCCCTGGGCCGGCGAGACATTCCGGGGCCCGACGGGGCCCATCAGGTGGCCACGGTCATCCTCGAGGAGGTGCTGGGCATGAATGGCGAAGAACCACAGGTGCTGGACCGCCCCTACGACGAGATCCAGGTGGGCGACCGCGCCACCTTCACCCGGACCGTCACCGCCGCGCGCGTCGACACCTTCGCCGAGGTCTCGGGCGACTACAACCCCGTCCACGTGGACGCCGCATTCGCGGCCACCACCCCCTTCGGCGAGCGCATCGCCCACGGCATGTACGCCGCGAGCCTCGTCTCGACGGTCATCGGCACCCGGCTCCCGGGGGTGAACGCCGTGTACCTGGGTCAGCAGATGCGCTTCACCGCGCCCACCCGCATCGGCGACACCCTCACCGCCGAGTGCGAGGTGATCGACAAGCGCGCCGACAAGCCCATCCTCACGCTGCGCACCACCGTGACCCGGCAGGACGGCGTGGCCGTGCTCGAGGGGGAGGCGGTGGTCAAGAAGGACGCGCCACGGACCTGATTCCCCGGCCCGGTCGACCCCGGCTCCGATGCTTCTTTACACGGAGCACCGGACCCTCCAACATGGAGCCCAAGAGGGGCTTCGAGGAGGGTCGACGGGCATGAGACCGTCGCGCATCTATCGGTGGATCATCGGCCTGTTCCGGGTGGCGCTGTGGGCGTTCTTCCGGGAGGTGGAGGTGGTCGGCCTGGAGAACGTGCCGAAGCGCGGCGGCGGCATCCTCGTGGCCTGGCACCCCAACGGCATGGTCGACCCCGGCCTGATCATGACCTCGTTCCCCCGCCAGGTGATCTTCGGCGCCCGCCACGGCAGCTTCAAGGTGCCCGTGCTGGGGTGGGTGATGCGCCTCATCGGCACGGTGCCCATCTACCGGGCCAAGGACACCGCCGGCATGGATCCGCAGGCCCGGCGCGCTGCCAACCTGACCAGCCTCGACGTCCTGGCGCGGCGCGTGGCCGACGGCTCGTTCTCGTGTCTGTTCCCCGAGGGGGAGAGTCACGACGGCCCCCACCCGGTGGACCTCAAGTCCGGCACGGCGCGGTTCTACTACCGGGCTCGCCAGCTCGCGTCCGGGAGCTCGGCGCCGCCGGTGATCATCCCCGTGGGCCTGCACTACGACGCCAAGCGGGAGTTCCGATCCAAGGCCCTGGTGCACTTCTACCCGCCCATGCAGCTCGACGAGGCGCTGGACGTCACCCCGGCCGAGGACGAGGCCGAGGAGGTGTGCAGCGACCGCGCCAAGGCCCTGACCGGCGAGATCGAGCGTGTGCTCCACGACGTGGTGGGCGCCACCGAGACGTGGGACATCCACTTCCTGATGCACCGTATCCGAAAGCTGCTCCGGGCCGAGCGAGCCTGCCGCTCGGGCACCACCCCGAAACAGCCGCGCATGCTGGAGAGGACCCTGGGATTCTCGCGCGTGCGCACCGCCTACAACACCATGCTGGAGACCCACCCCCAGCGAGTGGCGCTGC
This sequence comes from uncultured Rickettsiales bacterium, assembly GCA_964425605.1. Classification (GTDB taxonomy): domain Bacteria; phylum Myxococcota_A; class UBA796; order UBA9615; family CAYRNR01; genus CAYRNR01. Next base: position 72,840 of record CAYRNR010000008.1, on the reverse strand, counting down.
TGCGCGAACGCATCGAGAAGTACGACAGGTTCCTCGAGATCCTGCGTATCGAGGATCACGAACTGGATCACGTGCCGCGCCGCGCCACCGTGTGGCAGGCCACCTTGCTGGTGGGCCAGGTGGTGCTGGTCTACATGCTGATGCCACCGCTGCTCGTGGTGGGCTATCTGGTCAACCTGCCCGTGGCCATCGGCCTGCTCGTCCTGTCCAAGCTGTTCTCCCAGAAGCGCAAGGACGAGGCCACCATCAAGGTGATGTTCGGCGCCGTCGCGTTCCCCATCACCTGGACTGCGGTCGGCGTGCTGGTCGGCTACGGCCACCATCAGGTCCACGGCGTCTTCCCGTCGCTGCCGGACACACCCGTCCTGGCCGGTCTACTGGTGGTCCTGCTCGGCGCCCTGGGCGGCATGCTGGCCCTGCGTTATCTGCGCCTGGTACGCGAGACCGCGCGGGCGGTGAGGGTGCGGCTGACACGTAGGCGACGCAAGCGCGCGCTGCAGTGGCTGCTGCGCGAGCGCGCCGAGCTGTGCGACGCCCTGACGACCTTCTCCCAGGGCCTGGAGCTGCCCGGGACGGTGATGGAGGACGGTCGAATCGAGGTGGAGGCCTAGGCGCCGCGGCGCAGGTGGACCAGGGGCGGCAACCCGGCCACGGCCGCGAGCCCCGCGGCCAGCAACAGCGATACCACCCACCCGGACACCCCCGCGAACCACACCTCTGCGAGCCTGGTCAGGCCCATCTGCACCGGCAGGTACACCAGCAGCATCACCCCGGCGAGCCAGCCGAGGGCGCGATCCGACGCGGCCAGCGCCACGAGCAGCCCCGCGAGCATCGGCGCGATGAAGACGGCGCCGAGCAGCAGCGTCGCCCCGTGCCGTTCGTCGGCCTGGATCAGGACGCCGCCGTCGAGCCAGGCGCGGCAGAGGAACACGCCGGTCATGAGCGCCCACAGGGCGATCGCCCCGACCAGACCGTGGAAGTAGACCCCGCGGAGCAGGACATGGCGCTTCACCGGGAGCACCGACCACGCGGCCGTGAAGTCGCCCAGCCGGTGCCGGCCCAGCCCCGAGATGCTGGCCATCAACATCGGGCTGCCCAGCGGCCGCAGCACCACCTGAGCGAGCAGCATTCCGAACACCACCGACGAACCGAGGTGGAAGACCAGGGGAGGCCACACGCCCAGCGCCTGGCCGATCAGGAGTCCCCCCTGTCCGACCAGGGCCCCGACCACGGTGGCCCGGTTCCGCGCCAGGGGTTGCCACAGCAGATCTTCGATGAGCTGCGCCGGGCGAGCGGGACGCCAGATCGGCCCCACGGGAGCGAGCCCCTCGACGAGCCGCTGCAATCCCCGCGTGTCGCCGCCCCACGGCGCCACCATGGCCGCGGTCAGCGTCGCCGAGACCGCCGCGGCGACGCCGAGATGCTCGAACAGGCCCAGACGACCCGCGGAGTACACGGCCAGCGCAGCGACGAGCGGCCGCAGCAGGACCAGGGCGGGTGCTCGAGTGGGGAAGATCCACGCCGCGATCACCGGCGCGAACACCACCACGTCCAGCGGCCACTGTGCGGCAAAGGCCAGCGCATACCCCCCTGATCCCGCCGAGGGCAGACCCGGCACGGACGCAGCGTAGGGTGCCAGCGCGAACCCCACAGCCCGGACCGCGAGGAGCAGCGCGCACACTGTCAGCACCTCGGCCAGAACGCGCGAACGAGGGCTGACGGGCAGCTGGGGCACGGGTTGCTCCACCGCCGACCACGGAGACCCCGTCGTGCGGCCGGCCACGGCGCGTGTGATCAGCGCGGGCCACAACCACAGCCACTGCACCGCGATCAAGGGGAGGACGATGCGATCGATGGGCTCGTCGGCGGGCACGGTCACCAGGGGCAGGGTCGGTGACAGCGCCAGGGTGGCCGGCCCGCTGAGCGCGACCACGGACAGGGCGTAGGGCGAGCGCAGCGTCTCGACGAACCGGATGCGCGCGTGCCGGGCCAGCCCCCTCATCCCGCGGCTCCCCACTGCACGAGGGCCTCCTCGAGGGTCCGGTCGTCACCCACGAGGTCGTCGGTCCCGCCCTCGCGCACCACGCGGCCCTTCTCGAGCACCAGGAGGCGATCGGCGATCCGCTCCACGTCCGCGAGCAGGTGGGAGCTGATCACCACGCTGCGCCCGGGATCGCGCACCACCTCCAGCACCGATCTCAGCAGCGCCCGCCGCCCCCCCAGGTCGAGCCCTGCCGCGGGCTCGTCCAGCAACAGGACCCGTGGCTCGAAGGCCAGGGCCGTGATCAGCCGCAGCCGGGTGCCCTGGCCCCGGGACAGGGACGTGACCTTGTCGCCGACGTCCAGGTCGAATCGCTCCAGCAGGGCCTGCACCAGCTGAGGATTCCACGACGGGTAGTAGCCCGAGAGTTGCCGCAACAGGGGCCCCACGCGCAGATCGAACAGGGGCATGTCGTCGCTCATGAACCCCAGCCTCGAGCGCACGTCCACCGGATTGCGCCAGGGATCCAGGCCGAACACGCCGACCTGCCCCTCCGCGGCCTTGATCAGCCCCGCCACGGTCTGCAGCAGGGTGGTCTTGCCCGCGCCGTTGGGGCCCACGAGGCCCACGACCTGCCCGGCCACCAGCTGCCACGACGGGACGTCGAGGACGAACCGGCCGCGCTGTACACGAAGGCCCTCCACGCGGATCAGCTCACTGGATTCCATGGTCGTCCTCCTCGATGTCGATCAGCTCGGCGAGCGCGGCCGCGAGGTCCACCCCCCGCAGCCCCAGCTGCCGGGCTCGCGCCACGGCATCGACCAGACCTCGCCGCGCCTCGTCCAGGGCGGCCTCGCGCACCGCTCCGGTGGAGGACACGAAGGTCCCCTGCCCCTGGCGTCGTTCGATGAGGCCCGCCGCCTCGAGGTCCGCGTACGCGCGCCGCGTGGTGATCAACGACACCAGCAGCTGGCCGCTGAGCTCGCGCACCGAGGGCAGGCGGTCCCCGGTGGCCAGCTGCCCGGAGCGGATGAGGTGGGACAGCTGGTCGACGATCTGGCGGTACCGGGGCACTCCGGAGACGTCACTGAGTTCGATGGGGACCGCCTGCGTCATTGTGTATATGATTATACACACCAGCACACCATGTCAACGGGCTCGTCGGGCAGGGGACCTGCGGGGGCTCAGAAGTCCTTCAGCAGCTCCTCCTTCTTGGCCTGGAACTCGTCGTCGTCCAGCAGCCCGTCCGCGCGCAGCTGCTCGAGCAGCCTCAACTTGCGCTTGAGCTCCGAGTCGGATCGATGCGCGCGCTCCTTCTCGGCCTTCTTCTCGTCGTAGACCTTGCGGAACATGGAGCGCATGTCGTCGGGATCCACGCCGCGGCCGTGGCGGAAGTAGTGGTCGCTGACCTCGCCGATGGCGTAGGTGAGGGCGTACGCCATGGACAGGGTCATCAACCAGCCCAGCACCGGGATGCACTTGGCCGCGGCCATCATCGCGTTCTGGGCCACGATGCTGGCCCCGAGGGTCGTGAGGATCTCCATCACCGATTTGCGATCGAGCTCGTGGCCGTGGATCCGGCCGATCCCCTGGACCATGGCGATCTGGATCGGCGTGATCAGGGCCACGTCCACCAGCGGGAACGGCTGGATGGTGACCGCCGACGACGCCAGCGAGCACACCTGGATCACCTCCCGGACCGCCTCGCGGCGCTCCTCGCTGGTGGCCTCGTCGAAGTCTCCTGCCATGACCCTCTCGAGGGTCTCCATGTACTTACCCATGTCTTCTCTCCCTTGGCCCGGCCACGGGCCGGGTGTTCACTCCCATTCGCCCATCACCTGCACGAAGCGCCGCCGCAGTTGTGTCAGCGGCTGCCGCCACAGGGTCAGCAGCACCATGGAACCGAGGATGAACAGGCCCAGCACCGTGAGGTACAGGGCCCAGAACTGGCTGTGGGCCAGCCCGAATCGAAGCAGCTCGGTGAGCAGGGCCGCGGCCGCGAACCCGCTGCCGAGGAACAGGAACGCCCGCACGCGCAGCACCGCCCCCGCGGCCATGCCCAGCAGGCTCATCTGCAGCAGCACCAGCGACCACATGGGGGTGCCCACGGCGTCCATGAGCGCGGCCAGGTAGAGGGCCGCAGCAGCGCAGTAACGCATCAGGGTGACCACGCGTGGATCCAGCGTGCTGCGCAGCAACTGGGCCGCGACCAGGACCGACAGCCCCACCGGGGCCACGAACGCCAGCGGCTGGCTCCACCCCTGCTGGGCCACCAGCAACAGCGACGCCGCGTCCAGCAGGACGAGACCGGCCGCGAGGTCGGCCCAGTGGGTGCGGAACACGTACCTCAGACAGAACACGGCGCCGGCCGCGGTCAGGCCCGGCACGGTGAGGCCGGGGCCGAACACGGCCAGGCCCACCCCCACCAGGGGCAGCACTGCCGCGGCCTGGCGCAGCGGCCCCACGAAGGCGTGGCCCCGCGGGCGCAGCAACACGACCGCCACCTCCAGGGCCACTGCGAGCCCCACCAGCGCGTAGAGATCATCCCTCGCGTCGAGGTGCTGCAGCGGTCCGGTCAGCCGTAGCAGCGCGTACAGCGCCCCGGCCCACGAGAGGCTGAGATACCACTGAGCCGGTCGCCCGGAGCGCCAGGTGTGCGCCACGGACGCTGCCGTCGCCAGGGCGAACACCACGAGCTGGGGACCCGACGCCGGGAACAGACAGGCCACCGCCACGAGCCAGTGCAGGGCCAGCGCCAGCCTGCGGTGCCCGAGCAGCCGCGACGCCGCGGCCGCGCCCAGGGCCACAGCCGCCGGCACCCCGGACGACAGGCCCGGGTACCACAGGGCCAGGACCTCCGCGGCCACGAACAGCTGCCACAGGGCTGCGGCGCGCTCGCCGCGGGAGTACCAGCCGAACCCGATCACCGCTGACAGCAGCGCGAACGCCGCAGGGGCTCCGTCGACGAGCCGCGGGGCCAGCTCGACGACCGATCCCGGCGCGAGCAGGGCCAGGGGGGCCGCGACCATCGCCGCGACCATCCAATGGTTGGCCTTGCCGACGCTCATCCAGGCCCAGGCCGCTGCGGGCCAGGCCAGCAGCGGGAGCCACACCATCCAGGGCGCGGGAAGTGGGGCGAGGGAGAGGCCCAGGGCCGCCAGACCGACCAGGATCTGGATATAGGGTTCCCTCAGCCGTCCCTGTCCCGGCACCCGGATCAGGATCAGGGCGAGGGCCAGCAGGGCCAGCGGATGGGCGATCCACGGGGCCCCCAGGGCGAGCAACGTCGCGCAGATCGCCCACGGCGCCAGGAGCCGCGCCACGATGGGCAGGCGGACCAGCAGCGCCAGCGCCGCCGTGACCCAGAGGCCGGCGGGAGCCCAGCCCAGCTGCTCTGCGAAGGCCAGGCGCGCGCACTCGGCGGTCCACAGGACCGCGCCCGCGACCACGAGCCAGAGGCTCACCCTCGAGGCCGCCCTGGCCCAGCGCGGCCGGACGTGGTGCCACTGCTGGGCGGGCCACAGACAGGCCGCGACCACTGCGAGGACCGTCAGCTGCACCGAGGGGTGCTCCGCGACGACGTGCTGCGACGCCAGCACCGCCAGGAAGGTCCACCCGAGCAGGACGGCTTCGGGCCAGCCCACGATGGGCTGCCGCGCCCCCACGGTCGCGCCGACACCGGGCAGGCCGAGCTGGGAGGGATGGCGCCCCGCGGCGCGCAAGGTGACGCCCACCATCACACCCGACAGCAGGTCCAGGTGTTCCAGGGCTCCGCCGAGCATCCCGGCTGTCGCGGCGCACGCCACGGCAGCGAGCCAGGCGATCTCCCGCTCCCGGCCGGGGCGGCGCCCGAGCAGGACGGCCAGGCCCACCGGCGCCAGGGCCAGGGCGATCCGGGCCGGCCAGCCGTCCCCGGCCACGGCCAGGCTCGTGGCCAGCGCCACGGCCGCCAGCCAGCCGTAGAGTTCCATGGCGCGGGGGAGGCGCTCCACGATCCGGGTGGCGACCAGGATGGACCCCACGAGGATCAGAGCCGCGCCGCCCAGGGACACCGAGGTCAGCCCGGTGGGGACCAGCAGGATCAGGGCCGCTGCGGACGCTGCCAGACCGATCCACCCTGCCGGCTCACCGAGGGCCCGGGTGAGCCAGGCCACGCGCGCGGGGAGGCGGCGGCGCCATCCCAGCAGGACGCCGGCCGGAATCCAGGCCAAGACCACGGCGGCCGTGGCCAGCTCCGGCGTCCCCACGTCCGTGTGGGCCCACAGCTGGTGCAGCCCCTTGAACACCAGGGCCGAGACCAGCAGGGCGCCGTGGGCTCGCGAGCGCGTGGTCCACAGCCAGTGGACCATCAGCGCAACCAACCCGAGGTCGAGGCCGAGCCGAGACAGACCGCTCGTGGGCGCCATGGCCAGCACGACCACGACGAACAGCAGGTGAGCCCAGGCCGCCAGCCCCAGCGACTGCATCTTCACCGACACCCTGAGGCGCGGCAGGGACCACGCGGCAGCGGCAGCGGCCAGGGAGCCAGCCAGGGCCAGCCAGGCCCAGGTCTCCGGGGACCAGCCCACGTGGACGCCGTGGACCACTGCGCCGGTCACCAGCAGGATCTGGCCCGCCGTCGCCAGGACGGCTTCCCCGGCCGCCTGGACCGCGGTGGTGTCCCGCGCCTCCCGCAGCTGGAAGCTCACCACCCACAGGCCGGCGCCCGCGCAGACCAGGCCGACGACCGGCTCGGCCACGCCACCGAGCACCCACGGCAACACGGCCGCGGCCAGGACCGCGACCCAGAGGGCGCCGCGCGCCAGGGGGGGCTCCCCTACCCTGCCGGCCAGCCAGCGGGCCACGGGGATCAGGGTCACGACGCCGACCGCACCCACCACGAGCCGCACGTCGGGGGCGGCGTCGATCTGCAGCAGCAGGTCCGTACTCCAGAGCACCCACGCCAGGGCAGGCAGGACCCCGGCCGCCAGCTCCCGGACGCGGCGCTGGCTCAGCCAGATCAACGCGTAGGCCGGGATGGCGAACAGGGCGGGTCGGAGGTCCGAACCCTTGGTGTGGGCGACGACCAGCAGGATCGCGCAGAGCCCCAGCGACCAGCGGAACGTCACCTCGGCCAGGTCGCGGCCCTGTCGCCACGGCGCGCGACCGAGGCGCCAGCGGATCACCAGGCTGGCCAGCAGGTAGGGCAGCAACGTGAGGCTGTACCACGCCAGGGGGAGCGGTTCGGACTCGTACCCGAGCGCCGTGCCCGCCGCAGCCAGCAGCGGCGTGACCACGACGCGGGCCAGATCGGGTACCGACAGGGTGAACAGCAGCAACCCGGCCAGACCGCCGTACCACAGGGTGGGACGCCGCCAGCCCAGCGCCGCGGCCAGGAAGAACGCCGCCAGGAACAACCCGGTCAGCGCGCTCTCGTACCCCACGGGCAGGAACTGGAAGTTGGGCAGCACCAGGACCACGGCCACGCCCGCGAGCACAGCGGCCAGCACGCCTCGCAGGCCCCTCGTCCGCACGCCGTGCAGGCCGCGGAACCGCGCCAGGGCCACGTCGACGTACAGCACGGCCAGGGCGGCCAGGGCGACGGCAGGGGCGTACAGGGACGCCGGCCCGGCGGGCGTCAGGTAGAGGTGGAACGCCATGGCGTGGGCCAGCAGTCCGGCCGCGGCCCCCGGCAGGCCCCGGTACCGCGTCAGCGTGGCCCACAGCCCGATCAGCGCGACCAGGGCAGGGACGAGCAGCCAGCCGGGCCCCGAGATCGCAGGGATGATCCCGACGCCGGCGGACAGCCCCAGGTAACAAAACCGCAGGACGCGGTTGTCCCCGGGGAGCAGCACGCCGAAGGTCCGGCGCAGCAGCAGGTGGTGCAGCACGACCACCCCGCCCAGCGCGGCCAGGGCCACCGCGGGGGAGCGATCCCACAGCCCAGCGGTGGCCATGGCGTGCACCGGAGCCAGCGCGGCGGCCACGCCCAGGAGCCAGCGGCCCGCCCGGCGCGCCGAGTCGATGCGGCCGAGCCGGGAGCCCAGGAAGGTGAAACCCAGGGTGTACATGGCCAGGAACGCCACCACCACCAGGGCCCGCCACAGGGCCGACAGGTCACTCCAGACGGTCCCGGCCAGGTAGAACGAGCCCACCACGGTCAGCACCACCCCCGTCACCCAGCCCGTGCGCTCGCGCAGGAATCCACCCACCGCGGCGAAGGAGTGGCGTCGCCCCCGGGGCGCAGCGGGTAGCTCGAAGGGCCTCGCCGGCGGCGCGGACTGCCGGAGCCGCAGGGGGGCTGGGGGCTCGGCGCAGACCTCGGGCTTTGGGGCCACGGGCTCCGCGACCTCGGGCTGCGGGGCCTCGGGCGGCTGAGGCAGGGCGATGGCCCGGCTTCCCGAGGTGGGCACCGGCGCTCGCGAACGCGCGAGGTTCTTCAGGGCTCGGAGCTCAAGGTGTACCTGCCGGGTGAGCCCGAGGAAGGTCTCCTCGGTGACCAGGCCGCCCTCGCGCCAGCCGAAGAGGACCGGCGGCAGCTTCTCGCGGAACTGGATGCGCTCGCTCAGCGCGGTGCGGCCGCAGGCCTCGCACAGGTGACTCTGATCCAGGGGCGACCGGCACTGTTCACACTGCATGGCTGTGCTCCAGTACGGGGACGAAGGTGCCGCGGCAAACCCGCCCGGGGACGCCGGCGGCGTTCAGGGCGGGCCAGCTACGGTTCGAACTGCGCAGGCGATCGTCGAGCAGGGGCAGCTGGCGGAGATGGTCGGGCTCGAAGCCCTCGAGCAGGGCCTCGTACCCCTCGGGCCGGCGCGCGTACTGGTGCAGCACGACGACGCGCCCCCAGGCGGCGCCCTCCGGGCCACCGAACCCGGCCCGGAGGTGGTCCAGCAGGGACTCGCCCAGACAAGAGCCGAGGGATTCCAGCCGAGCGAGGAGCAACCGCAGCCTCCGCTCGCCCTCGAGGGAGGCGCGGAGGTCACGACCGAACCGTGCTTCGCCTCCTGGACGGGGCGCCGCGTCCCACAGAAGGCGCAGCGAGCCGTTCAGCGCCCCCTCGTGGAGCCGATGACGCGGGCTGTACCGCAGCCGGACCACGCCCACGACTCCGTCGTCGCAGAGCTGACCCCGCATCCAGAACGCCGCGGGCAGGTCGGTCCAGCGTGGGGGGAGCGGTTCTGGCCAGCGCGGGGGCTCGCTTGGATCGGGAGACACGGTGACCTCGAACAGCTCGTCCACGTCGTCGCCCACGGCGAAGCGCCGCGCGCCGATCCCCCGCAGCGCGTCGAAACAACGGCTCAGCACCGTGGCCGCGGAGAGGGTGCACTCGGCGTGCCGCACGCGGGCGCTGCCGTCGAACAGCAGGCACTCGAGGCTTCGTGTCCCCTCTTCGCGAACGGCCGATCCCGGTCGAGCCGGGAGGTCGAAACTGACGAGTCCGTCGTACAGCATGTCCGCCTCCGTGGGACCCACGTTAGCCCCACGATCGCCCACGGCGAGTGCGCACCTGTGCATGAAAGTTCGAAGTAGTGCTTAATAGTGCGAAGAGCTTGGAGGGACCCATGAGCTGGAAGTTCCACGACGCCACGGACCCCGTTCCCCGCCACGGGGTCCCCTTCCCCACCGACTGGCTCGCCGGCTGGATGCGCGAGACCCACGCCCACGGTCGCCGGCGCCTCGGCGCCGTGGCCGCCTTCCACGAGCAGCTCCGGGCCTTCGGGGTCACCGGCTCGGCCCTGGTGGGAGGAGCCTGGATGGGGGACGACGAGCTCCGCGAAGGGGTCTGGCGGCGCGGCCCCATCCGCCCACTGGCCGACGGCACGGCCGCGGACCAGGTCTGGGCCGACGGGGCCGGGGACATGCCCGACGGCTGGCTCGAGGCGGTGCTCCGCGCCTACCTCGCGGATCCCGTCCGGCGCGCGCCCGGCGACGCGCCCCGCCTGTGGAGGCTCGAGGGCGACGACTCACCCGGCCTGATGCTCGACCTGTCCACGGCAGGGCGTCGCACGGGCTGGGTCCTGGTGTGCCTGTCCGAGGCCGCCCTGCCCGCGATGGAGACGCTGCTGGCCGCGCCCGTGCTCCGCTGGGCCGTCCCCGTGGTGTCGGGGTTGCTGCGAAGCGAGCAGTTCCGCGTGCACTGGGACAGCCTGTCCCAGGTGATGGTGGGTCACGGTGACGCCGACTGGTCCCCCCGCGAGGGGGGCGATCGCCCGGTCAACGCCCAGGAGGTGACCCACCGCGTGGCCCGGGTGGCCGACGAGTACGCCCGGGACGCCGCCACCACCTTCGAGGCCGCCACCGCGTGCATCCTGGTGCCCGATCCCGAGGACGAGTACGTGTACGGCCTGGGCACGGCCGGCTGCGACCGATACGCGTACGACGCAGGCCTCGACCCCCGCAAACCGGCCGTGGATGGCGCGGCCTTCGGCCTCTCCCCCTCCTATGTGGTCGGCGCCGCGTGGGATCCTGCGGGTAGCCCGGTCGTGGTCCGCGATCTCCCCGACCGCGAGGCCATGAAGACCCGCTACCGGGACCTGGGCTTCGACGAGAACTCCCTGCGCGAGGATTCCTCCCGGCCCGCGCCCATGCTGGGCGAGCGGTATGCCCACGACGCAGTTCGCGAGCGGGCGGCGCAGGGCCCGTGGGTGTTCACCGCCCAGCGCCTGCCCCGCGACCTCTCCCCCACGGGCCGCAACCTCGTGGTGCGCCTCCAGGGTCGGACCACGTCCCCCATCTGGTCGTGCGCCCAGGAGCTCGGCCGCACCAGCCGCGACCGCCGCATCCGCATGGCGTCGCTTGCCCAGCGCATCCACGGCGAGCTGTGCGGACTCTTCGCCCAGGGGCTGCAGCTGTGGCGAGAGGGCTTGCGTGAGGAGGTGCTGCGCGAGCTGGGCTCCCAGCGCAGCTCCCGGGCGGTGTGCCAGCTGCTGGCGTCGTGGTTGTCGGCGCGCGCCGTGTCCCTCTACCGGCTCGACGAGGGGGCCCTGTCCCTGCTGGACTGGTCCCTGCCGGGGCCCGCGCCGGACCTCGTGTTCGACCCGGCCCACGCCCTGCTGGACACCCAGGAGCTCCGTCTCCTCCACGCGCCCCTGTACCCCCGCCTGCACGAGGTGTCCCCCGAGGGTTTCCTGGGCTGGCCCGCGCTGCACGACGCCATGGGTCTGGACGCCGAGAACGTGGGCACGGTCCCGATCACCGCCTCCGGACAGCCCGTGGGGTTGCTCCGCGTGGACGGCGCCATGTCCCTGTTCGGCGGCCTGATCCGCCGCAGCTCCGACCAGGGGGGCCTCCACCACCACCGGCCGACGATCACCCCGCACCACGTCCGCGCCGTGCTCGAGGAGATGGCCCGCATCCTCGCGCTGACCCTGGGCCACGCCGCCGTTCGGGACGACGCGTGGGGCGACTGGAGCCACTGGGTCGAGCGCGCGAGGCGCGGCCACGTCCCACCCGACGAGGTCGTCGACCGGCTGGACCGGCTGCGCGCCGCAGCCCGGACGCGGGTGCAGGCGGCAGCCCTGGTCGGGGTCCACCGCAACACCCTGCGGCGCCAGCTCGCCATCCTCGCCGACGTGCTCGAGCTCGACGACGTGGCCTGGTAGGCGGGCAAAAAGGGGTATCCTGGTCCCGGTACCCATGGAACACACCCTGGCCAGTCACCGCGTTCGGCGCGGCCTGTTCACCGCCGCGTTCGTCCTCGCTGTGGCCGCGGCGGTCCCGGCCGGGGCGTCCCCCGAGCCGATGGTGTGGTACGTCGCTCACCTGGACGACGCCGCGGCCTGGCAGGCGGCGGTCGCGCAGACCTGGACCGACGGCTCACTGGAGGCGCGCCCCCTCGAAGGTGAGTGGCCGCCCCCTGCCGACGGGACCACCCACGCCTACTTCGAGGGCACCCTCCCCGAGGGGATCGTGGTGATTCGCACCTCCGGCGCCCCGGACCGCCGCATCCCCGTGTGGATGGAGGGGGTCACGCCGGAGGAGGCGCGCAAGGCCGTGCTGCTGCTCGTGGGCAGCATCGTCCATCCGCTGGGCATCGCCGACGGTGGATGGGTTCCGGAGGCGGGAGATCAGAATCCGGACGGCACCACCGCTCCCCCCGAAGAGGCCCCCGATCTGCCCGCCATGGCGAGCGCCCCAGCGCCGCGTTCGGACCGCCTCCACGTGGCCCTGGCCCTGGGGGGCAGCGGCCGGCCCGGGCTGGATCGCCCCTGCTTCGCGCCGTCGGCCCGCCTGGGCATCGCGCTGGGCAAGCGACCGACGCCCCGCGTGAGCCTGGTCCTGGACCTGTCGGCGGATCTGTTCGGCCTGACCTGGGCCGACGCGGTCCCGCTGCAGCTCGACGCCATCGGCGTGGTCGGTGGGCTCGAGGTGCGCCTGGGCAACGCCAGGATCGGGTTCCCGATCTGGGGGGGCGCGGGGGTACGCGCCTTGACCGCCTCGCGGGGCGACGACCGGGAGGGGGGATACCCCGCCGCCGTGGCTCCCTTCCTCCGCTTCGGCGGTGGCGTCTCCGTGGAGGTCACCGACGGCGTCCGGGTCGGCGCTCGGGCGGTCATGGGCGTCGAGTTGCTGCGCGGCGACCCGCCCATCCAGCTGCAGGTGGGCGAGGCCTGGGAGGCCTCGAGCCGGGATCTGCTGCCGCTGAGCATCGGCGGCCAGGTCGAGGTGGAGATCGACGCGCGGCGCGATTCGACGGGGCCATGAGGGAATTCGGAAACAAATCGTGAAGGAATCCGATCCCCACCGACACCCAACCCTGCAGGACATGGAACAGGTGCGGGACGAGGCTGGGTGGGCCCGCGCGCTGGCCAGCGGCGACCCGGAGGCCACGGCCCGCTTCTACGAGACCTTCCTGGACGATGTGCTCGGATGGTGTCGGCGGCTGGGCGGTGGACTCCTCGACCCCGAGGACGCGGCCCACGACGTGTTCGTGGTCGCCCTGGGGCGCATCGAATCCTTCGAGGCCCGCTCGACCATGCGGACCTGGATGTTCGGTGTGACGCGGCGCGTGCTCGCCAACCACCGACGGCGTGCGCGCACGCGGCAGCTGCGCGAGCGCTTGACGCCCCGCGGCGTGCTCTGGGGCCAGGCCAAGGGGCCGGACCCGGCTCAGGCCACCGAGGCCGCCCAGCAGCAGCGGCGCGTCCATCGGTGCCTGGACTCGTTGTCCACCAAGCACCGCGAGGTGCTGGTGCTGTGCAGCCTCGAGGGCCGCACGGGCCGCGAGGCCGCCGAGCTGCTCGGCGTCCCCGAGGCCACGGTGTACAGCCGGTTGCACTACGCCCGCGCGGCGTTCCGAGACTCCGCGCGACGGTTCGGGCTGGTGCCCGGCGACGAGGACGACGCCGCGCGCAAGAGAGGAAGAGGAGGACGTTCATGAAGGGTCACGACGAGAGGATCATCCACCTCCCGCCGAGCCCCGAGGAGCAGCGCGCCATCGACGTGGCGCGCGAGGCTCTGCAGGCCGATCCACGCCAGGCCGACCGTCTCCGCCGACGCCTCGAGACCATCCAGCCCCTGCAGGTCCGCCACGCCTGGCAGCGTCGCCGCCGCTGGACCGCAGCCAGCGCCGTCGCCCTGGCCGCGACCCTCGCCTTCGCCTTGCTCGCGGGACCCCGGCTGGCGCCCGAGGACGATCCCATCGTCCGCATGGTCGTGGAGACCCCGTCCAACGCGCCCGAGACCATCTCCCCCGTGTTCGGCGTGAGCCTCGACGTGGCCGAGTCCAGCCGCATCTCCGTGGTCGCCGATCGCTCCCGCCATGTCGCCATCGACCTTCGCCGGGGCGAGGTGGTCGTGGACTTCGAGCCCTCGGCCTCGGCCACGGCCCTCGACGTGGTCGCGGGCGACGTGACGGTCTCGGTGACCGGCACGCGCTTCGGGGTCTCCCGGCGCGGCAACGACATCGCCGCGTGGGTGGATCACGGCAGCGTGCGCGTCACCTGGCCCGGCGGTGAGACCGCCCTGGGCGACGGCGAGTCGTGGCACCAGTCCCGCGCCCGGGGCGAGGCCGTGGCCCGCCGCCCCTCCGAGCGCACGCGGGGAACCCCGGACGACGACACGAGGGCCGGCGACGGCGCGGCCGCGCGCCCACAGGTGGCGCTGGTGACCCACGAGCCCCCCACCCCGCAGGTCTCCGAGCAGGCCACGTTGCTTGCGCGCATCGAGATCGACCGCGCCTCCGGTGTCCCCGCCGCCGACCGCCTCGACGATCTGGATCTCTTCCTGGTCCGCTACCCCGGCGATCCCCACGGCGAGGAGGTCCTGGCGCTGAAGGTGGAGGCCCTGGCCGCCGTGGGCGCCGACTCACAGGTCCTGACCATGGCCCAGCAGTTTACCCGGACCTACCCCGACGGCACCCGCCGCCGCGAGGTCCGCTGGATCGAGGCCACCGTGGCCCGCGATCGCCTCCACGACTGCGCCCACGCCCTGCCCATCTACCGCGACCTCGCCGGCCAGGCCTGGGGTCTGTGGGCCGAGGCCGCCTTCTTCCAGGGGGTCTGCGCCGCGGACGAGGGCCACTACGACGAGGCCCGCGACGCCCTGAACCTCGCCCTCAGCGGCGCCCTGCAGCCCACCCAGGAGGCCGAGGCGCGCCGGGTGCTCGACGATCTGCCGATCGTGTACTGAGCTTCCATCTTCCCCACTCCAGCCCCCCTCCACGCTCCCTTGTAGGCCTCGATGTCCAGCTGGTATCGTCCCGGTACCTGGGGGTGGCGGGGGTGATCACGGAGCTGTCGAGGGGTAGCGAGAGACGAACCACGGGGGTTCTCGTCGCCGTGGTCCTGACAGCTCTCACGCTGTGCGCGAGACCTTCCCAGGCGGCGCCCGACGACGACTGCATTTTCAGGCAGGACTCTCCACCCAATCGGTCTCCTGATCTCGATCCTCGCCCGGGCTATCGGCTAGCGCCGAGGGTATCGTGGTGCCTGGATCCAGCGGACTCGGGGGATGACGGTCCGCTCGTCGGCCCCGTGGCGACGAACCTCGAAGCACCCGGCCAGGTCTACAGGGCCATCGTCGCCGTCGGCGACGAGGAGGCGTGGACTTGCTCCGGCGTCCTCGTGCATCCCGCAGGGGTGCTGACCGCCGCCCACTGCCTGCCCGCCGATGCCGTCTTGTTCGGATACTCCATCGACGAGCCCGCGGGCCGCCGCCAGGTGGTGGCAGCCCACACCCCTCCCGTCGAGGGGCTGGACCTCGTCCTGCTCGAGATCGCCCCTCCGGTGACGTCCGTGGAGCCCATCACCGTCGCTGGATTGCCACACACCCTCGGGAAGCCCAGGTCGCCCGTGGCCGGATTGCCCCCCGTCGAAGCCCCGGTGGCCAGCCCGGGCGACCAGCGGCCCCACGAGCCGGTGGGCACGGTGGAGGCCGTGGGATTCGGTGCCATGGATCCCCGCGGACGCAATCCGTATGGCGACAAACGTGTAGCGACCATGGCGATCCACGGCTGGGGCTGCGACCCACTCCACGCCGCGTTCAGTGGCTGCCTGCCCGCGAACGAGCTCGTGGTGACCAGCGATGCGGGGATCGACACGTGCAACGGCGACAGTGGTGGCGCTCTGCTGCTGCTTTCCGACGATCCTGCGCGCCGCGCTCCCACGTTGCTCGGCATCACGTCCCGAGCCGTACAGCGATCGGGACTCGCCTGCGGCGACGGCGGAATCTACGTCCGCGTCGACCCGGTCGAACGATGGTTGCGCGAACGCCTACATGACTTGGACTCGAACGTCGAAGAACGGGGAACGTGATGCTTGAACACCGTTGGCTTCTCGTCGCTGGATTCATCCTCGCTGCAGGATCGTTCGCCCCTACCGAGGCGGGAGCGGACGACACAACGGGCACATTGGGTCAGGCCTCCCCAGGGGTTCCGCTGAAGATCTCCGCGGAGGCGGCCGTGCGGCTCTACCTCATCGGCGACACCGACGATTTCCTGTGGGCCGAGAGCGAGAACGCGACGGATGACAGATACGTGCAGATCGACCCCGACCGACAGGGGCGCGGTCAGCACTACGAGTTCATCCTCGAAGGGGGACAATGGTCCCTTCACTCCGATGGACTCGGGCCGCTGTCGATGTGCTACGAGATCCAACCCCGCGAGGGCCAATCCCAGGAACTCACCATCCTCGCTTTTCCCGCCACCGCGCTCTATGGATGCGTCCAGGAGTCCGACGACATCGCCTCTCTCGCCAACGAACTAGGGGCCACGACGAGTCCCTTCGACGTGGGCGACATCCACGTGTCGACCCTGGCGTTCGAGAACGCGAGGACGTTCGACAGGAACTGGCTGACGCGGGTTCAGGAGGGGGGGCGCGCGCGCAGCGGAGCCAAACTCCAACCGCTGGATGGTGTCGTGCGAATCGAAGTCACAGGCATGGGCGTCCTGCCGGTCCGCGCGATGCTCGACGACAGCGGCGGCGTGTTGTTCGGAGAGCAGCAGAATCTCCAACTCGACGGGTCCACGCGCATCCAGGTCCTTCCGTCGACCATGCCGCCATCCCGCACCGTCCTGGTTCTCGAGAGAGACGAACAATGGTCGGGATTCGAGGAGGTCGACGAACGTGAGTCCTCTCCAGCGGTTCACGAAGGTCGCCGAGCCACCAGCAGACGAGCCGCTCGGGCCGGCGACACCCACCACCGTCTGGTCTGGGATCCCCGCATCGACACCAGCCTCGGCCGCTATCTGACGCTGCCCGGTGGAACCTGGATCGTGTCCATGTACGCCGACCAGCGCTGGATGACCAAGGACGTCGTGGGATCAGCGGCCACCCTCGCGTCGGGCTGGGAAATCGACGCAATGGCGCACTACGGGTTCAGCACACACCCCACGGCCCCAGGGATCGCCAAGATCTCCATCCGCGAAGACCGGACTGCAGAGGAATCCAATCCGCCGAACATCCTGATCCGGGAGGTCCCGCGGCAGAGCATGGCCGAAGCCTCCCGCACCCTGCACCTCTCGAGCCGCGACGCGCTCGGCGGTCAGTATCGGAGTCTGGGCGGCGAGGTCCCCGACGAGGTGACCGAAGCGCTGTCCATCCTCGCCGAGATCGCGCTCGAGAACGCGAGCGCTCGCTCCCTCGATCTCCTCGCGGATCGCCTGACGGTGCTGGTCTGCGATGACCTCGACACCGGCAGGTTGACTCCGACGATCCGCGACGAGCTCGGCATCGCCACCACCGATGAACTCCTCTTTCCGGAGACCTGTGAGGCCGTGCGAGGCATTCGGGTCGAGGACATCGCCAACCAGGCCGACACCCTCTATCGCGCGCTCCTGGCCGATCTCGTCGGATTCAGCCTCCGCTACCTCGACAACCACCTGGTCCGCGGCCTCCCGCAGGAGCGCAGGATCGCCCTGGAGCAGCGGCTCGAACCCATCCTCGATCACGTCGCTGCCATGCTCTCGGAGCTGCTGACAGGCCGTCCCGTGGTGAGCCGCGACGCGGCCGAGCAGCTGGTGCTCGAGTTGAGCCGACAGGACTGGGCTGGACTGGCCTGGAGTTCGGAGACCCAGGAGGGCCAGGTCGCAGCGTGCGGTATCCAGGTGGCCTTCGCCGCCGCAGCGCTGTGCGCAGAGCAGGGGGGGTGTGACGCCGCCGCCATCTCCGACCTGGCCGGGAACCCGGCCGCGTATTTCGACCTTCAGCTGGCGTACCCCGCAGGCCTCGAAGACGAGTACTGGGATCGGAGCACGTCCGATGTCTGCAAGGATCTGTTCTCCCCCCCATGGGGCGGGACTCCACCGGTCGAGGAGATGTGGCCGGACTACGAGCAGTTCGTGGCCCGCCTGGTGCGACTCAGCTCGGCCTCGGGCAACCTGCCCCCCGAGGACCTGGTCCGCGAGACCATCGGGCTGAGCTTCGACATCATCGAACTGCTCCTTCGGTGGGAAGTGGCGGCGACAAATCCCTCCGACGTCACGAGCATCCGCGAGGATCTGGAGAGGTTCCGGCAAGTCCTCACCGACGAGGACAAGAAGTCCACCGTTCACCAGGCGTTCAGCGCCCTGGGACGCGTCCAGTGGCAGCAGGAGCTGCTCGAGGCTCAGGACGAGTGGGTCGAGACGGTGCCGACGAAGCCGTGGGGCCCCCTCGTACCGCTGCACGAGCGAACCGTCGCGCTCACGTTGCTGGGCGACGGGGTCGAGGCGGAGGAGTGGACCGGGGCGAAGACGGCTCTTCAGGAGGCGGACCAGCTGCTGGTGGACTCGATGGGATGGGCATACATATCCACGCTCAGCGGCGCCGTGGGCTCGGACCAGGACAGGGGTTGGGAGCCCGTCTTCGCGCAAGAGCGGGCGCTACAGTCGGTACTGCACGACATCGAATGCCACATTCCGGCGGCGCAGGACGGCGATCCGGCCGCCGTACCACCCCCGCTACGCAAAACACGCGCGGCCCTCGACGTGGTCTCGGTGTGGCTCGATCTCAACCGTGGCTACTCCGATCCGAGCTTGCACCGAGGCGGTGGGCAGCTGGAGTCCTACGCAGCCGATGCCCTGGCGTCCGCCGAGTACCAGGCAGGCCATCTGTTCGATGCGGCGATCGACGACGCACAGAACCTCGAAGGAGACCGCCAGGACTCCGTCCAGCAGATCTACATGGACGTCCGGACTCTTCACATCCTGACCGAGTTCGCCCTGCACGAGGCCACCTCGGACACCGCTGGGCTCGGGTACACGGCGGTCCCCCTGGAGACCGCGCTGGACGAGATGAACGAACGGCTGAACGAGCTGCT
The DNA here is from genome assembly GCA_964425605.1 of uncultured Rickettsiales bacterium. Taxonomy (GTDB): domain Bacteria; phylum Myxococcota_A; class UBA796; order UBA9615; family CAYRNR01; genus CAYRNR01. The sequence continues at coordinate 54,140 of CAYRNR010000008.1, read as the reverse complement.
CGGGAGACTCGACGAGACCGCACCTCCGACGTCACCTTCCGAGCGGGACTGGGGCGAAGACATCGAGCGACTTCGGGCGGGTCAGGCCGCACTTCGGGCGGCCACCGGGGACGCCCCACAGGACCAGCTGGTCGAGGCCCTGGACGAGACGAGCACCGCCCTGGGAAGGTTCCACTACCACACCCTGGATCCAACGACTCTCGATGCGCTGGCGGATGCCCTGGACGCAGGAGAAGACGCCCGATACGCTGCAGCGCTCCAATCCTGGGTCGCGATCAGTGAATCCAGGGCTCTACCCACCGAGGCCATTCGCACGCAGCTGGATCGACTCCTGCAGCACGAAATCTTCACCTCACGCCTCAGCAGGTGCAACGACGACGCGCTGAGCGGTGACTTCACGGAATACTGGATCGAGAGCCTGGAAGAGAGCCTCTCCCGCGCCCGCGCATCGCTGTGGATGCTCGAACGCCCGGATCGCGCGACACAGACGGGCACGGCCATCGAAAAGGACAAGCGCACGGCCATCGAGGCGATGGACGTCGTGCGTTCGAACCTGATGTCGCCCGAGGAGCTGAAGGACGAAAAGGCGTCGCCGTGGAGAGCCGAGCTGGACGCCTACTACGCTCGGCTCGGCGGCGAAGGCAGCGACGCACACGACAAGGCCCGCCTCCTCCAGATCATGATCACCCGACTGCCGGCATCCGGGATCGCATCGTCGGCGTCGTTTGCGGCCCCCGATCAGGCCGTCCGCGACGCCATCAGGGGCCTCCGCGAAGCCGTCGCGCCCCTGCACGCCGCCATCGACGAGCTACCCCTGGACGAGCGGGCCGAGGCGCGGCTGCTCGTCGAGTCGATCGAGCTCCAGCTCAGGGATGTCGAGTGGTACGCGCAGGTACTGGCCGACGGCGACGTGGACGACCGCGCCATCTCCGAACAGGTGACCCTCTCGTTGCGCGCCCTGATCGCCGCACGAGACGTCGCCAACGGCGTTCCCAAGAAGAAGCAACCCAGCGTAGAGGCCCTGGCGCGAATCGACGAGTACGTCGCGGCCACCTGGCCACTCGGCGAGCGCGCGGAGATCCTCGGAGAGGTGGAGCAGATCGTGATCGCGGCATTCGACCAGAACACCGCGGCGGTCATCGAGGGCGTCATCTCCCTGATCGATCTGTCCATGCGGTCTCAGACCCTGACCAAGAACGAGTTCGATTTCGCAGGCTCTACCGAGAGATTCTCGGCACTCTTCACCGCGCTGACCTCTTACGCGCAGACCTATCGGGACAGCGAGGACGAGGTGGACCGCGAGGCCAAGCGTGAGGCCCGCAAGGAGTCGCTTGAGTCCCTCATCAGGGCCAGCACCAGCCGACGCCACAGGGACGGCGATGCGGTCGTCTCCCTGGGAGCCAACGTCGGATTCACCAGTGCCTGGCGGATGCGATTCCATGGAGACACCTGCGACTGCCCTGTCCACCAGTGCGTCCCCTGGGCCCTCACCATGCCCATGGGGGTCGCGGTCCAGCAGCTCCCCAACTCCGAACGAGTGTCGCAGAGGAGACGACTCCAGCACCGCCCCATGCGCTCCCTCAAGGGCATCGCTCACGGCTGGCACCTCCAATTCTCGTTCATCGACCTGGGTAACTACCTCGCCTACGGCGTCGAGACCGCGGACGAGGAAAGCGAAGCGGACAAGACGTCCGAGAGGTCGGCGCTTCGCTGGGATCAGGTCTTCATGGCGAGTATCCAGGGCGGACTCCTGATTGGCTCACCCTCGGCGACGTTCACCATCGCCCTGGAGTTCCGGCTCGTCCCCGCGCTCTTCCCCACGGCCGCGACGGGTGAGGACGACAGCATCGTGGACAACCCGGCAGGAGCAATCCAGGCGGGGATCCAGTTCGGCTTCTACGTGCCGTTCTTCGACTTCAACTGATCGCGGAAGGCCCCTCAGCACTCCCCCATCACCTGGTACCGGATCGTGACCACGTCCCCGTCGTCGGGCAGGTGCGTCTCGTCGAAGAGCACGGCGTTGAACGCCTCGACGTAGGTCCAGCCCTCGTACACGGGCGCGCCGTCGAGCTCCACCTGCAGCGTGGCCTCCACCGGCTGCTCGGTCAGCACGAAGGTGTCGCGGGGCGACGAGGCCGCGCCAGCGAGGGTCGGGAGTTCGTCGATCCAGCCAGGGGTGCACAGGTCGGTGGCCGTCCCGCCGGTCATGGCCACGGCGAGGTCGTAGCGGGGCGCCGCAGGGCAGACCAGCGCGTCGAGTCGGACGGCAGCGGGGTTGGCCTTGGTGGCCTGCAGGGTACCCACGTACTCGGGGACGATCTCCGGGGACTGGTCGTCCTCGTCACCGAAGAACACGACCCGCAGGCCCGCCTCGGCGCGCAGGAACCCGGAGTTGGCGCCGCCAGGCTCGGTCTGGGGCGGTGTCACGGCGGTCGCGGCCTGGAGCAGGCCCTGCTCGGTGCCCGCGCCGCCGGTGCCGACGACCACGGCGTCGGCGAAGACCTCGGCGAGGTCCGGTGTGGAGGGGACCATCACCGGCAGGTCACCCTGGAGGTCGGCGCAATCGGAGGTGATCACGCCGATGTGGTAGTCCATCTCCAGCGCATCCAGCCCGTCGATGTAGGTGGCGGTGTGGTCGGCGAGCTCGTGCTGCCAGTCGAGCATGGAGGCGGAGTCGTCGATGACCCACAGGATGTCCACCAGGCCGCTGCCCTGGACCTGGAACGTGTCGACGGCCTCGGAGTCGTAGTGGGCGGTCCCGGTGATCGTGGCCGTGACCTCGGGGTGATCCGGATCGTTGGTGGTCACCACGAGGTAGCCGCCGTCCGGGCTCAGATCGTGGGGGGCGTAGCGGATGGTGACCGCCACGAAGGCGCCGGGGAGCAACGAGATCCCCTCGGCGAAGCCCGGGTGGAACGTCATCTCGTCGCTCGACGGCACGAACGAGACGGCCTGCACGACCAGCGGATCGCTGCCCACCGCGTGGATCTCGATGTCCTGCTCGACCTCGCAGCCCACCTCCACGTCGACGAAGGCCCACAGGCCCGGCCTGAGCTGGACGGCCGGGCCCTCGACCACCGACGCGTCGTCGTCTCCAGGGTCCCCGCTGTCGTCGTCGTCGGCCGCAGTGTCGTCGTCGGACACGGACGTATCGTCGTCCCCGGCCGTGGGCGCGCCCCCCACGTCGAGCACCACCGCGGGGCAGCTCGGCGAGGCCAGCAGCAGCAGGCACAGCACCAGCGGGAATGAGCGGACGGGCTCCACGATCCATCGACCCCCGTTTCCGTTCCCCCATGATACCTGCCGCGGCCACGTGGGAGGCCCCGCTTGAGCAGGCGGTGGATCTTGCCCCATACTCGTTCCCACGAACATGCCGAGCATTCGATCGTCCACCACCTCCGAGCTCCTCTCCTTCGGCGACCGCCTCCGCGTGGGGCGGGCCGAGGGCAACGACCTGCGCATCAACCTGGGCACGGTGAGCAGCGACCACGCCATCGTGGAGCGTCGCGAGGGGGGGCTGTACGTGCGCGACCTCGGCTCCACCAACGGCACCCGCGTCAAGGGCCGCAAGGTGCTGGGCTGGACCCGCATCCAGGCCGGGGACGTGGTGCGGTTCGGCCCCGACGCCGCCTGGGAGGTGGTGACCGTGGGCGAGGACGGCGGCGCCGAGGCGCCCGGGCCGAGCGTGGAGGTGGTGGCCAGCGGCCGGACGTTCCCCATCGGCGAGGACCGCTTCGTCATCGGCTCTGCGGCCACCGCCGACCTCCGCATCGAGTCCCTGGACCCGGTCGCCGCGGTGGTGGTGATGGAGGACGGCGCGCGCTGGCTGACCACCCTGGACGGGGACGGCGAGGGGCCCGGCCAACCCCTGAGCCCCTCGGACACCTTCGCGGTCGGCGGGGTGGAGCTGCGCTTCGTGGACGAGAGCGTCTCCGCCATGGCCGCGACCGTGCCCGAGCGCACCCGCTCGCGCAGCTACGACGTGGCGCTGACCCTGGTGCACGACCGCCCCGGCGAGGGGCGCATCGTGCTGGCCGCCGGCGACGACGAGGTCACGTTCGAGGGCGTGCCCAACCGGTTCGTGCTGCTGCTGGTGCTCGCCCGGGCGCTGCACGGTCAGTACCCCCGAGGGTGCGACGGAGACGACGGCTGGGTGGACGACGAGCCCATCCGCGTGGCGCTGTGGGGCCGCGCGGGCTCGGCGAACCGCTTCAACTCGGCGCTGACCAAGGTGATCTACGACACGCGCAAGATGATCGCCGCGCGCGGGCTGGACCCGTTCTTCATCGAGAAGAGCCGCGGACGCACCCGCCTGCGGCTCGCTGCGGACAGGGTCTCCATCGAGGGGGAGTGAGGCGCGACCATGGCTGAGCGTCTACGGCGGCTGGGCCGCTACGACGTGGAGCGCCTCATCGGCACGGGCGCCTTCGGCGAGGTCTACCTGGGCACCCTGCACGGGGCCATGGGCTTCCGCAAGCGCGTGGCGCTGAAGGTCATCGGCCACGACCGCCCAGGCCTCGATCCCCGCAAGATCGGCACCTTCGTCAACGAGGCGCGCCTCGGCGAGACCCTGCACCACCCCAACATCGTGGCGATCCACGAGTTCGGCCAGGAGGGGGCGTCGTACTTCCTGGCCATGGAGTTCATCGACGGCATCAGCCTGCGCGGCATCCTCACCCTGTGCGCGGGCCGCGGTGTGCGGCTGCCCGAGGACGCCGTGTGCGACCTGGGCGTCCAGGTGTGCACCGGGCTGGACCACGCGCACACCGCCGTGACCGAGCACGGCAAGGCGTTGAACCTGATCCACCGCGACCTCAAGCCCGCCAACCTGATGGTGGACCGCACCGGGACCGTGCGGATCGTCGATTTTGGCATCGCCCGGGCCGCCACCAACCCCTTCTTCACCACCCACAGCGGTGAGATCAAGGGCACGCCGCGGTACATGGCCCCCGAGCAGGTCTCGGCCCAAGGCGAGATCGGACCGGGGCTGGACATCTACGCCCTGGGCCTGGTGCTGTGCGAGATGGCCACGGGCGAGCCGGTCTACACCGCCGACTCGGTGACCGAGCTGATCTACAAGGTGGTGGCCAACGACGTGGCCGACGCCACGGCCCGCCTGCGGCGCGTGGCGCCCACCCTGGCGCCCGTGGTGCGCAAGGCCCTCGCCACCGACCCTGCGAGCCGCCACGCGAGCGCGGCGGACATGGGCGCCGCGCTGCGCGAGGCGTGGTTCGGCCTGGGCGGGAGGCCGTGCATGGCCCACGTGGCCCGCGCCACGTGCGGCCTGGTGGGGGACCGGGGCGTGCCCTCGCTCACCGCCGGGGAGACGGTGCAGTGCCCGGCCGTGCCCGAGGATCTGGGCGAGCCCGGCAGCTGGGACAGCTTCCAGGCAGCGTTCGCCGACCAGATCGGGGACCTCACACCGCCACAGCGCGTCACCGCGCAGGCGCCCGAGGAGCCCGAGCCCGCGCAGACCGAGGCTGAAGAGTCGGTCCAGTGGCCGAGGCCGCGGCGATGGCCGCTGTTGCCCGTGGGGGGCGCGATGCTCGCGCTCGCGGCAGCGGCCGCGCTGGTCTTGCCCCACCTCTGGCGCGGTTGCGAACCGTCCGTGACGCCTCCGGATGCGGTGGAGGAGACGACCGAGGCGCCGACACACGACGAGGCAGAGGTCCACGAGCCGGCGACCGAGCCGCCACCGGAGGAGCTGCCGACCCCCGAACCGCCGCCACAGGTTCGCGAGGATCCCACGCCCGCGGAGCCCACACCGCCGCCCGTCGGGGAGCCCATCGGGGAGCCCATCGGGGAGCCCATCGAGGAGCCCACCGCCGAGCCGCCGCCGCTCGTCGAGGGCGTCGGCCACATCAAGGTCAACAGCGTCCCGTGGTCCTACATCTACCTGGACGGGGTCGCCCTGGGGCGGACCGGCGCGCCGAGCTTCGAGGTGCCCGCCGGGCCGCACACCATCAAGCTGCTCCGTCAGGAGACCGAGGAGGAGAAGATCTTCCAGGTCGAGATCCAGCCGGACGCCACGGTCAATGTGGGGTGCTGGAACTTCTCGACGGGGTCGCCCTGCGGCTCATGAGCAGCCGTGGTCGGCGTTGATCTGCGTATCCGTGTCGTCGCAGTCCCACCCCAGGCCGGGATAGGTGCCCGTGTCGTAGGGGCCCGGTTGCCACCACTCGTAGTACCCGTCGTCGTCCCGGTCCCATTGCCCGGCGCGCGGGCCGCTGTAGGCGCCCATGTCGCTGCGGGAACCGTCCGGGTCCTGGATGTCGTTCTGCCCCTGGTCGATCAGCGCGCTGGTCGCGCCCAGATGCAGATCCCACAGAGAGGGGTCCGGGTCGACCACGTCGAGGAACTCGGGGTCCACCTCCACGTTGCCGAACTGCCCCACCGGGTCGGACATCCCGGAGACGGCGTCGGCGCCGTTCGCCCAGAGGCTGCAGTACGACAGCATCATGTCCGTGCCCAGCGCCTTGAGGGCGCCCCCACCGCCGTCGGCGGAGTTGTTGGCCAGGATCACACCGCTGAGTACGGGGACCGTCCCCAGGACACCGACCGCGACGCCGCCGCCCTGACCGTCGGCGTGGTTGTCCACCACGGACACGTGGCTGAGGGTGAGCCCCGTGGATGTGCCCATGTGGATCCCCCCGCCGTCACCGCCGGTGGTGTTGGCCGCGAACACGGCCGCCTCGAACTGGGCGGTGGAGCCGGAGGTGAGGTCGATGGCGCCGCCTTGGTTGTCGGAGCTGTTGGCCACGAAGCGGCTGTTGATCCCGTAGACGTTGCAGTAGTTCAGCGTGTAGATCGCGCCGCCGCCGCCCCCGGCGTCGTTGTGGGCCAGGGTCGAGTCCTCGAGGTTCAAGCTGGCGCTGTCGGTGAGGTAGATCGCGCCGCCGGAGTTCCCCGCGGCGTTGTCCGTCGCAGTCAGGTGGGTGATGTAGACCAGCCCGCCGGTGGCGTACAGGCCCGCGCCGCGGTCCCCGGCCTCGTTGCCCGTGAGCATCAGGTTGTGGGCCGAGAGGCCGGCCGCGGTCCAGATGGCGCCCCCGTCCTGGTCGGCCTCGTTGTCGCGGAACTCCACGTTCATCAACTCGGCGGTGGCGTTCTCCTCGATCCGCATGCCGCCACCGACGGCGCCGATGCCGTAGGTGATGGTGTTCTCCGCGATCACGGAGTCGGCGAGGTACAGGTAGGAGTTGCTGCCGTCGCGCAGGTCGATCCCACCGCCGCTGAACGAGGCGGTGTTGCCGATGACGTGTACGCCGATCATCTCCACCTGCGCCCCGAAGTCGATGGCCACGCCGCCGGCGCGCTGGTTGTCGCCGCCGGTCAGGGTCAGGCCCTCCACGCGCGCGGCCGGCTCGCCCGAGGCGATGCGCAGGACCGTCCCGCTCCCCTGGGCGTCCACCACCGTCTGGGTCGGCCCAGCCGTGCCCACGAGGTGAATGCTGTTCCCGCCGAAGTCCAGATTCTCGGTGTAGGTGCCGGGTGAGACGCACACCACGATCGGCGTCTCCGGGGAGCCCGAATCGATGGCGGACTGGATGTCGAGATAGTACCCCGGCACCACGGTGGTGCAGTCGATGCAGTCGCTGCCGTCGACGGTCCCGTCGCAGTCGTTGTCGTCGCCGTCGCACACCTCGATGGCGCCCGGACTCAGCGCTGCGTCGCCGTCGTCGCAGTCCCCGTCGCAGATCGTGTACCCGTCGCCGTCATCGTCCACGTCCATGCCGTCGTCCACGGTACCGTTGCAGTCGTTGTCCACGCCGTCGCAGACCTCCTCGGCGCCCGGCTTCACCGCCGGATCCCCGTCGTCGCAGTCGTCCTCGCACTCGGAGTAGCCGTCGCCGTCGTTGTCCACCTCCAGGGCGTCGTGGCTCCCGTCGCAGTCGTTGTCGTCGAAGTCGTCGCAGACGTCGGGGGCGCCCGGGTACACCGAGGCCTCGTGGTCATCGCAGTCCACCTCGCCGGTGCCGTCGTCACAGCTGACGTAGCCGTCGCCGTCCAGGTCCAGGGTGTTCTGCGCCGCGTCGCCGTCGTCGCAGTCCCCGGTGCAGGTGCTGTCGCCGTCGCCGTCCGCGTCCTCGAGGTCCAGGAAGGCGTCGGTGTCGTCGCAGTCGCCGTCGCACAACGAGTACCCGTCCAGATCGCCGTCCGCCTCCTCGGGATCGGGCACGCCGTCGCAGTCGTTGTCCACCGCGTCGTCGCAGACCTGGGCCGCGCCCGGGTACACGCCGGGGTGCTCGTCGTCGCAGTCCCCGGAGCCCAGGCCGCCCGGGCACGGCTCGGCCTCGCAGTAGCCGTCCTCGTCCCAGTCGTGGTGCTGGTGGCCGGGCTCGGGCTCGGGGCGATCGAAGTTCGTCAGGCAGCCCGGGCCGAGGATCGGGAGCGCCAGGACACACACCAAGGTGGTGATTCCGCGCATCAGAACTCCCCCCTCAGCCCGAAGGCGACGCCGCCGTCGAGGGGCGCCAAGGACACCTGGGGTTGTTCGACCGCCTTGCTCTGGATGGCCTGCCCCCGCACGAGCAGCGGCACCCCCACGGCCACCAGCGCCGAACCGACGCCGAGCATGGCGACGCCCACGCCGGAGGCGGCCTGATGGGTTCCGTACTGGTCGAGGTGGTGGTCGTACAGGCCCGGGTCGGCCTCCATCTCAGTCCGGAGCTCAGAGCCCAGGGTGTGGTTGCGCACGCCGATGACCGTGCCCGCCACGGCCACGGCGGCCCCGGCGCCGATCAGCGCCCCGCCGATGCCGCTGACCCTGCGCCCCTCGGCGAGCTTCTTGCTCAGCACCAGGGACACGGACGCCCAGACGCGATCGATGTCGTCGTACTGCCACGCCACCTCCGCGGTCGGCGCGTCGAGCACGAGCACCTCGCGGTGTCCTGCGGCGCCGGCCGCCTCGGCCAGCGCGGCGAATGCGGCCGCGCCCTGCTCGCTCTGCACGCCGAGGGTCAATCCACGGGAGACGTGGCCGGGCCCGGCCAGGGTGACGCGCTCGGCGCCCCCGGTGAGCAACACCACGGTGGACACCGAGTCGCCCTCGCCGAACTGCAGCAGGTGCTGCTCGCCGAGCAGCTCCAGTTCCGTCGAGGACGGGTCCACCTCGGTGCCGTTCACGAGCAGCTGCACGGGCCGATCCGCGGCGTCCAGCGCGAACACGACACGGTCGGCCCGGTACGCGTCGGCCACGCCGTCGAGGAACACCTGCTGTGGATCGGGTGGGTAGGTCGCGTCCCACTCCATCTCGGGCTGCCGCAGCACCGCGTCGCGGAACGCCTCCCGCGCCGCGGCGGGGTGCTCGGCATAGTAGTGGATCACCCCTTGCAGGAACGGGACCCGGGCGTAGACCGCCGCGGGCATGGGCTCGGAGACGCCACACAGCGTCTCGTCCAGGTCTTCGAGCAGGGCCAGGGCCTGGTCGTACTCCAGCCCCTGCATCAGCCCCTCGGCTTCGCCCAGGGAGGCCTGGACCTGCTCCAGGCCCACCGCGTCGGCCTCGCACGGCGCCATCTGCGCGGGCGCGAGGACGACCCAGGGCCCGAAGCCGCGCTCCAGGGCTCCCGGCACGTCGGCGACGCGCGCGTCGAACCGGTCGCCGAAGGCACCGCGCAGGTGCTCGAGCACCGCGTCCGGGTCCGAGTCCCCGGGCAGATCCACCACCAGCCGCGCCTTGGGGCCGGCCCAGGCCGTACCCGCGCCCAGCAAAGCGATACACGCCAACCACAACGTCTTGCTCATCGTACCCCCGGATCGGAAAGATCCATGGTAACGCACCCGCACGCGGCGGGGCACTCAGGGCTGGACGCCGATGGCACCCGTGATCGCCTCGTACCCGTCCCCCTCGACGGCCATGCCCAGGTCCTCCACCTCGCCGCCGCCGTGGAATCGCACCGCTCGGACGCCCTGGTTCTCCGCCACCAGGACGAGGCCGCGGAGGCCGCCGCGGGTCACCAGCGCGGCCGAGGCGGGCAGCGCAGGCCGGGAGCCCCGGTAGTCCAGCTCCCCGGCGTAGGCGTAGGGCTCGGGATCGAGGGGGTCGAGGTCGAGCACGAACAGGGCGTCTCCGTAGCCGCTGACCACCAGGGCCGCGTCGTGGTACGGCGAGGCCACGATGTCCATGGGGTCCTCGATGTCGTCGAGCACCTGCACGGCCTGCAGGGAGTCCCCGGCGACCCCCACGACGGCCACACGGTTGGGCTGCTCGGTGAACATCGCGTTGTCCCCCAGCAGCACGTAGGCGCCGTCGGGGGTGATGGCCGCGGCCGACACCCACGCCTCGTCGTCGCCGAACGCGTCCGCGCCGTCGAGGGCCGCGGGCTCGCCGCCCCACGCCAGCATCACCGCGTCGTCGCCCGCCGCAGCCCCGGGGATCTCGTGGGCCACCAGCACGGCGCGGTCCATGACCGAGGGATCGAGCAGCAGGCCACCGGCGAGCTTGGACTCCACCACGAGCCGGGGCGCGCCCAGCGAGCCGTCGTCGCAGTCGATCTCCACCTCGTAGATCCCGCCGCCGTTCTCCACCCAGTTGCCGTCCACGATCCAGGCGCGCTCGCCGCTGGGCTCCACCGCGACCGACGAGGCGTAGAAGTCCCCCGAGAACGCCTCGTGGACCACCTCGAACGACCCGTCCGGGCGTGCGAGGAAGACCCCCACGGTGCCGTCGTCCTGGGCCACCAGCCCCACCTGGCCGTCGGGCGTGAACACCACCTCGCCGTCCGTGGCCCGGCCCATCTCGAACCGCGCGCCGTCGTCCACCAGGGTGCCGTCCGCGCTCAGGGTCATCGCGGCCCAGGTGTCGGTCTGCTCCGCGGACGGTCCGTCGGGAAGCGATACGACCACCAGGCGATCCCGATCGGCGGCCTGGGCCACGGCGCGGCAGCCCTCCCACACGGGGCCGTCGAAGTCGTCGTCGTCGCCCGGGATGCCGCTGTCGTCGTCGTCTCCGCCGCTGTCGTCGTCGTCGTCCGTCGACGAGCAGGCCAGGGGTGCGATCAGCAGCAGCGCGAGCCACGGTACACGTCTCATGGTTCCTCCACGGGATCAGCGGACAGCTTCCACAACGAGCCGAACCCCCGCCACAGCTGGCCGGCGAGGTACCGCGTGCGACGCCGATCACGCTTCGTCTTGGCCCGCAGGTGACTGTTGAGCTCGTCCCCGTCGTCGGTGCGGGCCTGGCGCCGGTGGCGCAGGTTCATCACGATCCGGGTGACCCCCGAACCGCCCTTGTGCACCAGGGTGATGGTGCCGTCGTCGTCCACCCGCTCCACCACGGCCACGTGGGTCAGCTTGTCGTCGAGCCTGCGGTTGCCGTTGCGGTCGTGGGTGTTGTCGAAGAACACCACGTCCCCCGGGAGGGGACGCCGGCGCTTGTGGAACACGCCTTCGTCGCGGGACAGCTCGTACAACGCGGCGCTGTTGAGGCCGTGCAGGTCCCGGCCGGCGGCCGCGTACGCGGCGTTGACGAACCCGGAGCAGTCGTTGCGGAAGGTGTCGTCGCCCACCACGAGGGTGGGCTGTCCCAGGAATGCCTCCAGCCCGTGGGCCACCTCGACGCCGGGCCGGAACTGCCGGACCTGGGCGCGCGTGAGGTTGTGGTCGTCTGCGAGCGCTGCGATCTCGGCTCGGGCCGCGCGCTGGTGAGCGCATCCACACAGGGACGACCCCACGACGGCGACGGCCGCCACCGCCGCGAGCAAGGGCGTGCACGGGGAGTTCGTTTCCATGTCGCCTCGAGTTCCTCTCCGGCGGACCGCCCATCGACGCCCAGCGGTCGCCGCCACGATATCGCGTTGGACGAAGGCTGTCGCCAAATCATGCATTGGAGTCTGATAGGGTGGCCCGGGGTGAGAAGCATGAGCCGTATCCATCGCCACACGACTCCGAGGATTGTGAACCTGGCCATGGCCCTGGGGCTGGCCGCCCTGGTGGGTTGCGAATCGCCTGTGGAGGAGTCCACCGCGGCGTTCGAGCTGACGCCGGCCATCGGCTCCATGGCCGGGTACTTCCCCGTCCAGGTCACCTGGATCGACGACGTCCCGGCGGCCGGCGACGTGGTGGACGTGAGCTTCGGCGGGATCGCAGGGTACGACCTGCAGGTGGTGGACGATCACACCCTGTCGGTGGTCGTCCAGGGACACCCCGAGGCCGGGATGGTGGACGTGGTGCTCGAGACCGCTCACGACAGCGTCACCCTGCCCGAGGCGTTCACCTACGATCCGCCCCTGGACCCCGCCTTCGACAGCGTCGTCGCGGTGGGCGCCAGCTTCACCCAGGGCATCCAGTCGGCCGTTCCCAGCGATCACGGCACCCTGGCCAGCCCCGGCGCGCGCCTGTCGAGCCAGCTCGGCGCGTGGATGCCGCTGCCCCAGCTCATCCCCGGACTGTTCCCCGCCATGAGCGTGGACGACGTGGGCCCGGCGCCCGACTGCGAGACCCCGTCGGTGGTGTCCTACCTCGGCTGGTCCGCGGTGGAGGCGCTGAACCAGATGATGGACCCCGAGACCGGCGAGTTCGGCTACCAGTGGGCCCGCGTGGACCCCGACCAGGAGGTGCGCAACCTGGCCGTGGGCGGGCTGCGCGTGGCCGAGGTGGTGAACAGCCCCGCCGACGACGACTTCTACCGCCAGTTCCTCGCCCACATCGTCTTCGATCCCTACGGCGGCCTGTACGACGCGGTCCCCTACAGCCCGCTGGAGATCGCCGACACCCTCGAGCCCACCGTCATCGTCAGCGCCGACCTGTACGGCAACGACCTGGTCACCGCCATCGTCGAGGGCAACGACATCGACCCCGACGAGGTCACCAGCCTCGAGGACTTCACCGTCTCGGTGACCGCGGCCGTCGAGCAGATGGCCGCCACCGGCGCCCAGGTCTTCCTCACCAACGTGCCCCAGCCCAGCCTGGTCCCGGCCGCAGCCGAGCGCCGGCGATGGCTGGTGAACCAGGGCTGGACCACCGAAGAGGAGGTCAACGAGGCCCTGGCCGAGATCGACGCCATGGCCGCGGACTTCAACGACGTGTTCGACGACGTCTGCGCCCAGCACGACAACGTCCACGTGGTGGATCTGGTCGAGCTGGTCGAGGATCTGAAGGAGGACGGCATCGAGGTCGGCGACGAGACCGTCCACATCCGCCGCTTCGGCGGCCTCGTCAGCCTCGACGGCCTCCACTTCTCCGACACCGGCTACGCCGTGCTCGCCAACGAGATCATCGAGACCATCAACGCCGAGCTCGGCACCGACGTGCCCCTGGCCGACCTCGAGGCCATCGTCGCCACCGATCCGTACGCCCCCGCCAACCTCGAGGCCGCCGGCCTGGACATCGGCGCCTGCACTCCACTCGACTGAGGAAGGTTCCCATGCAGGACTTCGAGCTCAAGGTCACTCGTGCCTCCAACGGCTTCCAGGAGGCCAAGATCCTCATGGCCGGGGTGGAGCTCCGGCTCTTCGACCGCCTGGCCGAGGGACCGGCGACGGCACAGCAGCTGGCCCGGGATCTGGAGGTCACGGTCCGCGGCATCGAGATCCTCGCGGACGCGCTGGTGACGAAGGAGTATCTGACCAAGGACGGCGAGATCTACGCCAACAGCGAGGGGGCGGCGCGGTTCCTGGTGCGGGGCGCGCCCGAGTCCCAGGCGTTCATCCTGGGGCACCGAAACCAGATGTACCGATCCTGGGGAAAGCTCGAAGAAGTTGTACGTAAAGGCCGAAAAACACAGGAAAAAGACAAAGCGACTCTAGTAGATCGTGAAGCCAACCGGAACTTCATCCTGGGCATGGCCGAGGTGAGCCGGGAGCGGCTGGGAGCCATCCTCGACCGGCTCCCCCTGGCGGGCGCCGAGCGGTTCGTGGACCTCGGCGGAGGCCCGGCCCACTACGCCTGCGAGGCGGTGAAGCGTCACGCCGATCTACGGGCGCTGCTGGTGGACCTCCCCCTGACCGTGGAGGTGGCGAAGGAGTACATCGCCGGCCAGGGCTGTGAGGACCGCGTCGCCACACAGGTGTGCGACTTCTACGCCGAGCCGGCCCTGGAGCTCCCCGCGCCCGCCGACGTGATGCTGATCTCCCAGGTCCTCCACGCCGAGGGGGTCGACGAGAACCGCGAGTTGCTGCGCAAGGTCGCGCCGCACGTGAAGCCCGGCGGCTGCGTGGCCATCGTCGAGAACCTCGTGGACGAGACCCGCACCGCGCCCCTGTGGGGGGCCATGTTCGCGGTGAACATGCTCACCGGGACCCAGCGCGGGCGGACCTACACGGCGGGCGAGGTCAGAGGCTGGCTCGAGGAGGCGGGGCTGACACCGGACCCGGTCATCGAGGTGGCGCCCAGGACGCAGCTGATCCTGGCGAGCGCCCCCGAATAAACGCCCAAATAGGGCCAGTTGATGAGCGTTTCTGCTGTATACTGCTCATATGTTGACGATTGAAGATCGCAGCGCAACGGAGATCGCCTTCGACGCGGCCCGTCGGATGCGGCGGGCGCGGCTGGACCAGAACCTGACCCAGCAGGGGCTGGCCGACCGGGCGGGGGTCAGCCTCGCCAGCCTCCGCCGGTTCGAGCGCACGGGCCAGATCAGCTTCGTCTCCCTGGTGCGACTGGCGTTCGTCCTGGACGCCATCTCCGGGGTGGACGCGCTCTTCGCCCCCCCGCCCCTGCGCTCTCTCGACGATCTCGACGACGGGTCCCGGCGGCAGCGCGGTCGGCGATCGTGAGGTTCGAACCGACCCGGGCGCTGAGGGTCCACCTCGTTCCCGGGGACAGGCCGGTGGGCCGCCTCGCGACCCGGGACGGACGCATCTTCTTCGAATACGACCCGACCTTCCTCGCCAGCGGGCTCAAGCTCTCGCCGTTCGGCTTGCCCCTCGAAGCCGGCGTGACCGAGGGCCCGCGCACGCCCTTCGAGGGCCTGCACGGCCTGTTCGACGACTCGCTCCCCGACGGCTGGGGCCGTCTGCTGCTGGAACGCGAGATGGACCGCCTCGGGGTGGGTCGGGCAGGACTCCGCCCCCTGGACCGGCTCGCGTGGATCGGAGACCGGGCCATGGGCGCGCTCCGCTACGAGCCCATCCTGGAGGGACCCCGGCCGCCCGCAATCGTGGAGCTGTCCCGGCTCGCATCTCGGTCCATCGAGGTGCTACGCGGCAAGGCCGACGATCTCGTTCCTGGCCTGCTCGCGGTGGGGGGCGCCCCCGCCGGCGCCCGGCCCAAGGCCCTCGTGTGGGTGCGGGACGACGACGACGCGCTGTACGGACGCGAAGATCCCGACGCCAGCGCCTGGATCGTCAAGTTCCGATCCCGAGGTGACGAGATAGACGCGGGCGCCGTGGAGTTCGCCTACCTGGAGATGGCCCGCCGCGCTGGAATCGAGGTCCCCGAGGCCCGCCTCTTCGGCCAGGGAGCGAGGGAGCCCGGATTCGTCGGCCTCCGCCGGTTCGACCGACGTCCCGGCGGCCGCCGCGTCCACGTCCACACCCTGTGCGGCCTGCTCCACGCGGACCAGCGCCTCCCCAGCGCAACCTACGAGGACCTCCTCGCCGCCACGCGGGCCCTGACCCGGGACGAACGCGAGGTCAGGGCCCAGTTCCGTCGGATGGTCTTCAACGTCCTCGCCCACAACCGCGACGACCACACGCGCAACCACGCCTTCACGATGGACGAGGAGGGCCTGTGGCGCCTGGCTCCGGCCTACGGCCTCACCTTCGCGGCCGGCCCGGGAGGCGAACACAGCATGTCCGTGGGCGGGGAGGGGCGGCGTCCGGACGTCGCGGCGTTCGCGCGATGCGCCGACAAGGCCGGGCTCGATCCCGGGATCGTCGCCGAATCCGTCGAGGCCGTCCGCGCGGCCCTGGACGACTTCGACGAGTTGGCCGACCAGGCGGGGAGTACGGCGGGTACGCGCCGCCGCATACGACGGGTGATCGGATGAGGGAGGGCGCCGTTCACCACTCCACCAGCGGCGACTCGTAGTAGTCCAGCCCCCAGTGCTGCATGCGCGGACCGTGCGCGGCCAGGCGGTCCCGGTACTCCTCCCAGGAGCGCCCCTCGGCCGGTGACCAGCCGATCTCGGCGTAGCCGAGCAGCCGCGGGTACACGAGGAACTCCACGTCGTCGATGACCTCGACGGTCTCGGTCCACAGCGGTGCCTCGAGGCCTACCACGTCGGATTCGTCGAGACCCGCGATCACCGGATCCCATTCGTAGCCGTCCTGGACGTCGGTGGGGCCGGCCCAGAACGTGCCCACGTGGGAGTGCTTGTCGTAGACCATGTCCAGGTAGGCGTGCGCGGCCGGCGAGGCGATGATCTGAGCCCCCTGCTCCACGGCCTCCAGGGCGCGCTCCTCGTCGTACCAGAACTGGGTCAGCACCGGCGTGGCCAGGGGGGCCGTGGCGATCTCGTCCCAGCCGATCATCGTCTTGTCCAGCTCGGTGACGATCACCTGGACGTCCCGGATGAACCAGCCGTAGTCGTCGTCGTCGGTCCCCTCGGACTCGTCGCCGCCGATATGCAGGTAGGGACCCGGGGTCAGGGCGGCCAGCTCGCCGAGCACGTCCTCGAGGAAGGTGAAGGTGATGTCGCCCTCGACCCACAGGGAGGCATCGGAGATGCCGGCGTGCTCGTAGGGCTCGGCGGGCTCTCCGCTCTCGTTGAGCTCGCCGTAGGACGCCAGCGCCGCGGTGCAGTGCCCGGGCATGTCGATCTCGGGCACGATGGTGACGTGCCGGGCGGCGGCGTACTCGACGATGGAGACGTACTCGGCCTGGGTGTAGTACCCGCCGTCGCCGCCGCCGATCTCGAACGAGCCCCCGATCCGCGTCAGGTCCGGCCACGAGAGGATCTCGATGCGCCACCCCTGGTCGTCGGTCAGGTGCAGGTGGAAGCGGGCGATCTTGTAGTGCGCGGCCACGTCGATGAGCCCCATGACCTCTTCGGGGGTGAAGAAGTGCCGCGCCACGTCGAGCATCATCCCGCGCCACTGGAACCGCGGCGCGTCCTCCACCGCGACCATGGGTACGGTCCAGTCCACGTCCGGGACGACGACCGGGCTCTCCACGTCCGGGGGCATCAGCTGGCGCAGGGTCTGGCAGCCGTAGAACACCCCCGCCGCGGTGGGGGCGCGGACGACCGCGTTGTTCGCATCCACCGCGATGCGGTAGCCGTGATCGCCCAGGTCCCCCAGCGAGGCGTCGATCTCCAGGACGACGTCGCCCGGTGCGGGGTCGCCGGCGATGACGTCGAACGGGTATCCCGTGGACCGCCGCAGCACCTCGGCGAGCAGCTCGGCCTCGCCCAGGAGGTCCCCGACCACCACGATGCGAGACGCCTCGCCCAGATGCAGGTATCCCGTGTCGCCGCTCACCGAGAGCGGAACCGGGATCAGGTTCAACGCCTCGATGGGCGTGTCGTCGTGGGTGTCGTCGTCGTCCCCGGCCGGCCCATCGTCCGGGCAACCGGCCAGCGCAGCACAGACCGTCACCGCCAGCACCAGGACCAGGATTCGGATGCTCATGCCCCGACCCTATCCCACCGCGCTCCGGGCATCGACACCCATCCTCACCCACTCGCGGGAAACGTGAGAATCGCCGGCGGGTTCTGGTCTTCGTTGGAGCGACGACGAGAGAAAGGAACCATGACCCCCAAGCTCGAATCCCTCGCCTGTCCCCTCTGCCACACCCGATACGACTTCGGCTCGACCTGCCCGGACTGCAACGTGGCGCTGGTCAGTGAGTCCTTTTCCGACGCGTGCAAGGACGACCGCCCACCCAGGGAGGTCACCGGATGGAAGGCTGACGTGCTGCGCGTCGTTCAGTTCGTCGCCGAGGTCAACGGGCTGGGCTGATCCCCTCAGCGCGCGGAGAAGATCTCCACCCCCACCACCGTGTCCCCGTCCAGGCGCCACGCGATGCCCTCGCCGGGATACCACCACACCCCCAGGACCGGGTCTGCGTCGGGGCTGCCGAACTCGTCGCTCACCGCGGCACCGGCGGATCCAACGGCCGCGCCTCCTGCGCTGGCGCCGGTGAACCCCTCGTCCGCAGCCAGGGACGTGACGGTGTCGTCCGCCGCGTACAGGCCGCTCACCGGCGGATCGGCGTAGGTGAACCGCGTGCCCAGGGTCCCCAGATCGAGCAACGACGGCGCCGGGCCGAGCAGCGCCTCGACGTCGGCGCGAGCGTCCCCGAGGACGATCGTCCCCTCCCCCACCGTGAGACCACACGCGGGCACGATGTCGGCGCCGCCCATGCAGTCCTCGGTCTCGGATTCGTCACAGCCGGCCAGCAGGGCCAGGATCGCCAGGAGCGCCAGAGCCCTCATGACTCACCTCCCCTCTCGGAGAAGTCGAAGCGGACGGACGACACGTCTCCGATCCGCTCGCCGCTGGCCGCGTCGAAGATCGCCGCGTGCCACAGCCCGTGGGTGAACGCCTCTGGTATCTGATACTCGGGAGCCATCAGCTCGGTGGAGTACACCGAGTTCTCCGGCAGGGTCAGCCGCGGCCCGGCCGTCCCCTCCTCGACGCCCGGGAAGTCCAGGCCGGCGGCGTGGACCACCGGCGGCAGATCGTCGATCTGCAGCAGGATCAGCAGCTCCACCTCCCGCTCGGGACCCGGGTTGTACAGGGTCAGGAAGGTGGGCATGGTCTCGGGCGGCGCCTCGTAGGCGATGCGCCGGGTGGTGATCCCCACCCGGGTCTCGCCCCCCTCGGCGGGCGCGTCCAGGATCGGCTCGAACGACACGATCCCGTACTGGGAATCGTCCCTGCCGTCGTGGATGGTCTCCTCGATGGCGTCGAGGTCGGTGGTCCCCCACCAGTTGTTGGGGATCGAGGGGTTGCGCACCCACTCGGGGTCCTCGGTGTGGGCGTTGTGCCACGCGAAGTCCGAGGGTTCGTCCACCAGCAGGTTGTCGTACACGTTGTTGTACGAGAAGGCCCGCATGTAGGCCGCGCCCACCCCGCCCGCGCCGTGGTACTGCGCGACGTTTCCGGTGATGGTGTTGTCCATCATCATCGGCGCCGAGTGGGGGCTGCAGGTCACGCACACGTGGACGCCGCCGCCGTCGGCCCACCACGAGGAGTTGTCCTTCACCTCGTTGCCGTAGAACCCCAGCGAGCACGAGATCAGGCTGACCGCGCCACCTTCGGAGGCCGAGACGTTGCGCTCGAAGCGGTTGCCCACCATGGGCGTGTACATCAGCTCCGCGGAGATGGCGCCGCCGTAGGCGGAGTCGTTGTCCTCGAACACACAGTCCTGGATCACCGGACCGGCGTCGTGGATGTACAGGGCGCCGCCGAAGTAGGGATCGGTGGTCTCGTTGTCGTGGAAGTGGCACTCCCGGATCCGGGGGGTGCTGCCCTGGCGGATCACCATGGCCGCGCCGCCGGTGGAGTCGGTGCTGTCCTCGACGAGGTTGTGGCGGAACTCGCAGCGGTGGACGTAGGGCGAGGCCCCGCCCATGCGCAGGGCGCGCGTGGCGAACTCGAACACCCCGTGCTCGAGCACGCTGCCGGACTGGTAGTCGTCCACGTCGGTGTACACGGCGGGCGTCGAGGTCTCCTCGAAGATCACCGATCCCCAGCGCTCGGGGTCCCCGTCGGTGGGCTTGCCGGTGAACAGCACCGGCTCGGACTCGGTGCCCAGCGCGAGGATCTCACCGAACACGAACAGGTCCACCCCCTCGGCCAGCTCCACGGTCACGCCCGGCTCGAGGGTGAGGGACACCCCCTCGGCGATCGAGGTGGTGTTCGCGACGGTGTAGGGGTTCCCGGCAGCGGTCCAGACGGCATCCTGTTCGATCACCGGGGGGACCTCGGTGGCCCCCGCCGCCAGGGGAACCGCGAGGATCACCGCCAGGGCGGTCACGCGCAGGAACATCGAGCCTCCGATCCCCTCCCTCCCAGCAAGGTAATGGAACAGGTGGCGAATGGCCACCGTCAGGAGAGCAGCGCGTCGATCTCGACGTCCACGGCGTCCAGGAACGCCCGGACCTGCTCCGCGCCCAGCGCGGGCTCCTGATGGGCCACCGTCACGTCCACGGCGTCGCCGCAGCCCGTGGCCGCCGCGATGAGCACCGGGGCGTGGCCGATGGGGGGGAGGATGTAGGCGTGCCGGCAGGGCCCCGCGCCGAAGTCCAGCCGTGTGGGATCGAGCCGGCCCATGTTGGTGAAGACCACCGGCCCCAGCCGCTGGGGCGGCCCCTGTCGTACCGCTCGCCCGAGCAGGGGGCGGATAACCCCTCCGGGCAGGATCGTGGCGAGGGTGACGGCGAACAGGGCGAACCCGTAGCCGACGAGACCGCGCTTCCAGCGACGGGTCGCCGCGAGGGTCCGCTCCATCAGCTCCCGCGCCGGCGGCAGGGGCCGTCGCCCCATCCGCAGGGTGTGGATGCTGCTGAGGTTCTCCACCTCCGCTGCGCCGGGCACCACCTGGCGCAGGTCCGCGGTGCACACCAGGTTGATCTCCGGCTGGGGTGCGTCGGGCCAGCTGACCTCGAGGGCGCGGGCAAAGGCGGTCACCAGCAGGTCGTTGACCGTGGCGCCGCGGGATCCCCAACACGCCTTGAAGGCGCGCACCCGTGCGGGCCTCACATGGAGGCGGCCGCACCGAGCCCTGCCCGCTGCCCCGGGGGCCATGGGTACAGTCATCCCGTGCCCGGGCCGCAGGGACCACAGGTCGTCGAGCAGACCGGACAGGTAGGCCGGGACGCGCCACGGCCGCCAGGCCGCCACGAGCCGCCACAGGGCGTGACGACGCCTCACCGGCGGCGGGGTCCAGTCCGGATCGGCCGCGAGGGCCCGGTAGGCGGCCGCGATCCGGTAGACCAGCTCCTTGACGCCGCCGCCGTCCGCCAGCAGGTGGTGGACCCGCACGAGCAGTCGATCGCCGTCGCCGAGGTGCACCAGGCGCACCTCGATGGGCAGGTCCCCCTGGAGACGGAAGGGCGCGGCGAACAGCTCGCGCTCCACCTCGGCGGCCAGGTCGTCGTCCGCGTCCGGGACCTCGACCACGGTCCACCCGGGCTCCTCGTCCAGCACCCAGCTGGTGCGCCAGAACGCCTGGCGGGGCCGCCCGCCGAGCTCGGGCAGGTTCGTGGACACCGCCCGGATCGCCCGGTGCAGGCGCTCGACATCGAGGGTTTCGGACAGCTGGACCACCACCACCAGGACGTTGTCGGCGATGGCGCTGATCCCCTCGACCGCCGGGACGAGGGGGCTTGCTGGAACGGGTGTCACTCGTCGAAGCGGACGTCGACGAGGTGGGTGGCTCCCGGGGCGACGTTGAAGATGGTCGACTTGTCCTGCTCCTCCTCGCACGGGCCGCAGAAGGTGCGCAGGTGGTGCTCGCCCGACACGATCTCCACGTCCTTCAGCGGCGTCCTCCCCACCAGCTCGCCGTCGAGGTGGACCGTGCCCCAGGGCTCGGCCGTCACGGTGAGCAGGGACGATCCGGCCGGGGTCACGTCGTCGCCCTCTCTCTCGAACTCGATCAACACGTGGGTCCAGGTCTCTCCGGCCTCCACCATCAGGGAGTGGGACTCCTCCTGGGCCTCACGACAGGGTCCGCACTTGAAGGTGACCTCGTGCAGGCCCGGCTCGACGGGGTAGTCGCGCTTGGGGGTGTTCCCGATGAGCACGCCATCGAGGTAGACGGTGGACCAGGGTTTGGTGTTGACGGTGATGAAGGCCGATCCCGTGGCCGGGGCCTCGTCCTCCGCCGCCACCGCGGTCCCCCCGTCGAAGCGGGTGCAATCGTGGGTGTAGATCTCGCGCGCCTCCACCGAGATCGCCAGGGAGCGGCGCTGCGGGGTCGTGCAGCTGACACACTCCAGCACCACCTCGTGGTCGCCGGGCGCCACGGCGAACTTGCGCAGGGGCGTGTTGCCGACCAGCTCCCCGTCGAGGGTCACCGAGGCCGAGGGCTTCGAATCCAGGCTGAGGTAGGCGAAGTCCGATCCGTCCGGCGCGGGCGTCCCGGGACATCCACCGAGGAAGGTCGCCAGCAGCAGCAACGGCAGGGTGGACCGCAACGTCGTCCTCACGGGCGCCTCCGCGACGACCTTCGCACCAGGGCCAGGCCGCTCAGGAACAGCAGGGCCGCGCCCAGCGGCGAGCCCTGGGGAGCCGTGCGGCAGGCGCAGACGATTCCGAAGGTGGGGTTGGTGTTCTTGGTGTTGTTGGGCCCCGCCGGCCCGGGCTGCTGGCCGCCCTCGGTGTCGTCGTCGTCGTCGTCCCAGGGATCGCCGTCGTCGTCGTCGTCCCAGGGATCGCCATCGTCGTCGTCCCCGGGCCCGGTGGTGTCGTCGTCGTCCCCCGGCGTCCCGGTCGTGTCGTCGTCGTCGTCCCCGCAACCCTCGTCCACCGTGCCGTTGCAATTGTCATCGATGCCGTTGCAGATCTCGTTGGCGCCCGGATACACGTGCACGTCGCCGTCGTCGCAGTCGTTGCCGCCGCAGGTGGACGCCTCGTACCCGTCGCCGTCGGCGTCGGTGCACGATCCCGGCTCGAAGCGGATGGCGTAGTCGTTGGGCAGCACGGCCTGGTCCTGGGACCGCTGCAGGCCGTACCCCTGGGCGCCGTCCTGGATGCCGCAGGTGGCCGACGCACCCTGGTTGTAGGTGCCGTCGCCGAAGTTGGTGTCCTCGTAGTGGAACTCGATGGCTCCGTCGGACTCGAAGAGCTTGAGTTCGAAGGTGCCGGTGCCGCTGGAGTAGAAGTGGGGGACGTTCCACCACTCCAGCACGAACACGTGGTCGGAGCCCGTCCCGGTGGTGTCCCACCAGATGTCGCCGCTGTTGCCCGGGTTCAGGTCGTCCCAGAACACCGCCATCATCCGGAAGGTGTCGAAGGGAAGCCCCACATTGTTGTAGGCCACCAGGGTGGGACCGTCGAAGTGGGCCACGCCGTTGGACGTGACGGTGATGGTGTCGAAGAGGCCGCCATAGAAGGGGAAGTCGAAGCCCAGCGAGATCTCGACGAAGTCCTCGTCGGACAGGGACTGGTAGTTGGCGTAGATGGCCTCGTAGTCGTAGTTGACCCCGGCCTCGTCCGAGTCGGCCCAGGTGTAGCCGAACCCATCGGGTCCGCCGGTGGCTGCCTCTGCCGGAAGGACGGCGAGGCTCGCCCCGCCCAGCAGCAACACGGTCCAGATGGTGCGCATCGTCTCTCCCCTCCGGTCGTCATGGCAGGGCTCATAGCCTGCCACACGCTCAGGCGGGGCCACAACACAGTTGTGGGGCCTGGCCCGGTCAGACCGGGAAGGGTACACTGCCGGCACTTCCATGGGTGTGGGGCGGGAACGGGCAGAGGGAGCCGGCGAGGTCGTGACCCAGACCATCGGCAACTACGAGGTCCTCGGTCGCCTTGGATCCGGCGGCATGGCCGAGGTTTTCCTGGCCCGCTCCGTGGGGGAGGAGGGGTTCGAGAAGCGGGTCGCCATCAAGCGGATGCACCCGGATCTGTGCCGCGAGGACTCCCACATCCAGACGTTCGCCGACGAGGCACGCCTGGTCGCCCAGCTCAGCCACCCCAACATCGTCCACGTCTACGCATTCGAGCGGGACGGCCCGTCCCACTACCTGGTCATGGAGTACATCAAGGGCGTGACCCTGGCCCGCGCGCTGCAGAAGGCCCACGAGCAACGCATGGACATCCCGGCGGACGCCGCGGCGGCCATCGGTGTCCAGGTCTGCGACGCGCTGGCCTACGCCCACTCGGCCCGCACCTACGACGGCGAGCCGATGCACATCGTCCACCGGGACATCAAGCCGGCCAACGTGATGCTCACCTCGCGGGGCCAGGTGAAGATCACCGACTTCGGCGTCGCGCGCGCCACCACCAACCTGCACCAGACCCTGCCCGGCACCGGCAAGGGCACGCTGGCCTACATGGCCCCCGAGCAGCTGGAGGGCGAGAACATCGGCCCCCACTCGGACCTGTTCTCCCTCGGCGTGGTGCTCTTCGAGCTGTTCGCGGGGCGGCGGCTGTTCGAGGACACCGGCCTGTCCAAGTTCCTCGAGCGCCGCAAGGAGGGGGTCCGGGACGCGGACTACGCCCTGCTGCGCACTCAGTTGGCGGACTCGGTGCCCGTGCTCGAGCAGAGCCTGGCCCACGATCCAGCGGACCGCTACCCCGACGCCGCGGCCATGGGCGACGCCCTGCGCGCCCTGCCGTGCTTCCGCGGCCGGGGCGTCATCGAGGGGTGGCTCCAGGAGGTGGGCGCCCGCGAGGAGCCCATGGACGCGCTGGTGACCACCCTGACCAGCCAGGGGATACGCGCCGCCACCCTGGTGGACAGCCCTGGCTCCACAGGGCGGCCTCGGGGCGACGAGACCGAGGGGTACACGACCACCTCGCTGAGCTCGCCGAAGCCGCCGTCGGCATTCGCCACCGTGACCCAGAAGACCCGGCTGCTCCAGTTGCGCGGCGGTACCCGGCTGCCGCTGCTGCTCGCCGCTGCCGTGGCCATCGTCGGGCTGATCACCCTGTGGCCCCCCTGTGGCGAGGAGACCGAGGGTGGCGTCGGCGGCGGTGAGGAGAACATCACGCCCGATCCAGCCATCGGCGGCGAGTCGGGGGGCACGCAGGTCACCGAACCCGTGATCCCGGTGGGGCACGAGATCCCCGATCCCACGCCGGCCGAGGTGGAGCCCGTCACCGCGTCTCAGCCAGAGCCGCCGACCGATCCCACCCCCGCGGAGGAGCCGACCCCCGAGGTGGTCGAGGTCGCCGTGGGTACGGCGAGTCTGTTCGTCACCACGGACCCCTGGGGTGAGATTTACGTGGATGAACAGCTGCGCGCGACCGAGGGATTGTTGCAAAATCTCCAGGTGGACCTGGGAACCCACCGGATTCGCGTCGTGCCGGCAGACGGTGCCACGCCCGAGGGGTTCTTCGAGATCGAGGCCGGAGAGGACGGGGAACAGCTCAGGTGGCGCTTCGAATACCGCGACGACTCGTGGCACGCCCGTCATCGCTGATCCTGTTCTGCGCCCTCGCCCTCGCCCCCGTCACCGACGCCGTCGCCGCCGAGAACGGCCGCGGTGTGGTCGCCCTGTCCCCCCACACCCGCCCCAGCCCCCGCGCGGATCGCGTCGTCCGCGAAGCCCTGGCCCACCTGGGCATGGAGGCCGCGAACATCGAGGTCCGCCACGGCCTCGACGACGTGCTGGGCGAGGACGCGGTGGGCCTGTTCGGCATCGACGAGGTCTCCACCTGTGACGGTGATCCCCTCGACGTCGAGGCGTTCGACGGGGCCCTGGCCGAGGCCGACGAGCACATGGCGTTCGCCGAGTACCAGGTGGCCGTGGAGGAGCTGCGCGCCCTGCGACAGCGGCTGCCGTGCCTCTCCGAGGCCGTGGCGGCGGAGCGCCTGCACCGGCTGCACCTGCTCGAGGGGGTGGCGACCTGGTACGTGGGCGACGAGCTGGCGGCCCGCGACGCCTTCGAGCGCGCGGTGGTCGTGGACGAGGCCTACACCTGGGGTGGCGAATTCGGCCCCCGGCCGCAGGAGCTGCACGTGCAGGCCATGCGGCGGGTGTTGAGCAAGCCCCAGGCGTCGCTGATGGTCGCGTGGATGGACCCCCAGACCCAGGCGAGCCTCGACGGCCAGCCGCTGGAGCTGACCGAGGGCTGGGCCAAGGTCCAGACCCGGGCCGGCGAGCACCTGCTGCAGGTGTTCCCCTCCACCGGATCTCCCTGGCAGTGCACCCTGGATCTCTCCGGCGAGGTGGTCCTCGTGGAGCGACGCGCCTTCCTCACCGGCCTGGCCGCCCTGGAGGCCGGGGACACGGCCGAGTACGGGGGCCCCGCGCTGCCGGCCCTGTCCGCCATCTCCAGCTGGATGCTGGGCGAGGGGTTCAACACGGGCTGGCTCGTGGTCGTCCCGTCCACCGGCCACTCCGGCGAGATCGGAGCGGCGGCGCACCAGCGGGTGCTGCGCATCGATCCCTACGAGCCGTCCATCCGTCAGCCGCGTGTCCTGGCCGAGCGCCTGGCCTCGCTGCCCTGGCGCGGCCGGTTCGCCCTGGACGGCGGCCTGCTGGTGTACCGCCGGGCTGGCTCGACCTACACCTACGGCAAGGTCGAGGGCTCCATCTACATCCACGCCCTGCCCAACCTCAGCGTGGGCTGGACCGCGGGGTTCGCGAGCTTCCACTCGGAGCGATTCGACGCCACGGTCATCATCGTGCCGGTCCGCACCCACCTGCGCATCTCACCGGACTACGGTACGTTCCGCCCGTTCGTGGACGTGGCCGGGGTGTCCCACTGGCTCGGCCCCCATGGCGAGGCCCAGTGGTCCTTCGGCGGTGAGATCCAGGGTGGGATCGACATCCGCCCGCTCACCTCCAAGGTCTTCGGCTGCGGCGTGGGCGTGGGCGGCGGGTATGTCGGCGGCGTGACCTTCGATGTCCAGGGAGGGTGTTCGGTGCAATGGTGACCCCGACCATCACGGCCCTGATCGCGGTCCAGCTGCTGGTGGGTGTGGAGCTGGGCGACGTGTCGGTGGACCTGCGCGGGACGGTCCGGGGGGACCGCCTGGGCGCTGCCCTGGCCTGCGGGACGGATCTGGACCACGACGGCGACGGGCTGGGCTACGAGATCCTGGTGGGGGCGCCCGCGCACGCGTTCGAGCCGGGCGAGGAGTACGAGCACGCGGGCATGGTGCTGTGGATCCAGGACGCGTCGCTGTTCCTCGAGCAGAGCTACTACCTGCTGGACGTGGACACCGTGCCCACGGCGCTGGCCAGCCAGCTCCCCGACGAGCGCTTCGGCGCCTCGGTGGCCTACGGCGACCTGAACGACGACGGCGTCTCCGACGTGTGGGTCGGCGGGCCGGGGTACCGCTGGGGCGAGGTGCCCAACGTGGAGGGCTTCGGCCGCGCATACCTCTTCACCGGGCCCAACGACTGGGCCGCGTGGACCGAGGACCTGGAGGCGTACACCGCGCTGAGGCTGGAGATCGGCCCTGCAGGGGGCCCACTCATCGCCGCGCTGGGCGAGCAGGTGGCCGTGGCCGACGTGGTTGGAGACGGGTACGACGACTTGCTGGCCCTGGCGCCGCGGTTCCCCGGTACGCAGCTCGTGGCCGACCCGTCGTCCATCGGCCTCGGGCTGGCCGCCATCTACCCCAACGCGGAGATCGACCTCAGCGGCGACCCCGTGCTCACCGACGCGCGGGGTATCGGATCGGCCATCGTGGGAGGTGGAGCCAACTCGGTGGGCGGAATCGACCGCATCACGCCCCTGCTGGACCTGGACGAGGACGGCATCGACGAATTCGCGGTGGTGGACCTCTCGCCGAGCCTGGCCGACGACGATCAGGCCGGGGTCTACCTGTTCCTCAGCGACGTGGTGCCCCTGCCCGGCGTGTTCCACGCGGTGCAGGCCGGCACCAGGATCCGGCCCCAGAGCACCCTGGATCAGCTAGGCGCGGCCCTGGCCGTCGGCGACTTCGACGGCGACGGCGCCTCGGACCTGGCCGTGGGGATGCCCGGCTGGGGCGGGGCCGGGGCCGTGGCCGTCTTCCCCGGTCCGGCCGACGACTGGCCCGAGGAGCTGGTGGCCACGGAGCACGCCGCCATCTTCCAGGGCGAGGACCAGGGGGCTGAGCTCGGATGGACCCTGGCCGTGACCGACCTGGACGGCGACACCATCGACGATCTGGTGGTCGCGGCCCCAGCCATGGCCGCCGAGGGGGGTCTGCGCAGCCAGCTCTGGATCGTCCCCGGGGGAGAGGACCTCGACCTGTCGCCGGGCACGGTCACCCCGATGCTCGACGTGGTCCAGCTGGTCCTCGACGGCGAGGTCCACGACGGCGCGGGCTCCGCGCTGTGTCTGCCCGGCGACCTGGACGGCGACGGCCTGCCCGAGATCGCCGTGGGCGCGCCGGACGCCACGCCGGCCATCGGCCTCGAGGAGGCGGGGAGGGTCTTCCTGATGCTCTCGTCGTCCATCCCCGACGACGACGGCGACGGCTACTCCGCCCTGTTCGACTGTGACGACACCGATGACACCGTCTTCCCCGACGCCACCGAGCTGTGCGACGGGCTCGACAACGACTGCGACGGCCTGGTGCCGGACGACGAGCCCGACGGCGACGGCGACGGCGCGAGCACGTGCGAGGGCGACTGCGACGACACCGACGCCACGCTGAACATCGACGACGCCGATGGCGACGGCGTCACGACCTGTGACGAAGAGCCCGACTGCGACGACACCAACCCGGACGTGGCGCCAGGGCTCGAAGACCTGTGCGACGACCTGGACAACGACTGCGACGGCAACGTGGACGAGGACGGCAAGCAGAGCCTGTTCTACGACCAGGACGGGGACGGCTTCGGCGACGTGGATCAGTTCGCCATGACCTGCGAGACCGAGGGCTACGCCGACCTCGCCGGGGACTGCAACGACCGGGACGCGGCCATCTATCCCGAGGCCGAGGACCTGCCCGGCGACGGCATCGACCAGGACTGCGACGGCGCCGACTTCGTGGGCGGGGCCGTCTGCACCTGCCGGGTGCCCCCAGGCCGGCCGCCGCTGCCCTGGCCGCTGCTGGCGGTCCTGGGTATGCTGCTGCTTCGCCGACGCTCCGGCTAGCCATCAACCCACCGGGGGTGACCCATGAGCAAGATCGAACGCATCGACCTGTACCACGTGGACTCACCGCTGGACGAGCCCTTCTGGCCGTCCTGGATACCCGGATACCCGCAGACCCACGTCCGCTTCACCGTGGCGCGCCTGCGCACCGACGACGGCCTCGAGGGCGTGGCCGCGGGCACGGCGTTCTCGCGGGAGCGCGAGGGGCTGGGTGACCTGCTGGGTGGATTCCTCGTCGGCGTGGACGCCGAGGACATCGACACGGTGCGGATGCGGCTGCGCGAGGCCTCGTACCTGGGCTGGCGCAACTGGTGGCTCGAGGCCGCGTTCTGGGACCTCAAGGGCAAGATCGCGGGCAAGCCCGTGTACAAGCTCATGCAGGAGAAGGAGGAGACGGTGCTCAAGGCGCCGGTGTACGCCTCGTCGGGCGAGCGCCGCACCTTCGACGAACGCCGTCCCTGGCTCGACGACATCCGCGCCAAGGGCATCAAGGCCCTCAAGATCCGCGTCAAGGATCCTGAGCGCCGCAACGACGCGAAGATCCTCGAGCAGGTCCGCAAGGAGATGGGCGACGACTTCGTCATGGGCGTGGACGCCAACCAGGGCTGGCCCGTCTCCCTCATCGATCCCAACCCCCTGTGGGACCTGCAGTACGCCACCGACTTCGGCCTGGCCTGCGACGACATCGGCATGGCCTGGATCGAGGAGCCCCTGGACATGCACGACTGGGACGGCATGGCCGAGCTCCGCCGGCGGGTCAAGACCCCCATCTCCGGCGCCGAGCTGCTGGGGGACTGGCACGAGCTGCGCGCCGTGATCGAGCACGACTGCCTCGACAAGATCCAGCCCGACGCCACCTTCTCCGGCCTCACCACGGCCATGAAGGTGATGCAGGCCTGCCGCGAGCGCGACCTCCACTACACCCCCCACACCTGGACCTGCGGCATCGGCCTGCTGGTCAACCTCCACGCCTTTGCCGCGTGGGAGCACCGCGACTGGCTCGAGTACCCCTACGAACCCCCCGGATGGATACCCCGCTGCCGCGAGGGCGTCATCCCCCCCATCGACGTCAACCCCGACGGCACCATCGACGTGCCCCAGGAGCCCGGCCTCGGCGTCCACCTCGACCACCGCGCCCTGCGCAAGTACGGCAAGCGCTTCCACACCACGACGCCGCTGCGGCTGGCCATCAAGACCATCCGCGAGAAGGGGCTGAAGACGGCGCTGGAGATCAAGAAGAAGAAGGAGGCGAACGGGTAAGGGGGGCAGATTTCTCAAAGGCCGAAGGCTGCGCGGAGGGGCAGCGCCGCCTCGGGCTTGCCGTCCACCTTGAGCTTGCCCTGCAAGAACGCGCTCTCGACCTTCTTGTCGCCCATCAGGATCGCGGCCCAGGTGCCCGCGGACAGGGTCACGGTGAGTTCGGCTGCGGCGTCCAGCCCCTCGACCAGCTCCATCTGCCCCTGGTCGAACCGCAGGGTCCACTGCCCCCCGTGCTCGCCCTCGGCGCTCACGCACAGCACCGCGGTCCAGTCGGGCACGGCCTCGCCGTCGAACCGCTCCAGCAGCTGCTCGGTGAGCTCGCGGCACTTCGGCGCGTGGCGATCGTCCGAGCCGAACAGCCTGGACCACCACGGCGGCTTGTGGGGCTTTCGCGCCTTGATCTCGGCCTTGCGCCGCCGCGCGTACACCGCGTCGGGGCGAATCGCGTACATCTCGTCGATGTAGACCGGCCGTTCGAGCTGGTGGGACCGCTGGCCCGCCAGATCGTAGGCGAGGATCTCCAACCCCTGTTCGCCCGACAGCAGGGGCTCGGCATCGCCCACGATCGCATCGACGAAGTTTCGAAGCGCGCCGTTGAACCCCTCGGCCCAGTCCGCCTCCAGGTCGTCGTGGTGGTGGATGCCGTCGTTGTCGTACACCACCACCGGCGGCAGGTCGGTGCGCACCGCCGATGTGCACTGGTTGACCCAGATCAGCCCCTTGGTCCCCACGATCTCGAACCACTCGTCGTTGGAGTAGTACGGCGACGGCATGTTCAGGTCCGGACACATCACGAACTGCATCGATCCCTGGGCCAGGCCGTCGGAGTAGTTCCATTGCAGCGTCGCCGGCGAGTCCACCACTGCGTCGATGTGGTTGATCCACGCGTGGATCTTGTCGATCTCGCCGAGCAGGAACCACGCCGACGAGTACAGGTGGTGGCCGTGGTCGAAGGTCTGCGGTCCCCCCGCGATCTGCGCCTCTTCCAGCCGCCACTGCCACGCCTCGGCCGCGATGGGCCAGCCCCCCTGGGCCGCGCCGATCATCCGCATCCCCAGGTTCAGCGGCTTGCCGATGACGCCGGCGTCGATCAGTTCCCTGGCGCGCACCAGCGGCGGGTAGAACACGTAGTTCTCGCACACCTTGAACACGACCCCCGCCGCCTTGCACGCCTCCACCATGGCGTGGGCGTCCCCCACGGTCAGCGCCATGGGCTTCTGCACGCTGACGTGCTTGCCGGCCTCGGCGGCCTGCAGCGTCATGTCGCAGTGGAGGCTCGTGGGCGTGAGGATCTCCACCGCGTCGATGTCCGGGTCCGCCAGCACCTCGGCATAGTCCGTGTAGACCTTGGCCACGCCCCACTGCTCGGCGCGCGACCGGGCGGTCTGCTCGTTCAGATCACACACCGCGGCGAGCTCCACGCGGGGATCGGTGGCGTAGCCGCCGGCGTGGAGGTCGGCGATGCGGCCGACGCCCACCAGGGCGACGCGAACCGTCGAGGTCTTGGATGTGGACACCGCAGCCTCCCCTGCTCTCAGCGGACCGGATCATAGCGGTTTTGGGCCAAGCTGCCCCCAAGGATCGGTATGCTTGGCTTCCTCGATTCCGGGAGGTGGCATGGGACGTGAGGCAAGGGCAGAGGCCGTGGCCGCGGCGGGCTCGGTGGAGGCCGCGCTGCGCGACGGCTCGCTGGCGCACGAGATCGACACGACCGTCTCCGAGGCCCTGGTCCTGGGGCTGCTGCGCCAGGGCGTGACCCGCTTCGTCACCGTGCTGGGCCACGGCTCCACGGAGATCGGCGAGGTGTTGCGAGTGTACGAGGGGGCGGGCGCGCTGCGGACGTTCGGCGTGCGCAGCGAGGTGGAGGCCAGCCACGCGGCCACCGCGCTGCGGTGGGTGACCGGCGAGAAGGCCGCGGTGGTGACGTCCATCGGGCCGGGGGCGCTGCAGGCTGCAGCGGGCTCCCTCGCGGCGGCCAGCGACGGGCTGGGGGTCTGGTACCTGTTCGGGGACGAGACCACCGAGGACGAGGGCCCGAACATGCAGCAGATCCCGGGCCGGGGTCAGCACGGGTTCCACCGGATGCTCTCGGCGCTGGGGGAGAGCTACGTACTGCACACGGCCGGCGCGCTGGGCACGGCCCTGCGGCGGGGGCTGAACACGGTGGACGCGGCCCATTCGGCGGGCCCGTTCTTCCTGCTGATGCCGATGAACATCCAGCCTTCACGGCTGCCGGACTTCAACCTCGACGAGCTGCCCTTCGTGCCACCGCCCCCGGTGGCCCAGGCCGACGACGAGGATCTGTACGACGCGGCCGCCGACGCCTTGCTCGGGGCGGGGCGCGTGGTGGTCAAGGTGGGGGCGGGCGCGGCCGGCGCCGGCGAGGAGCTCGCACGCTTGCTCGACCTGGTGGACGGCGTGGCCGTCCTCGGCCCGAGGCTGACCGGCGTGCTGCCCTACGACCACCCGCGCAACATGCTGGTCGGGGGATCCAAGGGCTCCATCTGCGGCAACCACGCCATGGAGAACGCCGACCTGCTCGTGGCCATCGGGACCCGGGCGGTGTGCCAGTCCGACTCGTCGCGGACCGGGTACCCGAACGTGAAGCGGGTCGTCTCGATCAACGCCGATCCCGACGCAGCGCTCCACTACGCCCACACCATCCCCCTGGTGGGGGACGCGGCGTCCACGCTTCGGGAGCTCAACGAGGTGCTGCTCGACTCGGGAGCCTCGCCACCCGAGGAGCCGTCCCGGTGGATGAAGGACTGCGCCCGCGCCCGCGAGGAGTGGGAGGCGTTCAAGCAGCAGCGCTACGACCACCCCACCCTGGCCGACCCGGTGTGGGGGCGCGAGGTGATGACCCAGCCCGCGGCCATCAAGGTCGCCACGGACTGGGCTCGTGAGACCGGCGCCCTGGCGTTCTTCGACGCGGGCGACGTGCAGGCCAACGGCTTCCAGGTGGTCGAGGACGAGCGGGAGGGCCAGACCTTCACCGAGACCGGGGCGAGCTACATGGGCTTCGCCGCGTCGGCGCTGCTGGCCACCGGGCTGACCGAGCGGTCCATCTACGGCCTGGCGCTGAGCGGCGACGGTTCGTTCATGATGAACCCGCAGATCCTCATCGACGGAGTTCAGCACGGCGCCACGGGGTGCGTGCTGCTGATGGACAACCGCCGAATGGGCGCCATCACCGGGCTGCAGATGGCCCAGTACGGTGAGGAGCACGCCACCAGCGACTCGGTGGAGGTGGACTACGTGGCCCTGGCCGGGGCGGTGAAGGGGGTCCAGGCGCTGCACGGGGGGTTCACGCCCGAAGAGCTGCGAGCAGCGTTGGAGGACGCGCGATCCCACGAGGGGCTGTCCCTGATCCACCTGCCCGTCTACTTCGGCCCGGACCCGCTGGGGGGCCTGGGGGCGTTCGGCCGGTGGAACGTGGGCAACTGGTCCGCGGACGTGCAGAAGCTCAGACACGACATCGGTCTGTAGGAGGTCCGGATGAGCGTTCCCAACGAGTTGTACATCGACGGGCAGTGGGTCGGGGCCTCGGACGGCGGGCGGATGGACGTGTTCGATCCGGCGACCGAGGAGCGGATCGACACGGTGCCCGTGGCGACGGAAGCGGACCTGGATCGGGCCCTGGAGGCCGCGGACCGCTCCTGGAAGGAGTGGCGCGAGGTCGATGCGTGGACCCGCAGCCGGATCGTCCGCCGCGCTGGCGAGCTGATCCGGGAGCGCAAGGGCGCCATCGCCGAGGTGCTGACCGAGGAGCAGGGCAAACCCCTGGCCGAGGCCGCGGCCGAGGTCAACGCCACGGCAGACCAGTTCGACTGGTACGCGGACGAGGCGCGGCGCATCTACGGCCGGATCGTCGATGGCCACGACCGCGGCCAGCGGTTGCTGGTGCTGCGTCAGCCCGTGGGGCCGGTGGCGGCGTTCAGCCCCTGGAACTTCCCGGCCCTGCTGTCGGGCCGCAAGATCGCGCCCGCCCTCGCAGCAGGGTGTTCCATCGTGGTCAAACCGGCGGCAGAGGCCCCGCGGACCACGATGTGCCTGGCCCAGGCGTGCCACGACGCCGGCGTACCCGCCGGGCTGGTCAACGTGGTCACGGGCCGCTCGTCGGTGATCAGCCGTCAGCTGCTGGCCTCGGCGGTCATCCGCAAGGTCAGCCTCACCGGCTCGGTGGAGGTGGGCCAGGAGATCCTCAGGCTCGCCGCCGACGGCATCAAGGTGGTGTCCATGGAGCTCGGCGGGCACTCGCCGGTGCTGGTGTTCGAGGACGCCGACGTGGAGGCCGCGGCCGAGGTGGCCGCGCGCGGCAAGTTCCGCAACAACGGCCAGGTCTGCATCGCGGCCAGCCGGTTCTACGTGCAGGAATCGGTGGCCCAGCGGTTCACCGATCGGTTCGTGGAGGTGGCGCAGTCGCTGAAACTGGGCGACGGCCGCGATCCAGGCGTGGACATCGGACCACTGGCCAACGACCGCCGGCTCGCCGCGACCGAGGCGCTGGTGGCCGACGCGTTGAACCAGGGCGCCCACCTGGCCCACGGGGGCCGCAGACCCGAGGGCTTCCCCAGGGGCTTCTACTACATGCCCACCGTGCTCACCGGCGTGGACACGTCCATGAAGCTGATGACCGAGGAGCCGTTCGCGCCCATCGCGCCCATCACGACGTTCACCGGCCTGGACGACGCCCTGGCCAAGGCCAACTCGACGGAGTTCGGACTGGCGGCCTACGTCTTCACCTCGTCGACGAAGACCGCGTTCCTCGCCGCCGAGGGGCTCGACGTGGGTATGGTCGGCGTCAACAGCCTCGTCATCGCCACGGCCGAGGCGCCGTTCGGCGGGGTGAAGGTGTCGGGGTTCGGCCGCGAGGGCGGGTCCGAGGGGATCGAGGCGTACACCGTGGCCAAGTACGTGAACATCACGCTGTGAGGGGCTGCCCCTCCTACTGGCTCCCACGGTCCCCGTGGGAGCCAATGGACCAGGACGCTTAAGGGGGCCGCCTTCGGCTCCTTCAATTGTGCCGACGCAAAGCGTCGGCGAGGTTGATCCGTTCCCACGGGGACCGTGGGAACGAGTGATGTTGTGAGGGTCAGCCATGGGCATCTTCCGCAACCTGACCTCCTACGGCGACGAGGACCTCAGCCGCTACCTGCGCCGGGCCTTCCTGGCCTCCCAGGGCTACGACGGCGAGGATCTGGACCGCCCCATCGTGGGCATCGCCGACACCTCATCGGACTACGTGTCGTGCCACCGGCAGATGCCGGAGATCGTCGCGGCGATCAAGCGGGGCGTCCTCGAGGCCGGCGGGCTACCGTTCGCATTCCCCACGTCGTCGTGGCACGAGATCCTCACGTCGCCGACGACGATGCTGTTCCGCAACCTCCTGGCCATGGAGACCGAGGAGGCGATCCGGGCTCAGCCCATGGACTCGGTGGTCCTCGTGGGCGGGTGCGACAAGACGGTGCCGGCCCAGCTGATGGCGGCGGCGTCCGCGGACGTGCCCGCCCTGAGCGTGGTGGCCGGGCCGATGCTGACCGGACGCTGGCGGGGCGAGCGGCTCGGGGCGTGCACGGACTGCCGCCGGCTGTGGGCGAAGCACCGAGCCGGCGAGCTGGATTCGTGGGAGATCACCGAGGTCGAGGGCGCCCTGTGCGCCACCGCGGGCACCTGCACCGTCATGGGCACGGCGTCGACCATGGCGTGCGTGACCGAGGCCCTGGGGATGATGCTGCCCGGCGGCGCCACGCCCCCCTCCCCCACTGGCGAGCGGCTGCGCCACGCCGTGTCTAGCGGGCGACGGGCGGTCGAACTGGCCGAGGGCGGGCCGCGGCCCGGCGAGATCCTCACGCGGGCGGCGTTCGAGAACGCTCTGATCGTGCTGTGTGCCCTGGGAGGGTCCACCAACGCGGTGGTCCACCTGCTGGCCATCGCCCACCGCGCAGGGGTCGACCTGACCCTGGACGACGTCCAGACGGCCTCGCTCCGGGCGCCGCTGTTGGTGGACTGCAAACCCGCCGGTGCGGGGTACATGGAGGACCTCCACGCGGCCGGTGGGGTGCCGGCGCTGATGAGGGTCCTCCGGCCGCTGCTGCATCAGGATACCGTCGGCGTGTCCGGCGAGACCCTGGAGGACGTGCTGGACGCGGCCGTGGGCCCGACCGACGGACAGACCACGATCCGGTCCCTGAGCCAACCCCTGGGTCCCGCGGGATCCTTGACCGTCCTGCGGGGAAACCTCGCCCCCGAAGGCGCGGTGATCAAGGGGGCTGCGGCATCGCCAGGGCTGCGTCACCACGTGGGCCCCGCGGTCGTCTTCGAATCGCCCGACGACGTGGCCGAGCGCATCGACGATCCCTCCCTCGGCATCACCGCCGACCACGTCCTGGTGATGCGCAACGCGGGCCCCGTCGCCTCGGGCATGCCCGAGGCCGGTGCCCTGCCCATCCCCCGCTACCTGGCCGAGCAAGGCGTCACCGACATGGTGCGCGTCTCCGACGCCCGCATGAGCGGCACGGCCTATGGGACCGTGGTGCTGCACTGCTCCCCCGAGGCCGCGGTGGGTGGTCCTCTGGCGCTGGTCGAGGACGGCGACGTCATCGAACTGGACGTGGACGCGGGCAGCCTCGAGCTTCTGGTGAACGACGAGGAGCTGACGAGGCGGCAAGCCCTGTTCACGCCGCCGTGGCTGCCCCCGCGGGGGTGGCGTCGTCTCCACGCCCAGCACGTGCAGCAAGCGCACCTCGGGGCTGATCTGGACTTCCTGGTCTGACCTGAGCGATTCGAACAGACGATCTCTCTACGGGGTGGGAGGCTCACCCGATAGAATTGAAGACCTACGCAACGAGAGGGGGGGAGCGATGGCTGTTTTGATCAATCCGAGCGATCCCGGACGATGGATAGCTCACCTGGCGCTCATCGGCGCACTGCTGTTGGCGGTTCCGGCAAGCGCCGCCACACGTGAGGCGGCGGTCCGCACGGGCATGGGCGCTGGCATGACGATGGTCGGGATCGCGATGGTCCCGATCACGACCGAGTACATGCTCGGCAGCGGAGACGAGGGCGCCGCCTACATGGTCACCGCCGTGCCGACCCTGCTGATCCCCGGGATCCCCACGCTGGTCACAGGTGCGGTGCAGGCGGCCAGCGGTCCCGGCGCGGTCAAGAACCCCGACCTGCTCCCCGCGTACAACCGCGCCTTCGCCGGTCATGGCCTGTGCACGCCATACCTGGTCGTCGGCGGGATGGTCGGCGCAATCACGCTGGGGATCGCGTCGGTGTCTTGGGCCCGAGGCCGGAGCGAAGGACCGCCGTCGTTCATCACGCCCATGCTCGGCATGGCGATCTTCGCCGGTGGCGTCTATCTCGCCGCCGACGGGGACAACGCCGCGCAGGACCTGTGGGGGCGTGGCGAGGACTTCGCCAGCCGTCCCGGGGAGATCCTGATCGGCGGCGGAGTGACCTGCCTGGCGATGGGCACTGGCGTCCTCACGGCGCTGACCCCGAGCGTGCGCCTGGCCTCGGAGGGCGGGGACAACGAGCTGGCGCCGGTGATGATCTGCGCGGTGACCGGCATCACCTACATGGCCATGGGTCTCAGCATGTTGGTCACCGGCGCCGAGCGCCGGGCCAGGTCCTACCAGACCGCCGAGTTCCATACGCCGTCGAAGCGCCGCGCGCGCATCGATGGCATCGTGCCCACCTTCGATCCCCGTGCCGGGACCGCAGGCCTGGCCGTCGCGGGCCGTTTCTAGCGGACAGATGGTTGGACAACCGAGTTGCTCGCTCGGATGTCTGCACGGCACGATGGTATCCTCAGAGCCATGTAGGGGGTTCCATGGCCTTGATCGAGTGTCCAGACTGTAGCAAGGAGATCTCCTCGGAGGCCCGCATCTGCATCCACTGCGGGCGGCCCACGCGCAAGGTCAAGGCGTCCGCAAGCGGATCGAACAGGTTGTTGCTCATCATCGTCCTCGTCGTGCTCCTCGGCGTGTTTTCGGTGATGGCCGTGCCGGTGATGGGAATGGTCGCGGCGATCTCGATCCCCACGTTCCTGGCGATGCAGCTGCGGGCCAAACGCGCCGAGGCGCCGACCCACCTCGACGCGATCCGCACCGCCGAGTTCGCCTACCAGGCCGAGTTCGGCCACTACACAGCTGCCCCCTACTGCCCCAGCTCCACCCCCTGGCGAATGCCCGAAGACTGGACCGGCGACTGCACAGACGGTTGGACCGCGCTGGGCTGGTCCCCCGACGGGCTGGTCCGCTGTCGCTACATGGTCACGCTGACGGGTGACCCCGGCACCGAGGGGTTCGAGGCCGTGGGGGAATGCGACGTCGATGGGGACGGCACCTTCAGCGTGTACAGCGCCACGGACGCGCGCAAGACCTGGCTGGAAACCCCGAACAACGTCTATTGATTCAGATCAGCCCCAGCTCCTGCAGCAACCGCCCCATCCCGTAGCTGAAAGCGTTGGCCAGGCACGCCACGACAAAGGCGCGGGCCAGGGTCACCTTGGGCACCAGCGCGAAGAACACCGCGGTCTCGATGACGGCCACTGCGAGCTCGCCGGTGAGGATGTACGTGCCGTAGTCGTGGATGACGCGTATCCACACGAACCAGAGCAAGGGGTGAGTGACAGCCGTACAGGCTGCGCCGGCCAGGGCCAGGTGCCACCACGGGGCCTTGCGCCAGGCCAGGGCCACGTAGGCGGGGACCTCGAGCACCAGGGTGAGTCCGAAGGCGATGGCCCAGGCCTGGATGTAGTCGCCGGTGATCATGGGCCCCTCTCAGAGTTCCTCTAGGGTGCTACGATTCGGCGCGGGAGGCCACAACCCTTGAGCAGACACGCTTCGATCCACCTCGTGGGCACACTCCTTTGCGCCCTGTTGCTGGGTGCCTGTGACGGCGACGATCCCCCCGGGGACGACGACACGACACATCCTGACGACGACGACGACGACATCACCGATCTTCCCGGAGAGCACGACTTCACCGCGCTGGTGGAGACGGCCGAGGGGGAGCTGGGCACGGTGGTCCTGGAGTTCACCCCGGCCTGGGCGGGCGGCACCGTGCGCCGGTTCGAGGCCGACGCGGGCTCGCAGGTGACCATCGATGGGCTGGCCCACGGGGCGTATGGGCTCGTGGCCTGGCTCGACGCGGACGGCGACGGTGTGTGGGACGGCGTGTGGGAGGGTGACGGGGAACCCACGGCGCGGATGGGCGTGACCATCCCTCGCGAGGATCTGTGGCTCGTGCTGCGTCGCGGGACCCCCACGCCGGTGCTCGAGGACGATCCCGACTGGGTGGACCTGTACCACCGGGCGTGGGAGCTGGCCGAGGACCACGTGGCGGCGGGGACCGCGGCCAACGGCTTCGCCGAGCACTACCTGGACGAGGCGTTCTCCGAGCAGATCTTCCAGTGGGACACCTGCTTCATGACCCTGTTCGGCCGGTTCGGGCTGGACGCGTACCCGGTGATGGGCTCGCTGGACAACTTCTACGGTGTCCAGGCGAACGACGGCTACATCTGCAGGGTGGTCAACGAGTCCGACGGGCTCGCGGGCGGGGATCCGTCGGATCCGTCCGAACCGATGATCAACCCGCCCCTGTTCGCCTGGTCCGAGCTGCTGTACGTGAACCAGACCGGCGATCTGTCGCGGTTGCCCGACGTGGTGGGGGTGCTCGACGCGTACCACGGCTGGATCGACGACAACGTGCGCACCGAGCCGGGGCTGTACTACACCTCCATGCTCGGCTCGGGCATGGACAACGCACCGCGGGACGAGGCGTACGACGGCTGGGTGGACCTCACCGCCCAGCAGGCGCTGGCCCGCCGCGCCCAGGGGGAGCTCGCCGAGCTGCTGGGGAGCAGCACCATGGCCGAGGACTGCGCGGACGAGGTGGAGCGGATCTGCGCCGACGTCCGCGATCTGACCTGGGACGACACCGAGGGGTTCTTCTTCGACCTGGACCAGGACGGCCAGCCCCTGACCCACAAGACCCTGGCCTCGGTGTGGCCGCTGGTGGCGGGCTGCGCCACGGACGCTCAGGCCGCGCGCGTGGTGGCCCACCTGGCCGATCCCACCGAGTTCTGGCGGGTCCACGTGTTCCCGTCCACCGCCGCGGACTCCGAGCACTACGACCCGGCGGGCTACTACTGGCGCGGTGGGGTCTGGGCGCCGACCAACTACGCCACCATGCGGGCGCTGATCGAGGCGGGCCGGAGGGACCTGGCGCGGGACGCGGCCGAGAACCACATCCGGGCGCTGCTGCGGGTCCACGATCACTTCGAGCCGGGGGAGGGCCAGCTCTCCGAGGA
Source organism: uncultured Rickettsiales bacterium (assembly GCA_964425605.1). Lineage (GTDB taxonomy): Bacteria > Myxococcota_A > UBA796 > UBA9615 > CAYRNR01 > CAYRNR01. Next base: position 13,961 of record CAYRNR010000008.1, on the reverse strand, counting down.
GGCCATCGGCGACGGCACCGGCACCCTGTGGGAGCTGTACGCCCCCGACGCCTTCGCGCCGGGCACCCGCTGGGACGAGACCTACCTGGGCCGCCAGGACTTCGTGGGCTGGACCGGGCTGGGCCCCATCGCGGGGTTGATCGAGCTGGTGCTCGGCCTCGAGGCGGACGCCCTGGACGACACCTTGACGTGGCACCTCGGCCGGACCGACCACCACGGCGTGCTGGGCTACCGCTTCGGCGATCAGCTGGTGGACATCACCGCCCGCGAGCGAGATTCGGTGACGTCGCGCGTGACCCTGGACGTGGAGTCCACCGACGCGTTCACCCTGGTGGTGTGGATGGGGGGGAGCAGCTGGACGATCCAGGTCCCCCAGGGATCGTCGTCCCACGACCTCGATCCGGCGGACACCCCCCTCGCCGTGGACACCATCCCCGCCGGGCCCTTCCCGGGCTACGCCGTGCTGGGCAACGGATCGATATCGGCCGTGTGGTCCGACGACGACGGCAGCACCGACCCGCCCGGGATCACGCACCTGTACCGCGGCGACTTCGGGCTGGACCTCGTCACGGGTGGCCGGACCCGCGTGATCGAGGCCGGCGCGCGGGTCAGCGGCGCCCGCGTCGGCATGGACCCTTTCTTCGCGGCGTACACCGAGCAGCCCCTGGCGTGCGGCGGCAAGTTGATGTGGCGGGCGTTCGTCGGGGAGGCGGATGCGGTGGTGGTGGATGGCGTGCTGGCCGCGGGGGCCGAGCCCTGTGACGCGCGGATCGTGCCCCACCTGACCCTGCGGGAGTCGCCCCACATCGACGGCGGGGTGACCCTGTCGGGCGCCACCGAGGACGGCGGGTTGTTGCACGCCGAGTTCAGCGACGGCTCCGCGCTCGCGCTGGGCGTCGAGCCCCCGGCTTCGGCGTGGCAGATCGGGACGGTGGACCCGGACCTGCTCGCGGACGGGCTCACCTCCACGGCCGGCGACGGCGCCGACCTGGCGCTGCAGCTGGACCTCTTCGCAGACGCCGGGGACGAGCTGCCGTTCCGCTGGGTCGTGGCGGTCGCAGAGGGGGGCTCGGCGGCCTCCGCCGCGGCCGAGGCCGTCCTCGACGACGGGGATCCCCTGGGCGCGGCCGAATCCCACTGGGAGGCCTGGTCCCCCCTGGCCCTGTGCGGCGCCGACGACCCGTGCCGCATCGCCGCGGCAAACCTGTACGCGGCGCGCGCGTCGAGCCTCGGCGGGAGCGTGCCCGCCGACCTCACGGGCCAGTTCGTCACCGACGACTTCCCCCAGCTGTACCCCCGCGACGCGCTGATGGTGGCCCGCGCGCTGGAGCTGACCGGGCACACGGACGAGGCCTGGGAGATCGTCCTGGACTGGCTCGGATCGGGCCGGGCCGGACCGCAGCCCGGCGAGTGGTACGCCCGCTACGACGCCCTGGGCCGCGCCGTGGACGGCGGCACCGGGGCGGCGTTCGACGTGCCCGAGTGGGACAGCAACGGCTACCTGGCGCTGCTGGTGGAGCGCCTCGGCCCGCAGCACTTGGACGCGACCCAGCGTGAGGCTCTGCTCCAGGCCATGGACACCCTGGTGTCGTTGCAGGACGCCGACGGGCTGTTCTTCGAGGGCGGGATCGTCGAGTGGGAGGGCCGCCTGCCGGCCACGGCCATGACCTCGTGGGCCGGCCTCGACGCGGCGGCGCGCCTGGCCGACGCCTGGGGCGAGCCGGACCGGGCTGCGGACTATCGCGACGCGGCCGGCCGTATCCGCGGCGGGCTGTGGTCGCTGTACGACTTCGACCGCCTGCTGCTCGCCGACGAGCGCGACGGGTCCCTGGCCTACGACACCTCGATGCTGTTCGGTCCGGCGTGGGGCTACCCCGCGGACCCGCGGCTGGACTCGTCCCTGGCCTGGATCCTCGACAACGCCACGGCCCACGGTGGCGGCGTGCGGTACTTCGACGGCATGGGCTACGGCCAGGACCTGTTCTTCTTCACCACCTCGGCGGCCTCCGAGTACGCCTCGCTTCTGGGAGACCGCGTCACGGCCGAGCAGCTGCTGGACTGGATGGCGGCGTTCTCCAACCGCTACGGGCTCGCCCCCGAGCGGGTGTACGCCGACGGATCGGGCGCGGCCGAGGCGTCGCCGCTGTCGTGGTGCGCCGCAGAGGTGGCCGTGGCTGTGCTGGCCCTGAAGGACGCCCAGGCCGTGGCGGATCTGCCCGCGGTGGACGGCCTCGTGGTGCCCGCTCGATACCGCCCGTGGGGCAGCAGCGCCGTGGACTCGGACGGCGAACCCGACTCGGACGCCGATCCCGTGGCCCTCTTCGCGGCCCAGGACGGGGACGACCTGGTCGTGGGCCTGTGGCTGGCCGGGGATCCCGCCGGTCTGGGGGCCGAGACCTCGTACACGCTCTACCTCTCCACCGAGGACGGCGCAGGACTCGAGCCCCTCACCGAGGCCGGACAGCCCCTGAGCTTCCGCACGCCCCTGGGAGGCCCACCCGCTGCGGCCGCGCGAGTCCGCATCACGCCCGCCGATGGTGCCTGCGTGGCGGGCGCGGCCACGGGGGGCGGATACGTGGACGGCCCCTGCGCCGAGGCCGCAGTGGGCGATCGAGCCATCGAGGCGAAGGTGGAGCTGGCAGCCCTGGGGCTCGGCGGGCCCGTCCAGGTGATCGCCGCGATGGAGGATTCCGGGTACACGAGCTCGCTCCCGGCGTACGGCGCGCTGTTCACCGGGGCTGCGGACGACGGCGTGGAGGTCACTTTCGAGGTGGACGCCGCGGCCGTGGCCGGCCAGCTCGACCCGGACGCGGGGATCGTCGTCACCCTGTCCGGCGATCGGACCGAACTGGGCGCGTGGGCCGGCCACGCCGTGGGGCTGACCGACGACGGCGCCTGGCCCGACCTCGACGGGGGCGACGGCATCTGGACGGCGCAGGTACGCCTCCCGACCCGCGGGCGCGTGGAGTACAAGTACCTCGTGGGCGTCGTCGGCGATCCCTCCTGGGAGGGCGCGGAGTTCGAGGGCGACAACCGTGGGCTGTGGGTCCAGGACGCCGACGACAGCGGGCGCGTGCGGATCGCGGACACGTTCGGCCTCCCAGGAGGCGTACTCCTGGACCCGTGATCCTGACGTTGCACCTGTTATCCTTGGCCTCGTGAGGGAAGACCCGGCATGACCCAGCGCAGCCGCGCCACCGCCATCGAGCCGCTAGCAGCGCTCCTGTGCGCCGTGGTGCTGGCCCTGGCGGGTTGCCCGGATCCTCCGGTGGACGACGACGACAGCGCCGACGCCCCCTCGCCCCCCGAGATCACGCACCTGCCGGTGGAGGACGCTCAGCCCGAGGCCAAGCCCGTGGAGGTGACCTGCACCGTCACCGACGACACAGGTGTGGCCCAGGTGACCCTGTACTTCCGCGAGTCGGGCCACCACGCCTGGCAGTACGCCCTCCTGTTCGCCACCGCCGAGCCCGACCAGTACACCGGCCACGTGGTTCCCTCCTCGGTCACCCCGGCGGGCGTGGACTACTACATCGAGGCCATCGACGCCGACGATCCCTCCTCGACGACCACCTCACCACGCACGGCGCCCGCGCAGCACCACACGTTCAGCGTCAAGGCCGTCGGCGGCGCGCTCCCCTTCGTGGAGGACTGGGAGGGCGGCGACCTGGACGAGCTGGGATGGACCCGCCACGCGGACGGCGGGACCGACTTCCCCTGGGACATCGACGACGAGTACACCCACTCGGGCACCTACGCGGTGAGGCACACCGACGGGACCTTCGGCGCGGGGATGCTCGAGGACTGGCTCGTGTCCCCTCCCCTGGAGTTCGACGGGCTCACCGAGGTCGCCGTCAGCTGGTCCGAGCTCAGCCTCAACGCGCCGGCCATGGACGCCCACCGGCTGTACGTGTCCATGGGGAGCCCCGACCCCGGCCAGGGGGACTTCGAGCTGGTCGAGGAGCTCCTGCCGCCCCTGCTGGAGGCAGACTGGGCCTCGTCTGCGCTCATCGACCTCACGCCGTTCGTCGCCGAGGGTGTCGGCTACGTGGGGTTCTTCTACGAGGGCGAGTACCCCGCGGACCAGTGGTCCATCGACGACGTGTACGTGGGCGAGCCCATCGCCCGCTTCGAGCTCGGGGAGGTGGGGGTGTACCCGCTGGACTTCGGCCCGGGGGACGACTTCGACCTCTCCGCCACGGTGACCAACATCTCGCTGGTGGACTCGGAGCCCATCACCGCGTCGCTGGTCAGCGGTGATCCCCTGCTGGACCTCTCCGAGGCCACCGAGGAGCTGGGTGTGTTCCCCGCCGAGGGCACGCAGACCGTCACCTTCGACGTGAGCTCGGATTCCGAGCACCCGGACAACACCTACCTCGACCTCACCCTGAGGCTGGCCGACGGGGAGCACACCTGGGACATGCCGTTCGAGCTCCTGCTGGGAGACCTCTCCCACGCCCGGGTGGACTACGACGCCGTGGACTCCGGCGCCGTCCAGCTGACCCTGGGCCACGGCGATCCCGACGCCCCCGGCTACCAGATCTCCACCGACGTGACCGACGCGGCCCAGTGGAGCGTCGACGTCACCGACCAGGCCGGCCACCTGCCGCCGGACGTGGGCGGGACGCGCTGGTGGCTGCAGGTGGACAACACCGGGGCCGCCGACGCGGCCGTGTCCGCATTCACCATCGAGTGGGGCGACGAGGAACATCCGTGCGAGGCCGCGCCCGCGCTGGTCCCCGCCGGCGAGGTCCAGACCCTGTACATCCCGTCGCGGCCCGCCCTGGAGGTGGCGAGCGTGCTCACCGTGCCCAGCCCGGTCCTGGCCGGCGCCGCGGGCGTGCAGCTGACCATCATCGTCACCAACACCGGCACCGTGGCCACGGCCGGCGCCATGGACGGCTCGCTGGAGTCGGACCACGAGCACGTCAGCGACGTCTCCACCGACGCGGTCTCCTTCGCGGCCAGCGCGGTGGAGCCCGGCGAGTACGCCCTGAACGTGTCGCCGTTCTCCTTCGACGTGTCCGAGGACCACCTCGACGGCACGGACCTGTCGTTCACCCTGTGGCTGGACGACGGCCAGGATCTGTTCGAGGTGCCGGTGGCGGTCGAGGTGCCGCTGTAGTCGCTCAGCGACGCCGCTGGACCAGGACGGCCAGGAGCGCGATCACTCCCCAGACCGTGGGCGCGGCGCGCGATTCCTGAGAGCATCCACAGCCCGTCCCGTCCTCGATCCGGTCGTCGTCGGACGGTCCGATGGAGGCGTCGTCGTCATCGGCCGAGCTCGCGTCGTCGTCGTCGCTCGTATCGTCGTCGTCAGCCGAGGCGTCATCATCGTCGTCGTCACCTGCGGCGCTGTCGTCGTCACCGGCCGCGCTGTCGTCGTCGTCATCCCCGGCCGCGCTGTCGTCGTCGTCACCGGGCAGAGGGTCCTGATCGTCCAGCGGATCCGTACCGTCCAGGATCTCGATCCCGTCGGGGATACCGTCGCCGTCGGAGTCGGGAACGTCCGTGTGCAGGATGTCCACCTGCTGGTGGAACGGAATGTCGGACGGCAGCACGGCCCGCTGGACCAGCTCGCCCGACGGGAAGCGGATGTCCACCACCACCGGGACGTCGCCGATGCCCCCGAGGCCGAAGTGCACCAGCGGTGGCTTCTGGGAGCCGTGGCCCTTGCCGCCGTTGACCTCCTGGACCGGCCCCAGCGGATTGCCCCCGTAGTCCAGGAGCCGGACCGTCGAGCCGATGGCGTCGCGGACGAGGCCGCCGCCGAGGTCCTGGAGGGCGCGCACGACCAGGTAGGCATCGTCGCCGAGGTCGTTGGCGTCGTTGCGCCACAGCTGGTTCACGTCGCTCTGGTTGACCAGCAGGTCGAGGTCGCCGTCGTTGTCGTAGTCCGCGAACGCCGCGGCCTCGCCGTCGGCGCTGTCGACGATGCCGCTGTCGTCGCGGGTGAAGGCCACGGTCCCGGCCACGCCGTCGTTGAGCCACAGCTGATCGTCCGCGTTGCAGCTGAAGAACAGGTCCAGATCCCCGTCGTTGTCCACATCGCCGCAGTCCACGCCGTCGGCGTTGCAGTCCCCCACGGCGGGCACACCGGTCGCGGTGAAGGTGGTCGAACCGAGGCCGTCCTGTTGCCAGATCTGGGTGATCGAGGGGGAGGTCCAGACCAGGTCGAAGTCCCCGTCCGAGTCCAGGTCACAGAAGAGGACGCCGCCCTTGTCGTTGTTGTTCGCCGCGCCGAAGTCCAGGCCTGCGGTGAACGTACCGCTGCCGTCGTTGAAGTACATGTCGGTGACGCCCGAGGACTTGCGGGCGATCCAGTCCACGTCTCCGTCCACGTCCAGGTCCGTGGCCGCGGCGTAGTCGCCGTTGTCCGTGCCCGTGGGCAGCCCGTGGGGATCGGCGTTGGTGGTCACGTGGGTCATGTCCGCCGTGCCGTCGGCGGGGTTGCCCAGCACGTCCACGCCGCCTTCGCCGTTCTCGAACATCAGATCCAGCCACCCGTCCCCGTCGAAATCCACCCAGGCCGCGCCCTCCGGGTTGATCCCGCCGTCCAGCGCCGCCAGCTGGAAGGTGGGCTCCTGCGCGGCGTCGCCGAAGCTGTACGCCGGCGTCGCGGCGGGCCCGTTGTTGAGGAAGATCTGCAGGTTGTCGTCGCGGCCCGTCCGGGCGATGTCCACCCAGCCGTCGTGGTTGATGTCCGCCCAGACCACCGAGCGGTCCATCAGCCCCGCGGACAGACCCGCCGCGTGGGTGACGGTCACGTCCGTGAACTGGGGATCGGGCAGGTTGCAGTCGCTGCGGTACAGGCGCCCCGAGTCGCCGTCCACGTGGAGGTGCACCAGTACGTCGAGGCAGCCGTCCTGGTCGAAGTCGGCCCAGGCCAGTCCGCCGTACTTGAGCCCCTCGGCCTCGAGCCCGACGCTCACCGGCGTGAAGGTCGCGGCGAGGGCCGCCCCGGGCAGGAACAACACGGCGAGCAGCGGCAGGACACGACCGATCATGGGCACCCTCCTCCGTCGACCAGTATGACCGATTTCCAGAGGGATCGCGCGGTCTTCAGGGGCGGTCGAGCTGCTCGACGGGGTTGCCGTCCGGCGCCGGAGGAGGGATCCGGTCCGCGGGGAAGTGACCCTCGATGGAGCGGCCCCGGACCTCGATCACGGAGACCAGCTTCTTCAACCCGGCGGGGCCGATCTCGTTGACGAGCCACGTGGGCACCTTGCCGCCGATGTCGCTGACGGCTTGGTAGGCCACCAGGGTGCGGTCGCCGGACAGCTCCACGAGCAACCAGAAGCCCTCGTTGGTGACCGTGTACAGGGCCGCGTCGAGGTCGTCGGTGTCCACGTGCTCGACGAAGCCCTCGTCCACGAACGCATCGACCAGCTCGTCAGCGCCGGGCTCCAGCGTCCAGTAGGTCTCCCACAGGGTCCTGCCCGAGGCCTTCCACAGCTCGGCGTTGTCCCAAGAGCGGATCACCCAGTGCCGGGGCTTGGCGCCCGCGGGCAGCGCCATGTACTGGTAGGCCAGCTTGGTGCCGCCGCCGGATTCGATCACCGCGGACTCGCGGATGTAGGGCATGAACTCCTCGTGATGATCCGAGTCGGACAGGGCCAACCACAGGCGCCAAGCCGCCACGTCCACCACACGGAAGTAGGTGGCTCGGACGAGGCCGTCGGAGCCCCGCGAGCCCTCCACGAGCACCCCCTTGCCCTCGGACAGGTCGATGAAGTGGCGCTGGGTCAGCGGCGGAAGCGCGGCCCCGCGGCGCATCTGCATCAGCCTGGACAGGGACGTCACGTGGGCGTCGAGCTGCGGCGCGCTCAGGGGCTCGGCGTTCGCGGGGAAGGTCCCCAGGACCAGGGCGAGCAACGCGATCCGGGCGATGGCCGGCATCAGATGGCTCCTTCGGCGCACAGGGCCTCGAGATCGTCGTCGAGCTCCAGGAGGCCGTTGAGGTACTCGTTGCCCCAGAACTCCACGTTCTCGTCGATGCCCTCGAGATATCCGTAGTTCCACAGACCGTACAGGTGCAAGGTCTCGGAGCTGCCCCAGGGCAGGTGGGCCTCGATGTGGTAGCTCTGCTCGTAGCCGGCGTCCTCGATGTCCTCCTCCGCGGGCTCGGGCATCACGTTGCGCACCAGCACGACTTGAGTCTCTGCGGCGTCCGCGTCCGTGTAGCGGAAGCGCTTGAGCCGCGTGCGCATGTCGTAGGTCATCTCGATGCTGAGGGCCAGCTCGGTGGTGTTGGTGGAGTGGTAGTCGAGCTGGTCGCAGGTCTCGTCGTCGAAGCAGTCGGGGTCCGAGTCGAACTCCCGCTCGTAGTCGGTGTAGGTGTTGGGGAACAGGCTCTTCTGGTCCGGCTCGAGGAACACGTCGATCATCTGCTCGAAGGAGCAGCCGACCGCCTTGACGCTGTACACGCCGGTGACCAGCGAGGGATCGGGCTCCCAGGTCATGTCCTCGAGCTGCGCCAGCTCCGCCTCGGTGACCGCCGAGACCGTGCCGCTGGCGAGGCCATCCACCACCGAGGAGTCGGTCTCGTACCAGTCTGCGAGGTTCTGGGCGCCGTCCCCCACCAGCGCGGCGTCGTCGCCGTCGATGTTCTGCAGCAAGAAGTGGATCAGCTCGTCGAGCTCGGGCGGGGCCTCGGGCGGCGCCTCGTCGTTGGGGGACTCGCAACCCGTGACGATCAGCGCCAACAGCGCCACCAGACAGATTCCACGCATGGTGCTCCCCCGGGGCTCAGCGGCCCCGATCGTCTGCGCCGGGCGTGCCTGGATCCACCCGCACGTCCAGCTCCACCTCGTTGCACAGCAACCCTATCAGCCCCTCGGCCGCGCGGTACCGCAGCGTCAGGGTGTAATGGCCCGGCGCCAGGGCCGGATACCACTGGTCCAGCTCGAAGGTGGTCACGGTCCAGCCGTGCGCCGGCGGCACGGGCTGCTGGACCCGCTCCGCGCCGCCGCTCAGCGCGGCGATGGACGCCGAGAGCTCCTCCAGCGCCCGGGTGTCCGGAGCCACCGGCCGGCCCGCGTCGTCCCGCAGCTCGGGTTCCAGCACGTCGAACGCCGGGCCGATGGTCACGCGTTCGAGCTCGGCGCCGACGTTGCGCACCGTCACCTCGACGGTCTGATCCGCCAGCGGGGCCCCGGGTTCGTATGCCCCTGCGCCGCAGACCAGCACGTCGTCCATGGGCCCCCACCCGTGCGCCATCTCCATTCCCTCGGGGAGCTCGCCGCTGAACGCAATCAGCCGCTCCCCCGTGTGGTCGAAGTGGAGAACCGACGCGACGATGCTCTCGCCTTCGCTCGTGTCGAAGCGTCGCTCGACCCGCCGCACCCCCTCGCCCGTGCAGACGATCTCGGCGCGCAGCAGCCCGTCGTCCCCGTACACGGTGAACAGATCCCGCAGAGGGGTGCCGTTGGCGTCCATGGTCTCGGTGCGGATCAGCTGGCCGTTGTCGTCGTAGGTGAACAGGTCTGCTGTCTGGACGACCAGCTCGTGTTCCGCCGGGGGGTTCGCCTGGATATCACGGCGCAGGGGATCGAGGGTGTAGTAGATGGTCTGGAACACGACACCGTCCACGTCCTTCATCTGGCGCATGGCCACCGTCCCCCCCTCGGTGGGGAAGGTGTACAGGGTCAGCCCGCCCGCCTCGGCGCTCGCCACCGGCGCGGAAGCGCCCATGAAAAGGCAAAAAGCGAACATCGAGAGGATCGGCCGCATGAACGCAGTATAGGATAGTGGTTCGCAAGCCCACGAGGGAGCTTGCGGGGAGGTATACGTGAGCGAGAAGAAGAGTTCGGTCGGCATGATCATCGGTGTGGTGGCCGTCGTCGGTTGCCTGTGCCTGTGCTGCGTGTCCATCTGTGCCGCCGGGGGAATGTACTACGTGGTCTACGCCTCGCAGCCGGACCCCTGGGACTACGACTGGGGCAGCGAGTGGAGCAGCGGGTGGGAGGACACGTACACCCCCTCGGCCAGCACCGACGCGCGACTCGCCGACCTGCGCGGCAAGATGGGGAGCTGGATCGGGGACTACAGCATCGACTTCAACTCCTCGCAGCCGCCGCTGTTCTCCCACTACTTCCTCGTCTTCAACGGCTCGTCCGGCTACGTGTCCCCCGGGGCCATCGTGGTGGGAGAGAACTGGGACTACAGCTCCGCACCCATGTGGCGCGTGATCTACGGCCACACCCTCGACGACGGTCGCTGGTACATCGGCGCCGACGGGCTGACCTACCTGGGCAAGGAGTGGGACGCCTCGTGGACGGAGAAGGCCGACATCCTCTACGAGGAGATCGGCGAGAAGAGCCTGCCGATGATGGACAACCGGCCCTAGGCCAGCCCAGGGCTCCGGCCCCCTCCCTGATGCACACCCACCCGTCCAACCGATGGCTCGTCGTTGCCATCGGCGCGGGGCTCGTGTTGAACCTGCTGGTGGCCAACCACTCCAACCCCCTGTGGGATCAGGACGAGGCCGCGTACGCGGGCTTCGCGCACACCATGGTCCGGACAGGGGACTGGGCCATCCCCGAGTTCGCCTGGTCCGATCCGCACCGCAAGCCACCGCTGAACTTCTGGATGATCGCCGGGAGCTTCTCGGTCCTGGGAGAGAACACCTTTGCCCTGCGGTTGCCGGGGGCCCTGAGCTTCGCGCTCACCTGCGTTCTGCTGGGTTGGTGGGGTGCGGCGGTCTTCGGCGCACGGCGCGCGTGGGGCGGAGCCGCGGTGCTCGCGACCTCCCTGGCGCCCCTGTTCGGCAAGATCGCCCTGGTGGACGGTCCGCTGCTGCTGGCCCAGACCGTCGCCGCCCTCGGGCTGCTGCGCTTCGTGCACACCCCCCGGTGGCGGTGGGCGGGCGCCATCGCCGGCGGCGTGGCCGCCGGGCTGCTCCTGAAGGGGCCGCCCGTGTTGATCCTGGTGATCGGCGCGATGGCCGTCCTGGCCGTGCTGCACCCCGCGCGGAGGCGGCTGGTGGGGCTGCATCCCTGGCTGCTGCTCCCCCTGTCCGCGCTGCCGCTGGTGGCCTGGGGGTGGGTCGCGTGGCAGCGCGACAACGGGGAGTTCGTGCGCTGGATGTTCGACTGGTACGTGCTGCGCCGCGCGTCGGGCGGCGTGTTCGGTCAGACCGGCCCCCCGGGCACCTACCTGGCGAGCTTCGCGCTGCTGCTGTTCCCCTGGTTCGGGCTGCTCCCGGCCGCGCTGGTGCGCACCGCGCGCAGGATCTGGGCGCGGGATCCCATCTACGTCGGCCTGGCCGCGTGGCTCGCCGCGGGCTGGTTGATCTACGAGATCCTGCCGAGCAAGTTGCCGGCGTACGCCCTGGGCGCCTACCCCGCCCTGGCCGTGATCCTCGCGGACCAGGCCCTGGATCTCACCGCCGACCGCGTCCGCCGATCGTGGCTGGTCAAGGGCGGGCTGGTCTTCCAGGGGCTGCTGTCGCTGGTGATCGCGGGCGGGCTGATCGCGGGCGCCTGGGTGCTGATCCCGGGCAAGGTGCTCGCCGGGCTGGTGGTCGTGGGGGCCGTGGTCGCCCTGGCGACGGCGGCCGCCGCGTGGCTGTTCGGGCGCGGCGAGCCCACGCGAGCCCTCGCCGCGATGGTCGTGGGGAGCCTGTTGTTCTTCCACCTGGCCTGGGCCGTGGCCATGCCGCAGCTACGCCCGCGCCTGGGGATCACGCGCACGGTGGCCGATCAGGTGGCCGCCGTCGCCCCCCCCGGAGCCCAGGTGATCGCCGGCAAGAACTTCCGGCTGCCCAGCCTGGTGCTCTACCTCGAGTGGATGGACATGGAGGTGCGGCAGGCGGGCAAGGACGAGGACCTCGCGGCGCTGCTCGGCCGGACCGAGCCGGTGGTGCTGATCCTCGACGACGGCCGCCGCGAGGCCCTGGGCTCGCCCAGGGGGCTGGACGCGGAGGTCGCGGTGGACGGGTGGATCCCCGACAAGGGCGTGCCGATCCGGTTCTGGATCCTCGCGAACGGGGGGACCGGCCGATGAGCACGGCGAGACGGCGGCGGGCGTACGGCATCGCCGCGAGCGGGCTCCTGGCCGGCGCCCTGTTCCTGTGCGGCGGTGGCCCCCAGTGGCTCCTGGGTCGCCTCGACACGGACCCGATCTGGCCGCCTGACCAGCCCACGCCGGACGCTCGGCCCGCGACCAGCGGCCCGATGCGGGTCCTGACGTTCAACGTCCTGTGCCGGGCCTGCGACAAGGACGGCTACGAGCCGTGGGAGCACCGCGTCGGCGCCCTGCGCGACGTCCTCGAACGCCACGACGCCGACCTGGTGGGGCTGCAGGAGCTCGTCGGGCGCGACGACCTGGCCGAGGTCCTCGGCCCCGCTTCCCCGTACCAGGTCGTCTCCTACACCCTGGGGCCCTGGATCTACGCGGACGCGGCGCTGCTGATCCGTGAGAGCCGGTTCGAGGTGGTCGATTCGGGGCGACTGTGGCTCTCGCCGCACCCCGACCGCCCCTTCTCTGCCGGCTGGAAACGGATCTCCCTGCCCCGCTACGCGGCCTGGGCCCACCTGCGTCAGCGCAGCGACGGCTCCGAGCTGCTGTTCGTCAACGCCCATTTCGACAACAACGGGCCCAACAAGGACGGCGCTGCGGCGCTGTTCCACGACATCTTCGGCTCGACCGACGGCTCGCTCCCTGCGGTGCTCACCGGGGACTTCAACACCCACCGCAACGCGGACCGATACCCCTCCTTGCTGGCCGGCGGTGCCCTGAACAACGCCCAGGACCGCGCCGCGAGCGTCGGGCTGCAGGGGGTTCCCGAACCCGGCGCGCGCTACTTCGACACCGCCGAGCTGGTGGATCACGTGCTGGTGTCGGACGGCGTCACGGTGCACAGCTGGGCGCAGGACTCACCGCAGTACGGCGAGAACGGCGCGCGGCCGTCGGATCACCCCGTGATCGTGGTGGAGCTGGAACTCTCCCGCTAAGGCGCGGGATCACAAACGTGGGCGGCTCCCAGGGGGCTCCCGGGTTGCGCTAGTACGACTTGAGCTCGGAGATGGCCGACTCGGCGTACTGGACCCACTCCAGCGGATCCTTCTGGTTCTCGCGATTGCAGAACCCCGCGTCGAACATGCTGCCCACCACCTCGGAGACCTCCTCGGGGCTCTTGGTCTTGTTCAGCGCGGCTTCGAGCACCTTGGCGGCGCGAGCGGCGAAGTTGATGAAGTCGATGGGGTTGTGGGTGTCCGCATCGAGGAACCCGTTGTCGAGCATGCACTGAAGGATCGTGTGGCACTTCATGTTTCGAACTCTCCCTTTGCTTGTTCTCGTTCACCCCCGAAGGCGGGGGCGATCCCTCCGACCGGCACCTCGGCGAGGTCGAGCCATTTTTATTACCACTTGTGAGGGGAGATGTCCCCACCGAATCTCGCGCTAGGGCTTCTTGGGCTTCGGCTTGGGCTTCGGCTTGGGCTTCGGCTTGGGCTTGGGCTTCGGCTTGGGCTTCTCGTTCTTGGCCTTTGGCTCGGCTTTCGACTTGGGCGCGGCCTTTGGCTTGGCCTTTGGCTTGGCCTTTGGCTTGGCCTTTGGCTTGGCCTTCGCGTTCTTGGCCTTCGGCTTGGTCTCAGCTTCCGGGATATCGCCTTGGTCGAGCTGTCTGGCCAGGCGATCGTGCGCCGACCAGGCCTCGTCGCGCTGGGCCGCCATGATCTCGAGCTGGGCGGCCATCTTGTCGTGCGCCGACCAGGCGTCGTCGCGCTGGGCTGTCATGACCTGTAGCTGCTGGGCGAGGGAGTCATGGGACTCCCAGGCCTGGCTGCGTTCTTCCAGCGCCCTGGCGACCTCGTCCCAGGCGCGCTTGAGTTCCTCGTCGTGGGCGGACCAGGCCGCCTTGCGCTGGGCGTCGGCCGTCTCGAGCTGGCGGGAGAGATCGTCATGGGCCTCCCACGCCGCCTTGCGCTCCGCCAGCGCCTTCTGCACGTCCTCCCAGG
>CAYRNR010000007.1:0-109422 GCA_964425605.1 uncultured Rickettsiales bacterium | reverse complement strand
CCGCATTATACAGGTATTTAGAGTCTAGAATTCTTTTTTCGGAGGAATCTTGGCTGGTCTGCTCCGCATCACCGACGCCGCTGTCCTGGGCATCCACGCCCTGGCCCTGATGGCCAGCGCGGAGGAGCCCACGCGGGTGACCCAGCTGGCCAAGACCCTCAGGGCCTCCGAGGCCCACTTGAGCAAGGTGATGCAGCGGCTGGCGCGCGCGGGCATGGTCACCTCCGTGCGCGGACCCAGGGGAGGGTTCCTGCTGGTCAAGGATGCCGAAGAGGTGACCCTGCTGGAGATCTACGAGGCCCTCGACGGCCCGATGGTCACCGAGGCGTGCCTGCTCGCGCGTCCCGCTTGCGCCGAGCCCGGCGCCTGCGCGGTGCGGGCCCTCAACGCCGAGATCCACGACCTGGTCCAGAAGCGCCTGGGCGGCCTGAAGCTGGCTCACTTCGACCTGTCCGACCTGGTCGATCGAACCTGAAATCGCAACGGACTTGACACGCAAAACCAAGGACCTATTCTTCTCGAATCAAATTCTGGTATTCGAGTACCACTAAGGAGATAAAAGATGTTCTGTTACCAGTGCGAGCAGACGGCAAAGGGCGAGGCCTGTACGACCAAGGGCGTGTGCGGCAAGGACCCGCAGACCGCGGCGCTACAGGACCTGCTGGTGCAGGGGCTCAAGGGCATCTCGGCCTACGCCCACCGCGCGCGGAAGCTCGGCGCGGCCGACGCGGGCGTGGACCTGGCCGTGATCGAGGGCCTGTTCACCACCGTGACCAACGTCAACTTCGACGCCGAGAGCATCGCGACGCTGCTGCGCGGCCAGGTGGGCATCCGTGACGCGGCCAAGGCCGTCTACGAGAAGGCCTGCGCCGACGCCGGCGAGCAGCCCGAAGCCGTGGCGAACCTGGTGACCTGGTCCGCCGACGCCGCCACCGACGAGCTGACCGCCCTGGGCGCGGCCGTGACCATCGGCAAGCGCCTGGAGAACCGCGGCGCCGACCTGACCGGCCTCGAGGAGCTGATCACCTACGGCCTCAAGGGCACCGCGGCCTACGCCGACCACGCCCACGTGCTGGGTCAGACCGACGACGGCGTCAACGCCTTCTTCCACGAGTGCCTGGACTTCCTCAACGACGAGCACGGCGTGGACGCCCTGCTGGGCATGGCCCTGCGCGTGGGCGAGGTCAACCTCAAGGTCATGGAGCTGCTCGACACCGGCCACACCGAGACCCTGGGCCACCCCGAGCCCACCTCGGTGCGCACCACCCCGGTCCAGGGCAAGGCCATCCTGATCTCCGGCCACGACCTGCCCGACCTGGAGGCCCTGCTGCAGCAGACCGAGGGCAAGGGCATCAACGTCTACACCCACTCCGAGATGCTCCCCGCGCACGCGTATCCCGAGCTGAAGAAGTACCCCCACCTGGTGGGCAACTACGGCGGCGCCTGGCAGGACCAGCGCAAGGAGTTCGACGCCTTCCCCGGCGCGATCCTCTTCACCACCAACTGCATCCAGAAGCCCAAGGAGAGCTACAAGGCCCGCGTGTTCACCACCAACCTGGTGGCCTGGCCCGGCGTGGAGCACGTCACGGATCGCAACTTCGGCCCCGTGATCGACGCGGCCCTGGCCGCCGACGGCTTCGCCGAGGACGCCCAAGAGGAGCGCATCACCGTGGGCTTCGGCCACAACGCGGTGCTGTCCGTGGCCGGCGCGGTCATCGACGCGGTCAAGGGCGGCGCCATCCGCCACTTCTTCCTCATCGGCGGCTGCGACGGAGCCAAGCCCGGCCGCAACTACTACACCGAGCTCGCCGAGCAGGTGCCCGACGACTGCGTGGTGCTGACCCTGGCGTGCGGCAAGTACCGCTTCAACAAGCTCGACTTCGGCGAGATCGGCGGCATCCCCCGGCTGCTGGACATGGGCCAGTGCAACGACGCCTACTCGGCCGTCAAGGTCGCCAGCGCCCTGGCCGACGCCTTCGACACCGACGTCAACGGCCTGCCCCTGTCCATGGTGCTGAGCTGGTTCGAGCAGAAGGCCGTGTGCATCCTGTTGTCGCTGCTGCACCTGGGCATCAAGGACATCCGCCTCGGGCCGAGCCTGCCCGCGTTCGTGACGCCTGCGGCCCTGCAGGTCCTGGTGGACACCTTCGGCATCAAGCCCACGGGCACGGCCGAAGAGGACCTCACCGCCATCCTGGGCTGATTCCCCTCCCCAGGATTGACAGCTCCCCCCACAGTTCCGAGCCTACCTGTAGTTAGCTTCGGCTAATTCACGGCCGCCGCGCGCGGCGGGAGGAGGCGCCATGGAACCCAAGATCGCGCGCATCACCTGCGGGTGGTGCAAGGACACCCTCGATGCCCGGAAGCTCCGCGAAGGGGAGGTGATGACCTGCTTCTTGTGCGAGGACATCCCCCGGACCGAGCGAAAGGACCAGATCGAGTACGAGCCCGTCCGAAACGAACCCTCGGGCAGTGTGTTCTGACCCGTCGCCCTCAGGGGTGACCGGCAGGTGGCGCGCCGCACAGCATCCGCACCTGCTGCAAGACCGCTGACGTGCGCTCGCGGATCTGCCGTGGGGCGAACACGTCTTCGTCCATGTACGCCGACGTGACCTCCGAGGTCGCGTACCAGGTGAGGTGGACCCCTGCGATGGAGATCGCGAGCTGCCGAGGGTCCTGCGCCGGGATGATCCCCGCGTCCATCCCCCCCTTCAGGAACCGCGCCGTCAGCCCCATGGTCATCTGCACCATCTCCTGGCCCGGTCCGCGCAGGAAGGGCCCCCGGTCGATCAGCTCGCGCAGCAGCAGCCGCGCCGCGTCCGGGTGGGCGCCCAGGTAGTCCTCCACCAGGGCACCGAGCCGATCGAGCCGGGACAGGAAGTCGCCGTGATCGAGCCCCGCCTCGAGCACCAGGCGCCCCAGGTCACCCGAGATGGCCCCCAGGATCTCCAGGTACAGCGCCTCCTTGTTGGGGAAGTGGTGAAAAAGCGACGCCTTGCGCAGACCGGCCTGGTCGGCGATGGCGCTCATGCTCGTACCCGCGTATCCCCCCTCGGCGAACGCGGAGCGAGCCAGACTCAACAGATCCTCGCGTGGGATGGGCTGGCTGGGCCGTCCTGCGCGGCGCGGGTTCGAAGACGCCATGGACCCATGATATGGGCAGCCGCCTTGCAAATCTATCTATCGGTCGGTAGATTTACCCGCCAGGAGGGTAAGACCATGTCCAGACCGTGGATCTTCGCGCTGTTCGTCATCGCCGTTTGGTTCCCCGTCGCCTGTTCCGACCCAGGCGACGACGACAGCGTCGGGGGAGACGACGACGACGACGCCACCGGGACCGACGACGACGACGACGCTATCGCAGATGATGACGACAATATCTCGGATGACGATGATTCCATCTCGGATGACGATGACGCGACCGCGGCGGATGACGACGACGACACCACTGCCCCGCCCACCGACTTCTCCGCCACCGGCCCCTATCCGGTGACCAGCGTCAGCGACACGTACAACCCCAGCGGGTTCTGCTACGCGTCCTACTCCGTGTTCACCCCCGCCGGGGCACCCGCGGCGCCCACGGTGGTGCTGGTCCATGGGTTCTCCCGGACGCCTTCGGCGCTGGCCGATCTGGCGGCGCACTTCGCGAGCTGGGGTCTCACCGTGGCCACGCCTGGGATGTGCCACTCCACCCCTCTGGACAGCGATCCACCGCTGGACGCTGCCGAGATGCTCGACTTCAAGGCGATGATCGGCGCCACCGACGTCATCTGGGCCGGGCACTCCGCCGGCGGGCTGCGCTCCATCCTCGCGGCCAACCTCGATCCCCAGACCGTGGCCGTGCTCGGCCTCGATCTCACCGACGGCGACGATCTCGCCTTCGACGCAGCCCCCTCGCTGACCGTGCCCCTGCACGGCCTCGTCGGCGAGGCGGGCATGTGCAACTCCGACGGCAACGGCGTGGGCGTGTACCAGGCCGCGGCCGGCTCCCACGCCGTACGCGTCACCGAGGCCGACCACTGCGACTTCGAGGATCCCACCGACTGGATGTGCACGATGCTGTGCGAGGAGGCCAACAGCCAGTTCACCACCGACGAGGTCAAGGCGACCATCCGGGTCATGGCCACGGCGTACCTGGTATGGCAGGCCGGGCTGGATGCGAGCGGGGAGGACTGGTGGACACCGGGGCATTCGGCGTACGACTCGCTGGCCGGGGCAGGGTCGATCTCGGCGCTGTGACGCGCCCTACCGCGCTGCGTACCCGAGCCCGTTGCCACCGTTGAGCTCGTCCAGGCACGGCACCAGCAGGTGCGGCACGTCGGTCTGGATCATCGTCGAGCCGCGACCCCAGAGGTCCTCGAACGCCTGACAGGGATCGTCACCGTTGGCCTCGTGGACGATGGCCACGGAGTCGGCCACGCCCAGGGCATTCTGGTTGATCCGCGCGCCCCGCGCCGTGGCCTCGTCGAACACGGCCACGTCGTCGAGGTTCCACGGCACCTCGATGGTCTCGGGCTGCAGCGCGTCGCCGTACTCGACCATGTCGGTCACCGACTCGATGTCCGGCATGATGCGCACGTCCGGGTCCGCCGCCCTCATCTCCTCGCCCTCGTCGAGGCTGTCCACCTGCACGTAGACCCATTCCCGGGCATCGGCCACGGCCAGGTCCGCCGCGATCAGATCGAACCGGCTGGTCTTGGCGTCCACGTTGATCAGCGCGCGGCCCTTCAGGTGCTGCAGCGCCTCGACGAACGTGGGGATGGGCTGGTCCTCGATCCCGTCGAACTCCGACACCACCACCAGCTCCCGGATCTCGTCCAGGGTCATCTCGTCCACGTCGCCGGTGCCGTTCGTGGTGCGGTCCACGGACGAGTCGTGCATCACCACCAGCACCTCGTCGGCGGTGGGACGCACGTCGATCTCCACGATCTCCACGCCGATCTGAAGGGCCACGTCGAAGCCCAGCAGGGTGTTCTCGGGGGCGAACTGGACCGCCCCGCGGTGTCCGCAGGCGAACAGGAAGGGACAGGACAGGTCGTCGAAGCACTCGAGCAGGTCGATCTCGGTGAGGGCAGCCTCGCTCGAGTCGTCGTCGTCCGCCACCGAAGAGGCGTCGTCGGACTCCTCATCCGCCGCACACCCCGCGGCCAGAGCGCACAGCCCCACCAGCAGGCCCAGAGCTGGATTGGTGAACCTCATGCGCCCTCCTCCTACGTCGACTCTATCCGACATCGCGAGACGCGACAGGAGTCCCCCTCATCTTCGCTCGACGGACCGAACATCGTCAGGGCCAGGGATCAGCTGCTGAGTGGACAAGAGGTGGACGAGGAGGACTACCAGGTCCTGGCCGGCGTGTGGGATCAGGTTCTCTGCTTCACTTCCTCGAGAGTCCACTCTCCCTCGTCCGCGCCGCCTGGCACACGCCCCACCGCGTAGCGGGACTCGTTGCGAAATGATGCCGCTCCGCCGAAACGCAGGAAAGAATAATGTACTGTCCTGGCAGGGTGTGGCTCCTTTCACACACCCGTAGTCCACACAAGGGGAGGTCCAATGGGCCAGGCAGAAATCATCCACAATTTGCGCGACGATTTCGGTCGGCGGACTCGAGAATCGGCGGGGACAGCGGTCGACTATGCCATCGTCACGGTAGGCGATGTGGAGGACATCGTCCGCGCGGGCCTACATAACGCCCAACTCATCGGCTACAAAGAGGAGCACGCGAGAAACGAAGCTGTCTTCCGGATCTGCCTCTGGCAAGCCGTCGCAGAGGACGAAGTCCCCCACGTCTCTCCTCGAACATGGGACACGTTCGATGGCATCGCAGCGACGATAAGGGGGGCCCCGGATGGCGTGATGGGCGGCCGTGATCGGGAGCTTGAAGAGCCCGCGCGACGCGCGGCATTCGCATATACGGGCGCCATGAAGGAGTACGGCTGGCTCAGCGAGGAAGAGGTTCTGCTCTTCGGCCGAGCGGATGAAGGACTCATCGAAGCCGCTTTGGCTGGTGGTGAGGGTTCGACCTTCTCCCTGGAGGTCGAGATCCGAAAGGCAGGCGATCGACTCCCCGTGGAGGGATTGACACAGATCTGAGCTTGCCCCGGTTTGGTGGACAACCAAGATGAGGTGTAATGCCTTGTCAGGGAGTTCATCGAGATGGCGAAGAGCAAGAGAAAGCGCAGGAAGTTCAGCAAGGAGTACAAGGCGGAGGTCGTCCGCCTGATCCAAACCACCGGCAAGTCAGTAGGCCAGGTATCCAAGGAGCTAGACTTGACCGAGACGGCGGTCCGGCGTTGGTACAACCAGGCGCAAATCGACAGCGGTCAAGGCCCTCCGGGGGCGTTGACGTCCGCGGAGAAGGAGGAGCTGCGGCAGCTGCGGCGGGAAAACAAGCGGCTTCGTGAGGAGCGCGAGATCCTAAAAAAAGCCGCGGCCTTCTTCGCGAAAGAGAGCACGTGAAGTTCGCGTGGATCGAGGCGGAGAAGGCCGCTCACCCCGTCACCGCCTTGTGCGAGGCTCTGAGTGTCTCGACCAGCGGCTTCTATGCCTGGAGGGAGAGAGGGCCGTCCGAGCGTCACAAACAGGATGCGAGGCTGAGCATCGAGATCGCGGCCATCTTCCAGAAGCACCAAAGCCGATACGGCAGCCCGCGCATCCTCGAAGAGCTCAAGGAGATGGACATCCACGTCGGCCGCAAGCGCGTGGCTCGCTTGATGACGGCCGCTGGGCTGACCGCCCGGTGGTCGCGCAGGACCTGGCGTCCCAGGGATGGTCACCACCGTCTTCCCGTGGCCGACAATCTCCTGGACCGCGACTTCACTCCCGAGGCCCCGAATCAGGTCTGGACGGCGGACATCACCTACATCTGGACCCTTCAAGGCTGGCTTTTCCTGGCCGTGGTCATCGACCTGTACTCACGTCGCGTGGTCGGCTGGGCAGCCGACAGCCACATGAGGACGGGCTTGGTCCTCGAAGCGCTCCAGAAGGCCCTGGGCCATCGTCGCGTCGAGCCTGGCGCGGTGCATCACTCCGACCAGGGCAGTCAGTACGCTGCCAGGGAGTACCAGAAGGCCCTGGAAGGAGCTGGACTGGTCTGCTCGATGAGCAACAAGGGTGACTGCTGGGACAACGCTCCGACGGAGAGCTTCTTCGGCACCCTCAAGTGCGAACTCATCCACCGCTATCGATGGCCCAGCCGCGCCGAGGCCATTTGGGCCATCGGGGACTACATCGACGGCTACTACAACCCGTATCGGAGACACTCAACTGTGGGCCAGATGAGCCCGATTGCATTCGAAAGGAAGTATCGACAGGAGGTCGCTGCTGCGGCTTAATTCAACTATCCACCAAACCGGGGCAAGCTCAATCGTCATCAAAGAACAACTGTGCCGGTATCTTCGCCACGCTTGTCTGAAAGTCATCTGGAACCACGAGCTCGCCATGCAGGAACGAGCGGTCTACGCAGCGCAGAGTCTCCTCGAAGCCGACCTACGAACCTACGCCGCTGGAGCTGATGGCGAGGTAAACAAGGGACACGACCACTTTCTAGTAGCATGCCTGCTTCGCCGAGCGGACCCGACTCCACGCTGCTGGGCGCTCGCAGCGGGACTCTTCGCATGGCGCGTTCCGTGGTCTGCGCGTCTCTTCGAGCAGCTTGCCGTTCCGCCGATCCGGCTGTACTTGTGGCGGTACGCGCACGAGGGGCCGCAGAAAGCTACCGAACGCCTCCGCGCGAGCGCCGACGGCGCTGCCGAATGCAGACCGGACTTGCTCCCGCTCATCACGGACACCCTCTCCGAACTCGAAACTCGGCCGCACGAAATATTTCGCGTCGGAGACGGATTCAAAAAGGCACTTCTGGAGTGGTCAGGAGAGCGGATCTGCGGGGAGGACCTGCCCGACAAGGACTACCGTGTCCACACCGACGCCTCCGAAGGCACGGCTCCACAGTAGACTTGCCACGCCACAAACCGTAGACGCTCAATCGCACATTTTCTGAAGACGACCCGCTCGTCTCAAACGACCCGGATGACGTGTCAACCGAATCACGGCGGCTCCGGGACCTGATGCCTCCCGCGGGCCGGGCTGCTGCAGCGCTGTTCCGGATCGAGGAGGAGGCGAGGGGCTCGTGGTCCCGGGACGGCGAGATCTACTGACACCGGCCCGGACGCGCCACCATGTACGCTGCCCCTACTCCGTACCCTCGCAGGGCATTCAGTGCGCCGCTCTCCAGCACCTCGACTTGCCGGAACCCCACCCTGCGCCAGAAGGTCTCCGCGCCCCGGACGGCCACCAGCGTCGCACTATCCAGGGAGTTCTCCTGCGCCAGGCTCATGGCGACAGCGGCGAGCTCCCCGCCGACTCCCTGCCCCTGAAACCGGGGGTGGATCGCCAGGTCGTGGACGTGCCAGCAATCTACCCGAGTGACCACTTCCAGTCGCTCGTCCAGCGCCGGGATGATGCCTCGCTGCCACGGATGGGACACGAGATAACCGGCCACATGCCCCGCCCCCCGGGCGATCCAACACCCCTGCGGCGCGTGGTGGAGCTTGTCCCGCCACACCTCTCGCCTCTCCAGCGATCCACGTTCGTGCGCGGAGTTCTGCAGATCGCACAACGCGTCGAGGTCGTCCTCGGTCATGGGGTCGATCGTGAGTTCGCTCATGGTGACTCTCCTGTGCAACTCGGTCACCGCCACCGCCGCCGGCCGTGGGAGCCTGTCAGGTGCAGGCGGAAGGCGCCGGCGCGCGATCTCGCCAGTACTCCACGAACTCGTGGTAGGTGTCCTTCGCGTGGGCCACGATCGCGCGCGCGATGGATTCGGGCAAGGGGTGCCCCCCGTTCGCCGCCACGGCTGCTGCGATGCGACCGACGATGTATGTCTGTACACCCGCCATTGTCGCTCCGATACCGCTGACGGCCAGGGCTGCCCACGGATTGCCCGTGCCCCACGACAGGGCGCGCGCGCACTCGATGAACAGCGTCTTGCCCGCCACGTTGATCAGGCCCATCGGCCCGATGGACGTCAGGATCGTCCCCAGGCTCACGCGGACGCCATACAGCGCCGCGATGTGCACGACCATGGCAGAGTCCTCGACCACGATGGCCGTACTCGCCGCGGGCAGCGGAACCGCGCCGGTCCCGCTCGCCAACACCGTGTAGGAAGCGATGATTCGGGTGGCACGCGCTTCGAGTTCAGTGCGGTCCGCGATCGGGGTTTCCATGGTTCCTCCTGTGTGGGTCCAGGGTTCGTAGACGGACGTGGGCTGGATTTCTGACGTGCGACGACGTGGTCGGATCCTCGCTCACACCTCCACGTCATCCGCAGACGCCGGCCGGAACTGCCGCGCGAACGCCCGCAGCTCCTCGAACTCCTGCAGCGCGTGGTGCACCGACGGCCGCATCTGGGCGATCTCCTCCAGCGCGAGATCCGCGATCGGCTGGCGCAGGGTGTCGGCTCGCAGGCGAGCCATGCGGGCGACGTGGGCGAGGTCGGCACCACTGAAGCCGCGGGTCCCTGTCGCTGCGCGCTCGTAGAAGGTCGGGGCCTGGTCGGGCAGGCCCTGGCGGAGGATGTTGGTGCGGGTCGCGGGGCCGGGGACGTCCACGAAGAAGGTCTCGTCGAAGCGGCCCTTGCGAGTCACGGTGCGCCAGTCGTCCATGAGGTGGAGCTGGTTGGCGGTGCCGACCACGTACACGGGGGCGCTGGAGTCGTTGAGCCAGGTCAGGAGCACGCCGTGGCTGCGAGCCATGGTGCCACCGTCGTTGCGCTTGGTGGACGAGCCGCCGGACAGGGCCTTCTCGATCTCGTCGATGAAGACCACGGCCGGGGCCAGGGCGTCGAGGGTGCGGGTGGCGTGGAGGAAGTTGTTCTCGGTGGCGCCCACGAGGGAGTCCATGAGGCTGACGATGCGGAAGTCGACGACGGGGTGACCGATCTGCTGGCCGATGTGACTGGAGACCAGGGACTTGCCCGTGCCAGGAGGGCCCACCAGCAGCACGCCGCGGCCGCGGTCCGCCCCCGAGCTGCAGATGCTGTTGCGTGTCTCGTCGAGGAACCCCCGCAGCAGATCCAGACCGAAGACGGGGCCGCGGGGCGGAGGCAGCAGCTCCATCTTGAGCTGACTGCGTAGCAAGGCGCGCTTGCCCTGGAACAGCTCGCCGATCACGGGTACCCAGTCAGCGTTCTCTCCTCGCAGGGGCAGGGCCCGCTGGAGGGAGGCGTGGGCCGCGGTGGCCGTGAACCCGGTCAGGGCGCCGGCCATCCTCTCCAGCGCCTCCCCCGTGAGGTGGCCGGCGAGGCGACGGTCCAGATAGCTGCGGTGGTCTTCCCGGGTGGGGATCGGGTCGTTGAACCTCATCCACGAGCTGCGCAGCGCCTCGGGTAGGCGTTCCCAGGCGCTGGGGGAGTCCACCAGGACGACCACGTGAGGGGCCACGGTCCCGCCGCATTGGAGGTGCCACAGCGCGCTCTGCACGTCCGACTGGTGTAGCACCGGCTCGAGGCCGTACAGGGCGAACAGCGAGGGGCGAGCGGGGGCGCGGGCGAGGCGGTCGAGGGTCTCCGCGGGTGCAGCGGCGGTGTTCCCGCGGCGCATCCACGTGTGATCCGAGGGATCGACGCCGGACAGCCCCTCGGCGGTCCCGACCTGGAAGGCCTCCACCTCGAGTTCGCCCGACGCCACCAGCCGGGTCAGTCTGTGGTGGACCGACGGGGCGTCGAACGTGCTGACCATCAGCAGCTGGCGGTCGCCGGAGTCCAGGGCGGCAGTCGTGACGGTCCGGACGATCTGTTCCAGGCGGAGGGTGTCGCTCATCTCATTCCTCCTGGGCGCCGATGCGGAGATGTTCGCGGCGCGGAGCCTCCTCGGCGTGCTCGTCGTTGCGGATCACCCGCACGCCCGTGGCGCGGGACAGGGCCCCCAGGACTCGCTGGCACTCGCGACCACGAAATCCCTGGAAGTCGACCTCGAGGCGGCCGGGGCGAGCCGCCGGGAGGTGCACCGCGGGCGCTGCACCCGCGCCTTGCCGCCGGACCACGAGTCCACCATCGCGCAGTGTCTCGACCTGGCACCTGCGCGTGCCGCCGTGTCGACGCAGCGCGTCCTCCACGTATCGGCGGTTGACCCGCTCGAACAGCTGCGCCTCGCCCGGAGACGACACGACCACGCGGGCCATCCCGCCGGGAGCCCAGCGGAACTCGAAGGCGTCACCTCCGTCATCGCTGATGCGGCCTCCGTTCGCGCTCCAACGCCCCCTCAACCCGAGATTCCCGACCGCGTGGCGCAACGCCGCGTGGTCTCTCCAGGCCACGCCCAGTTCGACATCGTCGGTCGCCGCGGGAATCGTGTCTCGGACGCCTGGATCGGCCGCCGTTGTGCTCTCCGCGTCGGGGAGGCCCGCCAGGAGATCCAGATCCGCGGGGAGGACGAGGGCGGCATGAACGTCGCTGGGGAGGCTGATGTCACCGGGAGTCGCGATCACCGGCGACGCCATCTGCGCCGCCACGTCCAGCTGTCGATCACTGTGGGTCTGCAGCGCATCCACCTGCCCCCGGAGCTGGTCCATGCGGGCCGCGGCCATCTGATCTGCACAGCTCTGGACGGCTCCAGTCAGCAGGCGGACGAGGCGATCGCGGTCCCCGGGGCTCATGGTGCTCACGGTGGTGGTGGTGCTCATGACCTCTCCTCGGTGCTGTCTTCCTCGAAGACCACGACGTCGTGGCCGCCTCGTTCTGACGGAATGCCGACGCGCAGCCCGGGCTCGGAGACTGCAAGGCCAAGGCCCTGGGCGTGGCTCCGCGCGGCGGTGAGTTCGGCCTCGGAGAGGGGACCGCCGAGGGGATCGCGGGCGTCGGAGCAGAGATGAGAGGGCGTGTACCTGGCCTCGAAGCTCACCTCCAGCTGCGGCGCTCCCAGGTCGGCGAGGCGGTCAAGAGCCGGCCCCACGCAGCACCCATGGTGCCCGGGCAACGCCAACAGCCGGACCACCAGTCGAGCGCCCGTCGCCGCCTGACGCCGGATCGTCGCGTGCACCGTATCCGTGTATCGCGGGACGCACGCCAGGGCCTCGGCGCACCGATCGTTGCCGAACTTGACGTCCGTGACGTACACGTCGACCAAACCCTCGAGCAACGCAGACGTGCTCGACGGGACCCAGCCGTGGGTGTTCCAGACGATGGGCATGGCCTCCTCGGCAGGCACCGACAGCAGGGCGTCGAGCACCGAGGGCAGGGACTCGTCGGGATTGCCGCCGATGAACGACCACGAGCGGGCCATCTCCCGATGGTGGGGGGACAAGGTGGCGCCGCGCAGGTCGATTTGACCTTCCGCGCCGCCGCGCAACAGCTGCGACTGCTGGCAGAAGCGGCAGCGCAGGCCACAGCCCCGCATGGACACCAGCAACGTCGGGTTGAACAGCGCCTCCTCACCCACGTGGACCGCGGGCTCGACGGGCTGGGCTCGTGTGCCCAGGCCACACCGCCCTCTCTCGCCGCGGGTGCGGTCGCTGTCACACGACCAGGCGCAGAGGCCACAACGCTGCAGCTGGCGGTGGGCCAGCTCGCTCTTCAGGTGGAGCAGCGAAGGGCGTTGGGCAGCGGAGGTTGAACTGACCGCAGAGGGTCTGCTCCGTCGTCCCCACGAGGCCATCTCCAGTACGTGCAGGGCCCACAGCTCCTCCTCGGACAGTCCCTGGAGATCGTCAGCGGCGAGGGGGTGGGACCTCAGTTCGATGAACGACGGCGGCGGCAGCTCGCCCATGCGCAACTGCACGTCGAAGCCCTGCTCGAGCAGCCACTCGAGCTCGTTCGGTCCAGGATCGATCAGCGTCACGTCCACGACTCGACTCCAGGCGCGCCGTCGCGCGGCCGACATGGCCAGCAGGTGCGCATGACCAGCAAGACGTCAGGCTCGTTGGGTTTCTGACGGTGGGGCGAGACCGCGCGGGGTCAGAAAGGACGACGACCGCCGTCCTTGTACTTGCGCACAACAGACCGCCGCGCAGGGAGGTGCCCGTTGGCCACGACCACGATGGATCAGACCCGCAGCACGCCGGCATCGGTTCAGCAGGCCACCCGCTGGCCCTGGATCGTCCAGCTGGCTCCCTTCTCCGTGGCATTGATCTTCCTCGCGGCGACGGTGGGCTACGTGCTGTTCGCGACCACGATCCGCTACGGGATGCTCCAGCAGTTCCTCGCCTTCGCGCTCGAGGACATCACCCTGGGCGGAAACCGCATCCTTTCGTGGCTCGTGGCGCCGGTTCTCGGTGAAGCCACCACCATGACCGAACTCTACGCCGGCTCCGTATGCATCGCGGTGATCCTCGTGGAGGCCGCGGCGTTCCACTGCATCGTTCACGTGGCGCTCGCCGTGCGGGACCTCGGCCTCCTGGGTGCAAGGGTACGGCACGGTTTCTTGCAGGACCCATTGGGCTCCGCAGGGATGGCACAGGAGGGGGCTCCGAACCAGCTAGGTCTGGCGCGATACCTGGCCCGCCGGCGGCTGATCGGCTGGCTGCTGGCAGGGGCATTCTTCACGCCCGTGGCGGTGGTCGTCGGCTACGGAGACTGGAACGTCGCTGCGCTGCGCTGCCTGTACAACGCCGAGCAGATGGAGGCCGAGCAGGATTTCACGACGTTGGCGAGTGACGTGACACTCAAGGATCTCCCTTCCCTGGAGTCGGTGCTGCGGCCGCCGACAGCGGCACAGGCCGCAGACCTGTCCTCCCTGCGCCGGAGCATCTTGCTCGTGTCCTGGGGCGAGACGCTGATGCTGGGCTTCGTCCCCGGCCTGGCGCTGGCCCTGGCGGTGCTGGCGTTCACCGCGACCGGACGTGTCCTCGTGGTGGGGCTGGGGACCGCCGTGCGCGAGCCGATGACCTGCTTGAGCGAGCTCTGGGCAGGCCTGTGGGAACGTTTCGACGACGAGTACGACGACGAGTACGACGACGAGTACGACGACGAGTACGACGACGAGTACGACGAAGACGAGCCCACCGCGGCGCGGGCCGGCAGCTGGTGGCAAGGCCCGTCAGACGGAGACGAAGCCCACGACCCCGGTCCACTGACCGACGACGACTGGGAAGACGAGCCCACGATCGACCATCACCCCCAGGACGACGACCACGCGCAAGCCGAGGGGGGAACGTGCTGCGACCGCCACGGCGAGCCGGTGCACTGGAACGAGGCTGGAAACGTGGGCATGTGCGTCCACGGCTGCGTCGTCACACAGGAGGTAAGACCATGACCGTCCGAAGCTGGCTACCGTTGCTCACCCTGATGACTCTCTCCATCTTCCCGGCGCCCGCGACGGCCGGCCGCAAGGACGACTCGTTCAACCGCGTGGTCGTCGTCGTGGACACCTCCGGTTCGGTACGCGACGGATTCTTCGAGGGGTCCCTGACCAAGGTGACCGACGCCCTGCCCATGATCTCCCGCTACCACGAGGACGAGCTCGTCGTGATCGGGCTCAACGGCGAGCCCTCCATCGTCTGGGACGGCCACGCCACCGATCTGGAGCGGGGAGCCGACGGCGAGCCGACGCAGGCATGGGACGACATGCTGGCCGGTCTGCGGGCGCAGGACAGCTCGCACACCGACATCACCTCGACCATGGCCCTGGTGGAGTACGCCCTCACGCGTCACCCCACCGCCGAGGCGCAGTACGTCATCGTCTTCTCGGACATGCTCCACGAGGCAGGCCGTCACGGTCCCACGTTCGACATCGAGGACGACATGCCCTGGGACGCCCTGCGCGGCGCCTCCCTCCACCTCGTGGGCGTCCACGATGGCCTCGCCGCCACCTGGGATCACGCGCTGACCAACCACGGCCTGATCGAGGACGGGTCGGTGGTGCCCCCGGCACGGCTGGCCCACTGGCGTATCCGGCCGTTGGAGCGCGCCGAGGTCGAGATCAACACCGACTCGCCCTGGGCCGGGCGGGGGGACGAGATCGGCGGGGCGCTGGCGGCCGGGGTGAAGTTCCTCCTGTACGGATTCGGGGTGGTCGCGTTGATGGTCGTCGGGCTCGTCGGGCTCGGGCTGGCCTCCAGGCGCCTTCGCCGTCGTCCTCGACGGCGGGCACGAAGGCGTCACCCCGCGCGGAGAGGATCGCCGCGGGCGACGCGACGCAGGCCGGCGAGGCCGCGTGGACCTCGGCCTTCGCTCGGCTGACTCGACAACGACCGCCGCCACCGCCCCCCTGCCCCTGTGTGTCGAGTTTCGATACGCTTGCATTCGGATCTTGCGGGGGTCCCCCAGAAAGGACCGACCATGGCCGACCGAGGCGTCATCTCGTTCTTCAAGCGAGACCGGGGGTTTGGCTTCATCACGAGCGAATCCCACGAGAGGAACGTTCATTTCCAGGAGAGCGCCTGCTCGTTCGAAGATCCCGATGTGGGGACGTTCGTGGAGTTCGAGGCGGAAGACAGTGCGCGGGGCCTCGGTGCGACCACGGTCTGGCGCTCGAAGGACGAACCGGACGACTGGTTGAGCTGGGCGTGGGCCAGGGTGAGGAAGTTCCCGAGCGATAGGGAGGCCCACGAGCAGCAAGAAGCGCTGAGGCAGCGGGTCGTCGAGCTGGAGAAACTCACCTCGTGGAACGGCGCGGGCCACCCGGACTGCCAGCAAGCACGCCGCGCGCTGCTCGAGCATCCCCTCGCGACCGAGGACATGGCGGGCAGGTGTATCCAGTACGGCGTGCGCCAGAAGAGTGATTTCACTGCATACGAAAAGCTGATCAAGCAAAAGGGGCCCGGGAACGCCGAAGCTCGAAAGGCTGCTGCGCGACTGGAGGCCCTGTACCCTCATCTCCGGTTCAAGATCGAGAAGACCAGGAACAACGCTACAGCACTGTTCGAGCGCGGCAAGGAGCGGCGGAAGAAATCGACTGTAGTCGCAGGTAAAGAGGACCACCGTATCCAGAAACTCCGCCCGGCCCACAGGTGGCGGCTGTTCGTGGACGAAACGGGCAGTTCCTTCCTGCGAGACGCATTCGATACTTCCATCGAGCCCAGGGGGCCGCTGGGCCGTTTTGTAGCCGTACTGGTCCCCGAACCCATCCCGCTCGACGAACTGGCGGCCGGATTCCACTTCGTCAACCTCGCCACCGAAGAGCGAGACCGCGTCTTCCAGCACCTGCTCGACGCCCCCGTGGGGCTGTTCGGTGTCACCGCGGACGGCCTCCCGGAGACCCGGGGAGATCGCTGGGTGGATGGCGCGACCCACGTGATTGATTGGGTACTGAGGCTACTCCCCATGAACGGGCCCACCGAGGTCAGAGCGCTCGTGGAGGAGCGCGGCAGCCACTCGGCCAGGAAGCACGACTGGCGGGCAATCTCCCGTCACATGCTCTCCAAGCTCACAGAGACCAACCCCGAGCGGTTCAGGCCGTTGAAGCTGACCATCGACCTCGCGGGCAAGAACGACAGCCCGTTCCTCGGGTACGCCGACGCCGTCGCGCACACCTGGAGCGCCAAGACCAACGACGCCAGGACCCGCAGGAAACAGAGCAAGCTCGTGGGCGTGTGCCTGCACAACGGAAGAGGAACCCACCTGATCAAGGCCTGGGATCGACTCCATCGCAGTGATCGCATCGATCCCGAGGATTGGCGGGATCTCATCCACGATCCAGACGCCACGAGTCCCCTCGGCATCTCCCGCACCCTGCTGGACCAGCTCGCGCGGATCTGCCGCGACAACCCCGACACCTGGGAGCGCTACTTCAACGCCGCCGAGGCCCACCTGGACAGCAAGGCTATCGACCTGAGACGGTTGAGCCAGGAGGTCGTCTGGCTCGCCTCGTGCAAACCCGCGGACAGCAAGCTCTCGAAGCCGCTGGAGCTGGCCTGGCTGACCGCCGAGCTGCAGTCGCGCAACCACCGTGGATTCATCGACGAGGGGATCGTCGGCAAGCTCGAGGAGCTCAGCAACACCCTGTACAACGAGCACCCACGGCTGGTCTGCCAGGCCGATCTCGTCCGCGCCGTACTGATGACGAACATGTTCCGGTTCAAGCACGCCACCGAGGCGCTGAGCCGCTGGATCGGAACAGAGATGGTCGTACCGGGACAACAGAACTGGGCGCGGGTGCAGAGCTCTCTGGGCCAGCATGCTGCGTTCGTCGGCGCCCTCAACCAGGCCGAAGACTACTTCGTCCGCGCCATCGAGGCGTTCGGGGGGCTGAGCGACCCGGACGTCGCCGCTCGCGAGATCGCCCAGACGGCCACCTACCGCGCCATCGCGGCGATGGATCGAGGCGACCTGACCATCGAGGAGATCCGCGCACGAGTCGCCGATGTCGTGTCACTCGATCTCGACGACATCCGCGCCTTGGCCGCCGACGTGGATCCCGCGACCAAGTACCGGCATCACCTGCTCCTGCGCTATCTGGCCCAGCACGGTTCCGGCGAGGAACGCGCTGCATACCTGGAACAGCGCGAGGACTGGGACAACGACGTGGGCCATCCCTGGCAGCTGATCCAGGCCTATCGAGCCACGCTGTTGCGGCAGGACGATCCGGACGAGGCCGTGGACCACATGAAGGCAGGGTTCGACCTGGTGTTCTCCGCCAATCAGGGACCGACGATGGACCTCATCGGCTGGGTCCTCGGGGCGATCGCGATGGGCTGGGGCCACGAGGATCTGTTCGCAGGACGCGACCTCGATGCCCTCGAGGAGGAGCTCCCGGCGGCCGAGGAGTCGTTCTCCCTGGTCCGTCGGGCGCTGAACAGCCCGCTGGATCCGCCAGAGAGCCTGTTGAGGGCGACGCTGCCGTTCAACTTCAGGTGAGACCCGATCGACGCCGGATCGACGCCCGCCGACGCGCCCCCTCCTGTTTCTCGGTCAGCTAGCTCCACCTCCACCGTCTCCCAACCAGAGGAGGTTCGTATGAACCGCGCGGGTTCCCTGTTCTGGTGGTTCCTTCCCGAGGGCGCAGAGATCCTCGTGATCGTGGGGGTGGCGTTGGCGCTGATGGTGGGGATCTTCAGCCGCAAGAAGGCGTTCGGGATCCTCGGGATGCTGGTGCTGTTCCTGGTGGCGGAGCCGTTCATCGAGTCGCTGCTGAACGTGCTGCCGCTGTGGGTGTTGATCCTGATCAT
This sequence comes from uncultured Rickettsiales bacterium, assembly GCA_964425605.1. Lineage (GTDB taxonomy): Bacteria > Myxococcota_A > UBA796 > UBA9615 > CAYRNR01 > CAYRNR01. The sequence goes on along the minus strand of CAYRNR010000007.1, from coordinate 91,326 downwards.
GGCCGCGATCTTCCTGTCGTTGCTGCGGACACTCCTGGGCAAAGGGATCTTCGACCAGATGGTCGGACAGCTGCTGGCGAACGCGGTGACGGGGATGGCGCGGTTGTCACTCCCCCTGCTGAGGCTGCCGTTCAGGGCAATGCTCGGTGCTGTGCGGCTGCTAGGGCGCGGCCTGAGGTGGTTGTTCCGGGGCGCGGGTCAACGCCGGGCGTCACCTGCGCCACCGGCGCCGCCACAGCTGCCAGGACATTACCCGCAGGGCTACTGGGAAGACTGAGGCGTTTCCGGGAACGCCCACCGCGGCTGGACGTCAGGAGGAGGAGCACACGGCGTCTATCAGGCCGGAAGCCCGAAGCACGAGAGAGGAGCATTCCATGCCACACACCGAGCCCACTCCCGAGAGCCAGCAGCGTGACCAGGACTCCAGCACGAAGCTGGCGACGCCGGCGATCCGGATGAGAAGGCGGGATCAGGCCGAGTCACAGCACCAGACGGAGAACTGGCTGGAGAACCCCTGGAGGGCGACGCTGGGATTCGAGCTGGCAGCGTTCGTGCGCCAGCGGCCGGTGGCGGAGGGCTCGCCCGAAGTCGCGCCGCTGGCGCGACTGGGCAACAAGCTGTGCGAGTGGCTGTCGAGCTACGGCCCCACGGGCGGTCTACAGCTGCAGCTGCGCGGGGATGCGGCGAAGCAGACGCTTCGGGTGGTGGTGCTGGCCCAGTTCGATGGGGCGACCGAGGAGGAGACCGCGCTCAGAGCCGAGGCCAACGCGGTGGAGCTGCAGCAGCTCCTCGGCGCGTGCAACGAGACCCGATTCGAGGCGCTGGACACGCCGGATCGTCTCGACCAGGCGATCGTGGGGCACGAGTGGCTCCACGGACGTATGGCCATCCCCATCGTTCGCTCGGTGAACATGCCCGGCTACCCCGATCTGCCCGTGTGCGAGTCGTGGAGGCCCCACGGTGCCGAGGCGCTGGGCGACGTGGTGCGGTTGATGCTCAGTCACGCAGGACCCGTGACAGCGGTCCTGTCCCTGACCGGCGTGGCGGATCAACGCCCGCTGTTCAAGGCACGGGCTCTGTCGTCGCTGCTCCTCGCGCGCCTGGGCGGGCTCCTGCCCGGCGTCCACTTCCGCGCGGACGAGGGGCGCGCGATGGTGCACTGCCTGCCCGAGAACCTCCTGGAACTCGACCGCATTGCCTCCACCGTCAAGGACTTCACAGACTGGCTGGACGCGCTGGACGCGGGTGCGCTCTCGGTGCGGGTGGCCGTACTGGGCCGGAACACGCCGTCGCGGCCGCTGCTGGCGTCGATCCAGCGGGCCGTGGTGGGCATGAACGAGGTGCGCTGGCAGGAGCTGACGTCGGACCAGGGAGAGATGCTCGCCCACGGCCCATCGGATGCGCACGACTGCCCGGTGGCGTACGTATCCGATGTGGGCATTCACGCCGATCCGGTTCACGAGGCCCTGACGAAGTGGATCCCCGGTCGAGTGGCGGGACGAATGCTCCAGGTCCCGCCGCCCGGGGAGGACGGCTTGCCCAACATCGGCATGGAGGCTGCGCCGTCACGGCCTCTGCCGGCGAGCGTGCTGGCGACCCGGGGCGAGTTCCTGATGGGGCTGGGCGAGGGCCCCAGCGGCCCCGTCCCCGTCCGAATCACCGGCAACGATCTGGCTCGCCACGTGTACCTCTGCGGCAAGACCGGCGTGGGAAAGAGCACGGTGCTCAGGACGCTGATCATCGACGCGGCGCTGCAGGGAGCCAGCATCGGTCTGATCGATCCCCACGGCGATCTGGTGGACGACGTCCGCGCCCGGATCGAGCCACACCGGAAGGTCCACATCTTCGATCCCGCCGATCCGAACTGCCTGGGCCTCGATCCCCTGGCCCACGACGGCACGCCCGAGGGAGCGGAGCGGGCCATCGAAGAGCTCATGGCGATCATGTTCAGGCTGTACTCGACGGACTACATGGGGCCGCTGTTCGACCGCCACAGCCGCTGCCTGCTGGTCCCGCTGACCGTGGCGCGGAAGCCCCTGGCGGAGATGTCACGCCTGTGCTCGGACCAGAGTTTCCGCAACGACTGTCTCAAGTCCCTCGACCGCGCCAATCCCCTGCACGAGGAGGTGCGGCGATTCTGGACCTCGGAGTACCCGGACTGGTCGTCCCAGTTCCGCGGCGAGATGACGTCGTACACGGTGTCCAAGTACGACGCTCTGCTCAAGTCGTCCGTGCTTCGCAGGGTGTGCGATCCCGAGCGCGCCCAGTTCGACATGGCACGGGTCGTCAACGAGGGCGGCGTGGTCCTGGCCCGCCTGCCCCAGGGTGTGCTCGGCCCGATGAGCGCCTACTTCCTGGGCATGCAGCTGGTCTCTAGGCTCCAGGACGTGGTGTTCTCGCGGGCCAAGATGGCCCCGGAAGATCGCAAGCCGTTCACTCTGGTGCTGGACGAATTCCACAACTTCCTCGGGGCAGGCGGCTACGCGTACAGCCCAAAGGGCGAGCGCACCCTCGGGCCGATGCTCTCCGAGGCGCGCAAGTTCGGCCTACGGCTCGTGCTGGCAAACCAGTACGTGGCTCAGCTCGACGAGGGGACCCTCGACGCGCTCATGGGTAACGTGGGCAGCACCGTCTGCTTCCGCGTGGGCGCCAGCGACGCGGCCCTGCTCGCCGAGGAGTACGGTCGGCGCATCCCCGCTGACGAGCTGACCGAGCAGCCCCTCTATCACGGGTTGACGCGCCTCCTGACCGGCGGGGAGATCGCTCGCCCCTTCACGCTGCAGTCCATTCCGCCGAGCGCCCTCGAGGCTCACCTGGAGTGGCCGATGGGCAAGCCCGATGGCCAGGTTTGTCTTCCCGTCGAGGCCGGTGGCAAGATCCTGGGACCGCAACGAGACGAGCTCGCTGGGGGGCCTACCCGAGAACAGGACGGCGACGATGGACTGGCATCTGTTCGTTGACGAGTCGGGCGACGTAGACAACCCATACGACGACGTTGAGATCTGTCTCGGGCCAACGCCGCAGGCTCTCGAGTGGGCGACCGACGGGGGAGGTGAGCCGTGATGGAGGGTGGACGACCGCCGATTCAGCCGGAACGAGAGGACGAGGACCGACGCCTCGTGGAAGCCTACAACGAACTGGGCCCCATCCTGCCCATGCCGGAAGAGGCCGCCCCGCCGAGCCCCGAGATCCTCGCCGAGCGCGACAGGATCCACGCGTCGAACGAGAAGCGGCAATCCGCGGCACGTGTGATCAACGCCGAGCTGGAATCGCTGTCCTGCAAGCTGGCGGCCAAGGAAGGTATCGCGGACGAGTTCCGCAAGGAAATCGCCAACACCTACCTGATGCGGCTGGTCAACAACCCGCCGGGTACGGATCCGAGGCGACGGGCCGACACCGTCAAGGCAGTGCGCGGCACGATGTACAACGCCTTGCGCAACGGCTGGAGGGACCGCCTGCGGCGCAACCGGCCTCTGGATGTGGACGGAGAGACCCGCCTGCGAGGTGTCTCCATCGACGAGCTGCAGGAGAAGGGGGATGTCTGGGAATCCGGCATCGTCGATTCGGGTCTGCACACCTCCGGTCGCGACGCCTTCGAGCAGGTCGCGGCCAGCCGCGTGATGGAGGCGCTGCAGGAGGTCGCGGAGACGGTGATCGAGGAGCTGGCCGAGGGCATGGGGGACAAGGCCGCTGCGACCTTCAGGAGAGGCCTGGACGAGCGATACGACCTGTTCTCGGGCGCGCAGACCATGGCAGGGCAGATCGAGCGCGAGCTGGCTGCCGATACCGGCCAGCCCACACGCGAGGCCGTGACCCAGCGCATCCAGCAGCGCCACAGCCGGGTCCTCAAGCGACTCTGGGACGAGACAGAGAGACGCCTCGGCCAGGGCTCCATCACCGCGACCCAGGCCGAGGTCATGAAGAAGTTCATCGGGGCGCTACGCCTGCGCAAGAGTGACAAGGACGCGTGACGTCCTCGGAAGGAATGGAGCCATGAGCTCGAAGATCGACGACAGGACGCTGGACGCGCTCGGCCTGGCCGGCTGCGCGATCTCGGAGGGCGAACCCGTCCCCGACATCGAGGGCGAGGTGGAGGAGGGACTGGTCAAGGAGGCCGTCGTGCTGACCCTGGCTGCCTGCCTCGACTGCGGCTTCACCATGGCCGACGAAGACGGCCCCGAGCAGCCGGTGGAGTTCATCGAGATCGACGTCAGGGACGTCAGCGAGACCGGCATCGGCGTGGCCCGCGCCGAGCCCAATCCCCGCATCCTGCGGTTGCACAGCACATCTGGAACGGACCTCCAGATCACGTGCGCCTGGGGGGAGACCGATCCCGATCTGTGCCGTACCGATCCCGACGATCCCGGGACGGTCTACATCGAGCTCGCGGGCAAAGGACCCTACGCTGTGATGCAACCCACCGGCAGCGGCGTGGTCCTGATCGATGGGATGGACGGGCCCATGCTCCATACGGCCTACACGGACTTCGCCGACATCCCGCCGCTGGCGGGGATGGGCGCGCCGATCGCCCAATGGTGTTCGGACTGCGACGACACGTGGCTGGCAGCCACCGTGCAGGGTCGCGCCGCGTCGCGAGATCCGTGGAACGACGCCGTCGCGGTGGGGATGTACCACCGCCTCTACGAGTATTCCTCTGCCGATATCGCGCAAAAGGACGTCGAGGCTCTGCTGGCCAAGAGGGTGCCAGACCGGGACGCGCCGCCGCTGAGGTGGCTGCTCGGCGTTTCGGACGAACAGCTTCGGATCCTGGAGGACCTGGCCCTGGCCGAGGTGGATCAGGTCCACGCTCGGATCGCGGAAATCGCGCGCGAGGTCTCCCCAGACTCGGAGCCCTGGCGCGTGGACCTGCTCGATCTCCTGCACCGGCGGGACGACCTCGAGGGGGTGCGCCAGCTCCTGGCCGAGCGTGGCCGTGCCGCCCGGATCAATGCGGCTCTGACCGAGCTCGACGCAGTGGGCAGCCGTTTCGTGTCGACCACGGCCGATGTCGAGCCCTTCGACGACGAACGACTGAATCGGGCGTGGCTCCGCGACGCCGACGCCTGGTGGGCATTCGTGCCGCAGGCGATCACGGCATGATCGAACTCCTGTATCGGCCCAACATCTCCGTCTCGTCGCGAGCCCCCCTCAAACGTATGCTGCGGGCCGGCCCCTGGTGCTGGCCGCCGCCGGACGACACCCACGCCGCGGCCATGGCTCGCACGGTCTCCGGTCTGGAGACGCCCCCCACCGTCCCGGGCCAGGCCCCCCTCCTCACGGTCTGTGACAAGACCGGCGTGCCGTCCTTGTGGATCATGCTCGACGACGAACACCCCCTTGCCTCCAGATCACTCGGTGCGCTCGAGTTCGGCAAGGGCGCGCGCAAGGCCTGGGATCACGCCGCAGCTGCGTTGCCGCGGTCGCTCCCCCTGCTGTGGGCGCCCATGAAGCAGGCCCGAGCGATGTCGTTCGTCGCCCTGCGGCTGGCGAGCCTCGCAGGGAGCCGCGCGATCCGGCTGCCGGACACCCGCCTCGACGGCGCCTCGTTCGGTCTCTCTTTCGTCCTGGCCCTGGCCTCGCTGGTCTTCAAACGGCCCGTCCCCGAGGATCTGGTCGCTTCGGGCCAGGTGACGCCCACAGGGGCCGTGAAAGCAGTCGACGGCATCGGCGCCAAGGTCGAGGTGGTCGTCCGACGCACGCGCCGGGTCCGGAGATTCCTCGTCGCCCCGGACAACCTGAGGGAGGCCAGGTCAGCAGCTCGCGGAGGTCCGCTGGAGATCGTCCCGGTGCGGAGTGCCGCCGAAGCCGTCGAGGTCGCCTTCGGCAACGACCTGGGCCAGCTGCTGGTGAACCAGGGGCGTGACGAAGCGCAACGAGAGGAGCTTTGCGGCTCGTTCTACCGGCTGGCCCTGTCGGGACGCGACGCAGCACTGGACTGGACCCCGGTCATGCGGGCGGCAGGCCTGGCGCTGGAGAGCTGGGAGGCCGACCTGACCGAGGCCCAACGCAGCCAGCTGCTGTTCGCCCACGCTGTGGCGGCGCGCCACGAGGGAGCCGCCGGGGCGGACGCCCTCCCCGATCGGGCCTGGATCGACCTCGCTCCGGCGGACCTGCGCATCAAGATCGTGGCCAACTTCGTCCAGGAGGCGACGGACAAGGGGACCCTGTCGCCTCGGGTCGCCGAGGACCTCGCTCGCGAGCACCTGGTCGAGGGCAGGGACGCCTTCGCCCATCACCTGGGGCTGCTCGGCGCGCTGGGCCGGCTGCTGGCCATCACGGGCAAGACCGAGGAGGCCCTGAGGCTACAGGAGCAAGCCGCGCAGGGGTTCTTCGACCGGCTGGCGTACGCCTCCATCTCCTTTCCTCTCTCGGAGTGGTATCGGCTGGCCGGCGCCCTGGGCGATCCCGCTGCGTTCGAGCGGGCCGAGGCGCTCTTCGCGAAGGTCGAACAACTCGAGGGTTTCGACGATAGCGGCATGCCCTACGTCCGGCTCGCCCGCGCGAGAGGGCAGGCTCTGTTGGGCAGGGAGGGTGCCGAGTCGACGCTGACCGCCCTCGCCCGAGGCCGCGGTGTCCCCGATCACGTTCGCTGGTCGGCCATTCGCTGGTTGTGCTTCGTCCTGGCGTCCACCGACCATCTGTTCGAGGCGTCGGAGTGGCTCTCCGAGATCCAGGAGGATCTGGATGCCCACCGCGGACACGCGGCGACCGCCGAGACTTTCCTGAGGCTCAGCCACCTCGATCTCGCCCTCGCCCTCGGGAACGAGGCGCGGCGGGATCACGCGCTGGAACGCCTCGAGGCGCTCCAGCGCCACCCCGTCGGCACCCTGATGGCCCACCGGCCCGAGGGCACACCAGCGGGTGAGTACGTGGCCCGGTTCTATCCCTACTGAGCTGTGCTGAGGAGGGGTCGGGGGTGGAGCGTCACCACGTGCGGGAGAGCTTGCTCACCGCCGCGCCGCGCGACGAGGCGTTGGGAGGCCGCAGTGAGTACGGGACGTAGATGTTGCCCCACTTGCCGCGGGTCGACTTCTCACCGGGCAGCTTGGCGCGCGGTTGGTAGCGCAGCACGCGCTTGTGCCTGTAGGCCCACTTTCCGAGGCGCTTGCCCGCCGCCGGTCCGAGCACGCCGTTGTGCCTGGCCCCCCTCAGGCTCTTGAGACCGGTCATCCGCTTGAGCTGCGAGTTGGACAGGGAGTTGACGTTCACCCGGTTGCGCATGGCCTTGCGGTAGGCGTGGCCGGTGTACATGTCCACTCTCGTGCCCGCGCGCTTGACCGCGGTCCTGGACGTCAACCGCTTGCTGGACGAGCTCTCGGCCAGCGCCCGTCTCGAGGACATCGCGTAGTAGTCGCCATCGTTACCGAAACGGTGATCCTTGACCTTCTTCCCTGGCGGAGCGTGGGAGCGTCGGGGTCGTTGCACCCCTCGGCTGGCGAACTTCGCGGACACCTTCTTCTTGACGGCCCGGTACACGGTCCCCGCCTTGCGCGCCTCGGCAGGCGCCGGCGGTACGACCAGGGACAGACTGACGGTGGCCAGGAACAGCAATCGGATCAAAACGCGCACGGGACCTCCTCGCCCACCTGGGCGGTCACGATGGATTTCCGACGAGATCGGCGGTTCGCCGTATGCCGTTGCCCACGGCAGCGCCGAGCAACGCACCAGGGATCAGGCCAAAGGCCAGAGCCTGCAGCCAGCCACCCAGGCGGATCCCTGCGAGCAATGCGCCCGGGTCCAGGGATATCTGCTCACCGGTGTCGGTCTCGAAGACGAACTCCTCGGGGTGGGTCGCCTGCTGCAGCGCAGGAAGGACCGACAGGGGTATCCAAGGTTCCTCATCCTCGACCGCCCCGTAGTACTCCAGATCGGCTATCAGGTTTGCGTAGACCACGTCGATGGCGCCCAGCCAGTAGTCGGCCACACACATGGAAACGCACAGGCTCGCGACGACCGCGAGGGGGATGAGGGTCTGCCGCGCGCGGGCCTCGACCTGTCTGGAGGCCAGTCGCCAGACAAACCAACCGCCCAGACCGTACACGGCCAGGGAGCCGAAGGTCATGCACAGCGCCAACGCATCCACAACCGTGCCGTTCTCGCCCAGGACGGCCGCGGCGAGCCAGCCGATGAAGGGGAGTTCTGCCAGTGCCACGTTGACCACCAGCATGGGAAGCACCGTCAACAGGACCGCGTACCGGACCAGCACCGCCAGCAGCAGGAGGGGAACGATCAGGAGAATGTAGAGGCCCGCGCGGAGCGCGGCGCGGCCGGCGTAGGGGCCGGGGGCAGCTCGAAACGAACCTGAGCGGCTGTAGTTCATGGGAGCCTCCTGTCCCTGCAGACGACGGTCTCCGTCCTATCTGACCCGGGGAGGACACCGCCGGCCGCGAGGGCAGGCAACGTCTCCAGAGGAGTGGGCCAGATGGGCACCAGAGCCGTCGAGAACTCACCCTCCTGGAGTTGTCCGACCAGGGCCTCGTCGGAGGGAGACACATCCAGCCCGCAAGCAGCGAGCGCGGTGGCGCGAAACACCCCCGTCACCGCCACCTGGAGCAGTCCCGCGACATCGTCCGCGACCGCGCCCGGGCAACGGCAGGCCACCGCACGCACAGCCGATAGCCTGCGTCGGGAGCTGGATGGCCATTCGGCGAGGGGATCCGGCGGGCGCCCGAGGAGGCGCTGGAACGCGACCAGGTCTCCAGGACACCATCGGCGGTCTGCGACGCGCTCACCCCACACCGCGCGGACGTCCAGCAGGCGGTCGTACCCGTCATGTTGCTCGTACACCACCACGACGCCTTCGAAGCCCATGGGGAGCCTCAGCACACGTTCCCCGACGACGTTCGCCGCCGGCGTCGCCTCGATGAACCGGCGTTGCCGGACGCTGCCGACGTTGAGGTATCCGCGGGCCCACACCCTGCCAGGCGATTCGACCGCCCCGTGGCGAGGCACCAGGCGGATGTCCACACCCCACGCCAGGTGGTCGAAGGCCATCCGAACCGGCGGACGAGGGAGGGCCTCGACGTTCCGAAGATCGACCGCCCGGGGCTCGAGCAGCAAGGCCGCCATCCCCCGCTCGGCGAACCACGGGCTCAGAGGATGTCGCTCCCAGCGCAGGACCGCGCCTGTCGCGCTGGACTCCGTGAGGGGGGCGCGCCGCGTCATGACGGCGCGCCCCCGCCTTCCCGGCGAAAGATCCTGAGCAGCCTCGACGATCGATCGGGCGTGTGGACCATCTCGAGGAGTGACCGGAACCAGGGTGCGACACATACGCGGTCAGGCGACTCGAGCCAGACGGCCTGCTCGTGGTTGGCTCCCTTGGCGAAGAAGGCCCTGTACCTGAGCCGGCGTAGCCGCCACCGCGCAGCGCTGTTGGCCGACGGCCCCTCGCTCATCACCGCGAAGACCTGTCGGAGCATCTGCGTGTCCAGGCCACATCCAACGGCCACCGGCGACACCACTTGCTCCATGACCGCGCCCGCGGCCCGCTCCCGCGCCTCCGGTGGTCGGGCGCCCTGGCCCTCCAGGTACAGGGCGGCCAGCCGGCATCGCTGCACTGGCGACTGCGCGTAGGCCTCGACTGCGCGGCGCAACGAGCCCTGGCGCTTGCGTGGGACGCCGGAGAACGCCGCCCACAGCGCCGTCTGCTCGATCCCCTTGCGCCACCACGGCCGAACGTCCTCGGTGAACTTCAACGTGTGGAATTCGAAGCCGGCCAATCCCAGCTGACTCGACCTCTCCTGGTGCACGCCGGGGGACGCCAGGTGACCACGCAGCCAGACGCGTTCCCCGATGAGGGTCTCCAGCAACTGCAGCGGCAGGCGGATGTCCTCGGACGGGAACAGGCTCAGCACCAGCCGCACCTGCCAGCCGCGGCGGCAGTGGGACAGCAGTGAGCCGATGTCGGCGCTCGAGGGAATCCCGACGCCCATGGCCAGTCTGGCAGCTCGATCCAGGTCCTCTTCGACAGCCGGCTTCGCGGTGGGAAGGCGGCCCGCGGCGAGCTGGCGGCAGAGCTGGATCAGATCCGTAGCGTTACCATCCGGCGTGGCCGGATCGATGCACCACCGCCACAGCAAGGGGGCGACCTCCTCGAAGGCTCCCGCGACGGGCGCTCCCGAGGACCACTCACGCGCGAGCTTCAGCAGCTGGGGGCGGCGGGGGCAGAACACCTGCGCCTCTCGCGCCACGCGTGAATCACATCGTTCACGCGGATCGAGATGGGGGCGGCCGATGAGCGTCAGGTGGATCGGTCCCGGCCACTCGCGCAGGAATGGTTCCCAGCTCGAAGGCTGCGCCACGATGGTGGCGGCGAGGGAGGTCCAGTGGCGAAGAATCGCAGCGCCCACGACCGGACGCATCTCGGGGGGGACGGCATCGGACAGAACGTCGCGCGTGAGCAGCCGGACCTGGCGTTCGTTCAGATCCACACGCCCTTGGCGAAGCGCAATGAGCGGCTCCCGCGTATCGATGGGTGAGAGCAGATCGACCCACCGGAGGATCTCGGCGCGACGCTCGCAACGGCGCTCCCTTGGCTGACGCCAGGCACGCACGATCACCCGCCCGAACACGGTCCGCTCCGACTCGTCCACCCCGCCCAGAACCTCCGAGGCCGATGCCCCCGGTCTTCCGCCCGTCGCCCAGCGCGCGACCAGCTCCACACAATCCGACGTGGCCAGGGCTCGGATCTGGGCCAGCGCCAGCGGAGCCCGCTCGGCGGCATCCCGTGCCACGGCCACGGCTAGGGCGTCGGGGCGCTCGCTTATCCACTCGTGCACGATGCCGGGCAGGCCCCCCGCGAGCAACAGATCCACTACTCGCCCTGTCCAAGCCCCGCCGGCGCGCTCGTTCAGTGCCGCGTCCAGCTTGTCGAACAGAGGCGTACAGACCTCCTCCGGAAACGCCTCCGCCTCCCCCTCCTCCACGGCTCGCACCAGCGCCTCCACACAACGCCGTGGCGAACCATCGGACGCCTGGAGGAGAAGTCGTGCGCGTGCGCTTCCGGCGCCGTCGCAGCGTTCCACGGCCTCCCGGTGGTGGCGTCCGAACCGCGAGGGGAGGGATCGCGCAACCACGAGGTCGCCGCGATCCCGGGTGGCCGGATCGCCGAGGGCGGCCAGCCCTGCGGTGAAGGCCCGTTCTGCCGTGTCACGATATCGATAGACCTCGGTGTCCACGCAGAGGGAAGAGCCCGAAGGTCGGATTCCAGCGAGCCACTCCTCCAGCTCGCCGACCCGCAGCTCGTCCAGGGCACGATTCGCCGGGAGTCGCACCGCCTGCAAAACGGCGGCATCCGCCAACCCCAGCGCGCGGTTCCCGCTCGAGAGGCGGTCCATGGGCGGGCCGGTCGAGGAGCCAGCGGGATCGGTCAGATGACGCGATACCGGCCGGTCCGCGGGAGTCCAGCCGAGGCGAACGCGCGCATAGGAGGTCCCGGCCACCAGGAACCCACGCGAAAACGCCCTCGTGGACACCTCCCCGCGCCCCGAGATCACCCTCGACAAACGGGGCATGGTCCAGGTCTGCGTCGCTGGATCGAAGACGGCCGTGGTCTCCCCGTGGCCGGACGCGGCGGAGAGGGTCAGTGTTTCGGCCCGCGCCGGACTCACGCACCACCCCGCCGAGAAGAGCACGCGCGCGGGAGCGGGCAGCAGCCTCCACAACAGGGAGGCCCACTCGAAGAACGTCTGCTCTCCGATGGAGCCCGGAATCCCCACCGGAACACCGGACAGGGCGAGGGGCAGCGCCTCGGCCAGGAACGCCCTGGCGACCGCGGTCACCTGGGGGACAGCCGCCTCGAGCCCCGTCATCGGCCGGCCCATGGCAGAGGCCTGTTCGCGCGTCAGGCCCACCAGCGGCTGCGCTTCCAGGATCTGGTACGCGGTCAGCGGATCGGGGGGCCGTCCCGTGAAAGCGAGATAGCGGCACATCCAGAAGCGACGGCTCTTCCTCGCGCGGAGGTCTTCCTTGCGAAGGCGGGTCCGTGAGACAGCCGTGAACACTCGCCCGTCCAGCGCCACGGGCTGGCTCACCGTGGCGTGAGGGCGTCCCTCGAGCACGGGCTGTAGCTCGGCCACGGCCCCGGGACCGAGGATCTGGGGCCGACACAGGACATCGAGCGAGGCTGGGAACCGCGCCGAGCGACCGAGCACGCCGTACTCTGCTCCCCGCGCGATGTCCCCGTCCGTGGATACGCAGTGTTTGCCGAACTCCATGACCTCGGCCGTGAACGGGCCAGCCGGCTGGATCCTGGCGGAGTCGGGGGGCGCGGCGCTCATCCGAGCCCGCCCAGAAAGCTGCGCGCGCGGCGGTAGAGCCGGGACGGCCGGAACTCCTGCGCCGCGGCGAGCAGCTCCCTGCCTCCAGGCCGAGCGATCAGGGCCTGCACGGCCTCCCGGTTGCCCGCCAGCGCTTGCCAGACCGTGGAGTAGTAGTCGCGCAGCTCCCTCGCGAGGATGCTCTTGAACGCGATCGTGAGCAGGGGGATGCAGATGGCCACGAGGAAGGCCATCACGTAGTGCCGGCGGTAGGTGGTGGCGGTCCGCTCTGCGCCGAGCGCCGCTTGCTCCGGATCGGGCAGGCCGAACTCCTGGATCACCTGCGCGCGGATCTCCGGAGACGTGGCCGGCCACCGGGGCGGGTGACCGTGCACGAGGTCCTGGACGACACACAGACGATCGGTGAACCCGGCATTGGACCACACGAACCTCTCGCCCGTCCCGGGGTCGATGGGGGGATCGTCGGGGCTGCCGGCTAGGAGGACGTCGATCCTCTGTGCGATGGCTTCGACCTTCGCCGAGGCGGCGTCGATCTCCGTGTCGATGTCGGCGTTGATGGTGTCGTGGGCCTGGCCGCGCGCGGACCAGGCGCCTTCGACGCGTTCGTCCCAGTACTCCTGCTCGCGATGGGCCCGGTTCAGGTCCACGGAGAGATCGTTCACCCGTTGCTGTGCGGCCGCCGCCTGGCTCCTCCCCCAGTCGAGGTTGTTCTGGGCGTGGTCGCGCCGGGCGATCAGGTCGGCGTTCTCCGGATCCGCCTTCAGGTCGGCGACGGCTCTGTTCGTGCGCGAACGCCAGTAGCCCACGGTCCCTTCGCGATCGGCGTGCTCACGCTGCGCCTGCTCGAGCTGGGCCTCGAGATCGTGGACGGTCAGTGCAGCGGCGTCGCGCGATCCCTTGGTGTCGACCCACTCCGCGTGAGCGACGGTGTTCCCGACCTCACCCTCGATGTCGGCTGTCGAGGGGCGCACGGCCTCGGCTGTGGCCTCGAGATGGTCCTCGTACTCCTGGGTCGAGATGCCGAGAATCTCCTCCAGGTAGAGCCTCGCCTCGATGGCGCGGTTGAACGTGATGAGTTCCAGGGGCTGTGCGCAGGCCAGCGCGCTCACCGCGATGACGAGAAGCCGGATGGCGACGCCGAGGACCTTGCGAGCGGGTTCGACCGAGAAGTCCGACACCACGATGCCCCGCTCGAAGACGAACACTGCCGCCGCAAAGAAGGTCGCGATGAGGACGGCCAGCAGGGTGTAGGGCGAGAGGGCCAGGTTCGATCCGTGGATCAGGCAGTTGAACAACAGCGACCAGGCGGTGAGTTCGAAGGAGAACACGATGAACAGCAGCCCTGCGGCGGCCTTCATCTCCAGAGCGGCGCGTCGAGACAAGAACTCGCTACCCCAGACGTCGAGCCCCATGAAGGTGACCAGCGTCCACAGCACGCCCCCGGGAGCCTGTCGCCGCGGGGGAGCGAAGTGCAGGGGCACGATCGGGTGCGAGGGCTCGGCGATCTCTCGATCCAGGGTCGGCTCCTCCGACAGGTCGTCGAGATCATCGAGATCATCGAGGACCTCGAGTACGGGTTCGGTCGCCGGGTCGTCGACGGGCCAGAGCCCTGCCCCGTCGTCCGGGTCGCTCCCATTGCCGCCGGGGTGGGGGATGTCGCCGTCGAACAGCTCGTCGTCGCGCAGGATGTCGTCGGTGGGATCGGTCATGGAAATCACCTCCAGCTCTCAGACGCCCTGCTGGCGTCCTGCTGACAGCCGAATCGAAGCCGCGCTGCGATGGGCCCGGAAGGGTCGGGATGCGGCCCGGGAGCGTCCGCCAGGTCGTCACGAGTCACGCGCCGCACCGTTCCGTCTGCGCTACCCGTCACGGTGAAACGCAGGGCATCCTGGACGCCGAAAGGCGTCATGAGCTTGACGCGCTCGCGGCGCTCCTGGGAGCTCATCCGCACGGGGTCCGAACCCTCACGGTTCATGAAGGGCTGGCCATTGCCGGGGTTGAAGCCCCAGGCGCTGCACAATCCCACCGCGAGCCGCGCGTCCGGTCGCAGCGCGTTGTGGATGGTCAGCAGGTTGTTGCGCCCGACAGCCTCCAGCGCCTGCCCCAGGGGATCGAGGTTCCACGCGGCCTCGAGCGGCGTCATGCGGGACACGTCTCCTGGAGGGGTGTCTCCGTGGATGGAGGCCTCCAGCACCTCGGGAGCCACGATCCGGTCCACCTTGGTCAGCAGCACCAGGAAGTTGTCGCAGCCCAGCCGCCGTGACGTGGTGGCCACGGGCGGTTCCTCGCGCGACAGGCCCAGTCGGCGCATCAGGCGGTAGGGCCACGGGGAGGCCGGCGGCGGACAGCTCGTGTCCACGCTGGCATGGCCGATCAGGTGCGCCAGCTCGCCGCTGAGTACATCCTGTTGGGGGTTGGACGCGTCCACGGTCAACACCAGGGCCCCTGCCTCGCGGGCCGCATCCAGGGTCGCCGCTTCGTACTCGTACGACCGGCGGTCGGCGCCCCAGTCCGACATCGCGTGGATCACGTGTCCTCCCGGACCATCGAAGAAGCGCAGGTTCGCGTCGGTCCGCACCGGCGGATGGAACAGGCCCCGCTCCTCGGTGACGCTCACGGAGAAGTCGAAGCTCTGCAGCTCGGACGAGGCCAGCGGCGAGAAACCCTCCTCGACGATGGTCCGGACGTACTCCTGGGCGAGCCGGTGCGCTCCTTCGCCAGCGGTCATCTCCATCCACCAGCGCCGCGCTAGACGGGCGTCGTCGTCGCTGCGGCGTCCCCAGGCCAGCAGCGCGGTGAGCAGGGAGAGCAGGAGCACGGTCTTGCCGGACTGCATCGGCCCCAGCACGACCACCTGCCGGTCTTCCGCCGGTGCGGGGGGCTCGGCCGGCTCATTTTCGACCTCGGGTGTTGCTGCCTCGGAGCGGGTGTTCGCGGCCGGAGCGCGCGGGGGCACCGATGTCGGCGCCGGCGTTCCGTCGTGCCATGTCCCTGGATCGTGGTCCGACTCTCCACTTCCGCTGCCAGCGAGCAGGTCACCAGGATTCCCGGGGCCGTAGTCCCAGGCCTCCGTGTAGGACTCGGCGGGCGGCTCAGCGACGATGTCGTCGGTGGGGTGGTCGTCGTCGAAGGTGTCGCGGGGGCCGTCGGTCATGGCTTTCCTCCCTGCTCGCTCCTTGGAAGACGGCGAGCAGCGAAGTAGCTGACCTGAGCGAATTCAGCGGCCCTTGGGCTTGACCATGGGGAAGGGGATAATGTCGCGGATGCTGGGGACGTCCGCCAGCAACATGATCAGCCGATCGATGCCCAGCCCCACACCGCCGGTGGGGGGCATGCCGCACCCCACCGCGCGCACGAAGTCCACATCCACGGGGTGGTTCTCGTACTCCACGTCTTCGCGTCGGACGTCACGCTGGGCCTCCAGTCGCTCGACCTGGTCCACGGGATCGGTCAACTCCGAGTAGGCGTTGCCGATCTCCATACGGACCACGTAGGGCTCGAAGCGCTCGACCAGTCGCGGATCTCCGCGCTTGACCTTGGTCAACGGGCTGATGTCGATGGGGTGATCGAGTACGAAGGTCGGCTGGACCAAGTGCTGCTCGCACAGCGCCTCGAACAGCTCCACCACGGCGATGCCCCACGGAAGGGGTTCGTGATACTCCACGCCATGGGCGTCGAGCTGCTCCTTGAGCTCGTCCACGGTCATGGAGTCCGCGTCGATGCCCACGAACTCCTGCAGCGCGTCGAGCACGGTCAGCCGCCGCCACGGCGGGGTGAAGTCGATCTCGGTCCCCTGGTAGGTGATCTTCGCGCTGCCGCAGATCTCCTCGCAAACGCCGGCCACCAGGTGCTCGAACCGCTCCATCTGGCGCTCGTAGTCCGAGTAGGCCTCGTACCACTCCATCATGGTGAACTCGGGGTTGTGCGAATGGTCGATGCCCTCGTTGCGGAAGTTCTGGCAGATGGTGAACACGCGGTCGAACCCCGCCACGATGTACCTCTTGAGGTACAGCTCGGGCGAAATGCGCAGGAATGCCTCCCGGTTTCCGTGGGCCCAGATCTGGGTCCGGAAGGGCCGCGCCTCTGCCCCGCCGTAGACGAACTCCACCGTGGGAGTGTCCACGTCGAGGAAGCCATCGTCCTCCATGCGTCGCCGGATGGCCGAGATAATCCGCGACCGCATGTGCACGTGATCGCGGCTCTCGGGGTTGAGCATCCAGTGAAGGTACCGCTCGCGATAACGGCTCTCCGGGTCGGAGACTCGGTAGAAGGTGCGGTCGTCCTTCTCCTTGCCCATGGGGATCGGCACGACCGCCTTGGCCAGCATCGCCAGCTCGGTCACCGCGATGGACAGCTCGCCCATCCGCGTGCGGAACACCGTCCCGGACACACCGACGACGTCGCCCATGTCCACCGATGACTGCAGCTCCCAGTCCTCGGCGGAGACATCGTCACGCCGCACGAACAGCTGGATCTTGCCTCCTCCGTCCTTGAGATCCATGAACACGGTCTTGCCCATCTTGCGGCGGGCCCAGATGCGGCCAGCGGCGGAGACGGCAAATCCCAGCTCTTCGTCGTTTTCTTCCCGCCGGGCCGTCTCGGCGAGGATGTCGCCGATGGGCCATGTGCGGTCGAAATCGTACGGATAAGGATCGTTGCCGGCGTCCAGCAGTTGCTGCCGCTTGCGAAGACGGGCCTTGTCGAATCCGTAGGTCTTGAAGTCCATCGCGGCCTCCCTGGGTGCCGGGGTCTCACTGGATAGGACGGAGATCCTCGAAGTTTCTGACTATCTCCTCTTCCTCGTCGACCGAGACCACCTTGATGTAGTGATCACCCGCGTGTTCGAAGATCCCGTGGACGGAGTGGGCCCCGTCCTCGCGTATCCGGTCCTGCACGAACGGCACGAGATCTCGGTGGATGCGGAGGCCGGGCAACATCACGGGGATGCCGGGGGGGTAAGGCACCACCATCTGCGCGCAGACACGGCCCCCTGCCCTGGACAGCTCGATCATCTCGCCATCGCAGGCTGCAGCGTCCCGCGGTAGCGCCACGGGCTGGCCACTCGTCCACTCCGAGTCGAATCCCCCGGGCGCGCCTTCCGGGGGGCCCAGCGGGCCGCGGTGCCGCTGGATCACCATCTCCAGCTGCTGGATGTGATCCAGGAACGTGCCCACCGTGACCAAAAACTGCACACATCCGTACGTGGACTTCTCCCACTGGATGTTCACCGCGTCGAGCTGCGTTTTGAGCGCGTCGCGACTGCGGGTGCCGCCTCGCAGGGCCAGCACGATCTTGAGCGGATCCTTCAGGTACCCCTCGTAGTCCGGCAGGTTCTTCGATCCGACGATTTGCTCGAGGTCCACGATGGAGCCCGGCGCCCAGTGCGCGACATTCTCCTCGAACTTCCGCACCCAACGCAGCCGCTCGTCGATCAGGCGCATTCCCTCGAGTCGCATCTGCACCCCCGACCGATCGAGGGTGGCGAGCATCGGGTAGTGCGGAGACGTGCTGTGCCAGTAGCGCAGCACCTCGAACAGCTCGTGGCGGAACTTGCCGTAGGACGGCTCCCCCGCCATCCGGAAGCGGTCCTGCAGCCACCCCCACTGGCCCCGGCCCGCCTCGTCGAGAAGGAACCGGAACTTCTTCGACACGTGGATCATCGAGGCTTGGCTGAACGCCGCCAGCGCCTTGTGGGTGGACTGGACCGCGAAGTGCGCGCCGCCGTCGGTGGCGTTGTACCGGGTCAGGGACTGCCCCCGGGTGCGGGTGTAGAACGGGTGGAATCGCAAGTACGGCGCCCAGGCTTCGTCGGCGTACAGGAGAATTCCGTTGCGTTCGCACTGCTTGCGAATGTCGTCGAGGGGGTACAGGACGCCCTCGTAGGTACAGCTGGTGAGGATGAGCATCCTCGGCTCGCGACCTGCCGGGTAGGAGCGGTGGATGTACTCCATGAGCGTGGGCATGGACAGCGGCGGCCAGACGCCGAGTTCCTGGTTGTACGGGGGCGTCATGTACACGGGCACCGCGCCCGACATGACCACGGCCTGGTGCACGGACTTGTGACAGTTGCGATCCAGCAACACCACCTCACCGGGTCGCAGCAGGGTCATCAGCATCGACTTGTTCGACGTGGACGTGCCGTTGGTGATGTAGAACGTCTCCTCGGAGCCGAAGATGCTCGCGCTTCGATCCCGCGCGTCCTTCAGCGGCGACGCCTCGTCAGGCTCGGACAGATCGCCCAGGCCGTCGACCGACACACTCAGATCGGACTGGAAGGACATGTGCCCGAACGCATCGTAGAAGCCGCGCTGTAGAGCCGACCGACAGAAGGCCTCGCCGGCGTTGTGGCCGGGCGTGTGCCACGACTGTGCGCCGCGGTTCTGGGCGTAGTCCTCGAGCTTGCGCGAGTAGGTGGTGTCCCACCACTGGGGGAGCAGTTGTCGCATCCTGCGGGCGAACAGCTCCTCGTTCTCCAGCCCGCCCTTGGGCATGTAGGACCACGACGAGTCCGCGGACAGCTCCCGTGGCCCGCCCTTGGTCAACAGCACGACCGGGACGTGGGGAAACAGCCGCTCGAGCCAAAGCGAGAACCCGATCCCGCCGGGAGTCTGCTGGCTGGCGATCTCCCAGTCCGTCTCGACCTTGGCGGCCGCCTGCTCGTCGTCCCGTGGGACGTAGTAGTCCAGCACGAACAGCACCGTCTCCCGCCCCACCTCGGTCGGTCGGTGCTCCACGGTATCGCCGCCGCGCGGATGCTCCTCGATCAACTCGGAACAGAACTCATCGACCGTGGCGTACTGCTCGAGTTCGAACTGGAACTCCGGCCTCTTGCCGGTCGATGGGACCACGCAGCGAAAATGCTCCTCGAAGAAGCGCCGCAGCTCGCCGCGCAGCCGGTGATCGAACAGGCGCCTGAACCGCGTCTGGTCCGCGGGGCTGTCCTCCAGATGGACAACGACGTACTTCGAACTCGTCATTCGTTCTCCTTCACCTGTTTGCATCGCGCTCGGATGGCCCGAAGGAGCTCCTCGAGAGCCACCGGCTCGAGGGCCTCGACGGGCCGTTCGGTGCGCTCGACCATCCCATCTCGTATCCCTCGCAAGGCACAGTCCCGGACAGCGACGAGGAGGTCGTCCGACGGCGGCCCCTCGCCGTTGAGCTCGTGGAGCAGAAACTGGATCTCGTGTACCACCTGCGGCAGCACGATGGACTCGACCACCGAGCGCGGCAGCAGATCGGGGATCTCCGAGGCCTCCTCCACCAGCGCGCTGACGCTACTGGCCACGGTCAGGCCGATGCCCCGGTGGTGACAAAGCGGCGATTCACCCTCGCCCACCGGTCCCCCGAGGACGATCAACCAGTTCTGCACGGGGACGCGGAACCAGCGTCGCCACACGCGCGCCAGATGCTGGGGTGACCTGGCCAGCTCGGTCCGGCCGCTCCCCACCGCGGGAATCGTGCGGGGGACCAGCAGGTAGTCGTCGCTCCCGGGGGCGCGGTCGCGCGCGGTCGGCACGAGCGCCACGCCTAGGGCCCGCAGGACCTGTTGCTGCGCCGCGTACAGCGGTGTCTCCCAGTGGGCGATCGTGTGCAGCAGTCCGCGCATGCGTGTGCCTATTCCGCTCCCGGTCCTTCCGCGCGCCCCCACCCAGCCCCGATCCCGCGCCACCTGTCCTCGAACTCCTCGTGGGCCGAATGGATGAGGCTCCTCAACTGCTCCCGGTCCAGCGTCGTCGCGTCCAGCTCGGCGCACTTGCCTCCGCCTTCGATCAGATCCCAGACGAGCCGCAGCGCGTCGGCGGTTCCGGCATTCGTACCCGCCGACGAGGCGTCGACGAACCGGGTCCGGGCGGCCTCGGTCGATTCGAACCAGCCACCGGGTCCGAACAGCGGGCGCGCCCCTTCGTCGAACTCACCGCGGGCATCCAGCAACAACCAACCCTCGAGGCGAACCCCGATCGCCAGCAGAGCGTGCACGTCGTTTGTTGAACGGACGGACAGGCAGCACCGGGGCAGCCGTGGGGCCTTGCCCGTCGCAAGATTCAGCAGCGCGACGACGTCTGCGGAGGTGATCGGACACAAGGTCGCGTCGTGGGGAAACGGCTCGATGATGGCCAGCTCGATCCCTCGAACGACGATGGGCGTCGTGCCGGCACCCAGGTGATGGACCGCAGCGTCATTGGCCTCGGCCTCGTCGGGGAGCCCCGGCGTGGTGAACCGCGCGACCACGCCCGCCTCTTCCAGGACGGCATTCTCGCAGTGCCCCGCGTCCGCTTCGTGCAGGAACACCAGGTCGAATCGCCGGGGTACGTCGCTATCCGCGAGGTCCCAGCGATCCTGGACGAACCGGTAGAAGTTCGTCCCCCACCGATCCACGCTCACGCGGTAGCAGGACGCCAGCGCGTTCACCCGACGCGCAATGGCGTCGGCGCGCGGGTCCTGGCACACCACCAGCACGTGCATCTCTAGTCCTCCCCTGCGACCAGCTTGATGCCGTTTTCCCGGATCACGACCGCTCCGGCCGTGCCTGCGCCGCAACGGCACGGGAGCATGGCCAGGTGCAGGTGCACGAGGGCCGACGCCGTCGGGCCCAGGCCGGGCACGTGCCCGTTTCTCAGCAGATCCGCCACCATGGAGCCGACCCCTTGCCCCAGAGCGTCCGTGTCGAACTGTCGCACAAGGCGCACGAGGAGTTCCCGACCACGAGCCCCTTCGGGGAGCCGCGCCTCGACGACGTTGGACGCGGCCAGGACACCCTTCATGGGCTGGAGGACGTCATCCAGGAATCGCTCCAGATAGACCAGCGACTGGTAGGCCGCGTCCGGATCCTGGGGGGGCATCAGCGGGGCTCTGGGGAAGCGCACGTGTTCCCAGTCCTCGATCAGGCATCCGTCGAGCGCGTCACTGCGGCCGACGCCCACCGAGCACGCGACCGTGTTGCACAGCACGATGTAGGCTCCGGCCACCGAGAGGGGGCGGCCACTCGCAGCGAGATGATTGCTGCTGTCCCCGATCACGGTCTTCAGCGACTCGTGCAGCGCGAGGGCGGAGCCTTCCGAACGCCACCAACGATCCGGCATCCAGGGGAACCAGGTCTTCACCAGGTATCGATGGATGGTGAGCTCCGTGGCGAGATCTTCGGGCCGGACGGGCGCGTGGTGCTCGGACGACTGCAGCGCGGGCGAGGTGGCCAGGTTCGTCCCGATACGGTCGCACAGCGCCGTATCCAGGGGACCGTGCCCGAGGTTGTGCGGCAACCAGCCGCTTGGGTAGGCGATTCTCGGAGGCTCCGCGAACCAGTCGGTGGTCGCTGCCAGCACATCCTCCAGGAGGGCTCGCTCGCGGGGGCGGCGACGGGGGGGACGAGAAGGGCCAGAAGCGGCGGGGGCCCGGCGCCGATGTTCGAGGAGGCGCTGCAGGCTGTCCTCGATGCCCAGCACGGCCTTGGCCCGAGCGAAGAACTGGTTGTGGTGTGCCACCCGGGAGGGCCCCTCGGCGGTCACCATCTCCAGCAGCGCGCACCCCCCGAGCAGCTGGTCCAGATCCTGCCCCTTCAGGACGGCCGCGGCGGCGCGGCGCTCCAGCCGAGCGACGGAGAAGGACTCCGCCACCGCCAGCAGGAACAGCGCGAGGTACTTGTAGTCCCAGCTCTTTCCGAAGTTGCCCTCACTGAAGAAGCGATCCTCTTCCCGGGCCTGGACCCAGCAGCCGGCGCCTTCGGGCGTCAGACAGAACGTCACGTTCTCCCTGCCGTCGGTGTACAGAGCATCGCTCACCAGATCATCCGAGAGCGTGGCGGTGGCGCCGAGCCCTTTGGACATCCTGACCAGGCTGCCGGCTTCCTCCTGTGGCAAAGGCCCGTATGGGCCTGTCCACGGCGTGCGCACGAAGATCGCCGGACGGAGGCTCCCCTTCTGCACGAATCCATCGGGGACCAGGGATCGCACGAGGTTTCGCGTCCTGACCTGGCCGCCACACAGGCTGGAGAACAGGGCGCTCCCTTCGTTGGCCTGCAAACGGCCCACGGCGCTGTCGAGATCACGTTGGTTGCGGAACCGCCGGTGGAAATGGCCCGCGTCCGAGGCCACCCGGACGAGCAACTCCGCAGCCACGCCCGCATTCTCGTGGGTCACCTCGAATCCCGGTTCCAGGGTGACCACGAGCGTCACGATCCCTTCGGGGAAAACCCACGCCTCGACGTCGGAGAGCTGGAACGAGAAGAAGTGTCCGCTTCCGTGCTCGTGCAATGCCGGTTCGAGGGAGGGCGTCTCCCTGGCCCAGCCCGGCGCCGGGTGCTGCCAGAGCACCGACTCCTGGCGAAAGCTGAAGCCGAGGCGATAGGGCTGGATCGATTCCTCGAAGAACCCGCGCGCGGACTCCTCCAGCCGTTTCAGCAGCGGCTTGCGGTGCTCCATGGGCTCCCACAACGGTGCCCGGTCCCCTTCACGGTTGCGGATGAAGGACATCTCCTGGAACGCGGCCGCGGGCGACTCGAGTCCGGGACCTGAGTGAGGCGCCTCGAACACCGCGACGAAGCGGGCCCTCACGGGCACGTCGGGTTTTTTCGGCATCGCCCCCCCCTTCTCACCGCGAACTGGATGCGGCAGACAAAGCGTATCTCACGCGAACTCCGTGGGGAAATCACTCGCGGCCTCACATGGGATCCGGCCAGGGTCCCCCGTGATCTCGCCAGGCGGGCTGGGTTGGCCGCGGGCACGTCGCTGGACGCACAGGGCGACGAACCGGAGCTACCACTCGCGTCGGGGGGCGCACGGGACGACGGCGAACGAACAGGGTGCCCATCCACAGCCACGCCCGGCGCACGACCGCGAGGGCGGCGCCGAACCCGGGGCGGCGGCGGACGGGTCGATGACGCGCACGCACCCCGCCAAACCCGAGCAGGCGCTGCAACAGCAGGTAGGTCTGCCAGGCTCCGATGGACCCGGTGATCAGCAGCGCCCACCAGGGAAGGTACCGCGCGATCGCCCCGATGAACGGGCTGAGCAGCAACGACAGCAACAGCGTCCCCACCAGCCCCACACCCGGGAACCGCGCTCGCACCCATCCGAGGATCAGCAAGATGGCGCCGATCACGGTCAGGTAGTACAGAAACGTCATCCCCAGCGACAGCAGGCTCGACAGACCCATCTCGACACCTCCTCGGGCGGCTCGTCCGGTGTTCCAGACGCGTCGAGCGCCGCTTGCTGACAACGGCGTCCGACGCCGTCCCGATGGGCTCCCCTGTCAGAAGGAATCTCGCGCACCGTCGTGGCCTCCGCAGGCCGGTGGGACTGGCCACACCGGAGGGGTATCATCGAGTCCATGGCCGAACTGAAGGAGCCCACTGCAGACGCTCTCATGAGCCGCCTCCCCCGGGGCCTGGCCCAGGCCTACCAGCGCGCGCTCAAGGCGGGCAGCGCCCACGAGCGCCACGACGGCCTGCTCGACCTCGGCAAGGCGACCGTGAAGTACGTCGGGATGATCGTCCGGGCCGAGTATCTCCTGCGACGTGAAGGAGGCCAGGCCGACGAGAAGGTGGAGGCTCTGCTCTCCGAGCTGCGTGACAAGGGAAAGCCGTCGTTCGGCGACAACGCCACCCTCGCCCTTGCGTACTGGCGTTCCCTCGAACAATCCGCAATCTTGCAGCCGCTCCCCCTCGGGAAGAGCCGACGGCGCATGGCGATCAAGGACTTCGTCGGCTCGTGGGACGCCATCAAGGAGATCTGGACGACCCATCCAGAGCCCAAGGCTCACCGCCATCTGAACTACGACGCATTGGTCCCGCTGGTTCGCAAGGACGGCAAAGAGAGCCAGGGCAACACGTCGCTCAGCACGTTCTTCTTCGCGCTGGTGAACTGCCGCAACGCAGGATCGCACGCAGAGGACTTCGAGGTCGGGGGCAAGCGCCTCAAGCTGGAGTTCGGCGACAGCTACTACGCGTGCATCAATCCCGTGCTGCAAACCGCGCTCGACGAACTCCTGAGCGAGTTCGTCGCCGCCCTCGGCGATCACACGGAACACCGCGTGAAGCTCATCGAGGGCAACCCCGACGGGAGCCGAGAGGCCCACCTCCTGCGTCACCGCGGCTTGCGGGAGATTCCCCACATCGTCGCCGGCGCCCCCGAATCGCTGGTCAAGGAAAGCCGCTGGCTGCTGAACGGCGATGGCCAACCCGTGCTCCAGCTGGAGAACGACCTCCCGGCTCCGCTCGCTCCACCCGCGACGACTCAGCCCGAAGCACCCGCGGGCCCGCATAGCGCGTCCCCGCCACCAGGGCGGTCCACGCCCGGGGTCGACCGCGTCCCGTTCAACGTGCCGTTCCGGTCCAAGCGCGACACCTTCGTCGGGCGCGACGACCTCCTGGCGCAGGTTCACGACCTGCTCGAGGCCGGCCGACGGACCGTGGTGGGCCAGGCCGCCAACATCCACGGCCTGGGCGGCATCGGCAAGACCCAGCTCGCCGTCGAGTACGCCCATCGGTACCGAGATCAGTACGCCAACGGAGTGGTGTGGTTCACCGCCAACGAGCCCCTCGAGCCCCAGCTCGCCAGTTTCTCCGTGCGAGAACTCGGCTACCCCGACGAGGACAAACAGGAGAACCTCGTCGGCCTCGCCCGCCAGTGGCTCGACAGCCACGAGGCCTATCTGCTGGTCCTGGACAACGTGGACGCGGGCCAGGACATGGACCGCCTGCTTCCCGGTCGCAGCCAGCCACGAATCCTCGTCACCTCGCGCCACGAGCTGCCGCCGCCGTACGAGCCGGTCCGGCTCGAGGAACTCTCCCCCGAACACGCGCGCACGCTGTTGCTCCAGACGGCCGGGCTGGACGCGAACGATCCGGGCCTCGACGCCAGCTCCTTGGACCAGCTGTGCGAGGAGCTGTGCAACTTCCCCCTCGCCCTGGAGCTCGCCGGCTCCTACCTCCGCGAACACCGCAAGGTCACCAGCGTCGCGCAGTACCTTGACATGTTCCGCCGCAAGGGCCTTGACGCCCACGGGCTAGACACCAAAACGCCCACCCCGGGAACCCGTCATGTGGCCAGTGTCAAGGCGACTCTGGCGCTAAATCGCGACGTGCTACAGGACACGCACGGGGTCCTCCTCCTCGTGGAGATCATGGCCATGTGGCCCGTCCGCTCCGTCTCCAGGGGCCTGCTCGTGGAGATGGCGGGCATCGAGGACATGGACGACGCTCGCCACCTCGTCGGCGGCGCGGTGAACATGAGCCTGCTGCGGCTGAGCGAGGACGGGCGGGTGCAGATTCATCCGTTCCTGCAAGAGGTCGAGAAACAGCGCCTCAGCACCAGAAACAATCCCGAGTTTCATCGTTGCATGGCCCAAGGTGCGACGAAATGGCTCGCCATAGAATCTACCTACGAAGACTCTAGACCAATCAGTGCGGACTTCGACGGACTCAACGAACTCGCTCGTGGCTCCAGAGAGCTTGGATTCGATGGTGTTTGGCCGGAGCTGTACCGTTTTCTCGGGCTTCATCTGCTCAGTGTCGGTCAAACAAACAGAGCCCGTCGCCAATACCTCGAGCCAGCTCTCGATGAGGCTCTCTCCAATTTCACGGACGCTGTCGCCATTGCGCAATACCGATTGTCCTTGGCGCAAGCGCTAGAACTCCAGGCTCGATATTCGGACGCACTCGATTTAGTTGGTCAGGTACTCGAACTAGATACCGACGGCTACGCTGGAACCGATTCCGCCGGGTCCAAGACAATGGCCGCTGCACTTTCCAGTTCCACGACGATCAACGTGCGTCTCGGGAGACTGGAAGCGGCTGAGAAACAGGGCGAACGTGCTCTTGGCTTCTGCACGAAGGCTTTTGGTCCGGACGCTCTGAGAACAGCAGAAGCGCACAATGACCTAGGGCTCGTTTACCATCATAAAGTGAAGTATGAAGCTGCTCTAGAACAATACAATATTGCATGGCGTATCAGAGGGACGGATTCTCGATGTTCGCTCTCCGCTTTCCTCCAGACTGGCAACTGTATCGCGAATACACTGAGTGCTCTTGGCAGAGAGAGAGATGCTCTATTCTTCCACCGTTCCGTCCTGGAAAGAGGCCTTCCTGTCTTCGGCACAAACCATCCCTTTACTGCCGTCGCTCTATCGAATCTTGGCGGGGCGCTCGCCTTGACAGGGCAATACGAAGAATCTCGACACCACCTTGAGCGAGCGCAGCGATTCTTCAGGCTACACACCAAAGAACTACCCCTCGAATCCTGCGCATGTTTAGTGGCGCTAGGGCAAACGCTTGATGCCTTGAACAAACCCACACGCGCGCTAGCGTACAAGCATGCAGCTCTCGATACCGCACTCGCGGAGTTGGGGCACCAGCACCCCAAGACCGCCGACATCCACTATTCGCTCGGCATCACACTTGGCTCCTTGGGCTCGCTGGACGAGGCAATTCTCCACTTCCGGAAAGCCTCAAGCATCGCGAAGAAATCCCTTGGAAAGAGGCACCCAAAGACTGCTCAATACAATCAGCAACTTCAGCATGTTTCTGAAGTAATGTCGCATATTTCGGCCCAGCAGCGCCCTTCGCAGGGAGTGTTGCCCGCCACTCCCGGAAAAACGACCACGGAAGAGGAAAAACTATCAAGGCGCACACGGAAGCCTGCTAAATCTGCGAAGAGAAAACGAGGAAAGAAACGCCGCCAGAAGTAGCCCGCCCACCCCCCAAGTCAGAACCTCCCCGCCCCACCGTCTCCTCCCCTGAACGTCGAAACCACGAGGAGACCTCGACATGGCCATCACCGCCGCCCACGCCGACATCCGCACCGACATCACCCCCGGCCGCCTCCACCGCCTGCTCGTGCAGACGGGACCCCGCGGCTCGGCGAGTTGGAGGACCGTGGGCCGCGTGATGCAGGCCGAGGACGGCCTGTACGCCGCGTTCACGGACGACCGCTACGAGCGGGTCTGGGAGTACTGGCAGGCGCCGCAGACGGGCGCGGCGCCCAGCGACGTCGTGGTGCGGTTCGCGGCCATGGACGGCGCGCGCCAGGTCCACATCACGACGGTGCGCCTGCCCCACTGGCTGGTGGTGGAGTTCCGCAACGACCAGCGCTGGGAGCGCGTGATGTCCCTGCGCGCCCCCGACCGCACGCATGGTCACGGCGGTCCGGGCGCTCCGCGCAGCTCGTGGGGTGCGGTGGAGCGGAACGCTCAGTCTCGCTCCGGGCGTCGTCCGGACACCCACTGATCGGGAGGCAGGAGGCACCATGTCCATTCGCGTATCCCTTCCGCCGAACCTCACCTGTGTCCTGTGCGGCGGCCCCGGCCCGGCCCACACGCGCGCCGACTCCGCCGCGGTCATCTGTGATGCCTGCTTGAAGCGACTCCAGGAGGAGCAGGCCGCGCAGGCGAGTCACCAGGGAACCGCCGAGGAGCGAGGTTTCCCCACGCCGCGCCAGCTCAAGGACCACCTGGACCTCCACGTGGTCGGCCAGGAACGCGCCAAGAGGGCCCTGTGCGTGGCCGTGCACAACCACTACCGTAGGGCGCGGGCGCCCGAGGGCACGGTCCTGGACAAGTCCAACGTCCTGCTGCTGGGTCCCACCGGAACGGGGAAGACGCTCCTGGTCCGGACGCTGGCGAAGTTCCTCGACGCGCCGCTGGCGATCACCGACGCCACACGGCTCACCGAGGCGGGATACGTGGGTGAGGACGTGGAGAACATCGTCCTGGAGCTGTACCGCGAGGCCGGGAGCGATCTCGAACGCACGCAGCGCGGCATCATCTACATCGACGAGATCGACAAGAGCAGCCGCACGTCGTCCTCGTCCACCGTGCGGGATGTCAGCGGCGAAGGGGTCCAGCAGGCGCTGCTGAAGCTGCTCGAGGGCACCGTGGCGAACGTACCTCCCAACGGTGGCCGGAAGCACCCCCAGGAGGAGTTCCTCCGCATCGACACCACGAACATCCTGTTCATCTGTGGTGGAGCTTTTTGCGGCCTCGAGTCGATCATCGAGCGGCGCATCGGCCGCCGCGCGGTGGGATTCGGCGCACAGATCGCGCGGCCGAGGGAGATCGACGAGGCGAGCCTCCTGCAGCACATCCAGCCGCAGGACCTCGTCCAGTACGGCCTCCTGCCCGAGCTCATCGGCCGGCTCCCGGTCCTGACCACCACCAACCCCTTGGACGAGGACGATCTGTGCGCCATCCTCGTCGAGCCCCGCAACGCGCTGGTCAAGCAGTTCCAGAGGCTCTTCGCACTGGACCGGGCCGAGCTGACCTTCGCCCAGGGCGCACTTCGCGCGGTCGCGCGGCGCGCCATCGAACGTGGAACCGGCGCGCGCGGCCTCCGCGCCGTGCTCGAGGACGTCATGCTGGACGCCATGTTCGACGTGCCGTCCATGGACGGGGTGAGCGCGTGTCACATCACCGAGGATGTCGTGGCAGGTATCGCGCGTTCGCCACTCCAGTGCGGTCCCCTGCCGACGCCCCAGGCCGTCAACCACGGCTGACCGCTCGAGCGCTGCACCCCGACGAGAATTTTTGCTGTCAGACCGCTCGCAATGCGCCGTCTGGAGAGGGGAGGACGAGAACAAGGTTCGCAGGAGGCCACCATGAATCGCTCCACCCCCGGTTCCCTCACGGCTCTCGGCAACTCGACGCGCGGCACCGAGGCCGCCGTTCCCGGCATCCTCAGGTCCCCCGGAACGCTGCCCCTGGCCGCGTTCGCCCTGATGCTGGGGCTGCCTGTTCTGGTCCTCGCCGGGTGTGGGGGGGTCAGCTCGTTCTGCGATCCGGGCGAGGTCCAGTACTGCCCCTGCCCTTCGGGGGACGACGGCGTGCAGACCTGCCTCGACGACGAGGAGGGGTGGGACGAGTGTGAGTGCGGCGCGCTGGGCGACGACGATGATGACGGTGCCCCCGGCGACGACGACGACCAGGCGGCCGATGACGACACCGGGGACGACGACGACCTGGCCGACGACGACGATACCGACGGCGGCCAGGACGACAGCGCCGAGGACCACGACGAGAAGATCATCGACGACCTCGACTGGTCCGAGGTCGCCGATCTGGAGGCGGACAGCGAGCGGAGGGCGCTCGCCCGATTCGTCGGCTACTTCTCCTTCTCCGATGCCGACGGTGACTCGTACCGATGTACGGCGTCCCTCGTCTCCCCCACCCTGATCATCACGAACCACCACTGCGTCGACGACGGCGCCTCCGCGTTCCGGGTGAACTTCGACTACCTGGTGGACGAGGACTACGACACTCGATCGGACCTCCGGGACGACGCCTGGATCTGCAACGACATCGTGGTTCAGGACGAGGACGAGGACATGGCGCTGCTTCGCTGTGCTCCCGACGACAACGACGGCCTGGTCCTGTCCGAATCCCTGGGTGGGTACATCGACCTCGAACTGGCCACCGTCCCCGAACCTGTCGCCGGCGACGCGCTGTACGTCCTGCACCAGAACTGCTACCGCGAGGACGAGGTCGCCGACGGCGCCAGGTGTGTCTGGGTCGCCGACGAGGAGGACGAGGACGAGCGGACCAAGAAGATGTCGCCCGGGATCGTGATGTCCTACCCGGCCGCCGACTACACGTCGAGTGGTACGTCATACGATGGTTCGGGTGCGCTCGCCCACTCCGCCGACACCCTCGGCGGGACCTCCGGAGCGCTGGTCTTCGCGGAGGCCAGCCACCGCGCCATCGGCCTGCACCACTCCGGCGGCACGAGCAGCAACAAGGCGCGGGCGCTGCACGATCTCTGTGCCGCGGTCCCCGATCTCGCCGACGAGGTCTCGCTGGATATCGAGGCGTACTCGGGTGCGGACGCGACACCGGACATCTCGTCGATCTCCTACACCATCGACGACGACACCAGCGGCGGCTCCGACGGCAACGGCGACGGCGTCATCGACGCGGGCGAAGACATCGAATTCTTGGTGGGCCTCACCAACTCCGGCGCGGACACCGCCACCAACCTCAGCGCCGTCCTCGTCATCAACGACGCCTACATCAGCGTCACCGACGACTCCGAGAACTGGCCCGACATCGCACCGGGCGCCACCGAGACGTGCGACCACGACTTCGACTTCGACGTGGATCCGAACACCCCGGACGGTCACACGGTGAGCTTCACCCTGGACATCACGGCCGACGGCTACGCCCGTTCCCTGACAGGCTCCTTCGTGGTGAACAACGCCGGTGGAGGAGGCGGCAGCCCGGACATCGCGTCCGGCACGTACTCCGTTGACGACGACACCAGCGGGGGCTCCGACGGCAACGACGACGGCGTCATCGACGCAGGCGAGGACATCGAGCTCCTGTTGAACCTCACCAACTCCGGCACCGGAACCGCGACGAACGTCAGCGCCGTCCTCGTCATCAACGACGCGTACATCAGCGTCACCGACGACTCCGAGTCCTATCCGGACATCGCCCCGGGCGCCACCGAGACGTGCAACAACGACTTCGACTTCGACGTGGACCCCAGCACTCCCGACGGTCACACCGTGAGCTTCACCCTCGACATCACGGCCGACGGCTACGCCAACTCCCTGACCGGCTCCTTCGTCGTGACCAACCACGGAGGTGGCGGCGCCCCCAACATCTCGTCCATCTCCTACGCCATCGACGACGACACCAGCGGCGGCTCCGACGGCAACGACGACGGCGTCATCGACGCGGGCGAGGACATCGAGCTCCTGGTCGACCTCTCCAACTCGGGGACGGCCACGGCCACCAACGTCAGCGCGGCCCTCGTCATCAACGACGCCTACATCAGCGTCTCCGACGACTCCGAGGACTGGCCCGACATCGCGCCCGGCGCCACCGAGACGTGCAACAACGACTTCGACTTCGACGTGGACCCCAGCACTCCCGACGGTCACACGGTGAGCTTCACCCTCGACATCACGGCCGACGGCTACGCCCGTTCCTTGACCGGCTCGTTCGTGGTGAACAACGCCGGTGGAGGAGGTGGAAGCCCCGACATTGCGTCCGGCACGTACTCCATCGACGACGACACCAGCGGGGGCTCCGACGGCAACGACGACGGCGTCATCGACGCGGGCGAGGACATCGAATTCCTGGTCCATCTCATCAACAGCGGCTCGAGCATGGCCACCAACGTCAGCGCGGCCCTCGTCATCAACGACGCCTACATCAGCGTCTCCGACGACTCCGAGGACTGGCCCGACATCGCGCCCGGCGCCACCGAGACGTGTACCAACGACTTCGACTTCGACGTGGACCCCGGCACCCCCGACGGCCACACCGTGAGCTTCACCCTAGACATCACCGCCGACGGCTACGCCAACTCCCTCGGCGGCACCTTCGTGGTGACCAACAACGGCGGTGGGGGAGGCAACGGTCCCGACATCGCGTCCGGCACGTTCGACATCGACGACGACACCAGCGGCGGTTCCGACGGCAATGGAGACGGCGTCATCGACGCGGGCGAAGACATCGAGTTCCTGGTCGCCCTCACCAACTCCGGCACCGGGACCGCGACGAACGTCAGCGCCGTCCTCGTCATCAACGACGCGTACATCAGCGTCACCGACGACTCCGAGTCCTATCCGGACATCGCCCCGGGCGCCACCGAGACGTGCAACAACGACTTCGACTTCGACGTGGATCCCATCACCCCCGACGGCCACACGGTGAGCTTCACCCTCGACATCACCGCCGACGGCTACTCCAACTCCCTCGGTGGCTACTTCGTGGTGACCAACCAGGGCGGCGGGGGCAGCCCCGACATCGCGTCCGGCACCTACGCCATCGACGACGACACCAGCGGCGGCTCTGACGGTGACGGAGACGGTCGGATCGAGCCCGGCGAGGACATCGAGATGCTGAGCTCCCTGACCAACAGCGGCTCTGGCACCGCCACGAACGTGGAGGCGACCCTGGTGATCAACGATCCCTACATCACCGTCACCGACGACTCCGAGAACTGGCCGGACATCGCTCCGGGGGCCACCGAGACGTGCAACAACGACTTCGACTTCGAGGTCGCCCCCTCGACCCCCAGCGGTCACACGGTCTCGTTCACCATCCAGGTCTCTGCCGACGGGTACAGCAACGACCTGCACGGGACGCTCTACATCTACTGATCCCCGCCATCCTCGCCGAGTCGCGCTGCCGACGCGCTCACCCCCAACCCACGCTATCCTTGCGCCAGGGGGTGTCCATGAACGCCAAGTCTCACCACCTCTGGTATCTGGTCGAGGCCCCGTTCGCGGCGGCAAACGCCGTACGCCTGCTCCAGACGTGGGAGGACCCCGCACGACGGGCCGCGGCCGTGCAGGGGACGGCATTCCTCTCTCAGAGGAAGCTCGCTCCCGCGCTCCTGGGGCGCCGCGCTCGCATCGAGGCGATGTGGCGGCGATACGCCGGCGCCCAGGGCCCATGCCCCCCGGTGGTGGAGGTCCAGCATTGCATTCCGCTGTGGTGCGCCCCCCTTGGTACGGGCATGGTGGCGCCCCTCGACGCCACGGACGCCGAGGACTGGGAGGTCACCGACGCTTTTGGCGCATTCGGGCTCGGCGAAGACAGGGGCGCCACGCCGCTGACCGCCTTTTTGGGTCTGGTGGATCGCCTGGCCGAGGTCTGGCACGAGGAGACCGGACAGGTCCTCCCGCTGCGCTGGCGTCGAGCGCTGTCGATCCGTCTGCTGTGCCCGATCCACGTGGACGCCATCGGCGGCCGAAGCTGGGAAGTCCCCCTGATCCTGGCCGTGCTCCGCGCCGCCTGCAGGACCCGTGACACGCGGCACGAACCCGCCCGTCTGCCGTGGAGCGACAGGCCCGTCTTCGCGACCGGGACCCTGGAGCCGGACGATTCCTTCGGGCCGGTGGGGGCGGTGGAGCCCAAGCTCGCTGCATTCGTGCGGGAGTACGGCGAGGGGCTGACCGCAATCCTCACGGCTCACCAGGTGGAGGAGTTGAAGGGATCTGCGGTGCTCGAAGCGGTGCGCGTCGAGGAGGCCGACGACCTCGCAGCCCTGCTCCGCCTGCCTCCGCTGGCCGACGGTCTGCAGCGCCTGTGCGGCGCCCCCCACCGCACCGAGATCGACGGGATGCTGGAGCTGATGGACGGGTTGGCTCGGCATGTGCGGTTCGACGATGCGGACGCGGTCACGCGCTGGCTGCTGCCCCATGTGAGCGAGCCCCTGTACCGCGCTCGTCTGCTGCGATACGCAGGCGCTAGTCACCTCCATGCGGGTCGTATGGTGGCCGCGGCGGGACCCTTGATCGAGGCCGGGGAGCAGCATAGGCGGCATCCGGAGTGCTTCGGGGCCGGCGACCGGGCTTTCCACGCGGCGCTGATCGCCTCGCACTCCATCGATGCGGGCGATCCTCGAAAATCGATCGCCGCGCTCGAGAGCTGTATCGAGGACCTGGCGGTCACCCCCCCGCCGGATCGGGTCCGGGTGCTCGGTTCGCTGTGTCAGGTGATGCGAGCGTGCCACCGCCACGACGACGCGGTCCGCTGGGGTGAACGAGCCGTGCAGGAGGCGGACCGCTCCCTAGCCAGCGAAGGGGGCAGGAGCCGCAACTACCTCGTCCACGCGTTGCTGGCGCGGGCGCGATCGGAGGGCGCTGAGTCCGACCTGTCGAGAGCTGAGCGCCTCCTCGGGGAATCGGTCGGCCCCTGGGCGCCGGTCGCCAGCGTCGGCGCGCGACGCTCCCACATGGGGTTCTGCCTGCACTATGAAGCCGAGCTGGCCCGCCTTCGCGACGCCCCCTTCGAACCGCCGCCCGAGCCGCCGTGGACGGGCCGGTGGGGACACGCCTGGCTGTTCGTCCTGCTCGCCTGCGCTCGAAACCGATCCCACGCCCACGCGAGCCGGCGCTCATTCGCCACCCAGCTGGTCGAGGCCTGCCCGATCGAGGGCTGCGAGCCCACCTCGCTGTTCGTCCTTCTGGGCACGGTCTACCGGGCGCTGCACGCGAGCATTGAGGGCCGGTCAGAACGGGCGATAGACTCCGTCTTGGTGGGTGTGGACACCTGGTGCAGAGAGCTGGAGAAGCTGGGATACCCGGGCTGGAGAGAGCGGCTCTCCCCCCTGTTGGCGCCGGACTCCGTCGACGCGCTGTGTGACGCCATCCCATATCACTGAACGGGGGGACCATGGCCCAGGGCTGCCACCTCATCTACTCGGCTTCGGACCGGGACAACTTCCCCATCGATCCGGACGATCTGCCCAGCAATCGCGAGGAGTCGCTTCAGCGGATGACAGCGGAGTACGGGCTGGCTCTAAGAGGGGAAGCCGATCCTGGACTCCTGACTCCCGACCTGAAGCTCGACCCAGCCCGTGCAGTGGCGCACGGTGTATCCAGCGCACAGGTCGAGACATTCACGCAACGCGTTCGAGGTATGGAGCCGAAGGACCAGGAGTTCGTCACAGGCCTCATGAATGCCCGGCCCGCGGCACAGGCGGATCTCGTCAGGGGCCTGGGCAACCCTGCCCTGGATCCGGGAATCGCCCACGAACTGCCTGGAGCGCTGCAGATCCTCTTGCGCGACCATCCCAACGCCCCCGGCCTTTTCGAGCCGGCTGGGGCTGACGCAGATTCATGGGTGTCCACGATCAGTCACAGAGGGAGCAACAACAACGCCAACGGGTACGCATTCGAGGTCCTCGCAGCCGCTCGGCTCACGAGCGTCCCATCCAACGATCTGTTCATCAGCTCCACGGACCACCTGGACTTCGGGTTCAAGCTTCAGGCCCGATATGGATCGGGCACGGGGGGGCTCAACACTCCCGGCGGCGTCTTCTCCCAGCCCGACCGGAGGACCACCGAAGCCGACTTCCTGATCTCGCGCGGAACCGAGCGCATCTACGTGGACACCAAGTTCACCGGTGGGGCCAGGGCCCTGGACAAGCAGCAGCTGGATGGCCTCGAGGTCGCGCTGAAGACCGGAGAAATCACACAAGCCCATTTTGTGTGCAACCGTTCCTTCAGCAGCGGCTTCACGAAGCTCAGGGAGGTCAACGAGCGGCTGGAAGAAGCCGGGTGCGCAAAAATCGAACTCCATGAGCACTACGGGTGATCCCGATGACCCTCCCTGACCAGGCCATCCGCCAGTTCCTGCTGGAGTGGACGCCGCTGCGCGGCGCGCTGGTGCCAGCCGAGCACCTGGACGGCTCCTTGTTCGCCTGCTTCCACGTTCCTCCCCTGCTGGCAGATCTCGGCCCGGACGAGCTACGGGCGCGCCCCGACGTCCAACTCGTACTCTGGGATGCGCTGGGGGACCTCGGCGAGCAGATCGCCGAATCCCTGGGCGCGAACTGGGGCGCGTACCAGAACCGTCGAGCGACCGGCTGGGATCCGGTCGCCGAGCACGCCCACGCCATCGACCGCCAGAGGTCGCGCGCGGACGAGGTCCTCAAGGAGACGCTGGCTCGTTTCAACTCCTTCGCGGACGGCTTCCACGACGAGTACGCGGCGCAGAACCGAGACAAGCCGATGGAGCACACCGAGAAGGGGCGGCTGCCCCGCTACGACGAGTGGCGGCCCCAGCGCTTCTGCGTCCACGACCACCTCATGGGCGTGATGGGGTGTCGCTACGATCGCAGCGGAGACCGGGTCGAGGTGGCGTCGTTCGCCACGAGGGATCACACCAGCTACGCCCGCGGCACGGCCACCATGGGGCTGTTGCTGTGCCTGCTGTGCGACTGGGCTCAACAGCGGGGGCGCGGTGGGATCGCATTCGTGGCCGAGCCCAGACGGAGCAACGCGCCACCACAGCCCATACCGCACGAGATCTGGATGTACGCGTACCTGCTCGGGGTCGAGCTCGATCCGAACGGTTCCGCCATCGACGCGGACGCGTGCCACCGTCTGCTGCTTGCGGTGACGCCGTGGTCGGGCCGCGTGCGCGGGGCGCTCACCGGACACTCGGAGCAGGCCATGGCGAGCCTCATGGTGCACCGGAGCGTTTGGAAGAGCGTCGAGGTGGAGGGGCTGGTGCTGCACTGCCCGCCTCGACTGTGGCCTTTCGGCGAGGGGCCCACCGAGGGGGAGCTACTCCGCTACCAGGCCGGGTTACAACACTGGCTCACGGCCCGACTGCTCGGGCTGGCCGATGACGTGGTGCGAAGGGCCGCGGACGAGGCCGGCAAACCCGTGTTGCTCGCCGAACCAGTGACCGACTCGACCGACCGGGCCTACGCCCGACGGTACGTGTGCGCCTTCGATCTGGAGATCACCACCGTCGGTCCGGAGAACACCGAGGGGCGGCTGGTCGTACCCGCGGGGCGGCCGATCGTCACGGTCTCCTGGGCCGCGGCGGGAACGTCGGTGCACGCTGGCCTGAACGACAAGATCGCAACTCTGCACCGGATCGCGCAGGCGCACGACGAACACATCGTGCTGGTCCTCCCCGAGCAACCCGGCGGCGTCCACGCGCCCAGCGACGATCGCGTCGAGGTGTTCGTGGCGGCCGAGTCCATCGAGGACCTGACAACAGACGTGGCCAGGAGGGTCTCGCAGGCCCACCGGGCACGCGGGTGAACACCATGTTGATCTACCCCCCGCTCACCCTCGTCGTGGTTCCCGAGGACGCGTGGACGCGACGTCTCCCGGGGCCAGCCACGTCACTGGCTCGCTGTGACAGGGAGCTGACGGCCATCTCCCGGCGGGTCTCCAAGCGGGTGCAGCGTAAGGTGGAGCGCGATCGGCTACGGCGGTGGACCGACAAGGCCTATGCCGTTTCGGATGCCTTGATGCTCGAGGGTACAGCGAAACCGAAGCCGATCCCGGCAGTCCACCTCGAAGGCTGGCTCGAAGTGCTGCGTCTGCTCGTTCCACAGGTCCAACCGGGCAAACCCGTGCCGTCACCGTTCGTCCCGTTCCTGCATCCGCCCGGAAGCCTGGCGGATCGCGCAAGGGCCACTTCGCGCGTCGATCACCCCACCGCCCGTATTCGCGCAGGCGCATTCGCGAAGCTGGCCGAGCAGCATTGCGGCGTCGTCGAGATGGTCACCCCGATGGGTGCAGAGGGGGTCCGATGACCTCGCCGAGAAACAAGCCGGCGACGCCCAGCTTCGGCCAGGAAGTCGCCACGGCGCTGCGGGAGAGCAAGCCCCTCAGCGCCAGCCGTTTCCGCCACGCATGGCTGGTCCGGGGCCTCCACCCCGAGGTGCACCGGGCCGGATGCTCCGCCTCCACGTGCCAGCGGCTCGCCATCGCCTACAACGACGGCTCCCTCGGCGCCCCCTTCCCCTTGCGGTGCCGACCGGCCCCTCCGCCGGTCGACAGCAAGGTCCGCAGGACACGTATCGGCCTCAACAGCGGAAGGCACCCTGGCCTCGACGCACACGTGGACTTCTATCTGTTGCGCAGCAAGGAGGTGGACACGCTGGAGAGCTATGCCGAGCAGGAGGAGGAGGCGTTCATCCGTGGCCGCGCGGTCCTGACGGACGACACGTGGGCGAGCGGAGGTGTTCTCGACATCTTCCAGACCGGGCTGGAGCCCCTGGTACTCGGGTTCTACCGCGCTGTGGTCGAGGTGAGCCTCGAACGCGCCGCCCAGCGGATGCCACCACTGTGGATCGTCCCCAAGGTGTTTCGGCCGGCGGACTGGTTCTTCCGGGGCGACGAGGCAGAGCGCCGGCGAAAGCAGGTCAACAAGCTGGTGCGGACCTACCCGGATTTTTTCGCAAAGGTGGAGCAGCCGGAGGGGGGATTCAAGCTGCGCTGGCGGCCCGAGCGGCCGATGTTCAGCGAGGAGCACGACACGCTGGTCGCGCGCTTCGAACACCTGCGATTCGTACTGGACAGGCTGGAGAAGCAGAGCCGGTTCGATGTCCTGGAGCCATGGGGGTAGCCGATGTCTGAAGTCCAGCTGATCGCCTGCAAGGACTGTGGCAAGCGGTTCACCTACGGCGGCGAGGCGGCCGCCCGAGATCGCCGCGCCGGGCTCAGTCCGCCCGAGCGCTGTCCGGATCACCGCGCAGTACACCGCCGCGAGTACGCCAAGCTGGGGTGCTCCCACGTGGAGGTGGTGCAGGTTCGAACCGACGGTTCGGGCGGGTTGGCGTACTACGACCGCCCTCGCCCCGAGCCCGTGGACATCGAGTTCGAGGAGCTGGACATCGGGGATCGCGAGAAACGCTTCCCCATCAACGAGATCGTGCCGGACGTGCTGGCCGGGCTTCTGGACACGCGCCATCAGGTCCACGTGGTGGTCGGGCCCACCGGATCGGGGAAGTCCACCTGGCTACCGCTTCAGATGCTGTGCTGCGATGATTTGACCCGGCGAGGCCCCATCTGCGTGACCCAGCCGCGCATCCCTGCGGTCGAGGGCCCTGCGTCGTTCATCGGCCAGCTGTACTACGGTCGCCCTCCAGAAGACGGCGCCGTTGTCGGCCCGGGACTGGCCATCGGCTATCGGCACTCGGGGGTCGGTCGCACCCAGGTGGATGCGGCCAACCGCCTGATCTTCATGACCGACGGGACGCTGCGAAACGAACTCCTCACGGGCGCGGTCGGGCGCTACAGCGTGGTGATGATCGACGAGGCCCACGAACGCAGCGTCAACATCGACACGATCCTGGCGCTGCTGCGCGAGCAGCTCCCCCACTACCCGCAGCTGCAGCTGCTCATCGCCAGCGCCACGGTGGACGCGGCTCGCTTCGCCAACTTCTTCGGCCCGAAGAACGTCAGGGTTCACGAAGGCAAGGGTTTCACCTACCCGATCCTCGACGTCTTCGCCGACGAGGCCGTTGCGCACTGCCCGTCTCCACCGGGCCGCTGGACCGAGGTGGGCGTGAAGGAGGCCGAGGAGCTCAGGATCGAGCCAGCGCCGGTCTGCCGCCACGCGTCGCTGGGCGATCGACTCAGGCACTACCCTCAGTTCGAGACGCTGGTGTTCCAGGGCGTGATGGACGACGACACGCTTCGGGGGTTGCAGCGAGAGGGGGACGATCCGATCTGGCACAAGGCGCTGGACACACTGGCCGAATCCAGCCGCCGTGAACGAAGCATCGGACCGGGAAAGAGCCAGCCGCCCGAGGAGTCGATCCGCGGCAAGCTCGACGAGCCGGCCCCGGGAGATCCCACGCCGGTCAAATGGGCTGCCCGCGAGCGGATCATCCACGCCGTGGTGGACCAGATCGAGCGCCTGTGTGCCCGTGATGAGGTGGAGAGCGCCCACAGACACGCGCGTTGGGAGCGCCGCGGCGCCGGGAACGTCCCGTGGAAGGAGATGCGCGAGCCCGGGCGGCGCGGCCACATCATCGTCTTCTTCCCCGCCGCTCGGGACATCGAGGTCTGTGTCAGACTCCTCAAGAAGCGTCTGAAGAGCCTGCCCGGCAAGAACGAGCTCCACCGCTTCTTCCGCAACGCGACCGCAGCCGAGAAGCAGGCGGTGACCCGGGACACCGAAACCAAGGACAATCCGCGTCGTATCGTCCTGGCCACGAACCTCGCCGAGACCTCGCTGACCCTCGACGGCCTCGTGCAGGTGATCGACACGGGGCTGATCTGCGAGAGCTACTTCGACGCCCGCAAGCGCGAGACCAACCTGCCGACCATCCTCCACAGCGTGGCCGGCTGCCGCCAGCGCGTCGGCCGCGTCGGCCGCAAGGAGCCGGGTGAAGCCTATCGGCTGTACACCCGCGAGGAGCTGACCCGGCATCCGGCCTACACCACCCCGGAGATCGCTCGGTCCAACGCAGAACCCGTGCTGCTGCTGATGGCCGCGGCCGGGCTGCCGCCCGACTACACACTGAAGGAGGGCGCGCTGATGGAGCCGCCCCCGGCCGAGGAGCTGCGCAGGGCCCGCGGCGAGCTGGAGAGCGTGGGTGCGCTCGACGGAGAAGGTGACCTGACCCAGCGCGGAGACGAGCTGCGAAACCTGCGCGTGGATCGGTTCCACTATGGTCCGCTGCTGATCGAGGCCGATCGTTTCGCCTGCCTGTGGGAGATGGCGGTCTTCCTGGCGTTCCTGGACCTACCCGACCGCAAGCGGGGCAAGATGCGCAAGCGGCTGGCCCTGTGGGATCCCGACTCGGGAGGCGTGTACGACGATCAGGCGGCCGGTGAGACCCCCGACGGCAACGCCGACCCCCAGGCTCCCGACCGATCCGGGCCGGGGGACGAATCGCCCTGGCTCAACCCGTTCTGGAGCGCGGACGTGCTGACGCGGCAACGCCAGGTCTACGGCAAGGCGCTGGACGACCTGGAGCTGTACCTCCAGATCTGGCAGTGCTGGGCATCCCAATCCCGAGACAAGCGCGCCCGATGGGCGCGCGACCACGGCTTGTCCCACAGCGCCCTCGAACAGGTCCGGCGGAGGGTGGGGATCGGCCCCGACGCCGAGGGGGGTCTGATGAGCGCCTTTCTCCCGCTGGAGGACAAGGGCGAGCTGTGGCGCGACATCTGTTTCGAGAAGCTCGACAAGGTCCGTTACCTCTACGCGGCGGCCGTGCCCGATTCGCTCTTTCGGCTCACGGGACAACGCGTGGAACCGTGGGCCGATCGTGCAGGCACCTGGAAGCCCCATGAGGAAACCGTGTGGTCGCCCGCTGCAGCCGGGGTGCCTCACCGCAACGGCCACAAGGCTGCTCTCCGCTACTTCGCGGCCGTCGAAGGGTACAGCTGGTCCAACAGGGACATCCCCCTGCGTCACATCGTGTGGCTCGATCCGACGTGGTTCGACGGCGCTGGCCCCACGCTGGAGCAGAGCCCCTCACAGCTGGCGCACCACCTTTCTGGCGCGCTCGAGCGGGCTTTGCTGCAGTACGCCCGTCGGGTCTTCGCGACGGGCGCTGACCTGGCTGGCCTACCCGAGGTGACCAGCGACATCCAGGTGAGGACCGATCCGCAGATCCTCGAGCAGGCCCGGGTCCACAAGAAGCTGATCAAGACGAGGCACGAGGCGCGAGTGATCCACCACGTGGCGGCGTCGGGGGACAGGCAACCCAACGTGATCGTCGAGCTGGCCGACGGCAAGCGGTTCGGCCTGGAGAGGCCGTCCAAGAAAACGGTCATCCAGCCCCGGCAGAGACTGCAGGTCGAGATCACGCAGGACAAGGACTCCGGCTTCCTCTGGGCTAGGTTCGTCAAGGGCGCGCCGAAGCCGCCCACGCCCACGCCGCCGCCTCCCAAGCCGCGCGTGCCGCTTCACAAGCTCGCACCCAACGGCACCAAGGTGACAGGCATCGTGGAGGCCGTCGCGCGGCAGGGTCGGGACCGGGGCTTCCACGTCACCGTTCGACTCGAGGACGGCTCGAAGCACAGCTGGCACGTGTTCCGCAGCCTGACCGAGGCGACGATCCGCAAGGAGGCGGTGAAGGGCCGCAAGGGAATCTTCAGGGTGGCCTGGGACGATCGCGCGAAGAAGCGGAAGAGACCCGACCTGCGCATCGACCGCTGGCTGGACGGCGGCAGGATAATGGACATCCGCGACGACTATCCCGTGGGCACCGAGTTCACGGCCAGAGCCGTGAGGCCCGCAAAGCTGGGGTACTACGATGGATATCTGGCCGCCGTCGCTCTGCCTTCTGGTGC
Source organism: uncultured Rickettsiales bacterium (assembly GCA_964425605.1). Classification (GTDB taxonomy): domain Bacteria; phylum Myxococcota_A; class UBA796; order UBA9615; family CAYRNR01; genus CAYRNR01. Next base: position 49,547 of record CAYRNR010000007.1, on the reverse strand, counting down.
AACCCGCAACTGGAAGGTGAGGCTCGACCGCAACCACCGCTACCAGGGGGACGAAACGCCGTGTCGCGTGCGGATCACCGAGTGGGTCGACGGTCCGCATTCGGTGTTCCCCCACCTCCGGCACGTGGACTGGCTCCGTGGGTGATCGTGTCGCCGACGCGCTGGAGCGCCTGGACCGCTCGTGGCGGGCCTGGCGTGGCCACCCCGATGGCCGCCACTACGGCGCCTTGGCCGAGGCCCTGTGCCGGTTCGTCGATGCCGTGGTCCAGCGGGCACGTGGAAACGGGCGTCGGGCTGTGTTCACCGCGCCGTTTCGAGGCGAGGGCAACCGGGTTCGTGTCCACGTGGACTTCGAGCCCGGGGGTTCGGCCTGCCTCGGCGACGACAGCGCCCTGATCGACCTGGACGACGTCGTCCAGGACTTCGTGCTACGGACCCTCGAGCGATTCTGCGACAACCCCGATTTCCGCATCACGGGCCCGGCCTATATCGAGATAGGGCTGGCCCTGGGGGCACGCAGTGCGTTGCGAGCGGCACGGAGGAGGGCTGCCACCGAGCGCACCACGACCGTCCAGGAGGCCGACACACCGGATGCGTCGTTCACAGGCCACGATCCGATCCTGCTCGGCAGGTCGTGGTTCCACTACCGGGGTGGGCCCGGGCCACTCCCGTCCAGGCTGAAGGGTCTGTCCCTGCGCTACCTGTACGCGTCGATTCGCCACGCTTCGGGGGCCACGGGCAAGCAGGTGGCCGAGGAGCTGGGCATCCACGGGGCCGCCGTCTCGAGGACCAAGAGCGAACTGGTCGACCTGCACCCCGAGGCTCCGTCCGGCGCCTTCCTTCCCCTCGAGCCCATGCTGCCCGTCGCAGTATCGGCCTCGGCGCTCGACGCGCTGGGGCTTCGGAACGATCCGCTGGGGACGGACCGGGATCCCCTCACCGCGGGCAGCTTGCATCGCCTCCAGGCACGCAAGCGCACGTTGTGGAGGACCTGGCTCTGGGCACGCGAAGCCGGCAACGGTCTCGTCCATGGACCGGCTCTCCTCCAGAGCGACGAGGACGGCAGAGAGGAGGCCCTGCTACATTTCGATCTCGAACCGGACACCTGCAACATCGCTATCCTGGCCTCGATCCGATATTTCTCCCCGCGCGCAATCTGACGCCGGCCAGCGGCTTGTAGGGGTAGGAGCTCGTGGTTCGCCCACGGACAGAACGGAACAGGCCATGACCCCCGACCGAGACGCCTTCGAGCGCGCGTTGCTGCGCGACATCGAGCAGGAGCTGGCCCTGCAGCCCATCGAGACCGCCACGGCCCCGGACCGCCTCCCCGGGGCCGCGCTGGCCATCCAGGCGGGCCAGCTCGCCCTGCTGGCCGAGGGCGATGCCGCGAGGGCCTACCAGAGCCTGCTGTGGCCGAGGGTTCGCGCCCGCCTCGGACGCCCCGCAGACCTCGTCTCCGGGAGCTACCGACCGTCCTCGGACCGGACCATCCAGCTGCTCTTCCCCGGCCTCGGTCCACCCGTGGTCGCCGAGGCACTCTCCACGGCCATGGAACCCGGTTCAGCGCCGTGGTCCCCTCCTCGCCTCCCCACGGCCGAGGACGCCGAGACCACACTGGGCGAGCAGACCGAAGAGCACCTCGAGGAAGAGCTCCTGCTACTGCTCGTTCGCCGCCTCGACGCCGGCTTCCAGATGGTCGCCCTGGAGGCGCTCTGGCCCGTCCGCGGCGAACTCCTGGCACGCTCCCTGTGGCACGACGCCGAACTGGCAGCCTGGGACCAGATCCTGTCCGGCTCCAGCAAGCTACTCGCCCCGGCGGCCGGCTTTCTGCGGCGAGTGCTCGCCGCGCTTCCAATCCCCCTGGACCGGGAGCGGTTCGGCGTACTCCTGGACATCGCCGGCACCGGCGGCAGCGACCGGGCCCTCCAGCCCCCTCCGCCTGCCGAGGAGAGCCGCGACAGCTGGAAGCTGTTCGCCGCCCAGGAGCTCGTCGCCCAGGCCTATCCCGACGACGTGGCCGAAGATCGGGTCTGGATCGGCCAAGACGAGACCACGGGCGAGGTCACGGTGACCGTGGACGCCTCTCACCGGGTGCTCACGCTGGTCAGCCGGACTGACGAGAATGGGCTGTTCGAGGTGCGGCTGGAGGAGCGGGAGGGCGAGAGGGACCGACCGTAGGCTGGGCAGGGTTGTAGGATTTCTGTCGCTAGTGCGCGTCCTTCATCGGTAGACACCGAAACTCCTCCGTCCCCGACAACACCATCGACTCACTGGCGCCCGTCGCCGCAGCTCGCGCGAAGGCGCTCCCCAGCGCCGTCTCCACCGCGTACTCGGCCGGGCGAACACCGAAGCTGCCAGCCTGGACGCGTGGGAGCAGGGCCGAGACCACGCTGGGCTCGATGCGGCCGAGCTGGATGCCGTACTCGCGGGCGACGCGGTTGATGGACATGGCCACGAGTTCGACCTGGTGCTCCGGGCCGAGGGGGCGGTAGGGGAGGAAGGTGTTGATCCGGCCGACGAGCTCGGTCTTCATGCCGGCTGCCTCGAGGTGACGACGGGCCACTTCGTTCACGCTGTCCGTGTCGTCGAAGGCGTCGCGATCCTGCAGCTCCCCGAGCACATCCGTGGCCTTGAGGTTGCTGGTGAAGATGAAGATCGCCTGCCGCACGTCCAGGGCGCGGCTGTCCCCCACGCGAGCCGCAGAGGAGAGGCGTCCAGCGTCCATGGGGCTCATCAGGATCTGGAGGATGTCCGGGTGGGCCTTCTCGATCTCGTCGAACAACACGATCGTACGTGGGTTGGCCGCCAGGGCATCGACGAGCTGCGCGCCCTCGCCGTAGCCGACGTAGCTCTGGGGGGCGCCGAGGAGCTGGCTGACACGGCTCGCCTCCTTGTACTCGTTCATGTCGAGGCGGAGGTAGCCGCAGGAGTCACCCTCGGCCATCACGGCCTGCAGGGCCTCGGGCAGCACCTCGGCGGTAAGGGTCTTGCCGACACCCGAGGGTCCGATGGCGAACATCGTGGCGGGGCGGCCAGGGTTCACCTTGGCCAGATGGCGCGCGATTCCCCCCGAGATGTGCCGCAGAGCGGGATCCTGGCCACGCACGCGCGACGCGAGCTGCTCGAAGAGAGCGGCCTCGTCGATGAAGAAGGCGCCGTTGGACGAGCGGCCGTCCACCTGGACCTGCGAGAGATCACAGATCGTCTCGATGGGCTGGTGCCTCGGGGTGGCGACCTGCTCGGACGGCGCCGCCGCGGTGGGAACCGGACGGGCGAAGTAGATGCTCAAATCCGAGCAGATCCAGCGACGCAGATCGGCGAACGACCGGAAGTTCAGCGCACCGCTGGCCGTCCATCCCCGCAGGTCCTCGTCGACGCCTTCGTACTGGACACCCCGCTGGACCAGCAGGCGAGCCAGCCCCGTGGCGCCGTCCACCTCGAATCCCACCGAAGCACGGGGGGGAGTACAGCCCGGCGGCAGCTCGCAGCCGTGGAACGTGACGCAGCCGTTTACGGCCCGCTGTTCGAGGTCGCGGAAGGCCTGGTCCGTGCCGTGGCAGAAATTCCTCATCCCGGATACTCCTCTCGCATGGGCCGCGTGTCCGCGAAGGACCCGGCCGCCGACCTGAGGTTCCCGGTCCCACCGCAGTCCGGACAGGTGGTAAAACCGCTGGCCTCGTTGTCCGGCAGCTGGGGCAACCACACGACCTCGTCGAACAGGATGCGATCGGTGTCGCCCTCGCCGAACACGCGATCGAAGACGGTTAAACCCAGCGTTTCTGACAGGTCGGGATCCATGCGGATCTGCACCAGGTTTCGGTCGCCGATCCGAGCGGCCAGCCCTCCCCAGCGCGCGTGATCCGAGCCGTGCTGCAGCAACGCCAAGGCCAAGAAGCCCTTGAGGGCGTTGAGGCGACCTGTGGCGAAGATGGGCGTGCCGTTGGATGTCACGTCGTTCTCGAACTCCTGCTCCGTGTAGGCCTCGTACCGCGACCGCAGCGCGCAGCGGTGGCACGCGGGGGTCACGTCCGGATGAGTGAATGAGAGCTCTGCGCCGCGGCCCTGGTAGTAAACCTGGGCGCTGAGGCTGGGCACGGCGAACTGCAGGGCGAGTCGGTTGACGCGCGCCTGGGCGGGAAAACTGTCCGTGAAGCCGCACAGTAGGGTCTGCGACGGCGGCTCGCCGCCGTCCATCGGCCCGAGCCACGACGCGAACTCCTCGTCGTCCACGTCCTCGATGAACCTCGTCACCGTGAACACGCGCACCTCGGGGTTGATGTCCAGCAGGCGCTCGCCGATGCAGGTCACCTTGGCGCGGCCGACGTCGCGCAGGTAGGTCTGCTGCGTCGCGATGTTGGTCTCGGACACGGTGTCGCGGTCCACGAGCACGAACTCCTCCACGCCGCTTCGAGCCAGGTCCTCGAGGAACTGGGCCGCGCCACCCGCGCCGATGGCGATGACGCGGCTTCGTCGCAACGCGTCGAGGTCGTAGGCATCCTCCACACGGGCGAAGATCCGGGACTGGTCGACCCTGGACGGCGGCTCCTCGCCCGGCTCGTCGGCAGTCTCGACCTCGGCCCGCTCCTCGACGGACGCGGCTGCGGGCTCGCACAGATCCTCGACAACGGCGTTGTCGTAGGTCGCGAGGGGCACCTCGTAGATCTCGATGCCACGCGTCCCCCTCACGGCCACGTGGGGGATCACCTCGAACGGCCGGGTGAACGCCGCCGGGATCACGATGGGCAGGAAGAGGTGGTCCAGATCAGGGATGGCGTCGAGGATGCGCTCGGCGTACATCTCGTCCCCGCGCGTGGGGTGGCGCAGCCAGGACGGGTGGCTGTGCACGAACCCGGCGACGCGGATGTCGCAGGGATTCCAGTGATTACGGAAGAGGTGGTTGAGGCTCTCGCTGTTGGGGCTGTAGCTGCCCGGCGTGTTCACGGACACGGCGTCGAAGTGGAAGTAGCCGACCACCTGACCGTCTCCACGTATCCCGAGGACGCCGCCGCTCTCTGCTGGACGCGCTCCGATGGACGCGCGAATCTCGGCGAGGACGCTATGCGTCATCCCGAGCAGAGTCGGGCGTCTGTCGTGGGTGGAACGGTCCCCAGTGAAAGGGCGGGGGAACGGCCGGGGGAAGTCGTCGGTCAACGAAGGATAGGAAAAGGCTCTCATGGCAGGGCTCCTCGTCCGGGGTGGTTTCCGGCGTTTCCACGGGATCAGACGCGCAGAGCGCCGCTTCCTGACGTAGACGCGCGAGCCCCTGGTCGGGGCCGCACAGCCACAGGTCGTTCGCGAGAATCCTGTTGCGCAAGCGGATGGACTCCAGGTGGGCGGCCAGGGCGGTCGGATCCAGGTCCAAGCCCTCGGACTCCACGGCCTCGGTGGGCTCCGTGGAAGCCACGGCGTCCTCCGAGACCACCTCGAGCTCCAGCGGGCGGATCTCGACACCGCGGCGCGCCGGCACGGCCACGTGGGGCCGCAGCTCGAACCGCCCAGTATCTGGCTCCGTCATCACGATCGGCAGCATCAGGTAGCCCATGTCCTCGACCGCACCGAGGATGTCGGTCGCGTACACTTCGTCGCCCATGGACGGCCGGCCGAAGCCACCGGGGTGGCTATGCACGAACCCCATCAGCCGGATACCTCGCGGGTTCCAGTCCTCCTTGAACAGGCGATTGAGCTGCCCCACCTCCGGGCTGTAGGTCGCACGGGTTCGGGCCGATCCCTCGTCGAAGTGGAAGTGGCGGACCACGCCATCTTCGGGATCACCGCCCAGGGCGCCGCCGTTCTCGGCCGGGCGCGAGCCGATCGTCTCCCGAATGGCCTGCAGCACTTCTTCGGTGATCCGAAAGCTCGTGGGCACCGGCGGCCGCGACTCCACGGCCGGGGCCTGGTTCTCCCACGATCGCTGCCGACGCCTCTTCCGTCCACGTCTACCCATGGATCTCGCCTCCCACGCGCGCGCGTGCTTGTGTTCGCCCTCAACTCCCGCGGCCCCCGAATTGCTTCCCGGTCCGGATGTACTTCTGGGTCTCGTCGGCCCACAGCGCCGCGACCTGCTTGGCCTCCTCGAGGCTGCGCAACGGATTCGTCCAGCACACGTAGTGACGCCCGTTCTGCGTCAGCCGGTGGGTGGGATGACAGCCCGTGGGCCGGCCGCGATAGCTCGGCTGCGACACGATGAACGCCTTCCAATCCCCCCCCGACTGCTCGAAGGAGAACTGGTAGTCCGCGCGGCCGTCCTTCGTGCGGTAGAACATGCTGGGCATGGCAGCCTCCTCAGCAGTGAAAGGTCCCGGCAGGGATCTCGTCACCGCCATGAAATGTTCCGGCGGGGATCTCATCGCCACCGTGGGCTGGGATGAAGGGCGTGGATGCGATGCTGTTCATGGTGAGCTCCGTGTTGTTTCCGGTGGTTGGCGCCGGGCCCTGGGGTCTCCAGGGACTGTTTGACGGTGCGGCCCGTCCGCCCCGTACACCGCGCTAGACGAACCGTCCCTCGGTTGCTGACACACTTTCTTCTCCGGTGGCGTCTCGCGGACCTCTCCGAGCCCCATCCGCTGCGAGGTCGCACCGGCCAGACGGGACGGCCTGTCCACGGCGAGCGCTAGCCGCCATGGAACGTGCCCGCGGGGATCTCGTCGCCGCCGTGGAAGGTCCCGGCGGGGATCTCGTCGCCACCGTGGAAGGTTCCAGCGGGAATCTCGTCGCCACCGTGGAAGGTTCCGGCGGGAATCTCGTCGCCGCCGCGGGCCGGGGTGAAGGGGGTGTGCGCGATGCAGGTCATGGTGAGCTCCCTGGTGTGGTCGGTGCGGTTCATCCGCCCCGTTCGCCCTCGTAGACGTCGCCTCCGAGCGCTGCTGACACACATTTTCAAAACCGCCTGCCGGTGCGGATGTACTCCTGGGTTTTGTCCGCCCACAGGGCCGCCACCTGCCTGGCCTCGTCGAGGGTCGCCAGACGTGTGGTCCAGCACACGTAGTAGCGGTCGCCGAGCATGAGACGATGGGTGGGGAGACAACCCCTGTAGCGGCCCTGGTAGCTGGGCTGGTCCTCGATGAACACCAGCCAATCTCCCTCGCGCTGCTGCTCGAAGGAGAAGTCGTAGTCCGCCTTTCCGTCGCTGGTGCGGTAGTACAGACTCGGCATGCAGCCTCCCGGATTCGCGTCACGGAGCTCTGCCCGGACGAAACCGAAGACGGCTGCGCCGTTTCTTTCTGACTGCCGCTCTTGTCCTCCAGGACGTCAGAACCTCATCCACATCGCGTCTCCAAAGAAGGGGCACACGTACCCGCAACTGCGCCAGGAGACGCCATGGACCCGAACGACACCCGACAAGTCGAGGAGCTCATCCACGCCGACAACCGAACCGCGGCCATCGATCGACTTCTGGAGATCGCCGCGGACGCTCCCCTCGACGACGATCTGCACGACCTGCTCGGACGCGCCGTCGAGGACCACCGCTTCCGCACCCAAGGGCTGTCCCTGTGGTTCCGCATCGGCTACCGCTCCATCGAGCCGTTCACGATCGGTGGCTACAGGGATCGCCCGTGGCTGCTGTTCTATGCGCTGCCCGAGCTCGGCGACCTCGGCCCCGCCCCCGACTTCCGCCCCCACCGCGGCACCCAAACACGCATGGGCGACAAGGAGTTCTTCACCGTCCCCGACCGCATTCGCGGGTGGATGCCCATCCACCCGCCCACCCGAGGCACGTACGACTGGTACGAGCCCCGCGTCCGCGAGCGAGACGGATTCCTCACCATCGAGCAGGTGTCGGTGTACAACGGCCGGGAGAGGAGCACCGACGACACGCGGTTGTGCGTGTATCGGGTCAAGGGGAGCCTGTTCAGGGCGAGGTGGGTGAGGTTCTTTGAAGGGTAGGCTACTTCGCGTCCCTCGGTGTGTAGCCCGATTCTCGCGCCAGCCTGGCGAAGTCCTGATGCCGGTTGTACGCCTGAAGCGCAGACACTGCGCCGACTCGGTCCAGGCCATGGGACTCGAATGTCCCCCCCTCGATGGCCATACCCTCGTCGTCGAGCCCCACGTAGATGGGTATCCCGCGACGATCGGCGACTCCGACGACCTCGATGACGCTTGTGAGTTCCGGGGGCTCGTAGCCGTGGGCCACCAGATCGTCGGTGAGCTGACACCCCTTGGCGATGTACGTGGGGTTGAGGTGGATCGACACCGGCACACCGTGTTCCTCGCCGAGACTCGCCAGCTCGTCCACGCCGGCGACGGCCTCGGCGATACCCTCCTCCTCGCTCAAGGAGTAGTGGGGCTTGAGCATCAGGTAGGCCTTGAGGCGCATCCTGTTGGCCGAGAGGTGCCGCAGCAGCGTCAGCAACTCCTCCTGGGTCAGCCCCTTGCCCAGCACCTCGTTGCGCAGGACTGGATCGTGAGTCTCGTAGCCAACACCCACCTCGATCTCCACGTGGTCCGGGAAGATGCGGCGGAGGAACTGGAGTTCCCAGTCCTCCACGTACTCCGCGCGCGTCTCGAGGGAGATGATCTTCAGCTGGGGCAGATCACAGATCTTCAGCGTCAGGTACATCAACGACCGGGACGGTAGGCACTCCTGGTCCAGCGTGGAACTGGCGGTGTAGATGGAGACCTTGGCCAGCTGCTCGAGCTGCTCCGCCGAGTAACACGACAGCACGTAGTCGACCTGGCGTTCGATGTCCCCAGCAATAACAGCTTCTCCACCGGCGGCCATGTCCGGCAAGGAGCAGAAGGTGCAGCGGGCGTACCGACAGGGGCGGGTGTACAGGGCCAAGACCAGCTCCTTGCCCCACGCGCTGTCCACGTACCAGTGAAACAGCGGGCGGGAGCGGTCACGCCCGGAAGTCTCGGTCATCGTCTCCTCCTCACACCAGCGCATCCGCATCACCATTCGACCATATCAGCAATGTCGTGGGGAGCCTCTCGAGCAGGCCCTGGATACCCGGGAGAAACGCCTCGATCTCTTCGGGTGACCGGGCGTTCATTCCCAGCAGGACCAGGTCGGCCGATCTGGACGAAGCGACGATGGTGTCGTATGGGCTGCCGTCGAGGCGCACGGTGCCCAGCTCGGCCTGGATGCGTGAGCGAGTTCTCAGTTCCTCGAGGCTCTGGCGCGCTTCCCTCTCCTCCTGATCGCTGTCGACCACGCGGAGGATGCGCGGCTTGGCCTTCGACCACTCGCGGTCGAGGCTGATCATGTGCGCCAGGATGGCCATCAGGTTGCCGTTGTCCAGGCTCATCGAACGCTTCTGGATACCGCCTCGCCACCAAAGGTGGATCTCCCGTTTTCGCTTCGTCTTGCGAATGGCGGCTCCTGGCTTGAGGATGGCCAGACTGATGTTGAAGTGGGCCGCGAGTTTGGCCAGCTCCATGAATCGCCGCATCTGTTGGGTCGCCGTCGGCGAGGGCATCCCCAGCAGAAGAAGATTGGGTCGGAGGGGCCCGATGGAATAGCTCTGGAGCAACGCGGACAGGCCTTCGGTCGTGCTGGGCGCGGCGATGACCTCGGGGAATCCATCGATCTTCTGTTGCAGCATGGCGCTGTTCAGGGTCTGAATCGCGTGCTCGCGCCGCCCCAGCGTGGTCTCGTAGGGCGACTCGTCCTGCTCCAGCAAGCGCACCACGGAGTAGAGCCCCTTGCCCCCCTCCAGGCAGGCACCGACTCTCATCAGCTGACGATCCTTGACGGGGTCCTCGCTCACCGCCAGGACGATGGGTTTCCAGTTCTTGGCGTCCGCGTGACCATCGCGCAGGTAGAACAAGTGCTCACGCACTCGGGCGAACACGTAACCGCGCTTGGCATTCCCCCACTCCGGTTGGTCTTTTCGCCCCCTCAAGTAGAAGTACAACAACGTCACGCCCAGGAAAGCGACGAGTGCCCCTGTCTCGTCGATCTTCAGCATGGCCCATCCACACCCCACCGCTCCGACGAGAGCGTGCCACCAGCTGAACGCCCTGAACCGCGGACGGAAGCTGGGATTCCCGCTGCGACTCTCCACGAACGCCGACAGGTTGATCAGCCCATAGGCGATCAGGAAGAACATGGACATGACCTCGGCGATCCGGTTCAGGTCGCCGAGAGGGACGCACGCCAGAGCGATGACCAAGGTCAGCAGCGTGGCTCGCCGAGGCTCGTCGGAATCGGAGCTACCCACGGCAAAGAAACGCGTCCACGGGAGAATCCCGTCACGCCCCATCGCCTGCATGATCTGCGGCGCTCCGATGAATCCGTACAGCGCCGAGCTCGTGGTCGCCGCGAAGACGCCCACCAGGATCAGCAGGGGAACAAAACTCATCTGCTGCAGGCTCGCAAAGGGGTCCGCGACGAGCGCGGTGCGGTCGGTCGTTCCCGCGAGCAACACGATCTCGGCCAGGTACACCAGTGCAGTGACCCCGATCGCCAGCAGCATGCCCCGCGCGAGGGTCCGGGCAGGATCCTTCAGTTTGCCCGATAGATCAGCCCCCTCTGTGATCCCTGTCACTGCGGGAAAAAAGATCGCGAACGCAGTCCAGAAACCAACTGTGGCGGTGAACTGTGGAGACATGTTCTCCTTCAGCGCACTCGCGTCGAACTGCAGAATTCCCCCGACGAGGAAGCTCCCTATCGACAGGGCCATCAACGCCAGAATGCCCACCTGAAGCTTCGTCGCGATGTCCGTACCTCTGTACGCCACACCAAACAGCAACAGTATCAACACCACCGCCACGAGTTGCCGCAGCCGTGGTTCTGTCATCAACGCGTCGCTGAACCACGACGGCAATCCCGCCGGACCCACGAGGGGAAGAGCCACATCCACCAGCGCCTCGCCGAATCCTATGGCGAAGAACGCGATACTCACCGCTTGCGCAAAGAACAGTGTCAGGCCGATGCTTCCCCCGAAGTCCGGCCCCAGAACGCGGGAGATCATGTAGTAGACCCCACCGCCTCGAACCTCCTGGTTCGACGCGATGGCCAGTAGACTGAACGTAGTGGTGACCGTGATGAGCTTGGCCATGGCCAGGATGACCAGCATGCCCCACAGGCCCGCATGACCGACGACGTACCCCGTCCTCAGGAAGAGGATGACCCCGAGGATCATGAGTACGCAGGGCGTGAAGACGCCTCGGAAAGTACCGAGTTTGGTGGGAGCTTCGGCCATGGCAGGTGGAGAGTTTCTCAGCGGCTGGGTTTGGGGATGACCTGGATGGCGTCGGGGGAGTCGAAGGTGTTCTGGTCGAGCAGACGTGAGGTGCATTCCTCGGAGCAGGGCGTGCCCAGTTGTATGCTCACACCGCCGCCACACTGGAATTGGTTGTCTCTGACGACCAGGCCAGCGTTCCCCTGTTCCAGAATCAGAGCGCTGTTCCTATGCTCTTCGAACGTATTGCCGCGAATCTGAACACTACAGGACGTGTCTCCTACGACCACCCCTCTCTCGTTCCCGGTGAACGTGCAACGGCCCACGGCCAGTGTCGTCTGCTTCGACAGGTCGATGGCCGTGGTGTTCTCGGTGAACGTGCAACGCCTCACCTGGGACCGTCCACGCCCCATGGTCTGCTTGATGGCGACTTTGGCGCTGCTGAAGGTGCACCCATCCGCGATGACACGTGCCCTGTCGGCCTCGACGAGCGCGGACACCCTCGTGTTCCGGTCTTGAAAGTGAATTCCTGTCAAACGAACTTCGCTATCGAAACCTGCGCAGAGAGCAGGGTGTTCGTCGTTTGCGGGCCGAACGATGGCCTCCCCGGGTACGAGCGAACGTAGGTGTAGCTGGCGATGCCGGACCTTCGCACAGACCTCAAACTCGCCAGGCGCGAGCCAGATGATGTCGTTTCCCCGGGATTCGTCGATCGCCTTGCCCAGGTCCTTCACGATGCTGTCCGGGCCAAACGTGGCCAGCTTTTTCGCCCGCCTCTTGCTGGCCACGACGATGGTCTTGCCCCCGAATGGATTGCGGGGAATGGAGTCCACTCCTGGCCGGGGGATAGCCGGAGGGTCCAGGAATCGGACGTAGGGTGTTCCGTCGGTTCGCGTCAGCCACGTCTCGCCTACCCTGACCTTTGGTTTGTCGTCGCGGAAGGGCGTGGTCAGAGGTCTGCTCCGCTTGCCAACCGATGCATCCAGGACCATCTTCTTGACGCGACCGTCGGCCTCCACGGTGCTCTTGATCGTGGCAACGCGATGCGTCCAGAGGAACTCCAACTCGGCAAGGAAGGAAAAAAGAGCGACTTCCAGTTGTGCCTGGAACAACGTGAAGAACCGCGAATCGGGCTTATAACGTACCTTGTGCGGCCCGCGTTCCGTGTCCGGGTGCCTCAGTAGATTGCGCAATGTCACGAGATTCGTGAAGAACTCCTTGCTCGTGATCTCTTCCTTGCCCCCACGAGGGGGCTTCTTTCCGAAGCTCTTGAACCAAGAGTCCTCATCCTCGCTCTTGAGAATCACCAGGGTGTAAAACGACGAGAAGCTTCGACAGAAGATCTTGATCTGGTCTCTAGAAGATCCCAGGGGCTTGCCGATGTCCGGGACTAGGGACGAGGGGAGGGTTTCTCGGAGATCCTCTACCAGATCTGCGAATCTCCCGAACGCCGGGTTCTTTCCCAGGTAGAACTTCCCGAGATCGACTGCCTTGTTCCTTTTCGCCTCGCCGAGGAGAACACTGACCAAGACCTTGATCGTCGCTTCGCTCATGCTCAACAGAGCATCCAGACGGCTCTCGGCGGTGGTGCAGGACAGGACCACCGAACACCCTTCTGCGATCGGATCTGGATATCGGGCGAGAATCAGATCGGGAACAGAGAAGCGAGGAACGGCAACTTCGAAGTTCTCGCTGGGGGTCTTCATTCGCGTCTCCCCGGATCAGCTATCCAGTCCCTCGACGCAGCGTTCGATCACCGAGTAGATGTACTGCTCGTGCTCTTCCTTGCAGGTGACGTCTTCGAGCGCATCCGGGTGCTCCCACAATCGCAGCCACCACCCCGCGATGTCTTCTCCGATTTTGAGCATCTTCTCCAAGCAGATCGCATACGTGAACGGGGACTCGTTGATGGCGTCGATCTCTTCTGGATCAAAATAGAATCTACCCTGGGTCTCGTCCCACCAATGGAGTGCGATGGCCCATTCCAGCTTGTAGAAGGACTGGCGCGTGTGCTCGGCCGTCATGCCCTTCCACTCATCCCGGCGCGCAGCGGCCGCCAGGAACATGGACACCCCCCAGTAGAAATACGCCTCCTTGAAATCACGCTGAATACTGGTGGCCTCGGCAAAGCGTGACCATGCCGTCACCAGGGCATCCCATTGTTCCTGTGGCTCCTTCACGAACGCAGCTCGAGCGACCTGCGCCAGGCCCCAGTAGTAGTACGCCTTGGACAGGTTGTTTTCGTTCGTGGCCTGTTCGAACCGGGTGCATGCGTCATCCAGCTGCTCGAGAACCGAATCCCGATCCTGTGCCGTCATGGAACCTATCAGCGAGCGCCTCCCAACCTCGGATTGCGCTTCGGCATGATGCGGATCCTGCGCGGCAGCCTGCTCGATGTGCTGAATTCCCAGCCTCTCCTGACTCAGCCGATATAGGTTCCGCCCCAGGCGATAGTTCGCATCGGGATTGTTGTGCTTTTTGCGTATCGACGTCTCGTAGTACTTGTTCGCCTTGCGGACCAAGTTGGCCTGTTCCTTGGAACTTCGAACCTCGAACCGCGCGAGTACATCCTGGACCTGGCCCCGCAGGCAGAGGAGATCGGCGTTGTCCTCGTCCAGGCTGATGGCGTGTTCGTACTGCTCGTCGGCTTGCATGAGCCAGTACGGGCACGGTTGTCTCAGACGGCCTTCCTGCTCTCCATCGCGGTGCGCATTCTCGCAAGCTTTCGCAGTCGCATAGCCACAAGAATTCCAGGTATCGTCCGCCTTGCAATCCTGCTCCTGCAGGCCAGCGATGGCGATGGAAGCCTGCGCCCAGATTCGATGCGCATCGAATTTCTTGTCGTTGATCGCCAGCGCCCGCTTGCACGATTCGATGCTCTTCAGGAGTTTCTGTTCGTCTTTCTCTTTTTTTCCAATACTCAGTAGAGCCCGCGCGTACTCGATCTCGCAGCCGGCATGCCCGTAGGTCCCTTTCTTGTTGCGCCGTGCCGGCGAATCCTTGGCCTTCTGCTCCATGTCCTCTCTGGCTCGTACCGCGGCGGAGAGCAGAACGTCCTCTGCGAGCGGGTGGCCTTCCTCCAGCAGGAACTTTCCGTATGCGTACCGGACTTCGAAGGAGTTGCGATGGCTGTTGGCGAGTTTTTCCAGGGCCTGGCGGCGTTCCACGTTGTTGTCGGCGGCCAGCGCCATTCGGATCTTGTTGCTCACGTCTTCCGGATTCTGGGCGACGACGAGGGATGCGGCCTGCTGGTATGCGAGGGCCGTGTCGTCGTCCGAGTCCAACTCCACGATCAGGGTATCCTTCATTGTTAGGTCTTCGTTGAACGGGATACTGACCGGCTCGCTACCAAGGCCGTGTCGAGCAAATGCCTGCTGCATGCGCCGCTGTATCTCGCGCTTCTTGAGCTTGTACTGCTCGGAGCGCTTCGTGTAGTGGGCGACGGGCGAGATCACCAAGCGAATGTTCCTGCCCATGCCGTGGAGTTCCTGCGGGAACTTGATGCAGTCCTTGTACGCCGTGACCACACCTTCGATGTTCCATGGACTCATGTTGAACACGAGGATGATGGCCTGACCGAACCACTTCATGACATTGAGGGAGATGGGTGTGAGGCCGGGGCGAAGGTCCAGCAGCACGTAGTCGGGTCGCCAGGTAGCCCTGACGGCCTCACGAAACCTGGACACGAACCTCGGCACGTCCCTGGCTCCTGGTTCGAGCATCTCCAGCAGATTGGCCCGCCTGACGTCATCCCCGTATCCGTCGTCTTCATGGATGCCCGCGCGAATGAGGTACACGGGCATGTCCAGTTCCTCGTTCGAAGGCCGGACCTCGTACGCGTATTCCTTCATGTCTTCGGGACGAGGAAAGCTGTCGTGCGCACGGAAGTGGTTGCACAGTTCGACCATGCCTGGCCTGTCCTCGCGATCGACGCGGCTCTGCTCGAACACGTCCACACCCGGGGCTTCCAGGTCGAGATCGATCCCGACAACGGTCTTGCCCATCTTTGCCAGGCAAAGAGCGGTGTTCATCATGCAAGTGGTGCGGCCCACGCCACCTTTGAAAGAAAAGAATGTCGTGTACACGGTAACTACCTCTCGTCAGCTCGTCGCTGCTGTGCGGTCGGCTACGTCCTGGATCAACTCCTTGAAGCTTTCGAGCTCCGCTGGGGAGTTGGCGAGTTCCTTGTGTTGCCGGAAGTGCTTCTGGAGCTGCCGATACCATCCAGGGAAACGCCTCACCTTGAATTTCAGCTGTTCCTCGAGGGCTTGAACGAACAGCTCGAGAGCCTCCACCGCCTCGTCGATCTCACTTTTGTCGAAGTAGGCATCTTCGTTTGTCTCCTGAGCAGCGATCGCCTGCTCCATTCGGTAGAAGACATCCCTCTCGAAGACCAGGTCGGTTGGATGAGCCTGTTCCTGGAGCAGATCTCCTTCATCGACGCTGTGCAATTTACGGGATCGCTGCTGGTGAAGCTGCCAGGCAAAGAACGTGGCGACGCCGCAGTAGAACGACGCTTCCACCGATGCTTGTTCGATGGTCAACGCGTTGTTGAGCACCCGGCTGGCGTCTTCGAGGCTGCGCAACGCATTCTCGAAGTCCTGCAGACAGGAGAGCTCGATCAGACAGATTCCCCGCCAGTACGCCGCCTCGAAGTCGGGCCTGCGGGTCATCCGATCGGCCTGTTCGAGCCGTTCGCGCGCGACTTCGAGCGTGTTCATCGCGTCGCCACCCTTCAGTCGCACGCCCTTTTGCATCAGCTCGCGGCCCAGCGCCATGTACGTGTCACGATCCCGGCGCTTGTCGATGGCTTTTTCGAAGCTGTCGATGGCCCGGTTCACGTACTCATCCCTGTCAGCTCCTCGTGCGCGAGGAGCCAGCTGACTGTACACGTACCCGAGTCGGTAGAGACAGGCGGCCAGCTCGTCTCGCCGGTTCGATTGCTCCTCCAGGACCGCCAGGGACTCTTCGAGGCAGTCCAGCGCCATGCGGAAGAAACGCTGCGCAGTGGACCTGTCCGCATGGGCCAGCATCACGCAGACATCGGCCAGCTGCATGTTCCCCTCGGGGGAGTTCAACCTCGTCTTGCTCTCTTCGAGCAGCTTCTGAGCATCCCGAAGATTCTCCTTGGCTCCCGTCGCATCCTTCCTGGCCAGCTCCACCAGGGCCCAGGCGTGGACCTGGAGCACGTAGGGATTCCTCTTGCCCTGCGCCCCCAGCGCCGAGGCGTGCTCCTTGAGGGATTTGAGCGCGCGCCTGGGCCGATCGAGCGCGAGATGGGCGTCCGTCAACTCCCGCAAGAACTGCGGTTTGTGCTCGAACTGCTGAGCCATCCCCTCGAGCTTGCGCAACAGCTCGCTGGTGTCCTTCGTTCCCTTGGCCTTCTCGATCTGGGTCAAGAAATCAGATTCGTTCGTGGCCACGATACGGTCAGCCGCGTGCTTGTAGACTTCGAGCGCGGGATCATCTTTCTCGGGATCCAGCAAAAAGAGCTCCTGGAACAACGCATGCCGGGGCACTGGAATCGGAAACAGCTCACCCTCGAATGGGTGCGTTCCCGCCGTCAGCTTTTTTTCGGCGCTGAGATACTGCTCTGACTCACTCAACTCCCCTAGGTCCACAGTTCCACTCCTGGGTACGAGGAAGGGGTCCAGGAGCACGAATTCGACGGGCGGGCCGTTTCCACCAGACTTGCTCAGCCAATCACCTACTCTGGAGATCAGCGTGGGTGACGGCGACACGCTCAGGATGATTGCGTCAGCGAGGGTGGTTGCCGGCTCGAAGAGACGACAATCGGCCACCATGAGGATGTAGTCCAGCTTGCGATCTTCGAACCCCCTCAAAACACTCTGGTACTCCTCGAGAGTATCCGTCACCTTCCGCGGTCGCACGCCTTGAAGGGACACCACCGGATCGAAGGGACCACCAACTCCGGAGGGCGACGCCAGGTAGAACGCGCCATCGATATCCTCCATCTCCTCGGGAGCCGGCGCCGTGTAGACATCCAGATCGTCGAGCGTCTGGCACCGCGCGCCCTTCAGCACAGGCGCACAGAGGTCCCGCACCAGCCGATGCTCGAGGTCCAGGTCGAGCAGGCACACACGCCTCCCTTGCGAGGCCAATTCCCAGCCGATCTTGGCCATGGACACCGACGCGCGTTCCCCGCCCGTGATCGAGTGAAACAGAATCCACTTGCTCGCCATTGATCTCCCCTTCGAACGCGCGGCGATGTGTGCACCGCGCACTCCCAAGACGCCACTATCCCGTCGGGCGTCCGTCCATCGCCAGAGACAGGTTCCTGTACGAGGGATCGTCCGTCACCTCGTTGTCTTCGTCACCCACGAAGAGGGGAGGCATCCGCACCTTGCTTCCCTCTCGTGGGAGGGCCACCTCAGCCAGCTGCAGGCCCGCCAGTTGCGTCTCCTCCGAGAACTCGTCCAGCTTCCAGTCCAGCCCTCCGTACTCGAGCTTGTACCGGGTCTTCCGGATCGGATGGCCCTTCGCGAGGGGGAGCAGCGTCTGGTACTGCTTGTCGGTGAGTTCGAGTTCGGCTTCCTGCCGCGCAGCACCCGATCCCCTACGGGACATCGTCAAGGTGTGCTCATCGCCGATCCTTCTGATGCGCACCTCTACATCATCCCGCTCGCCATCGCTGTCATCGACCACGGGCAGGTAGGCCTGTTCGACGAACTGACTCGTCACCTGGATTCCCTGCGAATCCGTCCAGCTGGAGAACTGCTCGGTGTCCAGGCTCACTTTGTACTTGCGCTCGAGTCGCTCCTTCATTCCCTTGGCGCTCTTCATGGCCTCGGCGAGTTCGGTCATTCCGACGAGTGATTTGGAGAATTCATCCAACGATCTCTCGACGTGCTGCGTCAGCCCGCGAATCCTCGCCAGCCGGTCCCCGGTCTCCATGCAACGCGCGGAGAGGTTGGAGATCAAGGACAGCGCCAGATCGGGATGGCGTTGCAGAGAACTCCGGAGGTGACGGAGATGCATCTCCAGGCCCTGGACCTGGGTCGAGGCCACCTCGACGGTCGCGATGTACTTGCGCGCCTTGGGCGGAGACAGCGCCTCCATGTCCCCCAACAGAGCCGTGGGTCCCAATCGGGCCACCTCGCGACCCTCGGTGCGGACGACGAGGCTGCCGTGTGCCAGCACGAAGAGGTTCGTGGCGCGCGAATCCTCGACCATGATCGTCTGGCCTGCCGCGTATTCCACTTCCCTGCACAGCTGCGCAAGGGACCGAAGAGTGTCGGCGGGGAGGTTCTTGAATGGCGGACATCGTCGCAGGATGTCCATTTTCTCGAACTGGCTCAGTACCCACATGGCGTCCTCACTTCGGAATGCGCCCGTTGAGGGCCAGGTTCTTGTTCTTGTAGCGGCTGTCCTCCGTGACCTCCTTGAGCTTCTTGATCAACGGAGGATCGCTCACCTTGGTTTGCTCATCTGGCAGCTCCACCTCGGCAACTACGAGACCGTGCAGGGGTGAATCCTTCGCATAGACATCGACTTCCCATACGACGCCCTGATGCGGGATCTTGTATCGGGTCTTGTGGATGATGCTCTTGAGCCGTAGCACCCGGCACTCATCGAACATGCGCCTCGGTACCAAGGTCTCGATCTCGCCGCGTGCCACCCCAGTGCCGCCCTTGATGGTCAGGAAACACTTCTCCATGCCAGTGGTGAGGTTGTTCGCCCGCCGCAGCCTGAGCTCCTTGGCGTCTTCGGAGATGATGTAATACTGTTCGAGGTCGAGCTTCTGCACTCCGTCGAGCTTGCTAATTGCCTGCTCGTCACAATCCACGAGCCACTTGAATTCCACCTCGGTGGACTTCCGTTGAATCTCGAGTCTCTCGGACGCGCTGTCCAGCTTCCGAGCAGTGTCGATGAGATGGCCCTGGAACTGGCTGAGCTTCTCCGACTCCTCGGTGTTCGCCGTGGACGCCCATTCGTTGAGCAGGCGGAGTCTTCCGATCAAGTTCTCCAGAAGAGCACCTGCGCTCTCCCTGTCGCGGCTGAGCAGCGCGAGCAAGTCCTCCCGCCTCAGCCAGTATCCGGTGACGCGCTCCGACAGAGCGCTTGCCTCGTAATCTCGCTTCGGAGCCTCCGCCTGCAGGAGTTCGAATTCCCCCACTGTCGACCCCGTCTCCCTCGTCAAGAGGTGGTCGCCCCGGCGCGACAGCTCGACGCGCCCCTCCTCGATCACGAAGAGCGCCTCCGACTCCTCGTTGCTGCGCAGGATCACTTCTGGCGCCTCGAATGTTTCCCTCTTCAGCCCCCGCGTGAGTTCGTGCAGGGCCTCGCCCGGCATGTTCCGGAACAGGTTGCACCGGAGGAACAGCTCGGTGCGGGCCATGTGCGGATCATCCTGATCGGACGTCCTCTCGCGGATTGTGCGAGCGATGATCTGCGCCAGCCACTCGTCCCCTTCGCGCTCCAAGTAGGCGAGCTGTTGCTCGACCTTGTCGCCAGGATGGGAGCCGAGCTTCCGGGCGCCCTGCTCGAAGTCCCGATCTCCCCCGGCGTTGTCCACGTCGGCCGCGTCGCACAGCTCCTGAAGCTCGTTGTAGAGCTGGCGGTCAGGAATCAGCCGCTCGAGCAAGTTGATGGCCTGATCACGCTCCATGGCGTGGTCGCTCTGGAGCTGTTCGACCAGATCAGCCGGCTCGAGTCCCGGGATGCTGGAGTCGCACTGCATGCGGACCAGCGCCAGGAAGTCACGCAACGACCGCCTGAAACGATACCTGGCTTCGCTCGCGATCCAGCGCAAATGCCAGGGGCCGTCTTGCCCGAGATCGAGCCTTCTGGAACACACCTGGAACGCGTATACGCGCCGCAAAACCCTGTCCTTGTACTGTTCCAGCGCCTTGTTCCTCTGCAAGGCGACGTGGCACAGATCCTGGCAGTGCCGCGTATCCAGCGCACGGAACGCAGCCTGAGCGCGATCGCTGTCGTCATGCGAGAGCCGTGAAAGCAGGAACGAGTCCACCTCTTCGGTGGGACAGAGAGTGAGCATCATCGGCAGATGGCGCGGCTCGGGATCACGCGACAGGAGGTCGCCGACAAGGCTCGGTGACTGGGCCAACAGCAGGCGGATCGATTCCTCCGCTGCACTCAGGAGATCACCGTCTTCACTCAACCTCAGCAAGGTGGCCAGGGCCTTGCGCGAAGCTGCGTCGTCCACGTGACGCACGAGCCCCAAGGCCCGGATGGCCTCTCGTCTCACCAAGAGGGGCTGGCCCTCGCCGAGCCCGGCCTCGATCTTGGCGAGCTGCGATGTCGACCGGAGTTCACCGAGCACCTTGATTGCCTCGGCCCGCATCGCTGCGGAAGCGCCCTCCCCCATCATGGCACCGAGAGCGTGGCTCACCGGCTCCCACGCGTCGATGTCGCCGGATTCTACGAGCAAGCGAAGCACGGCTGCGCGCACACGCGCGCTGCCTACCTCAAGGAGACCGCCTAGCTCCTCCGCGAGCTCCTTCGTACATCCGAGCTGGATGTACAGGGAACCAAGGGCGTGGATGGTTTCCGGCTCGTATCCTCCGAGCCGGCCTGTCGTCTGTTCCCTGAGATTGCGAAGTTCTTCCAAAGTGATGACGTCGGACAGCGCCCGAATCGAGGCCTGCTGGACACGCGGTGCATCGCCCTTGGAGGCGAGACGAACGAGTTCGTTCACGAACTTGCCGCACTCACCTGCATCTCGAACAATGTCGACGGCCGTGAGGACCAGCGACTCCTCACTGGAATCGAGACTCTGCTGGATCACCTTCAGAGAGTTGGCGCTGTCGAACACGACGGCGCGGCGCAACCGAGCGGCATGCCCGGCACCCCGCTTCTCCCCTCCTTCGAGGATGTTGTCGCGGTACTCCCGCCCCAGGAAGATGGACAGGACGAACATGGCGATGCCGAGCAGCAACGCGATGTTGACCAGGAACGCACGGGGCATGTCCGTCATGTACGCCGGGATGAGCAGGAACAACCCCGCCAGCCCGATCGAGAGGTTCGTGACACCGCCCTCGATGGTGTACCGGGCCTTTTCGCGCTGGTCGTCCGGCACGACTGCGTAGATGAACTGGATCAGGGTCTGGTTGAAGACGAACTCGTTGGTCAAATAGAGGAACCTAGCCATCGCCGCTGCAGCGAAGCTGTACCAGGACAGACCGATGGCGCCGACGGCGAGCAGGCCGGGCGCGAAGAGGTTGACCTTCTCCACGCTCAGCCAGCGGATCAACCGGGTGATGACGAAGAACTGGATGAAGAAGGCCGCGACGCCGAACCCGATGGTGATGCCACCGAGCCAGGCCGTCTGTCGATCCAGGTCATCACCGAAGAACTCCGCAGCCGTGTCCGCCAGGGCAAAGTCGTACACGCTACCCAGGAAAAACGCGCAGACCGTGACGAACGTGAACAACTTGAGGTATCGAGACTTGAAGATGGTCTGGAAACCAACCAGAAAACCGACGTCCTCATCCTCGGCCGGGCCCTCGGCCATGGGCAGGGGATCGTCTTCACTCTCGATCGTCTTCACCGAGTTGCAGATCCACGCGATGACCACCAAGCCGCAGAAGAGCAGGCCTCCCCAGACCAACAACATGGCACTCGTGCCGAGGGTCGGGGCGAGCAACAACGCCAGCAGACCACCCGTCGTGGTTCCCAGGTGTCCGCTGCCCACGAACTTCGGGAACAGCCGTTCGCTGTGCTTGGGCAGGAAGAAGGCGCCTGTAAACGACCAGTACAGAACGATCAACAGGAAGACAGCCGCCTCGCACAGGACGAACAGCACGAAGAACCAGGCAACGTGCAGTGACTCCAACTCGAACAGTCCGAAGGCGACTCCGAAAGCAGATCCGAGCACCATCGTCGTCGCCACGGCAACGACGAGCAACCACTTGACCTGGAATCTTGCTTCCACACGGGACAGCCAGATGCTCAATGCCGTGAGACTCACGGCGTTGATCACGAACATGAACGGCAGCATGTCCGCGCCCGCGTAGCGGAAGAACAGCGAGTCGCGGGTCGCCTTGGCCAGGAACAGGCCCGACATGATCAGGAAGTTGAGCAAGGAGAACTTGCCCAGCTTGCCGATTTCGTTAGGCCAGATCTGCAACAACTGGAGTAGACGACTCATTTCGACTTACCCCCCTTGGTCTTGGGTTCAGCGCGCGGTCCAGGTACCCGCAGGTCCTGCTCGTCGCCGCTCCCCTCGAGGATCAGCTGGATGATTCGGTTGATCTCTTTTTCGAACGTTTCCTTGTCATCGTCGCAGATCTTGTCGAGAGGATGCTTCCCCAAGGTCTCGCGGACCATCTTGTCGATATCGTCGATTTCCGACTCGTCCACGTCCCGGAGCTTGCGCGATTTGCTCCTGCGCAGCAGGTTGGGAACGGATTCTATCTCGATGTACTTCTTGTTCGGGGTCTGGCCATCGAGCCCGCCGTGGGCATCGACCCCTGTGATCCAGTAGCATCGCTCGTCGTCGATCGTGGCCTTGGCGTTGACGTAGAAAGCGCAGATGTCGTCCTGCTCTCGTGACGCGATGGCCTCGGTCCCCCCGTGCATCACCAGGACCTCCGAGGAGTGGACCGAATAGTCACCGCGAACCGGACCGTCGAAGCAGTGCAGTTGGAAGGTCAGCGGGTGGTCCTTGAGAGCGTCTGACAACGTCTTCAAAGAAGCTCTGAAAGACTCCTGGAGTTCGTCCTTCTCCGCTGGGGTTCCGGCGAGCTGGACTTCGGAGAGGACCTGCCAGAGGTAGTGCTTGGAGAACACCGAGATGAACATGTGTTCCTGGAGCTTGTCCAGGAGGATGTAGAGCCTGCGTCGTATGCCGTAGTCGTCGCGCAGTCGGTTCACTGCAGCTACCAGCTGGAGCATGCCGCTGCGGTGTATTTCTCGCTCTTCGTCGGTGAATTTTCCGTCGATTCCCAGTTTCGACCAGGACCTTGCTTTCTTGTACTGGGCCAGACAAGAGCTTGCCGAATCATTGGTATCAGGAACGAAGACGTCGAACGCGTTGATTGGGAAGCTGCGGCTCAGCGTCTGCGTTTCCGCCTCAGCGCCGTCTTGGTCTTCTTTCTCGTCTTCCTCCTCACCTTCTCTTGCGTCCCTCTGCAGGGATTTGAAGTACTTCTGGTACATCACCTCGTCCAACCAGATTTCGAACTCGTTGCACGTGGCGCCTTCCGGAGAGTCGACAGCGTTCAAGGCACGCGTTTCGATGGCCGTCTCGATGCTTCTGAGGCGGATACGGGTTTCCGGATCGAGTTTCGAGCGAGCGCTGCCAGTGGGCGCGTTCCCTGAATCAGATACGAGCGCTTCGGCGCCTTGCTCGAGGGGATCCGAGACCTTCTTCCACGCCCCCGACAGCGGATCAGCGTCCACGTACCACTTCCCCGTATCCGTGCATTCCTTCTTCTTGATGTTTCGAACGTAGCTTTCGATGAACCGAGTGCGTTTCTGCAAACGCTCGTCGAGGTTGCTGGCCACGCGGTACTCCGGGGAAATCTTGCACTCCTCGATCCCGGCCAGGATGTCCTGCATCGGAGTCTTGATGTTCGTCGGATCCGGGCTCGGAATGTTCGCGACCACGTACGGGGACACGTAGTACTCCTGGAGCCGTCTCTCCACCTCCATGGCCAGCGGATCTCGGAACCGGATGGAGTCGTACATGAGCCCGTGCCGCTGCAGCGTCGGGGTCACCTCCTGCAGCGTCCGGCGGATCTTGATGGTGACGTCGGTGAGGTGGCTGTTGTTGCGCGCGATACGCTCCTTGGGCAACAGCAGATCCGTTCGGTGCGTCTCCGTCTCGTTGCCCGGGTCATCCTCGGGCAGCTTGAACCGGCGTAGATGCGTCCGTTTCGCGGGTTCCCACTCACTGGCAGAGGCCAGGTCCTCGTCGGCCACGCTCAGGAAGATCTCCCAGGTCACTGGATTGAACTCGATCCCGTGGATCAGCCAGTGTTTGAGCCATTCGGTTCGGTTCTCCGCCGGCATCTCCTCGATCCCCTGGATGCTGCGGATCGAGGCACGCTCCGCGTCCACGTCCAGCTCGTCGGCCAGCCGCAGCAACGCCGCGAGCAGGTGGATGTGGATCGAGAACACGCCTACGGATTGAATCGGCGCCTCCTCGAGCAGCTTGCGGAAGGTATGGATGGTGTTGTTGCCGGGGAGCTTCTTGTTGGAGTGAGCCCGGCAGATGGAGGCGACCATGGCCATCTGGGCCCGCTCGAGGTTGTAGTAGGTGCCGTGGCGAAGGATGAACTTGCGCGAGAGGGACGCGTGGACGGCCCGCGCCTTCTCCTCGATCTGCCGCCGCTTGTCCACGTCGGACGTGGTCTTGTCGAACTTCAGCTCGTCCTTGAACATCTCCTCGATGTCGTCCCTGAACTCGGTGACAGCGCGGTCCGACATGCCGATATCGTGGAGGTAGATCGCCTGGAGGAAGATGTAGATCTCATGCTCGTTCATCCGTTCCATGAACCAGTCGGGGAGCATGGCGTCGGCGATCTGCTCGACCTTTTCCGAATGGGAGAAGTCGTGAGGGGTGAAGTTGCGGATGTGCGTGGTGGTCAGGAGCTGGGGATAGTCGATCACCTGCCCCATGAACTTGTCGTACAGCTTCTTGCTCTTGGCCTCGAGGACCTGCCGCAGCGTCTTTTTTGGCCTGTTTCTCCGGTCCTCGATCATGGTTCCCTCGTTCCCTGTGCGCGTTCCGTTCGGGCGGTCGCCCCCACAGCGCGTTGACCTCTCACGGATCGTCGTCCACCGAGATGTACCGTGTGGTCGGGATGCCCAGCCACAAGCTGATGTTGGGATGGTGGAAGGCCCCGAAATCAACCACGATCTTGATGTGCAAGCGGAGCAATCCCAGGGAATCGTGGAGCTTCGCCGTGTCCGCGGTGTTGAGCCTGAAGGAGGTCACCCCGCGTGTGCCGTCGAGCAAACGACGGACCTTGTCGTAGATCTCGATAAGGGCACAATCCGAGGGCGAGGCCGCGCCCCCATCGATCGGCGTTCCGTTCCCGGGCTCCTCTTCCAAGGTGACCTGCCGGGCGAGCTCCTGGAAATCCCGGCCGTACTCCAGCTGGTCCAGGCTGTGGAACAACCCGCGCATGAACGTTTCGCGGGCCTCGTATCGATCGGCCTCGATGCGCCTTTTGCGTGCGATCGGGTCGGCCAGCGATTCGTAAAGACGCAGCAACGTGGGATGGGTGAGCCCCAACGACTGCTTCCACTCCGCGAAGCAGGGGTCCTCCTCGATGGCCATCTCGATGTCCAACATCAGCCGGCAGATGTCGCCGTGCTCGTTGTACTCCTGGATGGCAGCGTAGAGGACGAAGTCGTACTGGCTGAGCATGCCGGCCTTGGGACCATGCTCGCGGTAGGCCGCGGAGATCTCCAGGTAGAGATCCATGTCTTCGCGGGCACCGATCCTGACGTGGCGCTGGAGATCTTTTTCGTAGAGCTGGGCGATGATCTCGGCGACGGTCCAGGTGGACGGCGGCTGGTATCGAGGGTGGCCTTGCTCGTCCTTGCTGCGGTAGAGGGCCTCCAGCAAGGTCCCCGTCGGCACGACGCACGGCTCGAGCTTCGCCAGGGTGGTCACGCCGTGATCGACGCCGACCTGATGGATGTAGTCCACGGTCTCGATGGCGTCGTCGATGGCCTCGGCTTCGGTCAGGTAGGCCGGCTTGACCAGGACGTATCCCAGGATACCGACGCGGTCGGCAAGCGGCTCGCCCGTGATGGGGCTGCAATAGGCTCCGACCATCTCGACCACGTGCTCGAAGTCCTCGGTGTCGAAGCCCTTGCGCACGCACTTGGCGAGCACGAAGGGATCGCTGGTCTCGAGGCCAACGGCGATCTCGAGGCTCTGTCCGGTGGTGAGTCTGCTCAGGACTGCCGTGACCTTCTCCGGGGAGAAGTACTCTGGCCTGGACTCCACCAGCACCCGTCTGACGTGGGGATATCGCTCGATGGCGTCGAAGATCTGCAGACGCAGGGCGGACGAGATCTCCTCGTCGTTGAAGAACGAACCGTCGTTGAGGATCTCCACCACGTCGAAGGCTGGTAGCTGTCCCCTCGTCATCCGATCGTGCGCCTCGTCGAGACCCGTCTCGAACTGTGCGATGAGCTGGTCGTCCGTGACCTCGATGCCGTCGGGGACCACGCTCCAGAAGTAGCCGCAGTTGAGGCAACCCAGCTTGTCGTCCGTCTTGCGCCAGAACGCACACCCCTTGTTGGTCAGGCCGAGTTGGAGGCGGAACCGGCGCTCCGAGTTGGTGGAACTGACCGACGACCAGGCAGGCTTGCGGAGGGCCTCGTCACGCTCGCCGTCATCCAGGCCACGCCAGCGAGCGAGGTGCCGCCTCAGTGCGTCGAGACGGCACTTTCGTGCCCGGGCCTTGTCCGCGGTCCAGTGGAGGCAGATCTCCTTCTGACGCGCGATGGTGAGCCGAGAGTCCATGACCTCCTCCGCGACAGAGGGGCCACCCAGATTCCCCCTCGTGCGCGCCCGTACCGGCCACCTCCCTTCGTCGGAGACAGCGGTTTCCCAGTCCCTGGTCAGGCCGCGATCCACTATTCAAGCTCCGCGGTGAAATCCTTGTCAAGGTGAGGGGAGAAGGGGGCGTCTCCCGAAAGGTGCCTCGTCAAGAGGTTCGCATGAGGCCCGTGTCCGCGCCCCTGCTGCAGCCACTGCGGTTCCCAGACATCGCAATACCGGATGCACGCGTCCAGAATGCGCTCCACGGCGAGCAACGGGTCTTCCACGGCCTCCCTCTCGCAGCACACTGGCTGCACATCCGGCGTAGGGCATCCTCGGGTGCCGTTCACGCGGATGTTGAGGCCGCGAAACGAGCCGAGCTCCGGGTCGAGATGGAGGCGCTGAATTCGCCACTTTCGCTTCTCCTGGCCCTGGTGGATCAGATAGTTGACCGCGTGACGACACAGGGCGCTGTCGCCGTGACATTTCACGATGGGCTCGTGGCCTGCGTCCTCGAAACCACAACCCGCGCGGTCGCAGACAGCGACATCAGGCAAGCTGGCGTTGGACGGCTCGACGGCAATATTGGTCTCCGGCGTGGTACTCGCAGGAACATGTTCGTCGACCGCTGATCCGCTGGCCGCGGCGGTCAGAGGCTCGGTTCCCACCGCGGACGCCTCCAGGGGTTCCTTCCTGATCGAACCTTCACGGACCGCGGAATCCCACGAGGCGAGGCCGAAGCAGCGCCACTCAGCGGGCATCCCCAAGCACAGCACCAGCAGCGCCATCCACAGCATCAGCTGACGCGGACTCCCCCGGCCGAACAGCGCCCGCTCCGCCTCGGCCAGGCCCGCAACGGGCGCCATCAGCACCTGGCATCGACCCGTCGAACCCAGCGAAACGTCCATCCGATACCGAGGGCGCGGCCATCGTCGGACCTGGGCGACGCGAACGCAAAGGCCCGCCCCCGGTTTTCCCGATCCCAGCATACGGAGGTCCTGGCGGACCTCATCGGAGATGTGTCCCGCCGAACGGGACAGGGTGACGAGCGTCTCGCTCCCCGCAGGGAACAGGAAGCGCACCTCGGACAGACCCTGTCGAAGGCCCCACAGACCGGTGTGCACGGCCTTGAGGGCCACGTCGCGAACGTCGGCGCTGCCTCCTCTGGAGTCCACGCGGCCAGTGGCAATCCAGTCCCTGCGTCCGGCCTGGCGACCGAACAGCCGCCATCGATCCCGCCGTAGGGCACGGAGCTCTAGGGCCAGGGGGAGTTGAGCGGAGCGAGCACGGCGGGGGGTCCGGATGGCATCGAGGACGTGCGAGCCGAAGTCACGCGTGCCGACGGGGGGGCCTCCCCGCTGCTGAAGCACCTCCTCGAGTCCGAAGCGCGAGCTGTCGTCGAGGTGGGCACCGAGGCGCTCGGGTAGGACACCTGCGCGAAGCAGGACTGGATCGAGATCTTCAGATCCGCCCACCGAGTCGTCCCAGCTCGCAGTGCCGGCGCCCCCGGGCATCGAGAGGGCCATCTCGTGAACGCCACCGGCCCAGGCGAAGGCAGAGACCGCGGCATCGGTGCGCGTGACCCAGACGGATCGGAAGGTCCCCTCGACGAACCGGCCGAACAGAAGGCGCGAGAACAGGACGACCACTGGCGCCGCGGTGATACCCACGGCGACTACGTAGCAGACGTGGCGCCAGGTCAACGACTCCATGAAGACCTCCCGTGGTGCTCAGCCACCCATCACACCGCCGTGGCGTTCTGGATGGCGAACGGGTAGCCGAACAGGTCCGAACAACCAAAATCGCGCGCGCGCCGACCCGCGACCTGGCGGATCTCGGCGACGAATGCGGACAGCCAGAGGTTTTCCATCTGGGACAGCGTTCGATGTCGCCGCCCGCCACGCGTCTTGCGGGTGACGAACTCGAGCAAGGACCGGCGGAAGCCGTCAGGGTCGCCGCGTTCGTATGCGCCGGCAAGGTCGATGAAGCGGCGGAGCTGGGCAACGGGCCGCGGCGGGGCGGGGCGGTACCGGAAGACTCCGAGTCGGCCCAAGGTGGATCCGCCGACCAGGTCCATGCACGATGGAGTCACGCCCATGACGTCCTGGGGCTCGATCCCCCGCACCCACCACGAGCGCCCCTCTTCCGGACGCCCCTCGCCGTTGAGGTGTCGTAGCGCGAACGCCCCCGATCCGGGCGGAAGAGGATGCAGATCCCCGCGGCGCAGGGTGTTTCCCCGCGCGTCGAGGATCAAGAGAGTCTCCAGCGCCGGGCGAGGGGCGACGCCCTGCACGCGCAGGAACAAGCGGCGGTCGCGGCCTTGCAGGTAGCACCGGGCGTCTCTACCCAGTGCGAGCGCCCAGGCGGGCACGTAGATCAACCGCAACACCGGAAGAGACCCTGCTCCCGTCGCGCCGCTCAGATGCCCTACCTGGGCGTCCATCGCCACCCAGGCGTGGGTGATGGCCAGCCGCCGGGACTCTCGTCCATGGGCAGCCTGGACGTGGGCGTCGCGGGCCGTGGAGAACATGGGAACCAGCACGCGCACGAGCGCAGCTCGATGGGGAACATGGTGAGACTGGGTCACTGTGCATTCCTCTGTGGGGATTCGGTACGGCTGACGAGGCTATGGGTCCACACGTCGATCAGGTCGTCGATGCCGGGCCCCGAGTCAGCGGGCGCGTCGATGGGCGGATCAGCAGCGGCCAGGGATGCGAACACGATCGGTGTGATCTCGCCGATGAACTTACCCATGGCGTTGCGGGAGACGTCGTAGCCCCAGTGGCCGAGGACCACGGGGGTCCTGTCCGGCAGGCCATCTCGGCTGCCGTCTCCGATGGCGGAGACCACGTAGAACAGCCACGCAGCCACCTTGGGCGAGGCAGGAAAGGCCCCGGCGCGACCCGTTGGATGGAGCACGCTCCACTGCTCCGGCGGGAGGGGATCGCCGATGAGGCGGTCGCGTGTCTCCAGCAGGATCATCGATGCCAGCGCATTTCGGAGACCATGGAACTCGCGCGCGAGCTCGGCGCGGGCCGGCAACCGCCCCGAGTCCATGCGCCGCTGCATGTCGGGTCCAGGGCGCTGCCGGGGA
Organism: uncultured Rickettsiales bacterium; assembly: GCA_964425605.1. Classification (GTDB taxonomy): domain Bacteria; phylum Myxococcota_A; class UBA796; order UBA9615; family CAYRNR01; genus CAYRNR01. Next base: position 19,843 of record CAYRNR010000007.1, on the reverse strand, counting down.
TCGGTGAGGGATCGGCTCAGGTGGGTGAACATGGCGCGGCCGATCTCGGATACGTCCCCAGCACCGGTGCCAGGCAGCAGGTGTTCTCGAATCTGCGCGACCCACCGGCTGCGCCAGAAATCCCGCCTCGACAGTGTGCTTCCGTTGAACAGGAACAGCGCCCGCGCGATGTGCCCGATCTCCGGGTGATGGCGGCGAAGCGCTTCAACGACCTCCAGGTCCACGACGCCCAGGGGGGCATCTCCCCCTCGGGTCCGGGCGCCACGCCGGCTGTAGCGACCCACGGTGGCTTCGAGGCCCTCCATCCCGTGGGCCTGGGGCGAGTACGTATCCACCTCCAGCCGCTCGGCCCTTCCTCGTCGGTTGGCCCTGCTCGAAGTCACCCACCCGTGGTCGCCCGGAATCGTCTTCGGGCGGCCTTGCGGCACCTTGACTCGCTTGACGCGCAACAGGCTACGCCGAGCCCAGGTGGCCAGCCCGCGCTGCTGCTGCTCCGCCGAGAGCCCGTCGAGCTCGAACAACAGGCTCAGATCCACCAACCGAGCGCGGGGTGCGTGCATGGCGGCCAGCAACTCGGGCGACGGAGCGGGCATCAGCAGCTCTGTCCGGATCGCCTGCTCAAGGTCGAAGCGGAGATCTTCAGGGGCTGTTCGCATTCGCTGGACCGTCGAGACCAGGCGTCGGGTGAGTTCGCGAGAGGCCGGGCCGACGGAGTGGTAGTGGGCCCGGACGAGGGCGGCGAAGTCCCTTTCCTCCCAGCGGTCCGTGGTCTCGATTCGCGGGCCATGCGCGCGTGCCTTCCTGGTGCAGTCGTTCTCCATGCGCCAACAGACGATTCGACGCGGCCTTTCTGACGCGCGAAGCGAGTGGTGGGTCGTTCACCTCCGGGAAGAACACACGGCGGCGTCATGTCGGAAATCGGCGGTGTCCGCGTCTTCGAGTCAGGAGCCTGGGCCGGTTCGTACACGCAGAGCCGACCAGGACGTCATCAGGTCTGGGCGACCTCGAAGGCTCGCCTCCGGAGCGAACGGAAAGGGGAACGACATGTCACGACAGATCCGCAGGCGGACGCTTCAGGCGGCCGTGGCCGTGGCCCTGGGTTGTGTGTTGCTGCTGTCGGTGGCGCTGTTCGTGGAGCGGAGGGCACCGCGGGCGGATAGGGCTGTTCTGGAGGAACCGCTGGAGATGGTGGAGGTGGCGCCGCTGGAGGAGGAGGAGGAGGAGGACGCGGTGGCGGAAGAGGAAGAGGAAGTGGAAGAGGAAGTGGAAGAGGAAGTGGAAGAGGAAGTGGAGGTGGAAGAGGAAGTGAAAGTGGAATTGGAGGAGACCGTCGAGGAGGACGGCTCTGCCGATCTGGAGCAACAGCCCTCGCCGTCCGAGGAGCCGACGTTCCCCGACATCGGACAGGAACCCGCGCGGGCGGGCGACGCCATGGAGGGCGTGTCGATCCGGTTCGGGTCGCTGGAGGACCTGGAGGCGCTGGTGCGCTCGCGCCACGTGACGATCTTGCTGGAGTATGGAAACGGCGATCGCCTTCAGCTCCCGCAGTACTTCGATCAGGTGGACAAGGCGCTGGAGGTCCCGTCGCGAAGCTTCGATGGGTGGATACAGCAGGGGCGGGTGGTGGAGCTGGTGCCGTCGAGGGAGCTGAAGGAACGCCTGGCGGTTCACCAGGATGCCCGCTACCTGGCTGTGCTCAGTCCGACGCTGCAGCGCATGACGAGCGTCGAGGTCGCGCGATTCGGCCTGCAGTCCTCGCAGGCGGTTCTGATCACGCTGGAACGGGGCCCCAAGGTCACCTCGAGCGAAGCTCGGAACGGAGGGTAGGTCCGATGGAGGAGCACGGCTTTCTGGTCAGCTTGGGGTGGACGTTCGGTGGCGTGTTCACGTTGCTGACGGCCCTGTGCGTGTACCGTTTCCTGCGCATCCGGGACCAGGCGGCCCTGGGGCGGAAGCGGGTGGCGGCCGCGGTGAGCTCGCTGGAGGGCCGCGATGGCGAGATACGCGCGTCGTGGGAGGCGCTCGAGGAGATCAAGGGGCAGCTCAACGGCGACATCTCGCGCGCCTCGCAGATCGCCTCGTCCATCCCGGCGGTGGCCCTGGTGGGTACGGTGGCGGGGTTCTACTACGCGCTGCGCAACACGGGCCAGATGGACCTGGCCGCCACCGATCCGCTGATGATCCTGCAGGCGCTGATGGCCAACGGGGTGTCCACGGCGCTGGCCACGACGCTGGCGGGCCAGGTGCTCAACGTGGCGCTGGGCCAGCTCTACGCGTTCGGGCTGGCCGGACCGGTGGAGGAGGTGTCGGTGCTGCTGGACGAGGCGCTGGCGCTGCTGCGCGCCCGCATGACGGTGCGACCGTGATCGCGGGGCGGTTCCAGACGGACACGGCCATCGCGTCCACGGACCTGGCGTGGTTGCTCGTGGTCCTTTTCTTCGTCACATCGGTCATCGCCCTGCGCCCGACGAGCCTGACCAGCGAGGTGGCGTCGAGGGGGGGCGCTCAGGGACGGCCCGTGGTGATCGAGCTGCTCGTGGACGGTGGGGTAGACCTGCTCTCGGCCGGGCCCCTCGCCAAGCCGCCGACCGAGGAATCCGTCGCGGCCTGGCTCGGCGCCGCGTGCGACGGTGATCCTGCGCTGATCGTCCACGTGGGATGCCCCGACGACGCCACGCACGGCTGGTGCCGCGCCCGACTGGGCGCGCTGATGGACGACGCCCCGAGCTGCCGCTTCCTCTACTGACCCGATTGATTCCGTCAGATACCGCGCCAGCCGCCGTCTGGGGGCATACAGGAGGCGCGCGATGAAACAATTACTGGTCCTCTCGGCTGCCGTGGCGGTGGCCCTGTCGCCCCAGATCGAGGCCCGCGCGAGCCAGTCACAGCCGCAGCGAATCGCGACCATCTGTCCCCAGCGGCTCCACCCCGACGACTGCCCTGCCCTGCCGGTGGAGGGCGCGCCGCAGACCGAAGGCGAGATCTACGTGGACCGCGTGGAGATGTCCGGTGCCCAGGGGGCGGCGTTCGAGGACGCCCTGAGGGTCCTGCCGGGCGACCGGCCATCGCTGCAGCAATACGACGTGGCCATGAGGGTTCTGCCCGACCTGCCCCACGTGGTTTTCCTGTTCGAGGAAGGGGGCTGGCTGCCCATCGGAGACGACGGAAACTTCGACGCGGTCGTCTACTACTACTTCCAGGAGTTCTATCGACAGGTGGAGGCCGCCGTGCGGCCGGGCCAGATGGTGAAGATGGTGATCATCGCCTCCACGTCCCCTTCGGGCACGCGAGGTGGGAATTTCAGGCTCGCCTGGGACCGCGCGAATCCGTTCCTGTCCATCGCCGAGAAGCTCGGTTTCGACAGTCGCAACCTCACCTTCATCAACGTCGAAGAGGACGAGAACTACGCCCTGACCAACCACCCGGAGTTCTACGCGGATCTCCTGGCTCGCTACCCCAACTACCTCATGGATTCGGACGTGCAGCTCCGCAACGTGTTCCGCCGCGCGGTGCTGATCTCCTTTTTCATCGACGACCAACCCGACTCACGAACTCCTGGAGACGACTCATGGGCCTGCAACGAACCCTGATCGGAGCCTCCTCCACCGCCGCGATCGCGCTGTCGACCGCCCTGATGCCCGCGTGCCTGCCGCGCCCGACCGTGGCCCCGGTCACCGACAACGCTGCCACCGAGATAGACCCGCGGGAGGACCTGTGCTGGCAGCTGGCGAGCCGGGGGTATCAGCCCGCGTGGTGGGCCCAGGATCCCCTCGAGGTCGGCACCATCACCCTGGACTCCACCGAGGACATCGAGCTGAGCAAGGACCACTGCTTCGGGGCACGCTCGTACGAGCTGCCGACGATGCGCTCGGACGTGGAGTTCGAGTTCGATCGGGCGTTCATCGAGGGCGTGCGGGTGTCCAGGGACTTCCTGCCCTACGTCACCTTCCCCGGGCCCGCGTCCAAGCGGGTGGTCTACCTGGGGCTCAGCGGCACCATCTACTCCGAGTTCATCGAGCGGGGGATGGCCGATCTGCTCATCAACGACATGGTCGGTGAGGAGTCGCCTTGCACCGACCTGATCATCGAGGCCCTCGAGATCGGCCACGATCAGCCCAAGATCGTCGAGAAGGTGGTCTACCTGGAGTCGTTGACGGTCGCCGCATACGACGGCCGCGGACGACACATCCAGATGGGCAAGCTGGTCCCCCAGATCCGGCCGGGCGTACACGGGATCAGCATCCGCGAAGACCGCATCACCGAGATGAGCTTCACCATCGAAGGCGCCATGCCACTGATGGTCCGCCTGTACACCGTGGACGTGAAGCCCGGTCACGCAGGGGAGCTGTACCTGTCCCGTCCCGACAAGTTCGACCGCGCCGAGGTGATCGACATCTTCGACGAGATCGACGAGGGGTGCCCCTGGGACGAGCTGGCGAGATTCGAGGAGAACGCGGACGAGGCCCACCACATGTGCACCGCCATCCGGGAGTGTCGCGATGTCTTCATGCTGTGAGCGTCCGAGTTCGTACACGGGACCGCTCTCTGACGTTCACAAGGGTGTCCGGCCGACGACGGCCAGGACGAGAACTGGAGGAGCCCATGAGTAGCTGGCGATATCCCACGGCCGCGACCTCTGCATTCGTCTTCCTCGCCGGGCTCGCGATGTACAGCCCCACCGCGCTGGCTCTGCGGACCGGATGCGACGACTACTACCGCGTGCACGCTCGCGCCGTGGTCCAGGGCCGCGATCAGGACTATCCGGAACTCGTCGAGCGGGTGAACGAGTGCATGCTCGAGGAGGCGCGCGGCCGCCTCGACTGGACCCACACGCGGCCCACGCCCGCTGAGTCCCCCGAGCAGCCGCGCGAGATGTCGGCGATCTACCCCGATCTGGACGCGTACGACGCACTGATCCTCGCCGAGGCACGCCGACAGGAGCTCGACCCGGACCTGGTCAAGGCCGTGGTGCTGGTGGAGTCGGCATTCAACGCCAGGGCCGTGAGCGTCGCGGGCGCCCAGGGCCTGATGCAACTGATGCCGGGCACGGCCGGGGATCTGGGCGTCACCGACGCCTTCGATGCCGGACAGAACATACGTGGCGGCACGACGTACCTGCGCGAGATGCTGATCCGCTTCGGCGGCGACCTCGACCTCGCCCTGGCTGCGTACAACGCCGGACCCCACGTGGTCGAGCGGTGCCTGTGTGTGCCCGAGAACGGCGAGACGCCGGACTACGTGCGCAACGTCAACCGCTTCTACACCTACTTTTCTCAGGAGCGCCCCGTGGGGAGGCTCCTGTGAGCATCGACCATGACATGCGCCCAGGAACCAACGAGGAGGACCTGACCATGACCCGTCTGATCACCATCGCCACGCTGCTGCTCGTCTGCACCCATGCCGCGGCGGATCCCATCGAGGTCCGCAGCTACACCATCGTCCAGGAGATGGGCGAGGTGCTCTGCGAGGCCCAGGGGGAACTCGACGACGTGCTGTTCACGCTGGCCAACAGTCAGGCTGAACTCGAGCAGTACGAGGCCGAGGTGGACCGGACCGTTCAGCAGTGGGGCCCCGACAGCAACGACGCCATGATCGCCGAGCAGCGAATGCAGGCGGCCAAGGGCGAAGCCCTGTCCAACGTGGTTCAGACCATGAACGGGATGATGCCGCGGTTCGAGGAGCGCGAGCTCGAGAACCGCCGACAGGTCCAGCGCATGCTGAGCAACCCCGAGCGATTCGAGGCGCTCACGCGGGGGTTCCTCAAGGGTCGCCAGACGCCCGAAGTGACCGCGCTGCTGGTCTACCTGGCCACGCGGCGCGTCCAGGACCACGCGGCGCACGTCTACACCAAGGCCCTGCTCGGCGAGCTCGAAGTGAACCTCAACGCCCTCCGCGAGTCCCTGGATCTCGTGGACCAGCTGGTGGACCCGGATCTGGATAGCCTGGACCTCGAGAGCGCCTGGGACGACCTCATGAATCCCGAATACCTGCGGGACCTCGAGGGTGGCGAGAACGGGGTGGACGACCTGGACCGGCTGCTGGGGGATCTGCAGTAGCCCGCCCACGGCGGGAGGAGGTGGCCGATGCGCGGGTACAAATGCGTGACGATGCCGGTGGTGGCCGCGGCCCTCCTGGCGACCGGCTGCGCGAGGCAGATCAAGTCCACGCCGCCGCCGCCGTCCTGCGAGGTGTTCGGCACGGCCATCTCCGACGCGCCCTACGTCGAGGCCGCCCAGGACGCGATCCGTGAGTTCCTCCAGTGCACGGTGCGCTCCTCTTCCAGGCCCAGCCTCGGGATCGAGACCGAGGTGGTCGGCGCCATCCTGGACAACCCCTACCCCGCCGTGCGCCGCAACGCCGAGAAGATCGTCGACCGTTTCTTCGCTCGCGGCGTTCTGCGCGTGCTCCCGAACTCTGCCGAGCAGCTCGAAGCGTACCTGGGCGTGCTCTCCGACCAGTGCCTGTCCGCGCGCGCCCAGCGAGACCAGGAGCTCGCGGACGCCATCGCAGCGCGCCGGACGAGGCTGGGCGAACTCCACGAGATGACATCCTTCATCCTCCGCTGACGTCAGAAAGAACCCGCGAAGCCGTCTTGTGGATCATGAGAGTCCTCACGCTCCACTGGACACGTGCATGGTCACGGCCCGCCTCGGCCCGAATCGCCGGGGTCCCGGGGCTGCTGCTGGCCCTGGCAGTGCTCGGCTCCTGCTCCGTACCTCCCCTGCTCGCCGACCCACCCGAGTTCGTCTCCATTGCTCCCGACGGGGCGGACCCTGGCGGCCCGGAGGAGCCAGGCGCCGACGCGTACGCCCAGCACCGTCTGTCCTTCGGTACGGTCCGCATTCCGGTCGCCGCGGAGCTCGCAGCCGTCGTGAGGCGATGCGATGACCCACCCCAGCCCCTCGCCGACGATCCCGAAGTCGCCATCGAGAACGGGCAGGGTCCGGTCCTGACCGTCGAGATCGCAGGCCAGTGCCACGACAACGTGATCCTGGGCGAACGGACCCTCGTGCTGCTCGAGGTGCCCGTGGGACACCAGTCCATCTCGGTGTCCGCGGGCGACCCCTGCATCTCGTCGTGGCGACGAAGGGTGAAGATCGATCCAGGTGCAGAACTCGACGCGGCTGCCCGACGCGGTGACGACGGCATCCAACCCACGTGCTGCGACGTGAGGGTTCCGTTGCCCGATGGCTGGGGGGAGAGGCTCGATCCCGACATCCCCAGGATGGCCCCCCCGTCACCGGGCGAACTCGCACCACGGCCCCTGACGCCGGCGGCCATCCCGATCTCCGTGTGGGTGGACAACGTCCCCCACCCCGACCTGCAGGTCGAGGGTGACGAGTTGATCATCCAGCGCGTGCTCGGCTCGCCCGGAGACAGGCACCGCTCGGTCCACGTGCAGCTCGACGACCGCTGCGCCGAGGAGTGGATCGAGACGCTGGTCCTCGCCCCCGGAGAGGAGATCACGGCGTCGAGCTCCGTCGCGACGTCCTGTGGCGATCTCCAGGTCCACGTTCCCCAGGGCGCGTGGCCCGCGACCCCACTCGAGGTGCTCGCAGACGGACAGAGCTTGCCCGAGGATCAGTGGTCCATGGTGGCGACCGACGGCGGTTCGGTGCTCGAGATCCGCGATCTGAGGGAGGCCGACGGAGAGCTGACCCTGGCGGTGCAGACCCGGGATCGGTGTCTGGAGACCCTGACCGTTCCTGGGACCCGGGTCCGACCGGGCAGGACCGCGGCGGTGCACACACGGGGATTCGAGTCCCGGTGCGGCGATCTCGATATCCGCGTGGCCGGGCACTGCGCCCAGCACGTCCTCCCGGTGGTCTACCTCGACGACGAGGTGGTGCTGGACGCACGGACGGCCATGGGGGCGGGCCATCTCGGAGTGGGGACCGGGATCCCGGAGTGCTTCTCCACCCGCTGGGACGATCACGAGGGCGCCGAGATATGCCTCGAGCGCGCGACGCCAATCGCCGGCCTCGAGATCCATCTACGCCACATCCCGACCGGCGAGTACGAGGTGCTCCTGGAGATCCCTCAGTGGGACTACAAGAGCCTCCACGGCGACACCCGGGTGTCGAACTCCGACACGACCGTACTCGACCTCTCCCTCGACGGAGGGCCGTTCCTGTGGCAGCGAACGGTGGAGGACGTCCGCCACTTGCCGGGGGTGACGCGCCCCAGACCCGTCCCTGGAGCCGCGCGAGGCCGCCTCACCCTGGGCGAGTGCAAGGACGGCATCCAGTTTCGGCCCGACGGCGCCCCTTCTACCCGTGCCCTGCGATTCGACTGGTCCGTGGTCGAGGGCTGGGAAGGGGGGCCGGACCAGGACTACCTCTTCGCATGGGTGGACGCCGTGTCCACGGGCTCCTTGCCCAACCACGTCTTCGCCTTCGACGGCGACAACCCGTTCCACGACTCGTTCACGGCCTGCAAGCTGTGCTCGTGCGTCCTCAATCCGCTCCCCGCAACGCGCGAGGTTCGTACACCGGACCACGGCGCGTTCCTCTCACAGATGAACACGACAACCCCATCCATCAGGAGATGAGACCATGACCCACCGCTTCGCCCCCCACGCCCTGTGCACCGCCCTGGTCGTCCTCTTCGCTGGCTGCGCGACGCTGCGCCCCCAGGCGGACCCGACGATCCAGGCCGCGGGCGCGCCCGATCCCTGCAGCCACCGGTTCGCGGACGTCCAGGCGGCGGCCTACGACGACACCGCCAGGGACGCCGCGCGGGCGTGGCTGAGCTGCTGCGCCGTGCAGGGCGACCGCCCCGATCCCGACCTCGGGGGTCGGCTGGCGCTCGGCCTCTCCGGGGGCCAGCGCAGCGATCGCTTCGACCCGGATGCCGTCGTGGCCTGGTTCTTCGACCGGGGCCAGCTCAAGGCGTTCCCCGCCTCCGGCAGCGACCTGGAGCGATACCGGGCCCTGCTGTCGGACCAGGCGCTCGCCGCGCGGGCGCAGGGGGATCTGGAGATGGCCCGCGCCATCGACGCGCGCGCCGCCAAGCTCGCCAAGCTGGACGAGATCCTCGACGCCGTGGAGCAGTGACCATGGTCGAGCTGTTCGGACCCTTCGAGCTTCAGCGCCGGCTGGGCAGTGGCGGCATGGCCGAGGTGTGGCGCGCCACGTACCGGGCGGACTCCGGGTTCGCCAAGGAGGTGGCGGTGAAGCGTATCCTCGCCGGGCGCCTGGGCGACGCCGACATCGCCACGTCCTTCGAGGACGAGGCGCGGCTGTGCAGCCGGCTCCGCCATCCGGGCATCGTGGAGGTCTACGACCACGGCCGGATCGACGGCGTGCCGTACCTGTCCATGGAGCTGATCGAGGGCATCGGGCTGGACACCGTGTTGTGGTCCTGCAGGCGACACGCCACGACGCTCCACCACCACGCCGTGCTGGAGCTCGGAATGCAGGTCTGTGACGCGCTGTCCTACGCCCACGAGGCCCTGGACGACCACGGCCAGCCGCTCGGCCTCGTCCACCGGGACCTCAAGCCCGCCAACATCATGGTCGATCGCAGGGGACACGTGAGGCTGCTGGACTTCGGCATCGCCAAGGCCACCACGAACCAGTTCCTCACCCGCACCGACGTGATCCGCGGGACGCCGTGCTACCTCAGCCCCGAGGCGTGCTCGAACGAGCCCACGACCCCCCGCTCCGATCTCTTCGCGCTCGCGGCCATCCTCGCCGAAGCCATCGTGGGCGACCGCGTCTTCCTCGAAGAGGAGAACTTCGCCACGATGCAGCGCATCGCCGCGGTCGATCTCCGCGACACCCTCGACCGCGTCGCGGCCGTCAGTCCGTCCATGGCCGCGTGCCTATCCCACGCCTTCGAGCGCGATCCCGATGATCGGACGCCGAACGCCAGGACGTTCAAGCACGAGCTGCTGGCCGCGGTCAGAGGACCGACGGGGCCGAACGTGTTGCTCGGCGCGGTCGAGGGCGCGCTCGATGGTCACGCCCCGGACACAGGGCGATCACCGGACCCGGCCAGCGAGGCTCCCGCGACCGAGGAGGTCGTCGAGGCGCGCGTCTATCTGGACGAGGAGATCCCCGATGGGATGCAGGCCCCGGTCGAACCGACCCGGGGCGCTTCGTGGCCGGGCCTCGCGCAGCCGGCGGGGCTGCGGGAGCTGGAGCGCCGACAGGAGGCTCTCGCTCCCCAGGCCGCGATCGCCGAACCGCGAGAGGGAGGGCTGTGGTTCGCGCTGATCGTGCTGATCGTCGTGAACCTCGCCCTGGCCAGCGCGTTCTTCTTCGACACGCCGGGTGAGCTCATCGGCTGGCTCCAGGGGACGACCGAGCCGGCGTCGCTCCCGCGGAGAACCGCCGGCTCCTAGGCGCGTCATGACCGCGACCGCACGAGACGAACGACCGGCCAGGTGTATCGGCCCTGCCGGACCCCTCCATTGTTCGTCGTCGAACCCGCGGTGTACATTGGGCTCCATGAGTGATGATGTGGGGCTCTCGCAGTGGCTCGGGGACCAGGCGGACATCGTACGCAGCAAGCTGAACATCGTGCCCGAGCGAAGGACGCCGGGTGACCCGAAGCTCGCGGAGCTGGGCAAGGCGTTTCTGCGCCACCTGTTCGCCGACCTGGAGTCGGTGGAGCGGTACCAGGTGTTGATGAGATACCTGGGCCGGCGGATCCTGCTCGAACAGCTGAAGCAGGACGGGCCGATCGTCCTGCAGCTCCTCCACAGCACCTACCCGGTCTCCTCGGAGGTCGCCCAGCACCTGGCGGGCCTGAGCGCGAGCTTCGGAGCCGGGTTGAGGGACGACTCCCAGGACACCGAGGCCACGCCTGGCGTCGACCCCCATGGGGAGGGAGCCCACCTGGACGCGGAGTTCTCGGCCCCGGACTTCGCTCCGGTCGAGGAGCTGTTCACCCTGTACTGCGAGATCGCCGAGTCGCCGATCACCTGGGGCAAGATGATCTGGTTCGAGTGGGACGCGGCGCTGACCTACCTGCAGATGATCATCCACAACGGCCTCGCGTCGGCGGCGGGCATCGGGAGGCCGCCGCCGCAGCCGCGTCCGACCAAGGCTCGTTCCGCCGATCCCACCGACGAGGAGCTCCCCGCGGGAGAGGCCATCGAGAGGATCCTGGACGGGAAGGGGCGACACAAGCTGGTCCGCGTCCTCAGGGTGCTGCTCGAGGAGGCCGCAGCGCACCCCGAGCCCCGGCAGACCACGGCCTGGAAGCTGCACCTGCTCTCCGTCCAGGCGATCGCGGATCGACTCCGTTCGGCCCCGAACAAGCGCAACGCCACCGCATTCGTGCTGCGCAAGCTGTTCCCCGACTACGCGTGGGACTCGATGAACCTCCCCGAGTCGGGGAGGCTGCGCCTTCGCCGCGCGACGCTACGAGAAGTCGCGCCGCTGCGAGATTGGCTCGAGGGCGCCATCGAGCGCGACGTCTGGCCACCGGCGACCAAGGCCCACTGGCCTCGCCATGGCACGGCCCTGGCCACACTCCTCGGTGAGCACGCCCAGCAACTCAGCGAAGCCCAGCGTCGGCAGAACCTGACCGACGCGCTGAGCAAGCGCCCCCTGGAGCTGCTCGATCTACCGCGCAACGCCCTGGACTGGATGGCGTTCGTACATCAGCGCCGCGCGACCCATCCCGAGACGGCCGAGGTCTGGGTGCTGGTGCTGCAGGGTCCGCCCGAATGGGCCGCCGATCCCCGCTACGCGGACAAGTTCAGGGACGCGCGGAAGAACTTCGACACGGCCATCAGCAGGATGGACAAGCACATGCGAGGGGTGTTCGACACCATCATCGGCGACCCGGTGGCCGCGCTGAGGGGGCTGTGATGACACGCTCCAGGAGAGACGGCCCGGGGGATTCGAGTGGGTCTGGCGAGACGCCCGGAGGACCCATCGAGGTTCATCTCAATCGCCAAAAAGGCGTGCAGCACGCCTTGAAGCACACGCTGCGTCCGGTCGAGGAGTGGGCCAAGATCTCGTCGGCGAGACACCGGCCCGACCTGCAGAGGCTGATCTCCGCTTTCGCCAAACAGGGGTGCGGCGCCAAGTTCATGAACCCAGCGTTCAAGAGGTACCACGGTCGCAGCCAATGCCGCGATTTCGAAGCCTGTGACGCCCTGGGCGAAGAAGCCAGGCCGATTTTCTACGAGACCGCGCGCGACGAGCTGAACTGGGCTGCGTCGCAGGGACTCCTGGTGGCCCTGATCACTGAAGAGCCCGATGTAGTGGAAGTCCGCTACGCGGGATGGCGAGGGCTGTTCGTTGCCACCCACTGGCGTGGACGAAACGGGCGGACCTGGAGACCCGCCGGCACGCCGACGCTGAAGACGGCATTCCGTCCTGGTGTCCGATCCAGAAGCTGGAGTGGTCGAGCCAAGCCCGTGTCGACACTCAAGCACGTGGCCAAAGCCATCCGGAAGCTGATCGGCCGGAAGAACGACGGGCAGCTACTGGACATCGACCTGCCTGTCGGGAACGCACGAACTCCTGACGAGCTGTCCGCGATTCGCCGCGAAATCATGAAAGCGAACGCCGGAAAGCGCGAGTCAGCCAAGCATCCAGTGACCCGAGCTCTACTGGAACGGGATGGGAGGACACCATGACCGTTTCGACTCCCGTCGATGCAGCCATCCGGACCATCGACAGCCTGGCGGCTTCCCTCATCGAGCTTCTCGCGGGTGACGTGGATCCCGACAACGAAGAGGGCCTCGAAATGTGCGTGTGGGAGGTCGCGACGGCGACCGGCCTGCTCGAACGATTTCATGTCGCAGAGAGCAGTTCGGCGGCGCGAGTGACATCCCCGGTCCGGCTCGATCTGCACCGGGCCCTGCGCTCCGCGTGGACCGTGCTGCATTCCCCTGGCGCGAGGACCCGGCTTCCTGCACACGACGACCTGCTCGCCGAGCTGGCCGAGCTCAATCGCACTGTACAGATCATGGGGCTGGCAGGGGGCGATGCTCAGGACGACCCCACGCACGACGACGCCGGCGACTCGCCCCCCGCTCCGACCGAGGACGCCGAGGAGCTCGCGGACAGGATGCTCGCGGCCCTGGCCGATGGCGCCGAGGAGGCCATGGACCGGATGGAGGTCCTCAGGGAGGCCGACGAGTATCTGAGCGTAGCCTGGGTCCTGCACACGTGCGGTCAGCCGATCCCCCCACCGCTGCTGATACAGGCGACGACCCTCGCGCGGCGCTCACGCCATGGGCTCGCGCCCGCGGCCCTGGCCAACCTGGAGACCCTGGCCGAGCACGAGTCCGCCGAACGTAGCTTGCACCTGGACCCTGTGGGGACCTACCTGTGGACGGCCCTGCTCGAGCCCGGCTTTCTGCCGCGCCTCCTCGCCGAGGCCGCGGGAGGCATTCGTGTCGCGGCCTTCGTGTCGCCGGCTTGGGAGCCCACCCGGGCGCGCGAGGCGCAGCTCGCCGCCGCGGAAGACCGTGTCCCCGAGGAGCCCGATCCAGGGGTGCTGCCCGAGGACCTCTGGCACGGCATCCAGCGCGCCAGAAAGACCGACGCGGGCGAGGATCTACCGGAGCCCGGGTCGTTCCGCGTGCTTTATCCTTCCGTGGACACGGCCGCCGCGGCGCTCCCGGTCGTGGCGCTGGCCCGGCTGGGTCCGATGCGCTTCGCCGTCGCCTACTTCGGCACCGCGATCGAGGTGGCCGCTCGCCTCGGCGACGAGATCGTGGCAGCGACCCAGGCGGACGAGGGCCTTCACTGGCTCGCCTTCCGTCCCCGCTCCGAGCGGACCTTGCATCTGGACATCACGTCCACGGCCACAAACCAGCGCTGGGCCCTCGAGCTGGTCGTCGATCTGCCCCTGATCGAGCCATGACCCCCTGGCGACCGCACGAGGAGGCCTACGAGATCTGGCGCTCGCGTGGCCAGTGGTTGCGCGCTGCATTCGCGCTCGTGGACGCCATCGGCGTCGCCGAGTTCCACGCGGGGTACGAGGACAGCGGCCGGCTGGCTTCGCGCATCGAGGCCGACGTCCTGCCGCAGCTGGACCGCGCGCAGCTGGCCGCGCTGGACCGCCACGTCACAGAGCGCACCGGAGCCGAGGAGGGGGATGCCGTCTGCTGCGGCACGCTCAACCTGCGAAGGATTCGCCGGCAGGTGAAGCAATCCCTCGACACCGCACCGCCATCCAGCGTGTGGCAGGTGGGCTCCCTGCTGGTTCCCAATGAGAGGTCGCACCGCGAAGCGCTGGTGTTCTGGCTGAGACAGCGCGGGCACACCCAAGAGGCGAGTGCCCAGGTTCGGACTCCGGATCAGAGCGGCGCGGACATCGCCAAGGCCGTCCGGATCGCGCTGAGCCGCCAGGTCTCGACGAGCTCGTCGCGCTTCACCGACGCCCAGCTGGACCGGCTGATCTCCGACGCTCTCCCGCACATCCCGACCAGCTGGCTCGACAAGCAGGTCATCGACGGCCGCTCCATGGAGCTCTCCGTCGCGCTCCATGTCTGGCTGCAGCTCGCCGGGCTGCACCGGCCCGCGCGCATCCTGGCCACCGGCCGGATCGGCGAGAACGGGACCGTGGAGTCCGTGGGCAAGCTGCCGTGGAAGCTCGCTGGAGTCCTGCAAGAGGCTCCGGAGATCGACGCGCTGGTCATCCCCGCGAGCGACGGCGACCTCGTCCGGCGCCAGCTCAAGTTCATCGACGACCCGGAGGGGACATCCCCCCGGTTGATCCTCGTCGAGACGTTCACCGAGGCCCTGGAGGCCCTCGGCGCCCGGCCCACGTGGACGGACCTCCTGGCCCTGGCCAGGAGCGCCGAGCACTGGTTCGGGCCACACCGCAGGTTCACTCGCGAGCTCCTCGACGAGTTCATCGTCGATCAGGAGCGGGAGTCGGCCCCGAACCCGACATGGGGGGACGCTCGCCTCTGGCGGGCTCGCCTTCTGCGCGGTACTCCGCAGATCGACGAACTCCGGGAGCTGTTCAGCCAGATCGCCCACGCACTGTCCGACACCACGGCCGAGCGGGCACCGGCGGCGGCCACGCGCCCGGACACGCTGGCCTCGGTAGCAGCCACACTGGTCGAGCGGTCCGTCGACCACCTCGACTGGGCCCAGGTCGACCGCGTGCCGGACCTGTTGGTGAACGTGCCGCTGGCCGATCAGCTGTGGCCCGAGCTGTCCCCTGCGCCCGCTCCCCAGACACGCTCGGCGGCCTCCTCGTGGCTCCGTGCCTGCCATGCCCCGTCCATCTCGAGGCTCCTCAGCTCCATCGGCCACGCCCAGTTCAGCCTGGACCGTCTGGACTGCGCCAGGAGGTCCCTGAGCGGAGCGCTCGGCCTCGCCTCACCGGACACGCGCGCGCGAATCCTCATCCACATGGCCCGCGCCGCCATCCGCAGCGCCACGCTGCCCGGCCACGAGGCCGGCCGCTACGACGCCCTGGCCGAGGCGTCGGCGTTGCTGGTCCGGGCCAAGGGAGCCCTCGAGCCGGCACGACAGCGTTCCCAGTACGATCGCTCGGCTACCAACCTGGCCATCGTCCAGTACAGGCTGAACACGGAGCGGTTGTCTTCCCAGGGTGCCGCGATCTGCTTCGAGGCCTTTTCCGCCCCGCCAGGCGTCCTCGTCCACAGCGACGACGAGATCGTGGCCTGGCTGGCAGAACTCCGGCGCGCCTGGCTCGCCAGCTCCTCCGAGGACTACGAGCACCGGCTGGAGCGGCTGCGCCCGATCGCCAGGTACTACGCGGTTATCGGTCTCGTCTGCGACGCCCTCGACTTGCTCGCGGTGTCGAGGTTCGGTCCTCCTCGACCGGACTTCGACCTGGACGACGCCCTGCGGGATCTGCTGGTGAAGCACGGCACGCTCGGCGCCCACGCAACCGTCGGTGAGTGCCTCGCCGGCAAGGGCGCTCCCGAGTCACGCTGCGAGATCCTCTGGCGGCTTCCGTACCTGAGCTGATCACGCACGCGCCACCACACTCTCGTCAGCTAGCTCCCCCCCGCACGTCTCGTCTGGTGTGGGTCGAGATGTCCTTTGCGACCGGGAGCTTGCATGAAGACTCGGACCATTCGCGCGATCGAGCGCCTCATCGAGCAGGAGCAGCACGCCAAGGCCCGTGATCGTGCACTACGGCTCGCTTCCAAGACCCCCCTGGACGATGACCTCCACCGCCTCCTGGATCGCCTCGTCGAAGACCACCCCTTCCGCCGCGACCCCCCGGAGATCTCGTCGTGGTCCGGTTACCACAACCTCAAACCGTTCACGGCCGGCAAGCACCGAAGCGAGTGGTGGCCGCTGCTCTACACACTCCCGGAGACCTTCGCCACACGGTCTCTTGCGCCTTTTGTCCCGCGAAATCGCGCATACAAGATCACCCACGAATGGAGAGGCTTCACGATCGCGAAGCGCCTCGTCGATCACATCCCCCTGCATCCCCCCAGCATGGGCTTCTACACCTGGTACGATCCTCGGGTTTCCATGGACGACGACGTCCTGACCCTGGAGCAATTCTCGGTGTTCAACGGGGGGCGAAAGGGCCAGGGGAACGAGGACACTCGGCTGCGCATCTACCGAGTGCGCGGCGACCTCTTTCACGCGCGGTACGTGCGTTTCTACTTGTGGAGCTAGAACCGTGAGGCCCGCCGAACGAGGCGGCGGTGCGAGGCCGAGCTACGTACTCAGGCTTGCCGCGTCGTCGCAGAACACAACGTCCACACCAGCGCGGCCCGCCTGCCGCTCGAAGGCCCGTGGACCGATGACGCTGAAACTCCATACTTCGAGATCCCGTTCCTGGGCATACCGGATCAGCCGAGAGCCCACGAGCGCCTTGGGCACACAGATTCCGCCACCACTGGCGGCAAGGGTTTCCTGGACCTCTTGCGGCAGTTCACCACAGATGAAGGCGTGCTGGAATCCCCTCTCCAGCCCGACGAGGGGGGACTTCACGGCCCGCTCGCCGAGTACCACCGTTCTTCCGAGGCAAATCGGGGCATCCCCCAGACGGCCTGTGATCCAACTCCGCGCGGCACCGAGATCGAGCAGGTTGAGGTGGGAGAGGACCAGCGGGGAGGTCGCGCCGAGCTCGCGCAGCCGAAGCAGGGTCTGGGGAATCCAGCTCACCCAACAGACCCGGTGTTCCAACCGGGCCTCGCGGACGGCGTGGAGATGCGCCTCCTCCATACCGTGGTCCTTGATGTCCACACAGAGCATCTGTTCCGGCGGGCCTTCGGAGAACACGGCTAGCGCCCGTTCGAGGGTCAGCAGGGAGTCCCCGTTGACGAATCGGAGACCACGGAGTTCATCGGCCGTGGACGTGGCGATCTCCGTTCGCTGCGAGACCTCGGGGCCGGTGATGGGGTCATGGTAAAGGACGATCTGCCCATCGCTGGAAGTTCGTGTGTCGACCTCGAGGTAGCGCACGGTCGACCGTGTGGCCCTGACCAGGGACGAGAGCGAGTGCTCGAACTCGGAAAAACCGCGCAAGCGGTGACTGAGCAGCTTCTCCGCCGAGCCCTGCACGCCCCGGCCTCCCGCACGCCAGCGCCCATCGCCGAACACCAACGCTCCCAGCAAGGCCACGCCGGCGATGGCGCCGGCCTCTGAGATGAGGCTGCCGTAGGCCTCGTCGGAGCACTCCGAGAGCATCAGGTAGCTGAGTTGATCCAGGATCGAGCCCGCCGCGAGCCCGAAGACCAGCATCACCATCCAACCCGGTCTGACCCGGCGCGTGGCGAGCAGGGCCAACACGGCCACGAGCAGCCCCGCGCCGAGATACCCATGATGGATCTCACATCCGGCGACCATCAGGGAGCGCTCTTCGTTGGGCAGATCCGCCATCGTGATGAACGATATCCGGTACACCACGACCGAGCCGAGGCAGCCGGCCGCGACGGCCAGCCGCGCCCCGAGGCCGGGGAACCACCTTTGTCGAACCACCTGGGGGCCTCCGCCGATTCCCAGGGTCAGCATGGCCACGAGCCCCAGGGCCAGGGATACCGCGGAGAGAACGACGACCGGCATGTCCCACGGGCCGGTCACGACGATCGCAGCGCCGGTCCCGGGTCGCAGAGCCCACCACGCCCAGGCGTCCAGGATGACGCCGATCAAGAGATAGCTAGGTCGCAACGCCACGATACCCCTGTTCAATGCGACGGTCTGCTGGGCCAGGCCCAGGAGAACAATGGCGAATCCCGGCATCAGCACGAAAGGCTCGATCTCGATGGACCGTAGCGGCGACAGCAGCAAACGCGACACCAGCCAGCCAGCCAAGATGCTGGGCACAGGACGGGCCTGCTTGAGGAACAGAGGGCCGAGGGAGGGGGTCTTGGACATGATTTGCGCTGCCCCATCATACGTTCCCTCGTGGGAGAGGGGGCGAGTCGGCCCAATTCCTGTAAAATCGCGGCTGGAGGAGCTCGGTCCACCAGTTCGGAGGCCACGGCTGAACCCGTGGCGATGGGGGAACGCACGACATGCCATCGAACGAAGGGCCCGAACTGGAGGCCGCCACCAGCCTCCTGCGCAACCAATACGAAGCGACGCTGGCCACGTTCGACACTTCCAACGGATCGGCCCGCAACTCTCTGCTGTCCGCACGAACGACGGCTGAGTTGTTCTGTCTGCATGTGTTGAAATACGGTCCATGCGGCCGCCATGGCCGCAGAGAGATCGACGAGATGGCGGTTCTGGGCCTCGACAAGCTCCTCCACCACCTCAACAGCGACGATGCCGTACCCACTCCCATCGTGAAGCTACTTCGCACCGTCCAGGAATATGGCAACCGCGGACACGGTGGGACGGTTCCTGACGAAATGCTCCGGCCCCACGCGGCGGTTTGCCGCGAGGCGCTGGAAGGAGTGATGACTTGGTTCTCCACCGAGTACATCTGCGCCGAGCACTTCGCGAACGATGCGACGCCCTCGGAGACCGACGAGGAACTCAGCGACCCGTTCGGTGAGGAGATCCTCCTCGATCCCTGGTACACCCTCTCCGGCTCCCTGAGCCGCGCAGACGTGGTGCTCATCGTGGCCATGTGTGTTCCGGTCGTGGCCACGGTCGTCGTGGTGGTCGGTGCGTGGTGGTACTTCGGCGCGAGCGCCATCGTGGCGGGGATCCTCGTCGGCGCGATTCTACTCATCGCGACGTTCGTTCGGCTGGTGTTCAAGCCAGCTCGAAACGAGGTCAAGGTATCCCTCGCAGGCTGTCGCCGGGTCACGGCACAGCATCCCGAACAACGCATCAAGATCGATTCACGTATCGGCTGGACCGCCACTCCGGTGGTCCTCGAAGGCGGTGTCCTCTATTCGTTCCGGACCGAGGGCAAGATCGCGCACAGTTCCGTTTCCGGCTGGCACGACGCCAACGGAAATCCCGAACCGCTCACCAAGCGATTCAATAAGTTGGCCGGTGCCGAGCGATACAATGTTTCGGCTCTCGTCGGGCGCATGGGCAAGGATGGCGTCCCTTTCTTGGTCGGCGCGGAGTCGCGTCATCGATTCGAGGCCGAGAACCAGCTGTTTCTCGCCATCAACGATTGGCCGCGCTTCGACAACAAGGGTGAACTCGTGCTGAACATCGAACTCGCCAACGACGAGCCCGACTGACCGAACGTTTCCTCTACGCCGCAACCACCCCCCTCTCCAACCCCCGATGCAGGATCGCCGGCGGCGACACGTCCCCCTCCCTGAACCCCCTCAGCACCCGCTCGGTCACGTCCGTCTCCAGCGCTTTTTCGTACTGCACGTCCAGGACGTACACCTGGGCGCGGAGGCGCAGGGCCGGGTACGACCCCTGGATCAGCGAGCGGACCTGCACGGCCCAGGGCTTGCCCAGGTAGGTGTAGCGGGACGAGGTGATGGCGTCGCGGACGATCTCCTTGG
>CAYRNR010000006.1:0-125015 GCA_964425605.1 uncultured Rickettsiales bacterium | reverse complement strand
TCCAGAGGCTACCGCCAGGCTCGTTATGTGGCAACCGGATAAGCAGGGAACATTCATCGGCATCCTGTCCGTGTCGTCAAGACTCTCCCTTGACAAATCTGCATGTGTGCGCACATTTGCACATAACATCGAAGGGAGTCCCCATGTACATCCCGATCGCGGTCGTTTCCACACTCCTGGTGCTCGCCGTCATCGCCACGGCGATCTTCCTGACGCGGAGAATTCGCAGCGGCGGCACGGACATGGGCCTGCTGGAGTTCCTGCGGCATCTGCTGCTGGGCAAGGGATACGGGGCCCTGAGTGTCGCCCAGCTTCACCGACGTCTGGGCGACGGGCTGGGCGACGCGGTCCTGGTCGACCTTCGTGATCCCTCCAAGACCGCGCAGGGCCACATCGACGGGGCCAGGCTTCGTCCCATGGACGACTTCCTGAGAGACGTGGTGGTCGACGAGGTGTTCGGAGACCGCAAGGACACCGAGATCATCCTGATCTGTGACACGGATCACATGAGCCGCGTGGTGGCGGCCATCCTGGCCGAGGACGAGGGGTATCGCCGGGTCTCCAGCGTCCGAGGCGGAATGGAGGCCTGGGCGGCGTTCGAGCCACCGGCCAAGGGAATCACCGCGTGCGAATTCTGCGGTACCTCAGCGTCCCGTTGACGAAGGCCATGTGCAGGTCCCCCCGGTGGTCGGTGGCCAGGGCGCACTGCTGGCCGGGCGTCACGGCCAGGGTCTCCCCGAACGCGCGCTCACCCTCGTAGCTGATGTACTTGAGCTGGATCCAGCCGTCGGCGCTGGTCCAGCAGATGAAGGCGCCGCCGCGCGCCGCGGTCGTCCACTGGGCGCCGAAGCGCTCCGAGCCGTTGCCGAAGGACGCTGGCGCCGGATCGAGCACGTACACGTCGTCCGAGGGGTAGACCAGGCCCTCGCCGTCCCAGATGTTGAGCACCAGGCCGTCGTGGTACGTGTTGATGTACGCGACCTCCGGGTCACGGAAGTCCAGGCCGATGTAGGCGCGGGTCTGGTCGCTGTCCACCGAGATCACCGCGAGGTGGTCGTCCCAGATGATCGCCTCGGCCATCGTCGAGTTGACGTAGCCGCTGCGCACGGCCTGGTAGATGACCGAGTGGGCGGCGTGCCAGATGCCCGGTTCGGTCCCCTGGTTCACCGCGGCGATCTCGAAGCCGATGGTCTCCGAGGAGGTGCCCGGCGACATGGTGATGTCGGCGGCGACGTTTCCGTCCGCGTCGTACAGGTACGTGGGCGCGGGCTGGCCACCCATGCGCCAGCACTGGCCGGGGTGGTACGGATCGATGGAGAGGTAGCCCGAGAAGCCGGTGTAGGGAGGTACCATCACCTCCCAGGACAGGGCAGGCGCGGTGGCCATGTCCTCCATCAACGCCACCCACTCGCCGGTGGCCTGCGTGTCGTTGGCGATGAACGTGGTGTAGGAGAACCAACCTCGGTCGGCCTCGTCGATCTCCAGGGTCGGGGATCCCAGGGCGCCGTCCGGGTTGATCAGGGGCTCGTCCCCGTGCCAGGCCCCGTCGATCCGGTGGTGGGCGTCGAGGCCCGCGTACTGCCGCTCACCCAGGATGTGGGGCTGGCCGAGGGAGTCCACGTCGATGCTCACGCCGCGGACGCTGCCCAGGGTGCCCACGACCTCCTCCTCCTCGATGGACACCAGGTCGATGCCGCGCTTGGCCAGCAGCGGGTGTGCCTGCACCGGCACGTCCATGGCGTCGCCCAGGTCCAGGCGCTCCCGCTCCTGGTAGCCGTTGGAGCTCTCGTACACCCGCCAGTTCTGCGTGCTCGGCACGAACCAGGACGGGTCGGCCTTGCCGTCGCCGTCGTAGTCGGCCACGGCGGGCAGGAAGTGGCGCATGCCCACCGCTGAACCGTCCACATCGAAGGGCCCGGCAACGTCCGTCTCCGGATCGAGGATCCAGAGCTCACCTGTGGTGCGGTCGAACACGGCCATGTCCGCGCCGCCATCCCCGTCGTAGTCCGCCGGCACCGGTACGCTCAGCGCATGCCCGAGGATCTCGGGCTCCCGCTCGACATACCCCTGGCTGCTCGGGAAGACCCGCCAGCTCCCCGACGTGGGCACGTACCAGGACGGATCGGCCCGTCCGTCGCCGTCGTAGTCCGCCACCGCGGGCAACCAATCCGGGCTACCCACGGGCTCCCCGTCGGCCTCGAACCCCTGCTCCAGGCCCGTCTCCTCGTCCAGCTGGACGATCTGGCCCGTCTCGTTGCTGAAGAACGCGATCTCGGCGCGGCCGTCGCCGTCGTAGTCCGCCGGTACGGGCCAGCTCGCGGCCTCGCCGAACACCGGCAGGGGCTCACGCTCGGCGTAGCCGTGACTGCTCTCGAGGATGTGCCAGCCACCCGTCCAGGGGTCGTACCAGGCGGGATCGCTCCGCCCGTCGCCGTCGTAGTCGGCCACGGCGTGCAGCCATCCGGGATCGCCGCCGCGCGCACCCTCCTGGCCGCCCACGGACGCGTGGATCAGGATGTCGCCGCCTTCGTCCGTGTACAGGGCGTAGTCGGCGGTGCCGTCCCCGTCGAAGTCCCAGCGCACGTGGGGCTGGGCCGCTGCGTCGTCGTCGTCCGCGCGGGTGTCGACCTCGTCGGCGCACCCTGCCGCGGCGATCACCAGCAGCCACGCCATCGGCGGGCCGAGTCTCATGAGCACCCCCTCTCCCGGAGTCCGCACCCATCCTATCGCCGGAGATCCGTGAAATCGAACTCCCGCAGGGCGAACCCTTGATAGGATTCGACCGTTGGCCTTTCACGGCCGGCCACACCTCCAGAGGGGAGCCTTCCATGTCCACGAACACCCGTCATCTCCTGGCCGGAGCCACCCTGCTGGCCCTGCTCGTGTCCCCGGGCCTGTCACGCGCCCAGTACGCCGATCAGGTGCTCTGGTACAACACCAGCAACCTGGCATTCACCGTGGTCGAGATGGAGAACACCATGCTCGGCGTGGGGGCCTCCTCGGTGGAGAACACGGACACCTGGCCCGCCGATTTGAGTGGCTACCGGATCGTGTTCATGGTGATCCCCCGCTACGACCTGACCGCCGACCAGGTCGACGACATCGTGGACTTCGTCGACCGCGGCGGCCTGCTCGTGAGCGTGGCCGACAACGACAACTACGACGACGAGCAGGACCGGCTCAACCTCCTGCTCGCCGAGCTGGGCGTGGACAGCGCCCACGCGCTGGGCAGCTACGACCCCACCTGTCCCCACTACACCACGATGAGCGGGGGCAATCCGCTGGTGGACGGCGTGGGGACCGTGACCTACGCGTCCTCGTCGGATCTCACCGTGGCCGGGGACGGCGAGGTCCTGGCCACCGGGGCGTCGGGACAGACGCTGCTGGTGTACGAGGACCACGTGCTGCTGTCCGCCGACACGGGCCCGTTCCAGGACTGGTGCGGTCCCGACCCGGGCAACTACGTCCTGTACGAGAACCTGTTCACCGCGTGGTGCGACATGGACCTGGACGGGTACGACAAGCCCATCTGCGGCGGCGACGACTGCGACGACGACGATTCGACCGTCAACCCCGGGGCGGCCGAGGTCCTCGACGGCATCGACAACGACTGCTCCGGGCTGGCCGACGACGGCCTCGTGCCCGCTGGCGCCCTCATCGTCACCGAGTACCTGAAGGACCCGTCAGCCGTGGCCGACGCATTCGGCGAGTGGTTCGAGGTCCACAACACCTCCCAGGAGACCGTGAACCTCCTCGGGCTGCAGGTCTCGGATCTGGGAACGGACTCGTTCGAGGTGACCACGGATCTGTGGATCGGTCCCGGCGAGCACCTCGTCCTGGGCCGCGAGGCGGACATTGGCCTCAACGGCGGCGTGGTCCTGGACTACGAGTACTCCGGCTTCACCCTGGGCAACTCCGGCGAGGACGAGATCATCCTCACCCACGGCGGGGTGGAGCTGGACCGGATCGTGTACGACGACTCGGCCTGGCCCGACACCACGGGTGCATCGGCGGCCCTGGATCCGACGGCGTACGACGGGACGCTCAACGACGACCCGGCGCTGTGGTGCGTGGGGCAGGCGATCTTCGGCGACGGCGATCTCGGTTCCCCTGGCGCCCTCAACCCCTCGTGTTGCGACGACGCCGACGGCGACGGTCACCTGGACGCGGCGTGTGGCGGGGACGACTGCGACGACACCGACGCGGCCGTGTACCCCGGCGCCGTCGAGATCGAGTGCGACGCCGTGGACAACGACTGCGACGCGGCCACCGAGGACGATCCCGACTTGGACGGGGACGGTTTTGGCCTGTGCACCGACTGCGACGACGATGACGCCGGCATCCACCCCAACGCCGTCGAGATCCAGTGCGACGGCCTCGACAACGACTGTGACGCCGCCACCGAGGACGAGCCGGACGCGGACGCCGACGGCCACACCGTGTGCACCGACTGCGACGACGCCGACCCGGCCGTGTACCCCGGCGCCGCGGAGGTGGAGTGCGACGGTCTGGACAACGACTGCGATCCGGCCACCGAGGACGCGCCCGATCTGGACGGGGACGGGCACTCCCTTTGCACCGACTGCGACGACGGCGACGCCACCATCCACGAGGGCGCGGCCGAGCTGCACGATGGGATCGACAACGACTGTGACGGCCTGTTCGACGAGGGCGCGCTGCCGGCCGACGCGCTGGTCATCACCGAGGTGATGCGCGATCCCGACGCCGTGGGCGACAGCGAGGGCGAGTGGCTCGAGCTGTACAACAACACCGCCGTGGACATGAACCTCGTCGGCGCGGTGGTGTACGACCTGGGCTCGGACTCCATCACCGTCGAGTCCGACCTGCTCATCCTCGCCGGCGAGCACGGCCTGCTCGGCGACAACGGCGACACGGCCACCAACGGCGAGGTGGAGCTGGACTACGAGTCGGCCGGGTTCGCCCTGGGCAACGACGACGACGAGATCTACGTGGAGCACGGCGGCGTGGTGCTCGACTCCATCGAGTACGACACGGCCTGGCCCGACACCTCGGGCCACGCCATGAGCCTGAGCCCGGACGCCTACGATCCGCTGCTCAACGACGATCCCGCGAACTGGTGCGACGCGCCCTCGCAGTGGGCTGCCGGCGACTTCGGCTCACCCGGCGATCTCAACCCCGCGTGCTGCTCCGACGCGGACGAGGACGGCTTCGACGATGCGGCGTGCGGCGGGGAGGACTGCGACGACGCGGACGCCGGCATCCACCCCGACGCCGAGGAGGTCTGCGACGAGGTGGACAACGACTGCGACGGCGAGATCGACGAGGATCTCGAGTGCGGGGACGACGACGACGATGACAGCGCCGGCGACGACGACGACGACACGGCGAACGACGATGACGACGACATCGCCGACGACGATGACGACGATGACGACGACGACGATGACGACATCGCGGACGACGACGACTCGGCGGATCCCCTGGCCGACTGCACCTGCCGGCTCGACGGCGGCCGCCCCGTGGCTCCGGGCCTGCTCGCCGGCCTGCTGATGCTCGCGCTCGCCGTGAGGAGGCGCGCCTAGGATCGAGCCCTCCTTGCGCTCCCGGTTTCAGTGGCTACTTTGATTAGCGCAAGCAAACTGAGACCGGAGATCCCATGACCCGATCCATCGACTCCACCCGGCGCCTCCGCGGCGGCGTGGACATCCCGTGCCTCGGCCTCGGCGTGTTCAAGTCCCGCCCCGGCGGCGAGACCCGTCAGGCCGTGCTGTGGGCCCTCGAGGCGGGCTACCGCCACGTGGACACAGCGCGCATCTACGGCAACGAGGCCGACGTGGGCGCGGCCCTGCGGGACAGCGGCCTGGCTCGCGAGGAGGTGTTCGTCACCTCCAAGGTGTTCAACGACGATCATGGACGCGAACGCGCCCGCGCGGCGCTCGAGGACAGCCTCGGGCGGCTGCGGACGGACTACGTGGACCTGTTCCTCATCCACTGGCCGGTGGAGGGCCTGCGGCTGGAGACCTGGGAGGCCCTGTGCCGCGCCCAGGACGACGGGCTGTGCCGGGCCATCGGCGTGAGCAACTACATGGTCCGCCACCTCGACGAGCTGTTCGCGGCCACGGCGCGCCTCCCGGCGGTCAACCAGATCGAGCTGAGCCCCTTCCTGCAGCGCCGGGACGTCCGCGCGGCGTGCGCCGCCCGGGGGATCGCCGTGGAGGCGTACAGCCCGCTGACCAAGGGGCTGCGGTTGAACGATCCGACGGTGGAGATGATCGCCGAGCGGAACGGGCTCTCCCCGGCCCAGGTGCTGATCCGCTGGGCTCTGCAGCACGATCTGATCGTGTTGCCGAAGTCGGTCCGCCAGGCTCGGATCGTCGAGAACGCGGCCGCGGCCGAGTTGGAGCTTCCCGAGAGGGACATGGACCTGCTAGACACCCTGGAAGAGGGCCTCGTGACGGGATGGGACCCGGCCCGAGCCGCCTGATTGGAGACTTCATGGCACGTTTTGATCCGCACTCGTACACCGATCCGACCCAGGGCAAGATCGTCCGGCTGGAGCTGGACCTGGCCGTGGACTTCGAGGGCCGGACCCTCGCCGGCGAGGCCGTGCTCCACCTGGCCGAGGCCGGCGAAGGCCCCCTGGACCTCGACACGCGCGATCTGACCATCCACGGCGTGTTCGACGGCGCCGGCGCTGCGGTCCCGTACGAGGTCGCCCCGGCCGAGGACTGGATGGGGGCGCGGCTGACGGTGGATCGCCCCGCCGGGACGACCCAGCTGCGCATCCGGTACACCACGTCGCCGGAGGCGTCCGCGCTGCAGTGGCTGGAGCCGCGCCACACCGCGGGCGGCGAGCACCCGTACATGTTCAGCCAGTGCCAGCCCCACCACGCGCGGTCCATCGTGCCGGTCCAGGACAGCCCACGGGTGCGGTTCGCCTACTCGGCCCGGATCACGGTCCCGAAGCCGCTGACCGCGGTGATGTCCGCGGCGCCCGGCGTGGCCGTGGAGGGGACCGCCGCGGGGACGCAGACGCTGACGTTCGAGATGCCCCAGCCGATCCCCGCGTACCTGCTGGCCATCGCCGTGGGGAACATCGCCGGCCAGGAGCTGGGGCCACGGTCCACGGTGTACACCGAGCCGGAGATGCTCGAGGCGTGCGCGTACGAGTTCGCGGACATCGACAAGATGCTGCTGGCCGCCGAGGCGCTGTTCGGCCCCTACCAGTGGGATCGGTTCGACTTCCTGGTGATGCCGCCCGCGTTCCCCTACGGCGGCATGGAGAACCCGCGGCTGACGTTCCTGACGCCGACGCTGGTGGCCGGCGACCGCTCGCTGACCAACGTCCTGGCGCACGAGCTGGCCCACTCGTGGACCGGCAACCTGGTGACCAACGCCACGATGAACGACTTCTGGCTCAACGAGGGGTTCACCGTGTGGGCGGAGCGGCGGATCATCGAGGCGCTGTACGGCACCGAGGCCATGGCCATGGGGGCGGCCATCGGGCGCCACGGCCTGGACCAGGCGGTGCAGCGGTTCGGCGAGGACTCGGAGTACACGCGGCTGGAGAACGACCTGGAGGGGGTGGACCCCGACTCCGTGTACTCGGTGGTGCCCTACGAGAAGGGCTTCTTGCTGGTCGCGCTGATGGAGAAGACGCTGGGCCGGGAGGCCTTCGACCAGTTCATCCTCGACTACATCGACCGGTTCAAGTTCACGTCGCTGACCACGCCTGAGTTCGAGGCCTACGTGGCCGAGGCGTTGCCCGGGTTGCTCGAGCGCGTGGACGCGAAGCGGTGGATCCACGGCGAGGGGGTCCCCGAGACCGCGCCGGTCTTCCCGTCCCCGAAGCTCGACGAGCTGTGGGGCCTGGGCGATGGGTTCGCCGGCGGCGCGCGGCCGACGGCCGAGGCCTGGGCGAGCTGGTCGGTGGAGGAGAAGCTGGTGTACCTGCAGCGCATCCCGGCCGTCATCGAGCCGGCCGACTGCGCGTGGTTCGACGAGCAGTTCGACCTGACCGCCTCCACCAACCCCGAGATCCTCAACCAGTGGCTCGTGATCGCGGCCGGATCGGGGTACGAGCCATCCTTCGACCGCATCCGGTCCTTCCTGGGGACCGTGGGGCGGATGAAGTTCCTCAAGCCCATCTACGCCGCCTTGCACGGCAACAGCAAGACGCGCGCCCTCGCCGCGGACATCTTCGAGGCGAGCAAGGACGACTACCACCCCATCGCCCGCGGGGGCCTCGAGGCCGTCCTGGCCAGCTGAGGTCGAGCTGAAATCCACCCCGAGCCCAACCGGGCCCTGGAACCCTCCGAGCGGTCGCGATAGGCTCCCGGCCAGGAGGAGGTATCCATGCGTATCCATCATCTCTTGATCCTGCTCGGAGCCCTGTTCATCGGCGCCGGTTGTTCCGGTGGCGACGACGACGACGACGCCACGGCGGACGACGACGACGTCTCGGACGACGACGACGACGACGACGACGACGACGACACCACAGGTGACGACGACGACGACGACACGGGTCTGCCCGGCGACATCTCCACGAGCTGCGCGGACGCGCCCGCCCTGCCCATGGACGGCGAGTGGACCCAGTCGGAGCTGGAGGCCCCCGAGGACGAGGACTTCTTCACCTTCACGCTGGCCGAGGACGCGTTCGTGGACGTCTGGACGGGGTTCTACGACGAGGCCGTCGAGGGGCAGCTCGACCCGGTGCTCTCCCTGTACACCGAGGACGGCGGGACCCTGCTGGCCACGGCCGACGACCAGATCCCCCGGGCGAACACCGACAGCCAGCTGCGCTACCACGCCTTCGCGGGCACGTACTGCGTCAAGATCGAGGGCTGGGAACACTGGGCCGGGACCACCGCGTCCATCGCGACCACGGACTGGACCTACGCCCTCAACGCCCTGGTGATGGACCCGTCCATCCCGGACACGTACTACGAGGGCGTGCTCAACCCGGACACCGAGCCCAACGACATCCCGGGCCAGGCCCAGGCCGGCACCCTGTACGAGGGGAGCTCGGCGCTGTACGCCACGGTCTTCGGGCTGATGGACTCGGCCGACGACGTGGACATCTACGCGTTCACCACCGGGGCCAACGGCGCCCACATGAGCGTGTACTTCTACAAGCCCACTGGCCCGGGCAGCAACGGCTCGGAGGGCCACGGCACCACCCTGGAGCTGGGCACCATCGACATCTCGGACACCATGGGCAACATCATCGCCCAGGTGGACGGCACCCGGGACATGGAGCAGATCTCCCTGCCGTTCGACGGCCCCATGGACATCCTGCTGTGGGTGCGGCCCGCCGCTGGATGGTCGCCGGGCGAGAACGACTTCTACGTCATCGACGTGACCAACGCCTTCCAGTCCAACCCCCTCGAGGGCGAGAACGAGGACGACTCCAACAACAGCCCGGTCACGGCCGAGTCCACCTCCTTCGCCGATGGATCGGCCTACCTCGCAGGCTCCATCTACCAGCCCAACGACGTGGACTTCTGGGAGTTCAGCGCCACCGCCGGCCAGACCTTTGCCGTGGCCTGCGGCGCCGCCCGCAACGGTTCGGGACTCGTGGACGCGCACTTCGCCGTGTGGGCCGCGGACGGCACGGTGCTGCAGGAGGAGACCGAGACGCTCGACGCGGACGTGCTGTGGAGCGACAGCGCCTACGTGGAGGCGTCCATGCCCGCCCTCGAGATCGCCGACGCCGGTGACTACTACCTCGTGGTGACCACGGGCTCGCAGAGCGCGGACGTGACGTCGAGTACCTACATGTGCGGGATCCACGACCAGGGCTGACAAAGGACGAGCACCGATGAACGACACCACCACCCGGGTGATCCCCCAGGTCGAGCGCGTGGCCGCGTCGAGCGCCCAGCGCCCGGACACTGGACCGCTCTTCGAACCTGGCCACCCCCTCGAACGCCTCGAGATCGGCCGCTGGTCGGCCATCTGCGAGGCCATGTCGCCGTACGACATCAACATGCAGTTCAACCAGTCGGCGGACGAGGACGACCCGCGCAGCGCGTTCCGGCTCGACTACTCGTCTTTGCTGGGCCCGGGCATGGACCTGCTGATGCCCACGGCCGGGGCGTACATGTGCTCGCCCGGCAAGAACCGGGTGGTGCTGCCGACGCGGACCGACCGCACCCTGGTGTCCTACCTCCAGGGCATCGGGTTCCTGGGCGAGGTGGTCTACCACGAGGGCATGGCTGCCATCGTGAAGGGCCAGCGGGCGGACGGTCGCCGGACCTACTCCATCGACGACATGGGACCGGACGGCGACGACGTGGCCGTCAACTCGGCCGGGGACATGTTCATCGGCAACTCCAAGGAGTCGGTGTCCCGGCTCTCGGCGTATGCGGCGCCGGAGATCCGCAAGGACATGTTCGAGGTCACCGACGCGGACTTCCACGAGACCCACGAACCGGGCCTGCGCGTGTTCATCAAGACGTGCAACACCGAGTCGGCGGGCGAGGGCATCCACCCCGTGGAGTCCCTGGAGGAGTTCCGCGAGACCGTGGGGTCCATCCAGGCCAAGACCCGCAAGTACGACCTCAACCCGACCCTGGTGCTGCAGCCCGAGGTGGTGGGCACCAACAAGAGCTTCCAGGTGTTCATGGACCCGGCCCACCCGCGGCAGATCCCCGTGGTGGCCCTGACCGACCAGCTCGTAGGTGACGACGGCAAGAAGTACGCCGGCAGCATCAACCACGACCTCACGCGCGAGCGGCTCGAGGTGGTGGGTCCGGCGATCATCGACCTGGTGGATCGCCTCAAGGGGCTGTGCCCGAACGCCATGGGCTTCGTCATGTGCGATTACTTCGAGCGTCCCGACCATTCCGTGGCCATCTACGATCCAGGCCTGCGGCCGTCGTCCAACACCGGCGCCGCGCTGGTCAAGCGCTGGATCGAGGAGGCCACGGGCCAGTTCGCCGCGGTCAACAACAGCACGTGGTTCGACTTCGACAACCCCGGCATGGTCTACGAGGAGGTGTTGCAGCGGATGGGCGAGTGGGCCGATCCCGACTTCATCGTGGCCAACCGCCTCGGCGCGCTGCCGCGGGGCCACAACCACATCCAGGGCAAGACCCGGTTCATCATCATCACGCCGACCCAGGACGACTACGAGGGGTTCCGGGCGGAGCTCGCGGCGCGGATCACGGGCTGACCGGGCTTCTCTTCTTCTTCTTGCGCACCCTGCGGACGCGGGGCGCCTCCCAGCCACCCATGCCCTCGCAGCAGCGGTCGCCGAACTCCGGGTAGCCCCGGGCTTGCGACCGTCGCCTTCGGGCAGCTGATCCATGGCGATGCGCTCCATCACCCACCGGGTGTTCCCGGTGCCCGAGAAGAACAGAATCCGGACTGCCATCGAGTCGCTCATCAGGGTCACCTCCAACCGAACCGAGGATCAACGCTTCTGTCGAACCACGAAACTCGGCGTAGACTGTGTCCGAGCCCCGAAGACCGTTCGGGGGAGGGGAGACCGGGATGCGAAGGATCGCCACGACCTCGTTCGCGTTGTTGTTCCTGCTGGGGTGGATTGCCTGCGGGGACGACACCGACGACGACACTCACCCCGGTGACGACGACAGCGGTGCAGGGGACGACGACACGACCGTCGGCGACGACGACTCCGCGGTGGGCGACGACGACGACTCCGGCGCGGGTGACGACGACGACTCGGCCGCGGGTGACGACGACGACTCGGCGGAAGAGCCGGGCTTCGTGCCGGCGCCGCTGGGGTGCTCGATGGCCCACTGCGACGGCCGGATGTCCGACCAGATCGGGCTCCTCCCGCCCCTGCCGCCGACACCGGACGTGACCGTGGCCGAGCGGCTCTGGTGGGACTCGGCGGCTCTGGCTGGCTCTGGCTACGGTCTGGGCTGCGTCTCCAACGGTGAGGCCGCGGCGTGCACGTACTGCGGCATCGGCGGCGGGGACAACCTGGTGGTCTACGACGCGGACGGCACGCGCCGCTGGGTGGGCGACCTCGCCGACGACGCCTGCTACTCCGCGGCGATGATCGATGCAGCCGGCGGCGTGATCGCAGCGGACTCCCAGCAGCTGGTGCGGTACGACCCGCAGGGCAACGAGCTGTGGAACACGCCCCTGTTCGGCGATCTGCCCATCAGCCCCGTGCTGACCGAGAACGGGATCGTGGTGGTGGCCGTGTATCGCTACCCGGGCTCCACGGCCGAGTCTTCCATCTACGCCTTCGACTCCCGCGACGGGTCCCTCGTGGGCCTGCTGGAGGACCCCGCCCTGTCCAGCTTCGACACCGCCAACACCCCGTGTGTTCGCGGCAACCGCGTGTACGTCTCGCTCAAGGACGAGGACGCGGGCGTCGCCCGGTTGCAGGCCGTGGACGTGGACCCCGCGGCCCCCGAACCCCTCACCGCCGGTCCTGCGTTCGAGGGATTCGAGCCCCCCCAGGGCGCGAGCCCGCTGTGCGTCGACGACCGCATCTACTTCGACGGCGCCGTGGGCGAACAGGTGTTCGTCTTCGGCGTGCAGGACCAGGGCGACGAGCTGGCCTTGCTGTGGTCGCGGGAGATGGGCGCCCGGGTGGAGGCGTCCCTGTCCCACGATCCTCGCGGCGGCGTGTGGGGGTGGGCCATCGCCCATCGCCACCTGCACCGTTGGGACGAGATGACCGGCGAGGAGCTGGATCTGATCGACGTCAACGCGCTGATCGGTGACCCCGACGACATCCACAGTCCATCGTCGGCCCAGTCCATCGCCGGCGATGCGTCCATGCCCGTGATGATGGTGATGGCCAAGCCGCTGATCTCCGGTGACACCTACGTCGTGGCCATCGACCTGATCCAGGAGACCCTGCTGTGGCGCTACGACTTCGCGGTACAGCCGTCGGTGTTCACGGCGCCGCAATACGTGATCGTCGAGGGGGACGAGGGGCCTGTGGTGGTCTTCCCCACCTACTACGGTGGCGCCCGCGGCGTGGGATTCCCGTAGGAGCCTGTCTCAGCCATCGAAGAACGACAGCAACTTCTTGAGCCCGGTCTTCTCCCGCGACTTGATCTTGACGTCCGTGCCGCCGAAGACGGCCAGGCCGGTGACCCGCAGCCACGGGGTGTCGTCCTCTGGGCGGTCGGTGTCCGTGGCGGTCTGACCGAACCCACCGAAGATGCCGAACCCCTCCACCTCCACGTACAGGTCCGGCGGCACCACGATGGTCGTGCCCCCGAAGACGTTGTAGCAGCGCACCTCGGTCATCCCGGGCTGCATGCGGGCGAAGCGGAAGTCCAGGTCCGTGCCGCCGAAGACGTCGATGCAGCGGATCTTCGAAGGGGAGCGCCACGCGCCCTTGCGGTTGGCGCCGGAGAAGACCGAGACCAGGTTGGTCCAGCGCTGGGCGTCCTCGGCGCGGACGGGCAGGCCAGCCTCCGCCGGCGCGGGGATGACGGCCCTGGGCTCCACGGGCACGGGTAGCGCGGGCTCCTCTTCGACGGCCAGCCCCTCCAGCGCTGCGCGCAGGTCGTCCTCGTCGCTGGCCAGCTGCGCCAGCTGGGAGCGGCGGTCGAACTCGTACACGTCGATGCGGGACGCGTCGAACTGCTGCTTGAGCTGGGCGACGACGGCCTCCTGGGAGAGCTCTGCTGGGAACCTGACGTCGGGCGCGGGGCTCACCTCCTCGAAGTCGGCGGTCAGCGTGGCGGGCAGATCCGGCTGTGAGTCGCCGGGCTCGTCGGGGCCGACCTCGAGATCGTGGCTCGACCACCACCGGGCCGCGTCGTCCTCGGTCCAGGGATCGTCGCACGCGGCCAGGGCGCGGGAGACCGCCATCGCGTCGGCTGGCCGGTCCGCCGGATCCTTGGCCAGGCACGCGAGGATCACGTCCTCGAGGGTGGAGGGCAGGGGCGTGTCCAGGTGTGCGGACGGCGCCTCGGGATCTGTCTGCAGGTGGGCCAGCACCAGGTCCAGAGCGGTCCTGCCGTCGAACACCTTGTGGCCGGTCACCAGCCAGTACGCCACGCAGCCCAGCGAGTACAGATCGGTCCGCGCGTCCAGATCCCGCACGCCTCGAATGGCCTCGGGGGACATGAACGCCGGCGATCCCGGCACGGCCCCGTCCACGGTCAGGTCCGAGTCCTCTCCCTGGCCGGGCGCGGACTTGACCAGCCCGAAGTCCAGCACCTTGGCGAAGTCGAACCGGACGCCGAGGCGGCAACAGAACACGTTGGCGGGCTTGATGTCCCGGTGGATCAGCCCCTGCTGGTGCGCCTCGGCCAGGGATTCGCAGACCTGGCGCAGCAGGTGGACGGCGCGCCCTGGCGGGATCGGCCCGAAGTGCTTGACCAGCGACTGCAGGTCCAGCCCCTCGAGCAACTCCATGGCGTAGTAGAACGTCCCGTCGTCGGTGATACCGAAGTCGTACAGCTCCACCGTGTGCGGGGAGCGGAGCCCGGCGGTGGCGCGCGCCTCTTTCTCGAACCGGCGGAGCGTCCGGTCCGCCTTCTCCGTGGACTCGGCCCCCAGGGCGTCGGCGCGGATCAGCTTGACCGCGGCGTCCCGGCCCAGGGTCCTGTGGCGCGCTCGCCACACCTCGCCCATGCCACCGATGCCGATACGTTCGACGAGCTCGTAGTTGCCGGTCACGTGCCTCTCTCTCGGCTAGCGTTGGCAGGTGTCGATGGCACGGTATATCGCGCCACGGACCCAGTCGTCCTGCTCCCGGGTCCTGGCGGCCTCCAGCGCGGGCAGGGCATCGGGGTTGCCCAGGTCGCCCAGGGAGCGAGCCGCCGTACCGCGTACCTCCCGCACGGGATCGGTGAGGAGCGGGATCAGGGCGCTGGCCGCCTCGGCGCGGCCGATCTCACCGAGGCTGAACGCGGCGTGCTGGCGCACCATCCCGGACTCGTGGATCAGGGCGCCGGCCACGAGGAGGTCGTACGCCGCAGGATCGAGGATGGGCTCGCGCACGAGGGTGGCCAGGACGTTGTCCCGGGTCCAGGGACCGACGACGACCTCGACGACCTGCGTGGCCAGCTCGCCGCAGAACACGTCCTTGATTCGCTTCGGGCGGGCTGACTCGCCCGCGATGAGCGGAATTTCCGGGAGTTCGGTCGTTCGCTCCGTACAGTCCTGGCTGAAGGTGAACGCGAGCGCCAGGGTCTGGCCGCGGTAGCTCCGCAGGTCCCAGCGCATGCCGCCTCCGGTGGCGCGGGACTCGTCGTCGATGAGCTCGAACTGGTCGAGGTGGACCGACTCGCCCCCGGCAATCTCGAAGAAGCGGTGGCTCCGAAACGGCGCGCCCCTGTTCGCCCAGGTGTGCATGCCCTCTACGGGCTCGCCCGCGGCGTCGACGAAGGTGGCGCGGATGGCGAACACGTCCGGCGTCGTGACCTGGAGGAAGACCCGCCTCGACGTCGGGTTGTGGACCGCCGCGTCCAGCAGGAGACCGCGGCCGGGCCCGGCGGCGCTGGGCTTCAGGGTCATCTCCAGGGGGTGGGTGTTGTCCTGCACGGGCTCCCCGGCGACGACCGGCATCGCGGTCGCGGCGAGGATGACGAGCAGGGCGAGACGAGCGGCGCGGTTCATGGTTTCACCGCAGCGATCCTACCGCGCCAGGCACACTTCGTGGGCAGTCTGCGGCGCTTGACGCTGCGCGAAGCGCAGGGATAGCCTTGCGCCGGGAAAACGCGCGTGGAAACCATGACTTGTAGCTCCGAGCCCGCCGACACCCGCACCTGCTTCAGCTGCGTCCACTTCGTCGACGACCCCGGCGCCATCGAGGCCGAGTTCCCCGGCATTCCCGTCTTCGGATCGGCCTATGCCTCGTGTCGCGGCCACGCCGGGATGTGCCAGGCGCGCGAGCGGTTCATGGACCCGATCCTGGCGACGAATTGCCCCACCTTCGAGGCGCGCGGCGACCGCCCCACGACCCAGTGAACAGGTGAGATCATGGGAGACGACAAACGACGCAGCCCGATGCTCACCGAGGAGGACTGGTGGACCGCCTGGTTCGGCCTGTTCATCCTCGGCGTGGCCACGGTCCTGGCCCTGTTGACCCTGTCCGACGTCATCCCCTCGGTGAAGGCGCCGAAGCTGGGCAAATGGGTGTCGAACCCGGTGGACGTGCTGTACCGCGCCTCCAAGGCCAAGGTGAGCGTGGACGAGGGGACCACGCTGCAGGGGCTCGCCGACGGGATCAACGGCTCCGGGGCCAAGGCGACCGCGGAGCTGGTCCCGGGCGACGGCGGCGTGCGCCTACGCATCGCCTCGTCGCGCTCCGGCGACGGCCAGACCATCTCCCTGACCCCGCTGCTGGCGGGTGGTGACGTCCCGCTGAAGTTCGACAAGGAGGACCCCGACCCGGCCGGTCTGGGCGCCCGCGCCTACCTGTCCCAGGCCGTCTCGTCCGCGGCCACGAAGATCGGCGGCGGCAAGGTCACCGTCTCCGCCCAGCGCGCCGGCTTCATGGCCGTGCCGCTGATCGTGACCGTGGTGTGCCTGCTGCTGATCACGGGGGTGGGCATCAGGTTCATGGGGCAGGAGCCCATGAGGTACGCGCCGGCATTCCTGGCGGTGTTCGCGATGGCGATCATCTCGTTCGTCTTCGCCAACTTCCACCTGAGCAAGTCGTACGGGCTGAGCTACGCGGCCTGGGCGCTGGGGATCGGCCTGCTGATCTCCAATACGGTCAAGACCCCGAAGTGGCTCCTGCCCGGTGTGCGCGCGGAGATGTACATCAAGGCCGGGCTGGTGCTGCTGGGCGCCGAGATCCTGTTTGGCAAGATCGTCAGCATCGGCGTGCCGGGGCTGATGGTGGCCTGGGTCGTCACCCCCACGGTGATCATCTTCATGTGGTTCTTCGGCACGCGGCTGTTGAAGATGGCCAGCAAGTCCCTGGTGATGATCATCGCCGCGGCCACCTCGGTGTGCGGCGTGTCCGCAGCCATCGCCGTGGCCGGCGCCACCCGCGCCAAGAAGGAGGAGCTGACCCTCGGCGTCGGCATGACGCTGATCTTCACGGTCATCATGATGATCTTCATGCCCATGTTCATCCACTGGGTGGGCATGAGCGAGGTCATCGGCGGCGCGTGGATGGGCGGGACCATCGACTCCACCGGCGCGGTCGTGGCCGCGGGCGCTTTCCTCGGCCCCGACGCCGAGACGGTCGCCGCGGTGGTCAAGATGATCCAGAACGTCCTCATCGGCGTGGTGGGCTTTGCCGTGGCCATCTTCTGGATCACCTCGGTGGAGAACGACCCCGACGCCCCGCGGCCCAGCCTCAGGCAGATCTGGGTGCGCTTCCCCAAGTTCATCGTCGGCTTCGTCGCCGCGTCCCTGCTCTTCTCCTTCGTGTTGTCGCCGATGTTCGGCGCGATGTTCGACGGCGAGGGCACCAAGCTGGTGGAGTCCAACGTCATCAAGGCCGTGACCAACCCGCTGCGCGGCTGGTTCTTCTGCCTGGCGTTCGTGTCCATCGGCCTGGAGTCCAACTTCAAGGAGCTGGCCAAGCAGATGGAGGGCGGCAAGCCCATGCTGCTGTACGTGGTGGGTCAGTCCTTCAACCTGGCCCTGACCCTGGCCATGGCCTACGTGGCCTTCCAGTGGCTGTTCCCTAACGCGGTCTGACGAACGGCAGGTCGGAGTCGAGGATCTCGGCGGCCACCCAGGCGTGCCCGTCGGCGTCGAGGTGGCAAGGGTCGCGCGGTAGCAGCAGCGTGTCGATGAAGCGGGCCCTGTCCACCTCGGGCAGGCGGTCGTGGAGATCCACGACGGGGATGTCCCGTGCGGCCACGGCGCGCTCGATCCGTTCGGTCGCGGAATCCTCCCCGGGGAGACCCCGCGCCGGGACGATCACGAAAGCCAGCGAGATGTCGCGCCGGGCGCAGGCGTCGTGGACCTCGGCGACGAGCTCCTGGAGCTCCCCGTCGGCCACCTCCACGCGCACCTCACGGTCGAACCCGGTGCAGTCCTGCGCGGCCTGCTGTCCCTGTCCCGCGCATCGGTCGCAGCGGCGTCCGTCGCCATCCCAACCCGCGCCGCCGCACGCCTTGCACATGCGAAGGCAGCCGCCCGCGGCCCCCTCCATCGTCCCCATCCGCGCGGGGCGGCTCAGGAGATACCGCGCGCTGCGGTAGACGTGGCTGTGCATGAGCAGGCCGTCGAGTCCGCGCCGCGCCGCGTAGTAGTCGCGGTAGAACCCGCCGCGCTGGCTGGCCTGGACGTGGCGGGCGAGGGCGGCCAGCTCGCCGCTCTCCGAGCTCAGGTCGTTGAACGAGGTGCAGAACACCACGTGGTCCGGCCGGTAGGCCAGCCCCCGTTCCTGGAGGTAGGCGACCTCCTGGCGCAGGTTGTACCCGCGCACCGCCAGGTTGACGATCTCGACGCCGTCCCCCAGCTCCTCGGACAGAAGGGACGTGAACCGGGTGGCGTGGCCCACGCCGAGGCCCTCGGCCACGGAGTCGCCCATGACGACGATCCGATGGACTCCGGGCGTGCGCTCCAGGGGGACCGGCTCCCCGCGGTAGCCCTGGGCGTTGAACTCGCCGGCGCCGGGCCTGGGTTCGTAGATCAGCCGAGGGTCCGGCGACAGGCGGTACTCGGCGCGGTCCGACGTGATGGTGATTCGCTCGAACAGCGGCGCGGTGCCCCACAGGCGCAGGGCGACCTCGAGACCGATGAGCGTCGCCACGGCGACCCACGGCACGAACAGCGCGCGCCTGCGGCTGAACTTGATCTTCATCGCGGGCATCCTAACGCGGGTCTGCCCGGCCGCGCTGTGTTCGGGGGATAATGGAGGCCGCCTGAGGAGGTGGACGATGCGTGGATCGGACCTCACATGGATCCTCGTCTTTGCGGCGCTCGCCTGGGGCTGCGATTCCTCGCTGCTGTTCGGCGACGACGACGACGACGGCGACGACGACGACGATTCGCAGGGTATCGTCACCGACGACGACGACGACGCGGCCGACGACGACGCGGCCGGCGACGACGACGCCATGCCGGTCGTCCCCGGCCTGTCCTTCACCGTCACCGGCGGCGAGCTCGACGGCTTCCACGACTTCCCCGTGCTGTGGTGCGGCTACGACGAGGAGGACGGGTACTGGCTCCTCCAGGGGGGCATCGACACCCACTGGGGCGAGGGGTTCATGATGGCCATCGACCACGAACCCGTCGGGAACGAGCACATCGAGGACATCACCTTCGGCTGGTGGGGCGGCAACCACGGCTGGGCCGAGTCCCCGGGGAGCGCGGAGTGCTTCCTGGACCTGGTGGACCCGCTCCCGGCCGCGTCGGGCACCTTCCAGTGCGCGACCATGTTGCGCTGGCAGAGCGGGCAGGAGGTCTACTTCGAGATCAGCGACGGGGTGATCCAGTGCCCGGAGGATTCACGAGCGCTTCGATCTCGCTCGCCAGATCCTGGTATTGCCGGATCTTCGGGCTGAACTCGGTGGCCCTGGAGTAACCCATCTCATTGGCGCGGGAACGCAGCTCGCTGGCCAGCTCGGCGCCGGCGGTCCGCAGGGCTGCGCGCTCGCGTTCGCCGGCGTCTGCGAAGCGGCCGAGGAAGGCCTCGCCCTGATCGAGGATCGGCCGGCGTTCCAGGGGCCGATGCTGCCACCAGTGGACGAGGGTGCGCGTCAGGTCGGCGAGCCGGCCGTCGCCCGTGAGTTCGACCACGAGGCCGGCATCCTCGGCCGCCCGGGCCGTGGCCGGACCTGCGGCGGCGACCGCGCAGGTGAGGGTCAGCTCGTGCAGGTCGGTCCCCGCCATCGTGGCGCCCCGCTCCAGGACGCGCAGGGCGGTCGGGCTGGCCAGCGCGACCAGGTCCAGCTGGCCCCGGATCAAGCTTCGGGCCTCGCGGGCGGTGGCGGAGACCGCCATCTGGTAGCCGTCGGCCGTGGTGATCCGGGCTCCCTTGGCGCGTAGAGCCTCGGGTAGCAGGTCCGTGGAGCCCTCGACCCGGACCAGCAGGATGCGCGCGCCGTGCGGCCCGGGCAGCCCGCTGGCGATCTCCTCGGCGACGTGGGTCCTGGGCACGTGGTCGGGGCTGCGGCCATCCACGCGCAACGCGCGGACCGCGCCGTGGCCGATGGCGGCGACGCGCGCGTCCGTCACCAGGGGCTCGTCGAACCCCAGCTCCCCCGCGCGCTCGATCCAGTGGTGCACCGAGTTGCTGCCCGCGAACACGATCCAGTCGAAGCTGTCGCGGCGTCGCAGGGCCTCGTCGAGGGAGGCCCACGAGGACGGATACAGCGGCTGGATCCTCGGGAAGGTCCGCGTCCACGCGCCTCGCCGCTTCAGCATCTCGAGCAGGGGGTGGACCTCCGGCCGCGACGGTGGGACCAGGATGCGCGCATCGGCCAGGGGCTTGTCGTGGTCCTCCACCGGCTAGTCCTCGTGTTCCCAGGTGAGCCCCTCGATGGCGGCCAGGTGCTCCTCGGCGAGCCAGGGTGTGTAGCGGTCGTCCCCGGCGAGCTCCACCTTCAGGTAGGCGGTGGTCAGCGGCACGGAGATGTCGTGGACCTGCTCGACGTCCATCCATCCCTCGCCGTGGCACTCCTCGAACACCGGCACGATCTCGCAGATGTCCGAGAAGCCCCAGTGACCCGCGTCGGCCAGGGTGGCCAGGCCCTTAGGCGTGCCCATGGCCTCGTACGTGGGGCGGATCTCCTCGACGTAGTCGAGCTCGGCGTCCTGATCGCCGCCGAAAACCAGGGTCTCGGAGGTCGCACCCAGGCCCTCGCCGTCGGGGCCGAAGATGTACCAGGCGCCCGGGGACATGGCGACGCTGGCCACGATGCGCTCGTCGGGCACCGCGTCGTCGAAGGTCACCTCGCCCAGGGTGCCGGTGTAGGCGCACGCGTACACGTCGTGCTCCTCGCAGTAGGCCAGGGCGTGTTCGATGTCGAGGGTTCCGCCGGCCAGGATCAGCGTGGTCACGGCGCCGAACGAGTGCCCCATCATCGCGTAGTTCGGCCCCTCCACCATGCCGCCGAGGAGCGGGTGATCGCCTGCGCCCAGGTCCAGGACATGGTCCACGGTGCGCCGCACGTCGCCGGGCCGCTCGGCCAGCACCTGCGCGGCGTAGTCCATGTCCAGATCGGCCAGGGTGTTGTGGGTGTGGTCCACCGCGGCGACCACGAACCCGTGCCGTGCCAGGTGCTCGGTCAGGTAGGGCGACTGGTAGCGGATGCCGCCGTAGCCGTGGGAGAACGCCACGAGGGGGTAGGGCGCCTCGGCCGTCACCGGCGCGGCGTCCCGGTACGCCCCGAAGACGAAGTTCAGCTCCGGCCAGTACGTGTCGGGCTCGTCGCCCTCCTCGGGGGCGGCCGGATACCAGACCTCGATGGTCAGCTCCTTGCCCCGCGCGTCGGTGTGGACCAGCGTGACGAAGCCGGCCTCGTAGGGCCCGTGATCGCCCGGGTCGTACCACACGGCGGAGTCGTCGTCGTCGCCCGCCGCCGCCGAGTCGTCGTCGTCCGCGACCTCGTCCGGAGCCGTGCCCGGGCACCCCATCGGGGCGGCCAGGAGCCACAGCGAGAGCCAGGTCCACCTACGCGTCCGCATGACGCCACTGTACAACCGCTGGCGCCGCATGTGGTAAGCATCGGCCATGCGAGACCGCTGGGCCGAGGAGATCACCGCCAGGGCCGCCGCCCACTGGACGCCCCATCGCCGGCGCCACGAGCTGGGCGACAAGGACCGCTTGTTGCCGGTCGTGGAGGCCGCGCCCCTGCTGCGCAGCCTGAGGTTGCTCAAGGGCGACGGCAGCATGTCGCGCGATGGCGTGCGCAAGACCATGCAGATCAACCACATGGTCTCGCTGCTCGAGCCCGTGCTGCAGGAACTGATCCGGGATCACTCCCCGGTCCGCATCCTCGACGTGGCGTGCGGCAACTCCTACCTCACCCTGGCCCTGGCGTGGTGCTTCGAGCACCGCTGGCACCACCCGGCGCACATCCTCGGCGTGGATCGGAACCCGGGGGTGGTCCACAAGAGCCGCGGGCGCGCCGGCGACGCGGGGCTGGAGCGGACCCTGCGGTTCGAGGCGGCCCCCCTCGAGGAGCTGGACGCGCCGTCGGTATGGGCCGCGGCCTTCGACGAGGACGTCGGTGCGGGGGACGTGCACGCCCTGGTGGCGCTGCACGCCTGTGACACGGCCACGGACGAGGCCATCGCCCTGGGGGTGCGACTGGAGGCCGGCTTCATCGGCGCGGTCCCCTGCTGCCATGGGGAGCTGGCGCGCGCCTGGGAGCGCCTCGACGGCCAGGGAATCCCCGGGGACCTGGCGCCGTTGTGGGCGTCGAATCACCTGCGCCGAGAGGCCGCAGCCACGATGACCGACGCGCTGCGCATGCTGCTGCTGCGCGGTCGTGGCTACCGCACCACCGCCATGGAGTTCGTGTCGTCGTCGCACACCCCCAAGAACACGTTGCTCCGGGCCCGGCTGGGGGACGTGGACCGGGACGCGGCGTCGTCGGACTACCGCTCGCTCCGGTCGGCGGCGGGGGGGATCTCCATCCGTCTGGAGGCGTTGCTGGGGGCCTGAGCGTCGAGGAACGCGTCGTAGGTGGCCAGGTGTTCCACGAGGTTCTCCACGACATACCCCGACGGCGTCGCGATCCGGACCACCAGGCTCCTCGGGAGATCGTCGGGCTCTTCCCACGCGAACGCCTCGACCATCGCCTCGGGGGTGCGTCCCGCCGCGTCGGCGGCCTCGAGGCGCTCGACGTGGAACAGCTGCAGCATCCGCAACTCGCGGTCGGGGCGGAGCAGCAGCTCGGCGCCGGGCGGTGAATCCGTGGCCGCGGGCCCGAGCCCGCCGGCGCGGAAGGCGTCCTCCACCATCTCGTGGGAGCACACCGCCTCGCGGGCGAGCCCGCCGAAGACCTCGTCCGCGGTCGGCCGGTAGCGCTCGAAGGTCGCGTCCGCGGGGATGCCCCGCGCCCGCGCCCACCGGACCGCCTCGTCGGCCAGGGAGAGGCCCACCATGGTGTCCAGGAGCGGCCCGCAGTTGCGCAGGAGCTGACCCAGCGCCAGCACCGCGGCCACCTGCTCGTCCTCGGCGCTGTGGGCGGTGGCGAGGGCCAGCCGGCTCAGGTTCAGCAGGTCGAGCATGTCCGTGCTGTCGTCACACACGTCGCGCCCGAGGCCGTCGTGGGTCCGGTGCCAGTCCACCAGCCCGTCCACGGCGGCGCGCAATCCGAACGGGAGCGCCTCTCGCTGGAGGGCCGTCTCCGGCGCGTAGCCGTCCACGAGGGTGTCCCGGATCTCCCACCAGCCCGCGTCCGTGGCTTCCGCGGCCCGCTTCAACCCGAGCCCGCCCTCCGCGCATCCCGCGTCCGCCTGCGCCCAGGCCTCGAGCTGGGCCCAGCGATCCGCCAGCTCGGCGGGCTCCACGTCCGGTTCGGCGAGCCAGGGGTGGACCCAGATCATGTACGCGATGGCGGCAGCCACGGCGCCCAGGATGGCCAGCCCGGCGAACCCGTAGGCGATCTTCTTCACGCAGGACCTCCGCACCCACCGTACCAGGGCGCTGCCGGCCCATGGTACCGTCGCCGACCATGACCGCCGAGCGTTACACCTTCCGCACCGCCTACTGGGACGATCCGGCCGCGCGCGCCGAGTTCAAGCGTTTCCTGGTCGAGATCCACGGCCTGGACCTCACCGA
Source organism: uncultured Rickettsiales bacterium (assembly GCA_964425605.1). GTDB lineage: Bacteria > Myxococcota_A > UBA796 > UBA9615 > CAYRNR01 > CAYRNR01. The sequence continues at coordinate 101,377 of CAYRNR010000006.1, read as the reverse complement.
GTGGGAGACCGCCGGGTACTGGGATCACGAGAACTACAGGCCGTTCTCGCTGTTCGACGGCGACCGCATCGTGGCGCACCTGTGCCTCTATTCGATGGACCTGGTGGTGAACGGCCGGCGCCGCCGCGTCGGGCAGTTCTCGGGCGTGGGCACGGCGCAGTCTCACCGTCGCCAGGGGCTCAATCGCTGGCTGACCGAGCAGGCCCTGGGCTGGGCCGATTCGACCCACGAGGGGTTCTTCCTGCTCTCCACCGAGGGGGCCGTGGACTACTACCGGGCGTGCGGCTTCACGCCGGTGGTCGAGTCGGTGGATCGCCTCCGGGTGGAATGCCCACCGGCGCGCCGCGGGCTGGTCGCCCTGGATCCCACCTCCCGCGTGGATCGTGGCCGCGTCTTCGCGCTGGCCAGCGAGCGGTGCGCCGTGTCCGATCTCCTCGGCGCGTTCAGCCCGCAGCTGCTGATGTTCCACTGGCTGTACGGATTGCGCGCGTACTGGATCGAGGACCTGGAGGTGGTGGTCTTCGCGTCGTGGGGCGGCGGGCTGCTCACCGTGCACGACATCGTGGGCCGAACCGTACCGCCGTTCGCCGACCTGCACCCCTTCCTGGCCGGTGAGATCCACCACGAGGTCGAGTTCTTGTTCCCCACGGACCGCCTGGACATCGAACCCACGGGCGCGCGCCGGCTCGAGTCCAACTTCACCCACGTCCTGGCGCCCTTCGACCTGCCGGGCGCCCGCGTCGCCCTGCCCGCCACCTGCCATGCGTGATGGAGTGGACGGCGCCGTCCGCGCAGGTATGATGCTAACGATTCGAGGGGCGGACTCCGGATGACGAGGGTGGACCGAACAGGACGAATGCGAACACTCGTCGTGACCCTGGTCGCGATGGTCTCCCTCGCGGTGGGCGCGTGCGCGCCGCGGCAGGCTCGCAAGGCGCCCCCTGGTTTCGAGGCCGGCGCGCCGATCCTCACCGGTGACGAGGCCCTCGACGCTCGCGTGGCGCGCGCACGGAGCACGGCGGCCCTGTCGGACGCGGACATCGCCTCTCTGCGCAAGTCCGTGACCGCGGGCGTGGTGGGCCAGGACGTGGTGTTCGTCCTGGCCATGGCCTACCTCGCCAAGGGGGACAGCGCGTCCGCCGTGGACGTGCTTCGCCGCTGGGTCGAGGAGGACGACTACGACGAGCTGGCCATGGCCGCGTTCATCGACGTGGCCATCGGCGCCGGGCAGTACGAGGACTGCATCTCCGGAGTCGAGGAACTCCTCGTTCAGTGGTCCGAGAGCCCCTGGCTCCACATCGCCCTGGGCGTCTGCCTGGAGCGGATCGACCAGGGGCCGTTGGCCCGGTACGCCTACGAGCAGGGTGTGGGGCGCGTCGGGACCTTCGGCGGGCTCACCGGCACCATGGAGCTCGAGCTGGGCCTCGTGGCCCCGCCCGAGGGACTGCCGATCAGCGCGAGCAACCTGGCCGCCGAGCGGGCGCGCCTGCTCGACGTCCTGGCCCAGACCCACCTCGTCGGCCACGTCGCGCTGCGGCACCGCACGGGCGTCTCGCTGGACGAGAGCCCGCTGGAGCCTCGCCTCGCCGAGCTCGGGGGGGTCACCCACGCCGAGCTGGACCGCATCTTCCTGTCCCGCCGCGAGGTGTTCCGCCACTGTCAGCTGCTGGCCAAGAAGCGCCGCAAGATCCCTGGCGGGCGGATGGTCATCGAGCTGACCATCGAGGGCGACGGCTCGCCGGGCAAGATCGACTACAAACGCAACACGTTCGAGGTGGACTCGGTCCCCGCGTGCGTGGAGGAGCAGATCCGCAACATGTGGTTCCCGCAGCCGCGCTACGGCAAGTCGATCACCTATGAGCGGGACTTCAGGATGAGCGGGGACTGAGCCGGCGTCGGCGGGCGACCACCCACACCAGCACACAAACCAGGACGAGTGGCGCGCGGCGCGGGGCCTGGCTGCACGCGCAGCCTGCGCCGTCGTCAACTTCGCTCGAGTCGTCGTCGGCGGGCTGCGTGGTGTCGTCGTCGTCGCCGGAGCTGGAGTCGTCGTCGTCGCCCGAGGCCGAGTCGTCGTCGTCCCCGGCCTCCGGCTCCACCAGCGCTTCGGCCGACCACTCGTAGTGCAGGCCGTCTCCGGCGTCGTCCGTGGGGGAGGCCACCAGGAAGACCCGTTCGTACTGCCCTGCGTCTTCGAGGAGTTGCTCGCCCACGCCCGTGTCGAGGTCCATCGTGTACACGATTTGGACCTCGTCGCCGACCGTGCCCACCACCAGCACCGCCCAGTCCCCGTGGCTGGCGCCGCGGAAGCTCAGGCGCAGGTCCGAGCGCTTCTCACTCAACGACGTCGTGTCGAGCTGGATGTAGTTCTGCCCCTGGGTCTGTGGCCAGGTGCCCGCGGAAGCGGCGCCCGAGGCAGGGAAGGCGTCGGCCACGGCCTCCAGGGTCACCGGGGGGAACGCCTCGCCGTCGGCGTAATCCATCACGGTGTTGGTGGCCATGAAGCCGCGGTACGCCACGTCCCAGTCGTAGCCCAGCACCGGCGCGAGCAGCTGCAGGGACAGGCCGTAGTCCTCCACGTAGGCCTGGGACTCCTCCCAGGTCTGGCGGACCAGGTCGGGCCCACCCACGTACTCGTCCATGTACATCGCGAGGATCACCATGCCGTAGCCGTGGGCGAACCGTGGATCGTCGTGGTCGTTGTCCCACGCCGACAGGGACAGGTGAGGGTAGTAGGTGTACCCCAGGATGTAGTCGATCCAGTCGTCCTCCTCGGGGAAGACGAAGGGCTCGATGTACATGGCCGAGGCCTCCCACCAGTAGCGGTTCATGGCGCGGCCGTAGCCGAACTGCATCGCGTGGTTGAACTCGTGGGACGCCATGCCCTTGTACCAGCTGGAGTCGAAGGAGCTGATCCCGGCGACGATGTAGGGCATCCACTCGTTGCCGCAGTCGTCGATGGAGCAGTACCCGCCGCTGGGCCCGGGGTCCTCGATGTAGGCGCCGATGAAGTACTCGTCGGTCAGCGGCGGCGCCTGCCATCCCAGCACGCTCACCTCCACGTCCCACGACGTCTCGAGCGCGTCGAGGAAGTCCAGGGCCATCTGCTCGGTGACGTCCTCGGAGTCCCACTCGACCACGAAGTGGGTGCCGGTGACCCGGTTGGCCTTGCGCTGTCCCCAGCAGGTGTCCTCGCGGTCCCGCGTCTCGGGTGGGGCGATCTGGACCGCGGGCGACTCGAGGAGGTCGGCCTTCCACGGCGCGATGTGCGCGGTCATCTGGGCCCGCTGCGCCGGCGTGAAGTGGACCCACTGCTCGCGCAGCTGCTGGACCAGCATCGTGGAGCAGCGCCACGGCCCGACCTCCGGGGGATCGTCGGACTCGAAGTGCTGCAGGTAGCTGCGCCAGAGCTCGTCGATGTGGCCGGCGTCCGGCGTCCCGACGCCCCCGGGGCGTGCGTGCGCCGAGGCGGATACGCACAGCAGGACCAGGATGGCTAGGACCCGTCGACGGGCTCCCCTATAGTTGTAGCGACGCATGACGCTGGCGAGTGTATACGGTCGCGCCGGCGCGCGGGAGGATAGGGTGGTTCGAACAGGTCTCACGGTCGGTACGCTCGCGGTCGCGCTGTCGTTCGCCCCGCCCGCGCTGGCCCTCACCGGCGGCCCCGACGCCGGCGGCTACTCCTTCATCGACTCCGACGAGCCCGGCGGGCCGGTCTACGCCTGGCTCGACATCAACTACACCGGCACCGACACCGGCCTGGGCAACGGCGGCGAGTACGACCTGGAGCTGCCGTTCACCTTCTACTACTACGGCATGCCGGTGAACGAGGTGACCATCGAGGACAACGGCACGCTGCTGATGCGCGCCGGCGAGGAGATGGACGCCGCCAACGACTGCATGCCCCACGACAACGTCCACGGCACCGAGTCCATCGTGGCGCCGCTGTGGGAGGACCTGGACTCGGGCGACTCCGACGGCGTGTTCTTCCAGCACGTCGGCACCGCCCCGAACCGCTACACCGTCGTGCACTGGCACAACGTGGCCAACAACGACGGCAACGCCGACTTCTACGACTTCCAGGTGCTGCTGCACGAGGCCGAGTCGCAGATCGTGTTCCAGTACCGCTCCGTGGTCACCCCCACCCCCGGCCTGACCAACGGCGGCGGCGCCTCGGTGGGCATCCAGCGCGACGTGGACGTGGGCCTGGACTACTCGTGCAACACCGACACGATCCTCCACGACGAGCTGGCCGTGCTCTTCTACACGAGCTGCACCGACGACGACGGCGACGGCGTCGACACCTGCTCGGGGGACTGCGACGACACCGAGGCCTCGGTGTACGAGGGCGCGGCCGAGCTGCACGACGTGCTGGACAACGACTGCGACGGGTTCGTGGACGAGGACTTCGTGAGCTTCGGCGATCTGGTCATCACCGAGTTCATGAACCGCCCCGCCACCGGGGACGCCAACCACGGCGAGTGGTTCGAGGTGCACAACCCCACAGCCACGGACATCAACCTCAAGGGCTGGGAGCTGAGCCAGACCGACGGCGGCCAGGACGACTACATCTACACCGACGTGCTCGTGCCCGCGGGGGGCTTCGCCATCTTCGCGCGCAACTCCGATCCGGCGGTCAACGGCAACCTGCCGTGGGTGGACTTCGAGTACGACGATCACAACCTGTACATCCACTCCCCCGACAGCATCATGCTCAGCCTCGACGGCGCCGAGATCGACGCGGTGGAGTACACGACGATCTGGCCCTACGAGGAGCACCGGTCGGCGTACCTCGACCCGTCGGTGTACGACGCGACGACCAACGACTTGATCTATGCGTGGTGCGCCACGCCCTCGGACGGTGCCCACGACTACGGCGGCCTGGGCGCGTACGGCACGCCAGGCGCGGACAACCCGGCGGGATCGTGCTGCGACGTGGACGCCGACGGGGACGGCTACACCATCTGCATGGGGGACTGCGACGACGACGATCCCGCGATCTTCCTGGGCCAGCCCGAGGTCCTCGACGCCGACGACAACGACTGCGACGGCCTGGCCGACGAGGACTTCGTGCAGCCCGGCGACGTGGTGATCTCCGAGTTCATGCACCGGCCGGGCGCCGGGGATTACGACCTGGCCCAGTGGATCGAGGTGTTCAACACCACGGCCGCGGACATCAACCTGCTGGGCTGGGCGCTGAGCCGCGCCGACGGCAGCGACGACGACATCGTGGCTGCGGACGTGATCGTGCCCGCGGGCGGCTACGCCATCTTGGCGTCCGGCTCCGACCCCGCCGACAACGGCAACCTGCCCTGGGTCGACTTCGTCTTCGAGGACTACGGCTTCGATCCTGCGGCTGACTCCATCTCGCTGACCATGGACGGGACGGCCATCGACACGGTGGAGTACGACGAGGCCGACGGCTGGATCACCGAGGCCGGCACATCGGTCTACCTGGATCCCACCGTGCTCGACGCCACGTACAACGACGGCGTCCTGGCCTGGTGCCTCACCCCCACCGACGGGACCTACGACTTCGGGGGGCTGGACGACCACGGCACGCCCGGTTTCGCCAACCCCGCCGGCCTGTGCTGCGACGAGGACGCCGACGCCGACGGTCACACCGTGTGCATGGGGGACTGCGACGACGCCAACACGGCCGTGCACCCCGGCGAGCTCGAGGTCTGCGACGGGCTCGACAACGACTGCGACCCCGACAACGACGAGCTCGGCGATCCCGACGGCGACGGCTGGACCCTGTGCGACGGCGACTGCGACGACGCCAACGACGACACCTACCCCGGCGCCGGCGAGGACTGCGACGGCGAGGACAACGACTGCGACGGCGCCCTGGCCCTGGACGAGGTGGACGACGACGGCGACGGATACCTGGCCTGCGAGGAGTGCGACGACACCGACCCTGGGCTCGACCCGGCCGACGCCGACGGCGACGGGTGGTCCAGCTGCGACGGCGACTGCGACGACGCCGATCCCGCCCTGGACCTCGAGGACGCCGACGGCGACACCTGGACCACCTGCGACGGGGACTGCGACGACGGCGACACCGAGTTCCACCCCGGCCAGGCCGAGATCTGCGGCGACGGCATCGACCAGGACTGCTCCGGCGCCGCCGACGACGTGGACGACGACGGCGACGGTCATATCCACGAGGCCTGCGGCGGCGACGACTGTGACGACACCGACCCGCTGGTGCAGCCCGGCGCCTACGAGGACTGTTTCGACGGCATCGACAACGACTGCGACGGCTTCGCAGACCACGAGGACCCGGACACCGAGTGCCCGGGCGACGACGACGACAGCAGCGGCGACGACGACGACAGCTCGGGCGACGACGACGTGGGCGACGACGACGTCGCGGACGACGACGACGCCGAGGGCGGGTGTGCGTGCGAGGCCAGCGGCGCGCCTGCTGGCTCGCCCCTCGCGGCTCTGGCGGTCCTGCTACGGGTGCGCCGGCGGCGTTGAGCGCCGTCGCCGCTCGTCCTCGATCAGCCCCTGCCAGGCCTCGGAGTAGTCCTCGGACCGGACGCGGAACCAGCGGTCGTAGGCGCTGCCGACGTCGTCCCCCTCCATCACCATCACCCAGCCGCCGGCCTCCCAGATGACGATCTGCCAGCCCTGCTCCAGGTCCTCGTAGGGGGACTCGGCGCTGCCCAGGGGAATCCGGAAGTCCGGCTTCCCCAGCGCCCGCCGTGCGTGATCCCACCACGGGAACCACGCGAGCCGTCCCAGGCGATCGCTGGCGAGCTCGAAGTGGGACCCGAAGCTCCCCGCCTCCACCAGCCGCACTACGAGGTCCTCGACCACGGGGAATGGCTCCACGTCGAGCTCCACGACGTCCGTGATGTCCTCGAGGAACAGCTTGTCCATCGCCACCTCTTCCCCCGAGAGGGTAGCATTCGGCGATGGGTGACCGATCCCCGATCCCGGCGCTGTATCCCGGCCTCCTGTGTGCGCTGGCCTGCCTCGCCGTGGCCGGCTGCCCCGGATCGGACTCGCCCGGCGGCGGCGACGACGACACCTCTTCAGGCGACGACGACGCGGCCCTCGATCCCTGCGCCTTCTCACCGGAGCCGGTCGGCACGATCCAGATCGAGGAGGGCTACTTCCAGGCCTACGGCGACACGGAGCCTGCCTGGCACGCCCAGGTCGGCGCCCAGCTGTGGGGCGGCCCGAGCCCGGGGGTGTACACCGAGGTCGCCGCGGGCGAGTGCCGCGTCCTGCTGATGGACTGGGCCGAGTGCAGCGACTGCGGCTTCGGCGAGTTCTGCGTCGAAGACGGCGTGTGCGAGCCCTACCCCGAGGGTGCCTCCGGCGGGGCGCTGACCGTGACCGGCCTGGACGAGGCCCTGGTGTTGACCCCGGAGGAGTTCAATCAGGGCGCCTACTACGGCCCCGGCGACCTCCCCAGCGACCTGTTCGACGCCGGCGATCCCATCGCCGCGATCCTGGCCGGCGACACCATCCCGGCCGCCGCCTTCGCCGCCCGCGGCGTGGCCCGGCTGGAACACCCCTTCGGCGACGTCTACCAGGTCGATCTCCCCTTCGACGAGGCCCTGGACGTCTCCTGGACCCCGGGCGACGATCCCGACGCCTGCGTCCGGCTCGACTTCCGCGCCCCCACCCGCGGCCACGGCCTGACCATCACCGCCTTCCTCAGCTGCGTCAGCCCCGACGACGGCGAGATCACCATCCCCGCCGCGCTGCTCGCCCTGTTCCCCGAGGGCACCTGCCCGGTCCAGGCGGGCTCGGACTGCCGCCACTCCGAGCTGACGCGCTACACCGCCCACACCGTGTCCACGCCGGCCGGCGACGTGGCGCTGCAGGTCCGCAGCGGGGTGTACTTCTACTACGACCATCGCCGGTAGACGGTGCTAGGCTGGGAGGCGGAAAGGGGGAGTTCGCCATGGGACGAGCCGCGCTCTTGGTCGTAGTGTCGGTCCTGACGGGCTGTGTGGGGCCCTACAATTTCTACGACCATGGAGAACTCCTCCTGACCCCCGCTGAGCTGGACTTCGGTGACCTCGTCGTCGGCGAGGACGCGGAGATGCTCCTCGCCGTTCGCAACATCGGAGCGGCCGAGGCCCTGTTCTTTGCCGAACTGGTGGACGGCACAGATTCCTTCACCCTGGCTGACGCCTGCGTCGAACACACCACCCTCGAGGCGATCAGTACCGGAGAGTGCCGCGTACGCGCGGCTCCTCCAGAAGCCGGCGAGCACACCGGCACCTTGCGTCTCCTCAGCAACGCGGTCGAACCCGAGATCATCGTGCCGCTGTCGGTCAACGGCATCGCGCCAGAGGTACACGCCGCGTCCACGAGCTGTGACCTCGGCCAGGTCGTGTATCCGTGCACGTCCCAGATCGAGCTGTCGGTGTCGAACCAGGGATCGGCGCCGCTGCAGGTCTTCGGGATCGAGGTGGTCGGGGCTGGTGACGAGATCAGCGCGTCCCACGACTGGGGGGGCGGCATCGACATCGGCCACGACCAGGAGGCCGTGTTCTCCGTCCACTACGAGCCCGTGGATCTGGCCCCGGACGTGGCCACGGTCACGGTCCTCACCAACGATCCCGTCACGCCCGAGGTTGCCTTCACCTGCACTGGCGAGGCGCGCCTCACCGATGCGGTGACGGAGACCTTCACCCAGCATCCGTCGGCCGCGGACTTCCTGTGGGTGGTCGACAACTCTCCGGACTCGCTGGCTCTGCAGGAGAAGCTGGCCGCCGAGTTCCCGCCGTTCCTCGACACGCTCGTCTCCCATGGCATCGACTATCACCTCGCCGTGGTCACCACGGAGACCGATGCGTTCCAGGGCCCTCACCCGGTGATGGACCCGGTGACCGTGGACGTGGACAAGGCCTTCGCCGATGCTGTCCTCGCCCGGACCCACGGCACCTACACCGAGCAACCCCTGAAGTACGGCTCGCAGGCCATCACTCCGCCCCTCGCGGCGCCCGGGGGCGAGAACGACGGCTTTGTCCGGGAGGACGCCCGACTACGGGTCATCTTCGTCAGTGACGCCGACGACGACAGCCCCGACACGGTCACGGCCTACGTCAACCTGTTCCAGAGCCTCAAGGTCGACCCGGACTGGGTCGTCGCCCACGGCGTCACCGGCCAACTCGCCGGTTGCACAGGAGACTGGATCGAGGCGGAGTCAGCCCAGCGCCTGGAGCAGACGTTCTCCCTGACCGACGGGTACTCCGGCTCGGTGTGTGAGACCGACTGGACCACGATGCTGACCGAACTCGCCGAGGTCTCGTCCGAACTCGTCGACACCTTCGGCCTCGGGGAGGACCCCGACCTCACCACCTCCCCCACGGTCGCTGTGGACGGCGTCGAGGCCACGATCGGCTGGACCTACGAGGCCATCCTCAACGCCGTGGTCTTCGACGCCGACCACGTGCCCTCACCCGGCGCGACCGTCACCGTCACGTACATCCCGTTGTTCGAGTGCTAGCTCCCGGGAGGTGAACCATCCACCTGGCGCCCCACACTCACCTGGTCCTCCTCCTGCTCACCGCAGCTGCCTTCGGCTTGTGGTTGCGGCGCCCCGCCCCCCGTTTCGCGGCGGCGGTGTCGTTGGTGTGCGCGACGTGGATCAGACCGCGGGTGGGGGAACGGCCTGGACAGAGCCCGCATCCACGATGATCCGGCGCAGGCGTTCGCGCTCGTCCCGCGTTGGTGCACAGACGAGCTGGCAGAACCCGCAGGTGACGTCGAAGCGCTCCTCGGTCTTGTGCAGGAATCCGTGATCGGAGTGGTACTGCAGGGCGGCCAGGGTCCGCGAGTAGTGGTTGTCGCGGCCCAGGCTCGCGCGAGCCACCCGGGCCCACAGTCCAGACAGCGGGCCATCCGAGTCCGGGAGCTGGATGCGCCCCGGTGACCAGGTGGACCAGCGCGGATAGCGGCTCTGCCCGGTGAGCCCGCCGCACACGAAGATGCACCTGAGGTTGTTGGCCTTTCGGGTGTGGACGTGGCGGCGGCCGCCGATGGTCACGCCGTCCTCGAGCTTCGGGTGCATGTATCCGCCCTGGCAGACCCGGGTGCAGATGCGGCAGCCGTCGCAGGGCGTCTCCTCGAGCATGGGATGCGGGGCCAGCCCGGCGTCGGTGACGATGGAGTGGTACAGCACCCGCGCGCCGTGTCGTGGGTGCAGCACGTTGCCGCTCCAGCCCAGGGCGCCGATGCCTGCGGCCACGGCGCCGTAGCGGTGGGCGAAGGTGGGGGTGAGGCGGAAGCTGCCGGCGCCGAGCAGGCTCGAGGGGATACTCCGGGCCAGCGCTCGCTTGAGGGGGCGCAGCGGCGCCCGGCCATCGGAGGACATCCGGTCCACGAGGGCCTGGCGGAGCGCGGGCGGCACGCGCCGGTACCCGGCCTTGCCCTTGTAGCGGTAGTCGAGGTTGGGCTCGGTGACGGCCGCGCGATGCCCCCGGCTCGTCAGGACGGCCGCCACCTGCCGCGCGATGGTGTCCAGCCGCCGGTACAGCTCCGTCTCGTGATGTTGCAACCCGGCGCGATCCACCTTGCCGAGGTAAGGCTCGACGATGGCGGGGTCGAAGGCGACCATCACCGAGATCACCGACCGGGCTCCGGGCAGCAGGTAGGACGCGTCCATGGAGGGATGCTCGCCGAGGCGGTCGACGGTGGCGATCCCGACGTCGTCCGCGCCCGCGTCCCGGGCCGTCCGCTCGAGCAGGTCTTCCATGGTCAGGGTTGCTTGCTCCGGCTCTTCTGCGCGTACCTGAACAGGGACTTGAAGTAGTTGTTGAGCAGCTTGTAGCGCTGGGGGTACTGGCTGCTGAGCACGCCCAGGGTCCGCTTCGACGTCAGCGCGAGGCTGATCGACTCACACAGGTCCTCCTCGACGCTGATGGAGTTGCCGCTCTTGGGCATGGGCGAGCGCTCCCACTTCCCCGCCTTCTGGATGGCACGCAGCTTGGGGTGGCCCAGCAAGCTCGACTGGGGGTTGAAGCCGCTCGTGTCGGGGAGCTGGAAGTGGAGGATGAAGCTCGACTTGGGGTGGACGAACCAGCCGAACGCGTAGGCCGGGAAGCCGGCCCTGGTCGGATAGGTCAGGGCGGTGACGAGGTCCTTGGGCAGGACCAGGCCGGACTTGCGCAGCTTGGCGTTGTGGGCCGCGAAGTGGAAGAGCTCGTGGATCAGGGTGCCCTTGAACGCCTCCTCGTTGCTCTCGGTGAACTTGGCGCCGTTGCGGCCGGTGAGCCGGTCCTTGTGGGTGTAGACCTTGTCGGCGACCGCGATGTCGTCGTTCTTGGACGAGTACTGCCCCTTGGCGCCGGCCACCGACGCGACGCGGTGGAGCACGGCGGTGGGGACGTCCGTGTAGCTGGAGAACAGCAGCTTGACGAATCGGTCCTGGAGCACCTGATTGATCCAGGTCAGCTCCTTGCGGGTGAACGGCTTCTCGCCCTTGGCTCCGGGGTGGGCGCTGCCACCGGGCTTGCCCACGGGCTTGGCCGTCTTCGCGATCGCCCCGCGGGCCTGGACCACGGACCCGTCGCCCGACACCTGGTCCCCGCCGACAGGTTCCTCCGTGGACTCGAACTGCGTGACCAGGGGATCGACGAGCCCGTCCTGGAGCGGCTCGTCGAGGTGGTCCTGACGCGCCTGGACCACCGGGGCCTGGGACGGCTGCGTAGCCTCCCGCTGCCTCGCTCCGACCTGGCGGTCTGGTTCTTCCTGCGCCACGAGTACCACCCCTGCTGCGGAGCATACCACCGAGTGCGCTGTAGCCCTGAGGGGATCTCACGCGGCCAGAGCTGCCCGCCTCCAGGCCCCCGGGCTCTGGCCCACCACCCGCTTGAACGCCTTGTGGAACGACGCCTGCGATCGGTACCCGACCTGCTCGGCGATCTCGGCGAGCCCGTCGTCGGTGCGCCGCATCTGCATCCGCGCCACCACCATCCGCCAGCGCGTCAGGTACGCCGCGGGGGTCTCACCGACGCGGGCCGTGAACCGCTCGTAGAACAGCGTCCGGGACAGGCCCACGCGGCGCGCCAGCGCGGCTGCGGTCCACGACCCCGCGGGATCGTCGTGGATCACCGAGAGGGCGCGCGCCAGCTGTGGGTCCGTCAGGGCGCCGAGCCAGCCGGGGGCGAGGGTGGGGGACTGCTCCAGCCAGGCCCGGATCACCTGCACGAAGAGGATGTCGGCGAGCCGCGCGAGGATCGTCTCCGAGCCGGGCCGGTCGGCCGCCACCTCGTCGGCCATCACCCTCATGGTCTGATCCAGCCACGCCGCGGTGGGGGTGCCCCCCTGGACGTGGATCAGCGGCGGCAGCTGCGGCAAGACGTGTTCCCTGGAGTCCTCGGCGAGGGTGAACATGCCGCACAACAGAGACGTGCGCGGCCCACCTCCGTCCACGGTGATGCAGGGCAGACCGTCCGAGCCCGGGACGAAGTCGAGGTCCTCGATGGCCCGGGCCTCGGTGGCGGGCCGGTCGGACATGGTGTGCGCGTCGCCCACGGGCATCAGGATCAGGTCGCCGGCCCGGAACGGGACCGCCACCTCGTCCCGGTCCAGCCGCGCGTACCCGGAGCCCCTCACGACCAGGTGGAAGATCGCGTCGGGCATCGTCCGGGTGTGCACGCCCCAGGGCGCGTCGAGCTCCGCGCGCGAGAACAGCGATCCCGACACGTGCGCGACCTCGAGGATGCGGCTCAGCGCGTCCATGGCGTCCTCCAGGTTCGAGTATCGCGTGAATGACCCTGTCTGGCCACACATCCGGACAAATGGACAAAACATGTGGATGTTTCGCCATTCAATCGTCCGGAAACCTCGTTCATGATGGACACCATGCTAACCCCATGGAGGACAACATGACTCGCTACCCCATCGTCGCCGCCGCCCTCAACTTCTTCTTCCCCGGTGCCGGCTATCTCTACAGTGGCCACCGCAAGCTGCTGGCCGTGGGCTGGCTCCTCGGCGCCTTCGGGCTGACCTTCGTGGAGTTCGGCATCAAGGGCGCGGCCCCCACCTACTACTGGCCGATGTTCATCTCGGTGCTGGTGATGAACACGAGCTTCGCCATCGACGCGTGGCGGGAGACGGCCCGCGCGCGCGACGCTCGTGTGCCCGCCGTGGCCCGTTAGGCGCCCCCTCTGGCGGCGCTGGTCTCGCTCCCATCCACGCAGGCCCGCGACAGATCAGGTACTGTGTAGTCACGAGTGTTGCAGCTCAACGTCGGCTGTCGAGCCGGCGAACGTGGACACGGGCGGGAACCTGCGCAGAGAGAAGGCCGGCGATGAAGACCCTTGTGGAGACGATCGTGAAGGCGATGGTGGATTGCCCCGATGAGGTCGAGGTCAACGAGGTGGTGGGGCAGCACTCGTGCATCATCGAGCTGAAGGTCGCCCGGGACGACATCGGCAAGATCATCGGCAAGCGCGGCGTACACGCCCAGGCCCTGCGGACGATCATCACGGCCGCCGGGGGCAAGATGAAGAAGCGGTACGTGCTGGAGATCGTCGAGGACAGGGACTGATTCCACCGGTCGGGTCGGCCCGGCCCCCGCGCTGAACGCCACTTCAGCTGCTCTTCGAAGACCCTGACGAACCCGGCGACGCGCCACCCCTGCGCCTGCGCCGCCTCCGCCTCCGGCGCTTCTTCGGAGGATCGGCCGTCCCGGACGCCTGCTTGGCGGGCGCCTGGGAGCCGGGTCCAGCGGCGGGCTTGCCCCCGGTCTTCTTGCGGCGCCGCTTCTTCGCCGGCCGCGGCTCCTCGGCCTCGGGCTCCTGGGGCACGACCGGGCGTCGCGCGCGCCGTGGTGGCGGCAGGCCCAGGGCTTCTCGACGCTCCCTCGCCTCCCGCTCCATCTCGAGGATGTCCTCGAGCAGCGAGCCCACGTCGGCCTTCTTCTGTCGAGACTTGAACTTCCCGGTCAGCTCCGTGTCCGGCGCCAGCTTGTTGCGCTCGTACAGGTCCCACATCTCGGGGCCGTACCGCGTGTTCCTCAGCCTGGGCGCGTAGCGACCCAGGAAGCTCGTGAGGTTCTTGACGTCCCGCAGCAGCAGCCTGCGCGCGTTCTGGTTGTGGGCGGGATCCACGGCCTGGGGGAAGTCGATCAGGACCGGGCCGTGGGTCCCCAGCAGCACGTTGAAGTCGGACAGGTCGGCGTGGACGATCCCTGCGCAGAGCATCTTGACGACCTCGCGCAGCACGAAGTGGAAGATCTCGGTCGCCTCTGCGGCGCTGTACCGCTGGTCCACCAGCCTGGGCGCCGGATCGCCGGTCTCGTCCTTGACCAGCTCCATCACCAGGACGCCCTCGATGAACGCCAGGGGCTCCGGCACCCGGACGCCAGCGGCGTGGAGCTGGTAGATCGCGTCGGCCTCGGCGCTGCGCCAGGCCTCCTCGGTCTTGAGCCGCCCGTGCCGTGATCCCTTGTTCATCGCGCGCTGCTCGCGGCTGTTGCGCACGCGCCGGCCCTCGATGTACTCGGCGCGGTGCTGGAAGCTGCGGAACTGGGCGTCCTTGTAGACCTTGGCGACGCACTCCTCGTCCCGGGAGCGTACGAGGTAGACCTCGGCCTCCTTGCCGCTCATCAGCGGGCGGAGGACCTCGTCTATCTCACCGAGGTCCAGCAGCGGCACCAGGCGGTCGGGGACCCGCATTCCGTCGATTCTCCCCGTCCACTGAGGACAGCGGACTGCGGGGTTGTAGCAGGTTTCCGTCGCGAGCGCCGTACAGATGATTCTCGCCTGACGCGGTATCCTCGACACGAACCATCAGGGAGAGCGCGCCATGGGGTGGAGCCGATACGCGTTGTGGATGTGGACCGCGCTGGCCCTGGCCGGCTGCCCGTCGGAGACTCCGGATGGTCCCGAGGACGATCCCCCGGAGGACCCCCAGGACGATCCCCCACCCGCGCTGCCCGTCGCCCACTGCGGGATGGCCGGCTACGAGATGTTGCCCCTCGAGGACGTGGGCGAGGCCCTCGACGTGGAGCGGATCGACACCTTCGACCTCACCTCCGAGGGGCTGGACATGCTGTTGACGCTGGCAGGATTCGAGGCGCTGACGCCGGTCCCCAACGGTGTGGCGCTGTTCCGCTTCCGGTACAGCACCCAGGACCGCGGCGCGCCCACCGAGTCCACGGGGATGATCGCGATCCCCGGTCACATCGACGAGGCGCCCGCCGAGCCGTGGCCCGTGGCGCTGTTGCTCCACGGATACGCGGGTGCGTGGGACGCCTGCGCGCCCAGCGGCGACGACCTGATCGGCCCGGCCATCCCTGCGCTGCTCGCGGCCCAGGGGTTCGCGGTGGTGGCCCCCGACTACATCGGCATGAACGGGTTCGGGGCGGGGTCCACCGCGCCGCACGCGCCGCTGGTCGGCGAGCAGGTGGCGATCGGCTCGTGGGACGCGATGCGAGCGGGCATGGAGCTTCTGGAGGGGGAGCTGGCGGACGAGATCGTCGGCGACCTGCGCGACGACCTGGTGATCTGGGGCGCGTCCCAGGGCGGTCACGCGGCGTTCTTCGTCGAGGCGGCCGGGCCCTACTACGGTCCCGAGTTCGACGTCGCCGGTGTGGTCGCGTCGTCTCCGGCCCACGACCAGATCTCCGTGGTCGCCGACGCCATGGAGCAGTACTCGGACTCCACCGGGCTGGCTGCGCTGGCGCTGGTGGGGATGTGGCGCTGGTACGGGGTCCCCGACGACCTGCACGGGTTGCTGACCAACGACGAGCCGTACTACTTCGCCGACGCCGTGGTCGAGCTGATGGAGGGGGTCGGCGACGAGTGCGAGTTCGAGCTGGACTTCGAGATCGAGGTCGACGCCGTCGAGGACATCTACGCCCAGGGGTTCATCGACGCGGTGCGCGCCGAGGACTGGGACGCCATCGATCCCTGGTCGTGTTTCCTGCGGGAGAACTCCGTGTCCACCAGCTCCATCACGAGACTGCGGGACACCCCCATCCTGACCGTGTACGGAGAGATGGACACGCTGGTCGTGCCGCCGCTTCAGGAGGCGGACTTCGCGGCGATGTGCGCCGACGGCTGGCAGCTCCAGCAGCTGCAGTGCCTCGGCGCGCCCCACGCCGAGACGACCCTGTGGTCGCTGGACGAGCAGGTTGCGTGGCTGCGCGCGCGCCTGGACGGCGAGGCGCTGGAATCGACCTGCGGCTGGAGCGGACCCGTGTGCTGTTCGGCGTCCCCCGAGGACGTCTGCCCCTAGTCGAGTCGCAGCCCCGTCCCGGACCACTCGTGGGCGCAGGGGAACGAGGGCACCAGGGGATAGGCGCCGCCGCTGTCCTCTTCCAGCTCGTGGCAGTCGTCGCCCACGCCGTCCACGTCGTTGAGGATGTCGTAGGTGAACTCGTCGTCGGCCACCAGCATCGAGTCCATGTGGGTCTCGAAGGCCAGCACGCAGTCCAGGCCGACCTGACTGCCTACGTCCCACGAGAAGGTGCCCAGCAACTCGAAGGTGTCGCCGTCGCGTTCGCCCGACCAGCTCACCTGCTCGTCCTGACCCGTCAGCGTGGTCCCGTCCACGGTCAGCTCGAGCAGCTGCTCGTCGCCCACGTGCACGTGGATCCCGTCGCCGGTGCTCGCGTGACACGTGTCCGAGTGCAGCTCGTCGATGGTGATCCGGTACGTCCCGGTGGTCAGCGCGAAGGAGCCGGGAGCGATGTCGTCGTCGTCATCATCGGCCACGTCGTCGTCGTCGTCGGCCACGTCGTCGTCGTCGTCGTCTGCCATGTCGTCGTCGTCAGCTTGGCTGTCGTCGTCGCCACCAAAATCCGTCGGCTCGGTCGAGGAGCACGACAGGAGCCAGGCGATCCCCAGCAGAGTCGACATCAGCGCAGTTCGATTCATCGCGACCTCCTCTCCGAACCATGTGCCCTCCCGCCGATGTGTGACGGCGGGAGGGCGGCCATGGCCTTCATCCGTCGGTCCGCCAGTACTCGCTGCCGTCCCGCTCCCTGGCCAGGAATCGATAGTCCACCAGATACCGCTTCAGGGTGGTGTGGTCGTCGTACAGCGCGCCGAGGATGCGGTTGACGTCGGACTCCGGGTAGCGCCGGCCGACGGCGAACCGGGCGGTCACGTGGCGCAGGATCACCAGCTTGTGCTTCTCCTTCTTGGGGAAGGTCAGCAGCGAGCTGTGGTCCGGTCCCTCGAAGTACTTGTCCAGCAGCTTGCGAGCCTCGGCCTCGGTGATCATCACCCGTTCGTCGTCCACCGGCAGCGCCGGATGGAACTGGACGAACCGGTCACCCTGCTGCACGTGCTCGTCGAGGATCTCCATGATCGCCAGGAACGCGCGGGCCTCCCTGCGCCGCTTGCGCAGTACGAAGCGGTGGTTGCGGATCGTGGAGGCCGACTTGCCCAGCCTGGCGGCGATCTGCTTGTCGGAGAGACCCTCGTGTGATGCCTCCACCACCTCGCGCTGGATGTCGGACAGCCCGGTGCCCTCCTTTCCCGTGGTCAGCAGCGCTGCGAAGGACCCACCGTGCTCCCGGTCCACGTGGTCCTGGACCGCGCGCCGGGCGTCGTACAGGTGCTCGCCCACCGGGTAGATCACCCCGTGCTCGAACGAGCGGCCACAGTGCAGGCATTGGTGTCCTCCGGGTCCGGACCGGCGCCTGAAACCCGACTTGAGGTCTGCAACGGACAGTTCTTCTAGATGTTCCATGGTTTTGTCCCATCAATTTGGGACAGATCTAGTAAAACGTTTGGAGATAATCAAACAAAAAGTGAAATGATCATCAGGCCGTCGGAGGTCCGCTACGCCAGGCGCTCTCGAAGTACGGGTTCGGCTCGTCGTCGATTCGCAGCACGCCCAGGATGCCGGCGAGCTCCGAATCCAGGGGCAGATACTCCACCGTGACCGCGTCTCCCACGGACATCCCCCGGGCCTTCTCCCACGCGGCCACGGCGAACCCGTCCACCGTGACCATGAAGTGCGGCCCCTTGCCGGTCACCTCGCCGACGAGACGGCGCTTTTGATCCTGCTCCAACCATCGGTCCGCGCGCCTGGCGCAGCGGCGCGCATCCAGGCCCTTGGCCAGGAACGGGACCGCCGACGCGAGGCAGACCACGAGCGCCAGGACAGCGGTCGCCCCGACGAGCTCGGTGGGCGTGATGCAGACGAACGCGAAGAGGGTGAAGGGCACGACGCCGCCGAGACAGGCGCAGATGCGCAGCGCCCCGCGCGCGCGGCGCGCCTTGCGCACGAGCCGTTCGCGGTCGAATTCGCTCAGTGGGAGTTCTTCGCCCACGGCTCCTCCACGGAGTTCGGCCCCCTTCGCCGCTCCGAGGTTATCACCCCCTCGCGCAGGTCGAGACATCCTCCTCGAGTTGACGATTGCTCCCGATGACGTCAGTGTGCGAGCCACCCGAGGAGGTGAACGATGCCCATCAGGTGGCGCTCCGTGGCCGCGCTCGCGTTCGGATGCACTCTGGCCGTGGCCTGCGCAGATGGAGACGACGATACCGCGGACGACGACAGCGAAGCTGACGACGACGACACCGGAGACGACGACGACTCGGCTCCTGCCGTCGTGTACGAGTTCGACGTGCACGCTCCGTGGTACTCGTGCCCCGAGGACGACTTCCCGGCCGAGGTCACCGTGGTGCGGGCCTTCGACGAGGCCTACCACTGGTTCGGCGAGGAGAACCACCGCACGATCCAGTCCACGGTCGAGTTCCCCGGCGGCGACTGGAGTCAGGTGGGCCTGCGTCTACAGCTGGAATGTCCCGACGGTGGCTCCTGCGATCACTGGGACAGGTGGGGCAGCGTGGGGCTGGTGCTCAACCCCGGCGATCCCGAGGACGAGTGGGAGAAGCTCGAGCTGGCCCGTCACGTCACGCCGTACCGGATGGGGATGTGCCAGTTCATCGACGTCACGCCGGTGGCGTCGCTGCTGGCGGGCGAGCAGACCTTGACCTCGTTCATCGACACCTGGGTGGGTCCCGGGCACTCCGACGGCGACGGGTGGTATCTGACCGTGGACCTCGCGTTCTACCCCGGCCCCGGGGCCCAGGCCGACGAGGTGGTCAACATCTGGGCCACCAAGAGCATCACCGTCGGTGAGCTGGACGAGGACGCCAACGTCGACTCCCAGGTCGACCCCTTCACCCTCTCGGTGCCCGCCGACGCCACCCGGATCGAGGCCCACCTGACCACCACCGGCCACTCGTTCGGCAACACGCTCAACTGCGCCGAGTTCTGCCACATGCGCCAGGACGTGTTCGTCAACGGCACGGCGTTCTCGCTGGACCCGTGGCGCGACGACTGCGATCTGAATCCGGTCAGCCCCCAGGCCGGGACCTGGGAGTACGGGCGCAACGGCTGGTGCCCCGGCGCCACCTCGGTGGGGCACGTGATCGACATCACCGAGGCCATCGAGCCCGGCGCCGACAACGAGATCGACTTCGACATCGTGCTCACCACCGGCGACGAGTACTACAACGCCAGCCCCGTGGACCTGCTGCCCTTCGAGGTCGTCGCGCTGCGCATCTACGTCTACCGCTGATCTCACCTGGCGGTTCGCTGGCCGGGTCCTCTATGCTCGCACCATGACAAAGGGAACCCGCAGACACGTCGCCGACCTGCGCGGCGCCAGCCGGCTCGCCGTCGAGGCGACCAAGGGGATCATGGAGCTGGTCGAGGAGATGCACGTCACCGTGGGCAGCGGGCCCGCGATCCTCGGACGCCCGCTCGAGCGTCCCGTGCGCCTGATCACGGGGATCGTCTTCGGCGGCCTGCGCGGGGCCACCTCTGTCGTCGGCGCGGGGATCGATGGGGCGCTGGCGCAGCTCTCGCCGCTGCTGGGCGAGAGCCGCCCCGGGCCGGAGCGCGAGGCCGTGCTCGCGGCCCTCAACGGCGTGCTGGGGGACTACCTCGACGAGACCCACAACCCCCTGACCATCGAGATGGACCTCCGCCGCCGGGAGACGGAGGTCGAAGGCGCGAATCGCACGCTGGCCGTGATGGTCCACGGGCTGTGCATGAACGACCTGCTGTGGCTTCAATCCGGCCACGACCACGGCGAGGCGCTCGCCCGGGACCTCGGATGCGAGCTCGCCTACCTCCACTACAACAGCGGCCGGCACATCTCGACGAACGGTCGCGAGTTCGCGTTCCAGCTCGACCGGTTCGTGTCGGAGCGGCCGGTGGACGAGATCATCGTCGTCGGCCACAGCATGGGGGGGCTGGTGACCCGCAGCGCCTGCCGGACGGCGGAGATCGAGGGCCTCGCTTGGCGGGACAAGCTGCGGGCGATCGTGTTCCTCGGCACGCCCCACCACGGCGCGCCCCTGGAGCAGGGCGGCCCCTGGGTGGAGACGCTCCTCGGGATCAGTCGCTACAGCGCGCCGTTCGCCCGGCTCGGCAAGATTCGCAGCGCTGGGGTCACCGACCTGCGATTCGGCAACGTGCTCGACGAGCACTGGCAGGGACGCGACCGCTTCGAGCTTGGGCACGACCCGCGGAGCCCACTGCCCCTGCCCGACGGGGTCGACTGCTTCGCCCTCGCCGGGGTCCTGGCGGGTGGAATCGTCGGGGAGATCAGCGGTGACGGGCTCGTGCCCGAGGACAGCGCGCTGGGGCGGCACGACGATCCGGCGATGAGCCTGGAGTTCCCTGCCGCCCGCCAGTGGACCGCCCAGGGTGTGGGCCACCTCGACCTGCTCAGCGATGCCGGGGTGTACGAGACCGTGCGTTCGTGGCTCGGGGGTACAGGGTCCTCGCACGCATCGAGTGACGGAACCACTCCGTGATCGGCCCCCTGGAGCTGGCTGCCGGGGCCCTGCTGGTGGCGCGCTGAGGATCGGGTCCTCGCGCAGGGTGCCTCCCCGGTCGCGGTCAAGGCGCGCGGAGGTGGATCGGATTGCTCGCGGAGTAGGCGTGTCCGCGGGGCCAGACCGGCCAGAGAGCGTCT
The DNA here is from genome assembly GCA_964425605.1 of uncultured Rickettsiales bacterium. Lineage (GTDB taxonomy): Bacteria > Myxococcota_A > UBA796 > UBA9615 > CAYRNR01 > CAYRNR01. The sequence goes on along the minus strand of CAYRNR010000006.1, from coordinate 80,442 downwards.
TGTCCCTCGGCCTCGACGAAGAGATAGGCGTCCTCGTCCACGACCCATTCGATGTCGGTGACGAAGCGCTGCAGTTCGCCCTCGGCCATCTGCTCGGCGTCCCAGGTGGCGGCGATCTGGCAGCCGTCGCCTCGCAGCCGGACCTCGTCCACGCCCATCCAGCTCGGCGCCCAGACCTCGATGTGCAGGGTCACGAGATCCGCCGTGATCTCGTCGCCGATGCCTGCCGAGCCGCCGCCTTCGTCCGTGGCCGTGAACACGATGTAGGGGCCGCCGCTGACCACCAGTCGTCCGCGGGCCACCGACTCCAGGAACGTGGCCTGATCGACCTCGGCCGGGTCGTCGGTGCCGACCCAGACGTACGAGCGCGCGTAGCCCGCCCCCGCGCGAATGCTGTGGTCGTCGCTGACCCCTGTGGCGGTCTTTCGGTAGCCGAGATCCAGGTGGGAGCACCAGTCCTGTAGCAGCTGGTCCTTCTCCTCGAAATGGGTGCCCTGCAACAGCTCCATGGAGTCGAAGTCGTCCGAGTAGAAGTCCGGATCGCCGGCCTCGTCGTCGCCGGGATCCCACATGGCGAACGTGAACATCCCCGGCTGGCGTCCGTGGTTGACCTGGATCACGCCGTCGTCGGGCAGACGGTCGCGCATCACACCGAAGAGCTCCGCGGTGGTCCCGTCGAGCTCCCACCACATCGGGGCTCCGTGGTTGGACAGGGCCGGGTCCGCGGTCATGGGGAAGATGTTGAAGTGCCCCCGCAGCAGGGTGGTGACCTCCGTGGCGGGCACTGCGTTGACCCAGGGCTGCAGACCCAGGGCCTCGAGCGGGGACTGGAAATCCGGCACGGCGTCGTGGGCGGTGGCGACGAGCATCTGCAGGTCACCCGCGGCCACCTGCAACAGCCTGTCCTCCATCGTGCACTTGCCGTCCATCGAGGGCGATGCGTGGCTGTGGAAGTCCGCGGTGAGCCAGCCCGGGGTCTCGTAGGCCAGGGGGATGACGAGTTCGACGGAGCTGGACTCACCGGCCTCCAGCACGAGACCTTCATGTTCGGCCAGCTCGTGGCGGAAGCTGCGGTACCCCAGCAGGTCGTACTCACCCGCCGGGATCGCCACCTCCATCTCGCCGTCGGCCAGCCAGGCGATCTTGCGGGCGTCCTCGGGACGCTCCTCGCCGAGCCGGCCGTCGGCAGGGCGGGGATCTTCGGTGTCCTCGGGGAAGCGGAACTGGACCGTCGCAGGGCAGGGCGAGCCGTCGCCATCCACGACCCTCAGGGTCACCAGCGCCGGCCGAGGCAGCTGCAGGTCGACGCTCTGTTCTCCTCCGTCCGTCAGGGTCACGTCCACGGGCTCCCCTCGGCCGTACCCATCGGCCCGGGGCACGACCGCCACGCCCTCGTCACCCGCCAGGGCGTCCAGTTGCAGCTGGTTCTGGGCCGCGCTGGCAAACGTACCGAAGCTCCCCGCGGCGACGGGGACGTCCAGCACGTCGCCGTCGAAGTCGCCCAGCGCGACCAGTGACCAGTCCCCCGTGGGCGCGTCGATGCGGTAGCCGCCGTCGGCGCCGGTCACGGCGTAGGTCCAGGGGGCGCCGTCCGCGTCCACCAGGTAAATCCGGGCGCCGGCGATGGGATCCCCGGCATCCTCGGTGGTCAGCGTCCCCGTGACCGTGCCGCTGGCCAGCCCCTGCAGGGCGAGCCGGGCCCGCTCCAGGGTCGCCATGTCCGGCGCGACGCCGAGATAGCGCGTGTAGGTCAGCTCGTCACCTGGGGCCAGCTCCGGATCGGGGCCCGGGATCACGACGAAGTTGAGCAGGTCAGCCAGCAACGCTGTCGAGCCGGGACTGGGCACCCGACCCTCGTCGAGGAGCAGGCCGATGGCCAGGTCGTTGTAGCGCGACACGTAGCCCGCCATCACGGTGCCGTCATCGTCGATGTCCTCGCCGACGCCGAGACCGGGCACGAAGCTCGACACCAGGCCCAGCTCCACCACGCCACCGTCGATGGTCGTCACCGCCACCGGGGCGTCGGTGGAGTTGCGGATCACCGTCTCGATCTGCAGCAGCTCGGAGCCAGGCTCCAGGGTCCAGGTCTGCTCGTAGGTCAGGCCCATCTCGGGGAAGAGGTCCGGGTTCTCCATCGCGCCGAGCAGGTATGCGAAGCCGTCGTCGTGGCCGGTGGCCCGGACCACCGCTGCGCTGCCGCCGGTGCCGTCGTCGACGACCTCGAGGGTCTCGGGCGCGAGGATACGCCCCAGCGCGACCAGGGTGAGCATGTCGTCGACGAAGTCCCGGTCCACCGTGTCGTCTGGTCGCACGACGTCGATGTCGATGATCGTGCCCGCGTGGTGTTCGAGGTTGTGCCCCTCGCGCCAGCCCTGGATCGCGAAGCGCGCGCGGTCGTTGTAGATCAGCAGGTCGCCCTCGCGGGACTCTCCCGCCGCTCCGCCGATGAAGGCCGAGGCATGCTCGGCGTCCAGCCACCCGGCGCGGGCCTCGTCCGGGCCCAGGGACTCGGTGAGGTCGGGGGGGAGCGTCTCGGGCGTCTCGGGCGTCTCGGGCGTCTCGGTCTCGCAGGCCGTCACGAGCAGGGCCAGCGAGCCCAGCAGCGTCATCACGCGGTGGCTGTGCATCGGCACCTCCGTGCCGAAGGATAGGCGCTGGCGTGCCGGCGCTCCACTACTGCGGGGCGATCTCGTCGCCCTCCTCCCACACCCGTCCATCGCAGGTGTAGGCCCAATCACGAAAGAACGGCGCGTCGCACTGGGCGTCGATGAGCTGGTTGAGCCGGTAGCTGCCGTCGGGCCGCGGGATGACGGTGCTGTGGAGCAACGTGGCTCGCCAGGTCACGTACGCCGGCTGGTCGCCGCAGCGGACGGGCGCCCAGTCGTAGTAGGTGGAGCGGAGCTCGTCGTAGTTGACCACGAAGAGATCTCCGGTCCTCACCTGGCACAGGGGTTCGACGGCGTCGGTGTCGATCTGGGCGCCGGAGTCGGAGCGGTTCAGCTCGGCGATGGCCTCGAAGGGCCACGCAGGGATTGGGTCGGGTGTGTCGACGCGTACTACCAGCGACGTCGGCATGTCCCCGGCCTCGCGCTGGCTGTCCAGGTACGTCTGCTCGACCCGCAGCCGCGCCTCGCGGTCGTCCAGGAGCGGCTCGATGGTCCGCGGGGGTAACGCCTCGCCCACCTGGCCGGACCAGCGCTCGGCAGCCTCACGGTCGGTGAACAATCCCGCGACCACCACGATCCCCCGGTCCTCGCGAACCAGACCGATCTCGTCGCTGTGGGCCGCCAGCGGGTAGCCCAGCGGGAGCGCGCCACAATCGACGAGGTCGATGAGCTCCCTGGCCTGCGCCGCTGTCTCGACGATCCCCAGGACGGCCGCCATCTCCGGCGTCGCACAACCGTCACAGGTGGAGAACCCCGCCTGGCGGAAGTAGAGCCCGGCAGGGAGGGGGGCGACCGGCTGCGGTGCGGCCAGGGGCTCCTCACGCGGGATCAGCATGTAGTACCTGCCCGGCGCCTTCATGTTGCCGGCGTTGCGCGCCGCTTCCTCGCCCGCGCCCCAGAACAGGTCCCCGCGGACCCGGCCGCGGATGGCGCCGCCGACGTCCTGCGCGAACACCAGCCGCCGGATGGAGCCGCCCGGCAGCGCGTCGTCGTCGATCTCGAGCCACAGCGGCACCCCGAGCGGGATGTGCCGGCGGTCCACGGCCAGGCTGCGCAGCGGCGTCAACGTGGCGTCGATGGCGCCCTGGGCTCCGTCCCCCTCCTCGCGCAGCACGAAGAACACGTAGCTGGGGTTGCGGTTCATCAGCTCCTGGGCCCGGTCCGGGTGCTCGCCGATCCAGCGGCGGATGAACGCCATCGACATCTCGTCGAGGGTGCCCTCCCCGGTCTCCACCAGCCATCGCCCGATGGCGTAGTAGCCGTGGCCGTTCTGCCCGCCGTACTCGATGCCGACCGAAGAGCCGTCCTCCATCTGGACCAGGCCGGAGCCCTCGATCTCGGTGAAGAACGCGTCCACCGGATCATCGACCCACAGCAGCTCCAGGCCCTGCCCCTCCAGCGCGCCGCCGGCGATCTGCGCCCTGCTGGGGTAGCCAGCGCCACCTCGCGGCGGCATGCGGTAGATCGGCACGTCGTAGGTCTCGGTCTGCTCCCAGCTGCCGCGCAGCTCGGTCTCGTAGTACCCGGTGAACAGGCCCTCGCCGCCCTCCACCAGGACCGGTTCGAGCCAGCGCTCCAGGAACACCCGGATCGCCTCGCCGTCGTCTTCGGGGAGCTCGGCCGCGGCCTCGCAGATCCGTATCCAGTCGTCGGTGAGGCCCGTTCGTCCCTCGTAGCCGATCTCCCGGCCGGGCCCGCGGCGCCCGAACCAGTCGCAAGTGGCTGCAAGGGCCGTCAGCGTGCCCTCGTGGTCGTCAGCGGTCCAGCCGTCGAGGGGGGCGAACGCCGGTTCCGGCGCCGGTTGCGCCTGGGCGCCGACCGCTGCTGCCCAGGCGCACCCCACCAGCAAGAGGATTCCGAGGTGCATGAAACGCAGAACACCGAAGGTGTGGAATTCACTCCGCAGGGGACTGCGACGACACCAACGGCGACAAGCCGAGTGTGGCTAGTCGTCCTCCCCCATGACCCGATCGAAGACCTCCCTGAACCAGCTCGCGTCCGGTCCCCGGGTCGCGGTGTCCCCGCGCCACTTCCGGGGGACGTCGGGTAGCGGCTCGCCGGGCTGAAAGAGCCACGATCGACCGGGGCGGTGCGAGGAGCCGCCGCTGGTGGACCGGACCGGTCCCCCATCACGGACCCTGGCCAGGGCGAGGGCCACGGCCCCGTGGGTGATCCTGGCCTCGGTGGCCCGGATCAGGGATCTGCACATCGGGGCCAGAGGAGCGCCCTGGTCAGCCCGCTGCAGGCTCACCTCGATCTCGGAGTCGCTCAGCGTCTGGTGGAGCCGGGGCCCGGACAGCAAGAACAGATCGCCCTCGGCCACATCGAGGATCTGGATCTCGGCGCTGTGGTCCGGGCCACCGAGCACACACACCGGACTGCTGGCGACCTCGGCCGGGGCGGCGCTCCAGACGCCGCCGACCGTGCGGTCCACGGTGAGGGCACGCAGGCGTCCGTCCCGCCACAGCGAGATCCTGCAGTCCCCGACATGGGCCGCGGAGACCTGGCTTCCGTGCAGGCGCAACACCGCGATGGTCGAGACCGGACGGCGCAGCCCTCCCCAGCCCAGGGACAGCCGGGTCACCGCCTCGTGAGCTCGCTCGAGCCCAGCGTGGAGCCGCTCGGTCGGCCCCGTCTCCGGATCGGCCGCCTCCATCTCGCCGATCACGCTCCACACCGACAGCTTGGCCGCGGGCTTGCCCTGGCCGCCGATGGCCCCCATTCCGTGGGCCAGGACAACGAACTCTGGCGCCACGCGGACGTCGTCTTCGGTGTAGCACCCGGCCTCGATGGGCCAGAACACGCGTTCGAAACAGGTCTCGAGCCACATGGATCTCTCGATGGCTGGCCCTACGGGTACAGGCTCCCCAGCAGGATGAGGACCGACGTGGTGAAGCCCAGCACGACCCACCCCACCACCAGCTCGGCCAGCGCGCGGCCGCGCAGGTTGCCCGACTCCCCCGACTCCATGCGCGCCCGCACGCCGTGCCAGGCGAATGCCACGACGTGAGCCAGGCTCACGACCGCCGCAGCGAACGTGAATCCCGTGCACAGGTACAAGAACACCAGCATGGGTCACCGCCCCTCGGTTCGAGTTCGCCGCCCATTCGTCCCCCCCATCGTACCCCGGGTCACCCGGACTTCACCTGCGCCGCCGGTAGTGGGTCTGGACGAGTCCCCGCGGCAAGGTCCTCGAGCCCACGAGCTCCCACGTCAGGTCGGCGTCGTGTTCACCGAAGAGCCGGATGCCCGCGCCCAGCAGCACCGGGATCGTGGTGAGGATCAGCTCGTCGATGAGGTCGGCGCGAAGGAACCCCTGGATGACCTGTCCGCCGTCCACGTAGACCTTCTCGCGCTTGAGCTCCTCGAGGTGGCCGAGGACGTCCGAGGGGCCCTCGGAGTAGATGTCTGCCTTCCCCAGGAGGGACTCCGGGACCACGGTCCGCGTCTTGCTCAGCACCGTCACGGGCGTGCCTTCGTAGGGCCAGTCCCCGATGTCCAGGACCGTCTCGAGGGTCTTGCGGCCCATCACGATGTGGTCGACCGAGCCGAGGAGGTCCTCCCACAGGCTCATGATCTCCTCGTCCGGCGCCTCGTCCGGCGATCCCAGCCAGTCGAGGCCGCCGTCCGGCCGCGCGATGAACCCGTCGATGCTCGTTGCGATGTACACGACGGTGGAAGGACGGATGGTCGTCATGGGCGGACTCCTCTGTTCGAGATCCTCGCGGGCTCGGATCATCCCCTCTCCCCTACGATCGGGCGGTCAGCGCTCGAACTGCTTGTGGAATTCCAGCCGCTGGTCGCGCCGGCCCAGGAAGAGCAGCTCCGTCCCGGGGCTCAGGGGGGCGTCGGCTGCGGGGGCGGCGAGGGTCTTGCCCCCCCGCACGATGCCGATCACCAGCAGCCCCGTCTTGGCGCCGATCTGGCTCTGGGCCAGCGAGACGTTGTGCAGGCTCTGCGGCAGCATGGCGCCGAAGATCTCGACGTTCTCGCCCAGGACGATCAGCTTGCCCTCCATGAGCACGCTGACGAGCAGCTTGGCCCCGAGGGAACTCTCGGAGAGCCCGAAGTTCGCGCCGGCGCGGTGGATCGCGTCCAGGTTGTAGTCGTGGGTCACGCGGCTGACGATGCGGCAATCCGGGTTCAGGCGGCGCGAGTACACGGCGATGAAGATGTTCGTGGCGTCGTCGTGGGTGGTCAGCACCACCGAGGTCGCCTCCTCGATCCCGCCGGCCTTCATCACGTCGAGGTTGGCGGCGTTGCCGATGACCACGTGGTCGGCGACGTCCTGTAGCTCCTGCCAGTGTCTGGAGTCCTGCTCGATGACGTGGACCGTGTGTCCCGAGCCCTTCAGGGCGCGCACGGCGGCCAGGCCGACCCGGCCGCCCCCGATGACCAGGATCGGGGCGTCCGACGATTCGCCGCTGAGGATCTCCTGGTCGAGCACGTCCAGCTGCTCCTCGGTGCCCACCACGACCACCACGTCGTCCTGACTCAGCACGTGATCGGGATAGGCCGGCAGGAGCTTTCCCCGCTCCCAGTACGCCACGGCGTTGAGGCCCGTCTTGTCCCGGATCCCGCTCGTGCGGATCGTCCGGCCGGTCAGGTCGGTGTTCTGCGTGGAGAACTCCGCGATGATCAACGACCCGAGGTTGCCCATCCGATGGGCGTTTGACGCGCCGGAGATGGCGTGGGCGGCCAGGTGCTCGGCCAGGCGGTGCTTCAGCGCGATCACATGGTTCGCGCCGGCGAGCTCCAGCACGTCCTCCGCGTCGATGTCATCGACGAATGCGGCGATGGGCACCTCGGACGTGTGGTCCCGCAGCGCCAGGGTGATGTTGGAGTTGGTGGCGTCGGCGAGGTTGGCCACCACCAGCTTCGCTCGTTCCGCGGCCACGGCCTGCCAGGTCTCGGTGGAATCTGGCTCGCCCTGCACCACATTCCGGTTCTCCTGGAGCAGCGACGCCGCCTTGACGGGATCGGGTTCCAGCACGAAGTACTCGAGGCCCCGGAAGTCCAGCCGCTCCATGAGCTCGATGGAGACCGCGTCGTATCCGCAGATGATCACGTGCCCTTCGGTCCCCCTGGGGACCTTGCGCGGCGCCCTGAAGTTCATCTGAGCCTCGATCCACGGCGCGTAGAAGTACCGTATGAACGAGAACGGCAGCACGATCATCAGCAACACCAGCCCGGTGAGCAGCACCAGCATGGCGAACAAGCGCCCGACATCCGTGTGGAACGTGATGTCGCCGAACCCCAGGGTGCTCATCACCGTCAACGTCCAGTACACGCCGGTGAACCACGTGTGGTCCTGGCCCTCGAGCAGCATCAACAGGTGGAACATCACCGAGTAGACGCCCACGAACCCGGCCAGCAAGCTCACCGTCTTGAGCAGCGCGCGAAGGTTCATCCGCATGTCGCGCTGCTGGAACACGGCCAGGAACTGGGGGCTGATGAACTTCATTGGCCGCCATCATCCCACAGACGGGGGGAGAAGTAGATGGGGGAACCTGCGCTCCAGTCCGCGTGTTGTTCGCCCATGCCCCGGCCATCGACCACCCGCGCGAACCCGTGACCCGGAGGAGGTGGCCAGGTCCATCCCGGTCCTGGTCCGCTCGGCCCCTTTCGTGGACAATGGCCTGGGAGGTCGGGCCGATGCGTGGAGCTACCTGGATCCTCGGGCTCGCTGTGACGTTGCAGCTGGTGGGCTGCCCCCGCCGCGACGTGCCGATCGAGCGCTTCAGCCACCAGTACAACGAGTCGTTGCATGACTCGTCCAACGAGCAGCTGCTGCTGAACATGCTGCGGCTGAAGTACGGCGAGACGACCTACTTCATGCGCGCGGGCAACCTGACCACGTCACTGCGCTACACCGAGTCGGTGGGGATCGGCGTAGGAGCGCCGGGCTACAACCGCTCCACCGAGTCCGGCGGGGGAGGGGAGATCACGGCGTCCGGTGTCTCGGGCGTCCCGCTGGCGCCGTCCATCGACGTGTCGGGCAGCGCGAGCTTCGCGCCGACCGTGATCATGTCGCCCGTGCTGGGGGACGACCTGGTCCACATGTACCTGCGCGAGCTCGACCAGCCCACCCTGGGCTACCTGCTCCGCGCTGGCTGGGACCTGCAAAAGCTGCTGCTGCTGATCGTCGAGCGCGTCGGCATGCTCAACAACGATCCGCGCTGCGACTCGTACCCGGCTTTCTTCCGGTTCGTCGAGGAGGTCGGCGCGGTCCAGGACGCGGGCCTGGTGTTCCTCTACCCCAAGGAGGTGCTCCTGGATCCCGAGGATCCGGCCTCTGCCGCGCTGGTGCCCACCCTGTGCCTGGTCGCGCCGCAGGCCCAGGCCGAGGCGGTCGAGGCCACGATCCGCGAGGCCAACCGCTTCCCGCCCCTGCGCCTCGACGCCGCGCGCTGGATCCCGGTCGAGATCTACACGCCCGACGGCGTGCGAGTGGACCAGGGTCCGGACCCGGGCCTCTACCTCGCGACCCGCTCGTTCCACGACATCCTCTGTCACGCAGCGCAGGGCATCGCGGTGCCCCCGCAGCACGTATGTGACGCGGACGATGCCGGTCAGGACTGCGCCCGGCCGGTGGACAACCGCGACGGTCGGCACGAGCGCTGGCTCGCCGCCCTCGACGCCACCGAGAACCCTCTGGAGGTCCACTGGTCCGACGGCCGCGCCCGTCCCGCGAACGCCTACGTCGCCGTCCGTTACCGGGACCTGTGGTTCTACATCGACGACGCGGACGCCGCCTCCAAGAAGACGTTCGTGCTGCTGCACAAGATCTACGCGTTGCAGTCGGGATCGGGCGCGGAGATCGGGACCGTGCTGACGATCCCGGTGGGGGCGGACTGACGACGGGGCCCGGAGGAGGGCAGATATCCTGCTTCGCGGGAGGTTCTCGATCATGCGCAGCTCCGGCCATCTCACGGTCCTGCTCGGTATCGTGCTCCTCTTGCAGGGGTGCTCCGATGTCCACCGTGGTGACGACGACACCGGGGAGGACGACGACACCGGGGAGGACGACGACACCGGGGATGACGACGACACCGGGGATGACGACGCTGCGGACGACGACTCCGGCGAGCCGTACAGCTGTCCACCATCGATGGCTGCGACCATCGATGTCCGCGAGGTGCAACCGTTCCAGGACCCCACCAGGAGCTCGAGCGTCTACGCGATCCTGCGCGAATTCCCCTATCCGGACAGGTACGTGGTGGACCAGGAGGAGGGCGACTGTCAGCTTGTCGTCCACTTCCCGGGGTTCTGCGACCCCCCGTGCACGGGGGACGAGATCTGCACCCCCGCAGGGAATTGTGAACCGCGTCCCGAGTCGATCCCCGGCGGAACGTTGACCATCGATGGGCTTGTCGTCGATATCGAGATCGATCCCGTGTGGGAGGGGAGCTACGCGACGGGAGAGCTCGGCGAGGAGCTGTTCGAACCCGGCAGCCCCGTGTCGGCCAGCCTCTCTGGTTCAGCGTTCCCGGCGGTGCAGCTCGACGCGTCCGGCGTGGAGACCATGGACGCCGATCTCCTGGAGGGCGACTGGTGGACCCTGGTCGAGGACCAGCCCGCCGAGATCTCCTGGACGCCAGGTGCCGATCCGGACGCCAGCGTCCAGCTACTGGTCCAGGGACCGGGCCCTTGCCACGGGTGCCCGATCGCGGCGTACATCAGCTGTGTCGTGCCCGACAGTGGCAGCGTCTCGTTGTCCCAGCCGATGGTCGCCGCGTTCCTGAGCGAGGCCGGGTACTGCGCCGATGCCGGGATGGACTGCTACGTCTCGGAGATCACCCGCTTCACCCGCGACAGCACGAACGTCGCGCAGGGACAGGTGGAGTTGGTCGTCCGTAGTACCCAGCAGTTCTACTATTCCCCCTACGTGCCCAGGGCTCACCCGCCCCGCGAGATCTCCCTGTCTCCGATCCAATGAGGTCCCGGTGGGTGTCCTCGGTGTGTCGTTGATCATGGGACACCGAGGAGTGGGCTCAGTCTGCAGTGGCAGGGGGGGTCTCTACGGGACCGGGATGGGGGGTGAACGGTCCCAGCCGGATGGAGGCCCGCAGGTCCAGTGCGACCAGCGCTCGCTCCTGCCCGGCGAAGGGCACGACGGCGCCCAGTGAGAAGCCGAACCGCTTGCCGTCGCTGAAGCGCAGCGCCAGGGCCGCGGCCAGGGTGTCCAGCCCGGCGCGATAGCCGAAGTTGCCGTGCAGGTCGAAGGCCAGCGCGAACGCCCTGCCCGGACGGAGCTCGGTGCCCGCCGTGACCACCGCCCCGATGCGTGGATTGGCGGCTCCCTTGGAGATCGCGAACGAAGTCAGACCCCCCAGCTGCACGTGGAACAGGACCTTGCTCGAGGCCTTGAACTGCGCGGCCAGCCCCAGATCGAACCCCACCGGCCAGGCGTTGTGATAGATGCCCGCGGCTGTGGGCAGCACGACCTTGCCGTTGAGCGCCAGACCCCACCTGTCGCGTACCAGCAGCTGCCCGGCGGCGCCGACGTTGGAGTTCCCCAACCCGACCGCGCTCGCGGCGATGGGGGTGATCACGCTCTCGTAGCGCAGGAACTCGAAGCTGCCGAACAGTTCGAAGCGCTCGTTGACGGCGTAGCTGCCGTCCAGCTTGCCGCCGGCGGCCAGGTTTCCGTAGAAGTTGGGCAGGTCGACGAGCAGCAGGGCATCGAGCCCCAGCCCCACCTCGCTGCGGCCGCAGAACCGGTGCGCGTTGCCCAGGTTCCCGTCCAGGGTGCTGGAGATGACCGGCCCGGTGGGCATGCCGTCACCCACGTCCGCACAGAGCTGGGCCGAGGCCGGGCGCAGGATCAGCGTCGCGAGCACCATCGTCGATACGAGCACAGACCATCGGAGGGTATTCATCGGTCCACCCCCTCGAATCCGTCACCGTCCCGATCGAAGATCAGCGGATTGGTGTACGCGAAGGGGTAGCCGCCCGGGGTCACCGCGCGGAAGACGTAGTCCGGGTCATCGCGGTCGTCCGGTGGTGGGGGATCGGCCAGCGGGCCCGTCGTGGACAGGCAGTCCTCCTCGGGGTCCTCCTCCAGCTCCTCCACGTCCCGCCAGTCGATGGTGCCGTCGCCGTTGTTGTCGCCCGTGTCTTCGAAGCCGTCACAGCTCAGGTCTGCGTTGGGCTCCAGGGCGTGGCCAGCCTCGACCACCAGCCAGCAGTCACCGCTGTCGGGTAGCAGCTCGTCCAGCGGCAGCTCCATGTCCAGACGCAGCAGGCCGTCGAGCCCGGCGGGATCGTCCGGATGGTCCAGCTCATCGGCGAGGGTACGCACCACCTGGCCGTTGACGATGATCCGCACCTCGTCCACCGGGACCCAGGGGGCCGCGTGGATCGATATCTGCAGGTTCCCGCCGGCGGCCACGCCGTCGATGGGGGTCACGCTGGGCGTGCGGGTCACGCCGCTGTCGTCCTCGGTGCTGATCTCGATCACCGGGCCGTTGGTGCCGATCATCCGGCCGTCCCGCACCGCCTCGTTGAACGCCACCTCGTCGAAGCCGATGACGTCGGTGTCGGCCCAGACCAGGTTCCGGGGCGTGCCCAGCACGCTGTCGGTGAGGGTGTGGGAGTCGGAGTTGGCGGAGGCGGCGCGCACGAAACCCTGGTCGAGCAGGTAGAACCACAGCGCGCGGTATTGCAGCACGCGGTCGTTCTCGGTGCCGTTCATCACCTCCTGGACATGGTAGTCGGAGTTGGCGAAGTCGGCGCCGGGCGGCTGGTAGGCGAACAGGCTGGGCAGGGAGCCGTCGAACTCCAGCGGGAGGTCATCGGTGGCGTCCAGGCCGATGGCGGTGATCCAGCCCAGGTCGCGTCCGAACTCCAGATAGCTCAGCGGGTGATTCATCTGGATCACGCCGGTGTCCTCGTCCCAGCCGGCGTCCCGCATGCGGGTGAAGACCTCGCCGGGGAGGGCCATCTCTTCCCAGGCGGCGCCCATGTTGGGGTGGTCTGGATCGTAGGGCAGCGGCCACAGGTTCCAGTGGCCAATCACCTGCGGATACTCCGAGTCCGGGAGGAACTTGAACAGGATGTCCCCGGTGGCCTCGGTTCCGTTCATCACCGCCACGCGATCTTCGACCCCCAGCAGCTCGATCATCTCCGAGTAGTCCCCCGTGACCTCGTGGTCGGTGGCGGCGATGACGTCCATGCGTGCCGCCAGGAACGCCGCGACCCGGGTCTCGTCCGGGATGGTCGAGTCGCGGGAGGTGCCGCCGTGCACGTGCAGGTCGGCCGAGAGCGCGCCGGCGGGTACCACCGCCAGCGTCTCCAACTCCAGCTCGACGGTCTCCTCGCTGCCGGCGGTCACCTGGACCCCGCGCACGATGTCGATGGAGGCGAAGGGGCCCGCCGTGGCGAAGAGGTCATAGCTCCCCGGCGTCAGCTCCACGGTCACCGGGCCGTCCACGAGCACACGGTTGCAGGCCGGAGACTCCCCGTGGGGGGCGCCCAGCAGGGGCGCGCAGGTGTCGAAGTGGCCGAACATGTTGGCCGCCACGGCCTCCTCGGTGGCGTCGTCCGCCGGGTGGACGAACACCTGGACGTGGTCCTGGGCGCCGTCGAGGATGGCGTCCAGCGTGATCGAGCCGGTGACGGGGATGTCGAGGACGCCAAAATTGATGTCGCCGGAGCCGACGGAGACATCCATCTCGGCCACGTTGATGCCGTAGGACTCCACCGCCAGCACGTAGTCGCGATCGGCGGGGACGCGGGCTGCGATCATGCCGTCCACGTCGGGCCTGGCGTGGGACCAGGGGATACGCTCCTCGAGCGGCGTGTCGGTGGTGCCCTCCGAGATGGTCACCGCCGCGCGAAGCCCCTCGTCCAGTCCGTTCCCGTCGCCGCCGGCTTGCAGCTGTCCGGTCAGCTCCACCCAGGGCTCGTCGAAGAGCTTCTGCCGCAGCTCCAGCGCCAGATCCACCGCCGGGGACACCGACGGCCCGTCGCTCACGGCGACAAAACGCTCGAAGATCGCGTAGTCCGAGGGCATCAGCACCCGGGCCTCCAGACCGACGACCGTGACCATCTCGCCGTGGAAGCCGAACACCGACTCCTCGTTGCAGGCCACCGTGGCGTAGGAGCTCGCGGGTTCCGTGTGGGCCGCGCTGATCAGGTACGGGGACTCGGTGATGCCGTCCCCCAGGGTCGACAGGCCGAACGACGGGTGCTCCCAACCCAGGCCGGGGCCGACCGAGAAAGGCAGGATGCCCTTACCGCCGTAGAAGTACCCGTCGGACAGGAACAGGGAGATGGGATCCGGCTCCAGGTTGACCATCTCGGTGCGGATCCGCACGCCGGGTTCGCACGCCCGCACTTCGTAGCGCGTGGCGATGATCGTGTCCGGCCGGTCCTCCAGGTGACCCATCACCTGGACCGCCGCGAAGCCGTCCCCCTCGAACGTCCGCAGTTCGGTGTATCGGGGCGTCTCGACGGGCAACACGCCGGTGGCCTGCTGGATGCTTCGGATGGAGTCGGCCCCTCCGACCGGCGCCAGATCCAGGATCGAGCCGCCGGTGGGGGCCAGGAAGTGAGCGTGGTCCAGGGCGTCGACGACCACCGCGACCTGGTCGTTCTGCAGGAGCAGATCCCCAGGCGAAGAGAGGGCGTCCAGTGACACCGGGACCACGTCCCCCGCCGCGATCACCTTGACCATCGCCGATCCACCGGAACAGCTGTACTCCAGGTCCAGGCAAGGGGAGGGCACGACGCACTCGGGATCGTTGCCGGTCAGACAACCCTCCTTCTCGCATCCGCTCGTCCCCCAGCCCGCGAGCGTGATCAGTAGAAGGGTGATGACGTGCCGCCAGGTGTTGGGACGCTTCATGGGTACCAGACCTCCGTGGAGGGAGATCCTAGGGGAGTCCGATGGGAGGAGCGAGGGGTATCGATGGGGCGGGAGGTCATTGCCCCCGAACGCTGCTACGCTGCCTCCCCTGGAGGTCCTGTGTCCGACGCCGATGCTCCCGCCGTCAATCCCGTGCTCCGCGTGGTCATCGACTACCGGGACGGACTCAAGGCGCTGTTCGACTGCCCCCGCGAGATCTGGGTCGCGTACGTGCTCAAGGTCCTCGAGGGGCTGTGCTACTTCTCCACCGTGCTGGTGCTGATGGCCTTCCTCACCCAGGACATGGGCATGTCCGACGAGAAGGCGGGCACCGTGTTCGGGATCTGGTCGGCCGCCATGAGCCTGTTCATGCTGTTCGTGGGCTTCGTGGCCGACTCCATGGGCATCAAGAAAGCCCTGCTCCTGGGGCTGGGCATCGCCCTCATCGGGCGGGTGGCCATCACCTTCACCACCAACCCCTTCGTCGTGTATCCGGGCCTGCTCATGCTGAGCATCGGCTTCGCCTACATGATCCCGCTCATCGCGGCGTCGGTGAAGCTGTTCAGCACCAAGAAGGCCCAGAAGTTCGCCTACTCCTGGTACTACGTGGTCATGAACGTCGGCTCGGCCCTGGCCGGCCTCACCCTGGACCCCATCCGCAAGGCCGTCACAGAGCCCATCGAGATGAACGTGGGCGGCCTGACCCTGGTCGTGGCCCCCACCCAGGTCATCTTCCTGGTGGCGGTGGGGGCCACCCTGGTCTCCATCACCCTTGTGCTCACCCTCATCCGCGGGCGCATCCCGCGTGAGGCCTACAACGGCTTGCCTGGCGACGCGTCGGTGCATACCGAGGCCGATCGGGCCGAGGCGGGGCAGCAGCGGCAGGAGGCGTTGGGGAAGGAGAAGGAGAAGGAGAAGGGGAAGGAGACGAACGAGCGCAAGTCCATCTGGACCATCATGAGGGAGGTGGGCAGCGACAAGCTGTTCTGGATCTTCATCTCGTTCATGTTCCTGCTGGTCATGGTCAAGATGATCTTCCAGTACAACCACGCCCTGTACCCGCTGTACATGGAGCGCATCGGCCTCAAGGACTGGACCGGCAGGCTCTACAGCATCAACCCCATCATCATCATCTTCCTGGTGCCGGTCATGACGGCCGTCACCGGGCGGATGAAGGCCTACATGGTCATCGTGGTGGGCAGCTTCGTCTCGGCCGCCTCGGTGCTGTTCTTGAGCCTGGGCGAGGCCATCACCCTCATCGTGCTGTTCCAGGTCACGCTGTCCCTGGGCGAGGCCCTGTGGTCTCCTCGCCTCTACGACTACACCGCCTCCGTGGCGCCGCCTGGCAAGGAGGCGTCCTACATGGCCCTGTCCAAGGTGCCCCTGTTCTTCGCCAAGGTGGCGGCGGGGCCGGCCACGGGCTTCCTGCTCGCCTGGCTGTGCCCGGTGGAGGGCGCCCGCAACACCGAGCTGATGTGGTTGATCGTGGGGATATCGACGTTGCTGTCTCCCATCACGCTGGTGTTGGCCCGTCGCTGGTTGGATGTGGAGCGTCGGCGGCAGCTGGAGGCGGCGTCCGCGACGGAGGCGTGAGCGGCAGGCGGGTGACGCGGGGGTGAACCCTGATCAGTGGCCTGACCCGACGTGGGCCGGGATCACGTAGTCGTTGACCAGGTACGGGACGTGCTCGGCCATTTCATGGGGGAAGTCGATGTCCCCTGTGAACACCACGACCATGTCGAGGTCGTCCAGGACCAGGCAGTCCTGTCCGCCCCAACCCCTCGCCCCGGCGATGCGCCGTCGCCGCGTCGACGAATCCCCCGCTGACGACCTGCTGACCGTCCCACTCGCCCCCGTCGAGCGCCAGCTGGCCGAGTTCGAGGAAGTCCCTGGGCCGCATGTGCATGCCCCACCCCCCCTGATTCACACCATCGGCTAGCTCGCCAATGCGGCGCGACAGCGCTCCGCGCAGGCGGTAGCCTTCGGGGCCCTTGCGCAGCTCGCCCAGGACGACGCCCAGGTCGTGCCAGGCCTCCATCGGGGCGTGCGGGGCACCCAGCTCCAGGGCTTCGCAGATCTGAGAGGTCGTCTCCGGGCTCGAGAATCGGCCTCGAGAATCGGCTGGCACTTCGCCGGCACGGGCCATGGGTCCGCCGAGGCGGAGGAGCTGTTCCTGGAGTGAGCCCGCTCCCCCTGCCTCGGGGTGTCGGGGCGACGCCCTCAATCGCAGACGATGGTCCCGGCCATGGCCCCGTGATCGGCGATCCACAACCACATCTGCGCCTGCTCGAACACGCCGTCTGCGACGTGGTAGCGGCCGGGCTCGGTGTAGTCGCCGTGATCCACGGTGCCGTCGGCGGTCTTGACCTGCAGCGTGTCGCCGGAGCCGTTGGTGAGGTTCACCCAGCACCCTTCCATCGGACACACCTCGGTCACCCAGCCCTCGATCTGCAGCACCTGGCCGTCGAAGGAGGCGGGATCTGCGACGATGTCGGCGATGGGGGTGCTCTGCTTCAGCGTGACCCCGGCGAGGATCTGCTCGCCGTTCTCCAGCGCGTCCTCCCTCAGCAGCGCTGGATCGTCACAGGGATCGGTCGCGTCATCGTCGTCGCCTGCCGTGGCGTCGTCGTCGTCGTCGCCTGCCGTGGCGTCATCGTCGTCGCCTGCCGTGGCGTCGTCGTCGTCTCCCGAAGAGTCGTCGTCACTCGTCCCGTCGCAGCCTCCCAGGATCAGGGCCAGGCCCGCCAGCATCAACATCGTCAGGAACCAGGTTCTCCACATCACGTCGCTCCTTTTCTTGACTGCGCCGAGGCCTCCGGGGGCGCCGGCGAGAGACGTACAGTCCCACGACACGCTGCTGAACTCCATATAAATCTATCGGAAACGTAGACAATGGGACTGGTCCGGTGCGTGGCCTGTCCGCCGCGACGTGCTACCTTGCTCCACACGCAGGGGACCATGCGCATGAATCTCCCGAAACGGGTCGCAATCTTGATCCTCGCGACCTTCGCGATCGGCGCCACCGGCCGTGATGCCCGGCACGAAGAGCTGGATCGCCTCGCCGATGAACACATCGACGCCGCATCGCTGATGGAGACCGTCGAGATCCTGACCTCGCCGGAGATGGCGGGCCGGTTGTCGGGAACCGAAGGCTATGATCGGGCGGCGATGGCGATGGCCGAACGTTTCGCCGCGCTCGGGCTGGCCCCCGGGGGCGACGACGGCTACCTGCAACGCTTCACCATCGAGGCCAACACCATCCTCGGCGAGCCCCGGCTGGCGGTGACCACTGCGGGCGAGCCTCGCGACTTGCAGCACGGCCAGGATTTCATCGCCCGCGGCTTCACCGGATCGGGGCAGGTCGAAGCGCCGGTGGTCTTCGTGGGCCATGGGATGACCCTCCCGGAGCTGGGATGGGACGACTACGCCGGACGCGACCTGACCGGCAAGATCGTCCTGGCGCTGAAACAGCCTCCCCCGTGGAAACACGAAGACGGGAGCTGGGGAGAGGCTCACTTTCCCCGGCCAAAGGCCGCCAACGCCGCCGCGCACGGCGCAGCGGGCCTGCTGCTGGTCTCCCGCGCCGACGACCAGACGCCTCAGGCGCTCTACGCCAGCACCCAGCATGGCCCGGGCGAGCACAGCGAGACACTTCCTCAACTCCACGTGAGCGGCGCCGTGGCGGACGAACTGTTCGCCAGCGCCGGCGCCACCCTCGCCGACGTGCAGGCGCGCATCGACGAGGCCCGCACCCCGATCGCACCCATCGACCTCGCGGTGACCGCGTCCATCGACGTGAAGGCGCACTACCAGCGCGATGCCCCGACCATGAACGTCGTGGCGATCCTGCCGGGCTCCGACGACACGTTGGCGGGGGAGCACCTGGTGGTGGGCGGGCATCTCGACCATGTCGGCCAGCAGGGGGACCTCATCTATCCAGGCGCGAACGACAACGCCTCGGGCGCTGCCGCGGTGCTGGCCGTTGCCCGGGCATTCGTCCTCGGCAACGTCCAGCCCAGGCGCTCGGTGGTGTTCGTCCTGTTCGCCGGTGAGGAGCAGGGCATGCACGGGTCCGAGGCGTACGTGGAGAACCCGGCGCTGCCGCTGGATCGCGGCGTCGCGATGCTGAACACCGACTGCCCGGGCGAGGGGGATGCCCTGCGCATCGCCTGCGGAAACGCCAACCCCGATCTCTGGGGCATCGGCGCGGCCGCCGCTCAGCGCCGGGCCGGGGTGACCCTCACCCTGGGCGGGTGCTACGGCGGTGGATGCGACGGCCAGGCGTTCTTCGACGCGGGCTGGCCGACGCTGTGGTTCGCGCTGGCCAACGGTGGGGAGTTCCTCCATCAGCCCGGCGACACGCCGGAGTGTCTGAACCCGGATCTGTTCGCCGAGGAGGTCCGGCTGATGTTCCTCACCGCCGCCGAGGTCGCCGATGGGCGGTACTCGGGCGAGCCGCGGGTGCCTGCTGAGCCGGGGGAGTAGCGGTGCTTGCCGTGGCCTTGGGAAGTGCCAAGGTCTTCACGAGACTTCACGAGTGGTTGCTCCCGGCGAGCGCGGGGTACGATGAACAGCCGATGCGCCGCCTCGTTCCACTGCTCCTGCTGATCCCCGTGCTCGCGTGCGACCGCGACGACCCCGACACCGCGTCCGGCCCCGTGGACCTGCCCGCTCACGCCGCGCCCATCGCCATCGACGGCCTGTTCGACGACTGGAAGGACGTGCCGCTGGCCTTCACCGATCCCGCGGGCGACGGCGGCTTCACCGGCGTCGACGTCACCGTGATCCAGGCTGCCAACGATGCCGAGTACCTGTACCTGTCGTTCGACCTCGGCACCGAGATTCGCCTGGACGAGAACAACGGCCTCACCCTCTACCTCGACACGGACGGCGATCCCACCACCGGCGATCCTGCCCACGGCGTGGGCGCCGACCTGGTGTGGGTCTTCGGCGAGCGCTACGGCACCTTCCACAGTCAGGGAGGCGCCGTCGAGGTCACCTGGTCCGTGCTCGGCTACCACGCCGAGCCCACGGTATCGGCCTCCCGTTTCGAGATCTCCATCGGGCGCGACGAGCGCCCGGATGGCGAGACGTTCCTCTTCCGCACCGACGTCGTCACCCTCGCCCTGCAGGACCGCACCGAGGGCGACACCGTGATCCTCGACGGCGATATGGCCCCGGACGAGGGCTCCGCCTTGCGCTACACCTTCGACGACACCGCGCTTGCCGAGATTCCACCCACGACCACAAACCGCGTCGACTCCGACGCGATCCGCATCGTCACCTGGAACGCCCTCTGGGATGGTCCCCTCGATCCCTCCCGGGAGGCGCAGTTCTGGCGCATCGCCTCGGCCCTCGACCCGGACATCCTGTGCCTGCAGGAGGTGACCGACCACGACGCCATCGCCGCCCTCGCCCAGGAGCAGCTGCCGTTCGCCGAGGATGGCTGGTACGCCATGGGCTGGTCCGACCGCCTGACCCTCTCCCGCTACCCGTTCACCTCGGACTGGCCCCCCCATTGGGATGTGATCGACAGCCGCTTCGCGGTCACCCCCGTGGTCCTGCCCGACGGCAGGTGGCTCGCGATCTTCAACACCCACATGAGCTGCTGCGAGAACGAGGAGGACCGCCAGCAGGAGGCGGACAGTTTCGCAGCCTACCTGCACGCAGCGCTCGATCCCGCGGACGAGCTCGCCTTGCCCGAGGGCACGCCCATCGTACTGGTCGGTGACACCAATCTGGTGCAGGGCTCACAGCCGTTGACCACCCTGCTCACCGGCCAGATCGCGGACCAATCCACGTACGGCGAATCTGGCCCCATGGACTGGGACGGCACCGATCTGGCCGATCTGATCTCGCTGCAGACCGAGCGCCGCGTGGCCTACACCTGGCGCAACGACTGGGGCTCGTACTGGCCCGGCCGCCTGGACTACGTCGTCTACTCTGACAGCGTGCTGCAGGTGGTGCATTCGTTCATCCTGCACACGGGAGAGATGTCCGACGGCGTGCTCGACGACCTCGGGCTGCAGTCCTCGGACAGCGCCATCGCCTCGGACCACCTCCCCCACGTCGCGGATGTGGTGCTGATCGATTGAGCCTCCAGCGACCGGGCCAGCGAGCCGTTCGTCCTGGCTATGACCCCGGCCTTCCGGAGACCACGATCCGCCGTGCTCCCTGCTTCTCGAGCCAGCTGGCGACGCGATCGACCAGGTCTCCGAGCACGATGAGGTCTCCACCCTCGATGACCGCGCCGCAACCCAGGGCCGACTTGAGCTGCTTTGCCAGGTCGTCGGTGCGCTCCGCGGGGAGACCGGCTATCCGCGTCACCGTCTTGCCGGCGCGGCCTTTCCGCTCCCGCTGGATCACCAACTTGCCGACGGTCTCGAGGTTCCCCCCGGGCGGAGTCACTGCGGAAGGCTGGGGTGGTTGGTCCTTCTCAGTTCGGTCCCGCTCTTCCCAGGACCCGCCCGACAGGGCGGCGAAAGGACTGTCGAAGACCGTGGACGTCGTTGACGGTTCCGACGGCTCGTGGCGGACCGATCGCTTGCGTTTGCGCTTGCCCATGACTGGATTGTACCGACGTTTTGAGCGATCGAACTCACGCACAGCCGGTCAGAGCCGTCGTACGCGTTTCGCGATGGCCCCGCGGATCTTGTCGTAGGTCGGTGGGGGCCCGCCTCCGAGTCGCTTGTGGTCGATGTAGACGGCGTCGGAGATGCCCCACTGGGCGAGCGTGGCGCGGTTCGACGTGTCGATCTCCCGGAAGACGACCGTCTCGCCAAACGTCTCGGCTGCCCGCTTGGCCCGCTCGTAGGTCAGGTTCATGGCCAGGCACCAGCCGTGGACGAAGGCCGTCACCGTGACCTTGCCCGGGACCAACTCGGGCTTCTTGCCCGTGGCCTGGAACCAGCGCGGCGGCCGGGCGTCGTCCACGAATGGCTTCCACAACAGCGAGGCCATTCCCTGACGGTCGGCCTTGCGGTAGCCGTGCTTGCGGAACCACGAGGCCTTCATCCAGAACGGCAACCAGATCCCCCACGCGGCGATGCCCTTGGCGCCACGAGCCTTTGCGTCCTGCATCCTCGAGTTGGAGCAGCTCGGGCATCCCACCCCAGGCCATCGGATGCTCCACGGCCTTCCTGCGGGCCTCGTCACGGTCACTCAGATCTACCCCGGGCTCCTCTTCGAGGATGGACGCCAGGGACTGACTCGAACGGAGCATCGCGTCGAGGAGTGGAGGCTCTGGAGCACCCGACAGCGAGGCCAACTCGGAAGCCATCAGCGGCCACAGGTCGAGATCGTCGAGGTTCAGGTACCGCAGATCCGGATAGATCCTCTGAGCAAGCGTGGTCTTGCCTGTCTGGCGTGCGCCTCCCAGGACGACGAGCCTGCGGCGATCCGAAGGCGGCAATCGACGGTCGAGAAGCCGATAGACATGCTGATCCGTTCTCATGGTGAACGATTCCGCAGCTTGTACGGTTTTTCGTCGATGCAATCGCGAGGTGAGATTGCGCGGTTCCGAGTCGATGTGGCCACCAAGTTGGTGGAGACCCGCCATCGCACCAGTGACACTCACCTCGAAGGACGTGTGCGTCGGTCGAATGCAGGGTGTCCAACCGTCGGCGACTGGCCTGCACTCCCTCGACATGACCCCCGCCCGTCTCTGGTATCCTGCCATGGAAGGAAAGGGGGATTCCCATGCGGTACGCATGTCCGTTCGCTCTTCTCGCAGTCTTGTTCGTGCTCTCGGGCTGTGATCCGGCGGCCACGCTTGACGACGATGACACGTCGGGCGACGACGACACCACGTCCGATCCTGTGGACGCTGACCAGGACGGGTACACCGACACCACCGACTGCGACGACACGGATCCGTTGACCTTCCCCGGGGCGACCGAGCTGTGCGATGGCTTGGACAACGACTGCGATGACGTGGTCCCCGAGGACGAGCTGGACGGCGACGGCGACGGGATGTTCGGGTGCGAAGGGGACTGCGACGACACGGACGAGACCGTCTACGAGGGGGCGGAAGAGGTCTGCGACGGGCTGGACAACGACTGCGACGAGGAGGTTCCCGCGGACGAGGTCGACGACGACGGGGACGGCGTGTCCGAGTGCGAGGGAGACTGCAACGACGAGGACGGGGACATCCACCCGGAAGCTGCCGAGGCCTGCAACGCCATCGACGACGACTGTGACACCGATGTGGACGAGGACTTCGACGCGGACGCGGACACCTACACCACGTGCGGTGCCGATGGCGTCTCCGGGACCGAAGACGACGATTGCGACGACAGTGACGCAGCCCTGAATCTCGACGACGCGGACACCGACTCGTTCACCTCCTGTGGCGGGGATTGCGACGACTCGGATGCCTCCGTCCACCCGGACGCCGAGGAAGTCTGCAACGGGATCGACGACGACTGCGACGGAGCCGTTCCAGGCGACGAGGTCGATTCGGACGGCGACACCTACTGGGCCTGTGAGGACTGCGACGACGACGACTCGGTCCTCAACCACGACGACAACGACCTCGATGGGTACTCCACGTGTGCCGGGGATTGCACCGACGCGGACGCGGGCCTCAATCCCGCGGACGCGGATGGGGACGGCTTCTCCACCTGTCAGGGGGACTGTGACGACGCGGATACCGCCCTCAACCTCTCCGACGCCGACGGCGATGGTTGGGATACCTGCGAAGGGGACTGTGACGACGGCGACGCCAGCCTCGACCTCGACGACACGGACGGTGACGGGTTCACGACTTGCGATGGCGATTGCGACGATACCAACGCGGCGACCCACCCGTCCGCCGCCGAGATCTGTGACGGGCTCGACAACGACTGCAACGGGTTGGTCCCCGTCGACGAGAGCGACTCGGACGGTGACGGTTTCCTGGTCTGCGAGAACGACTGCGACGACGCCGACGCTTCCGTATACGACGGCGCCCCGGACGTCTGTGACGGCGTCCTCGACAACGACTGCGATGGCCAGACGGACCCCCTGGAATCCGATGACGACGGAGACGGGTGGACCGGCTGTGAAGGGGACTGCGACGACGGCGAAGCTACCGCCAATCCCGATGAGGTCGAGGTGTGCGGGGACGGGCTCGACAACGACTGTGACGGGGGGGAATTCGACTGCTGCGAGGCCCTGGATTTCGACGGCGTCGATGACCACATACGCATCGAGAACCATCCCGATCTCTACGGGATGGGTGAGCTGACGATCTCTGCCTGGGCCTACGCGGACACGTACACGGACTGGAACATGGTCATCATGAAACGTCGAGAGGACGTCGTGAATGTCGAGCGGGCGTATGCGATCGGGAGGGACCCCGATCTGGGCGGCCTGCTCGGATACTGGGTCTGGACGGACAACGAGGCCTGTCTCGTCTACTCGGATTCCTCACTCGCTACCGGGGTGTGGATGCACATCGTCGGTGTCTATGACGGAGCGGAGATCCGGCTGTACCTCGACGGCGTCCTACAGGCCGACACGGAGTCCTGCACCGGTGACGTGATCTCCTACCCCGCCGCCAACAATCCGGTGACCATCGGATCAGTCCCTGATATGGCTCCTTTGGAGCACTTCTGGGATGGTTTGATCGACGACGTGAGGATGTACGACAGGGCCCTGTCCTACGGCGAGGTCACCGATCTGTACAACGACTACCCGTCTGCGAGCCTGGATACCGGGTTCGTCGCGTTCTGGCCCTTGTATGAGGGCGTGGGGCAGATCGCCAACGACGTGTCTGGCAACGGTCATGATGGCGTGGTGTTCGAGGCTGCCTGGACCCCGGACTGTCCCTAGCCCGTCGGCCCTCATTGCCTGCCTTTCATCGAGTGGCAAGGTGGGAGTTTGGGGTGACTGGCGGGGATCCGCCATCGCACCAGCGACACCCACCTCTCTCCGACGACGATTGCAGGTGGATAGCGAGGAAGGGAAGGGCTGAGTGAGGGACAGCATCTGGGCCACCAGGATTGCTCAGGCTTTGCCCAGTATCCTCTTTCGGTGGTTCACCCCCCAGCTATACAGCTCCATGATCACCCTCTGACAGGTTTCTCCATAGGGGGTGATCGCATAGGTCACGGTGACCGGCCTGGTGTCGAGCACCGTGCGTGAAACGAGCTGGTGCATCTCCAGCTCCTTCAGCTCCTTGGACAGCATCTTTGGCGTGATGCCATCCACGACTCGTTGCAGTTCCTTGAACCGAAGCTCCTTGAATTTGATGAGGGCGCCGAGGATCGGGATCTTCCACTTGCCGCTGAAGACGTCCAGCGCGTCTCGGACTGCGAGAAGATCGCGGCTGCAGTCCTTCATCGTCGTTCGTTCCGTCATCTCGAACCTCCAGCGGTATCCTCATGTATACCACTAGCCAGTGTATATCAGCTTTACATTGTATACCACGTGGTTATGGTCTGGTTGAGCGCCGAGCGGGCAAGCATGAGACCTAACGCGCTCTGAACAGACACTGGAGGAGGAGCGATGAAAGCCGTCGTGTACAAGGAGTACGGCCCCCCCGAGGTTCTTCGGATCGAAGAGGTGGAGAGACCCACCCCCAGGGACAAAGAGGTGCTGATCAAGATCTATGCAGCGGCCGTGGCGGTGGAGGACTCCATGATCCGAGGATCCAGGTTCGGTACCCTGACCTGGCTCCCCATGCGACTGATGTTCGGTCTGACGAAGCCAAAGAAACCCATTCCTGGGTTCGAACTGGCCGGAGAAATCGTCGCGGTAGGAGGAGATGTGAAGCGGTTCTCGGTGGGCGATCAGGTGTTCGGAATCAACGTCAAGGATGCCGGCGCCCATGCCCAATACACCTGTCTGGCCGAGGACAAGGTGCTCGCGGCGAAACCAAACGACAAGACCTACGAAGAAGCCATCGCCACCATCGGGGCGATCATGGCATTGCCTGCGCTCCGGGATAACGGGAACGTGCAGAGCGGACACAAGGTCCTCGTCAATGGTGCCTCGGGAAGCGTGGGCACCGCCGCCGTGCAAGTCGCCAAGTACTACGGGGCCGAAGTCACCGGGGTCTGCAGTACGAGCAACATGCGGCTGGTCAAATCCCTGGGCGCCGATCATGTGATCGACTACACCGAGGAGGATTTCTCCGAGGCCGGACGGGAGTACGACATCATCTTCGACACGGTGGGCAAGACTCCGTTCGCACGATGCAAACGTGTGCTCGAGCCAGGGGGAACCTATCTCACGACCGTCCCAACCCTGTCTGTTTCACTTCAGATGAAGTGGACATCCATGACGAGCGGCAAGAAGGCCATGGCCGTGACCAATGCATACAGGCCCGCAAGTGACATCAGCGAAGACCTGGCCTTCGTCGCGAGACTCGTGGAGGAGGGCCATCTGAGCCCGGTCATCGACCGAACCTATCCGCTGGAACAAATCGTCGAGGCCCATCGATATGTCGATGGAGGGCACAAGAAGGGAAACGTGATCGTGATCCCTCATCGTGATGGATCGGGTGCTGCTGCCGACGGGTGATGTCCGGATGTTGAACCCTGGGTGCCGGAGACCCATGATCGCACCAGTGACACCCACCCTGACATCCAGTGCCTACGGCGTCACCTGGCTCCCGGTGCGCGGGGGCTGGGCCGCGGTGAGGGCAAACCGCACGGTGGCGTTGGGATCGAACCCCATGGATTCCAGGTCGGCGAGGGTCAGCTCCAGGTCGGGCCGCAGCGTTCTTCCTTTCTGTGGGTCGTTCGGAAATAGCAGGCTCCGCTTGTAGGACAGGCCGCCGGACAGGCTTCCGAGCGAGGTTCCAGACGATTCACGAGCGGGAGCAGGAGCCCGCTGGAGGCCTGTACGTGCATGTACGGCTCGAGGGGTCGTGCCGGGCTGGAGGCCCGTGGTCTCCCCGCGTGCTCCCGTGGCTCGCTCCCACGGAGATGATACCGTGGCTCCGTGTGGCACCCGGCCAGGGAGGATTCGAAGATGAAGGTCCTGGTAACAGGCGGCAGCAACGGGATGGGGAAGGGCGTCGCGTTGGCCCTGGCACAGCGCGATGACCAGCGTCACGAGGTCATCATCCTGTGCAGGTCCGAGCAGCGCGGTGAGGCGACGGTCGAGGAGATCTCGAACATCACCACGAACCGTCAGATCTCGACGGTCCTCTGCGACCTCGCCAAGCTCGGCGACGTTCGAGCTGCTGTCGAGGAGATCCGTGGCCGGCACGACACGCTGGACGGCGTGTACATCAACGCGGGCCTGGGCTACGCCGCCGGACGTGTCGAGACCGAAGACGGCATGGATCCACATTTTCAGGTGAACTACCTCTCGCAGTTCGTGCTGACCCTGAACCTCCTCGACCTGCTCGAGAAGTCGGACCACGGCGGCAGAGTCGTCTTCAACGTCAACGAGGGAGGGGAGATCCTCTGGGACGACCTGCAGATGGAGAAGAAGTGGGGCTACGAGGCCGGCGTCATGCAGGGGATGGCGGCCAAGAGGATGTTCTATCTCCGTCTGCACCGCCTCTTGGCCGAGCGCGCCGGCGCAAAAGTGTCCTGCTATGGCTTTCGAATCCCCAAGACCGTCTGGACCAACCAGCTCAACATCATCCCCTTGCCCATGAAGGCCATGGCCACGCTCCTGAAGCTCTTCGGCCAGTTCATCACCATCGAGGAGTGCGGGGAGATCATCTCACCTTTGTTCTGCGAGTCCCGGTCCGCGAGCTCGAAGAAATCCGGCAAGTTGATGACCTGGAAGAAGGGGGACTTCGTGGAGCTGGAGGAAGAACAAGCAGCCCTGGATCAGGGATCGCAGGACAGGCTGTGGGAGACCAGCCTGGAGCTGTCCGGTGACGAGCAGACAGCTCGGATCGCCGAGAGTCTCACGTCGGCCTGACCAGGCGCGTCTGCTTCGCGAGGGACTGCGGGGATCTGGGGTTGTCCAGATGCGCAGGGTGTGCTGGCATCTCGGTGGATGGACGAGACTCTGGGATGGATTGCCCGTGCCCCGGATTCTGTGGAGACCGTGCCTACCCAGACCATCGTTTCGACGCCAAGTGCGAGGTGAAGTGAATGGCTCATCCCCCTGCACGGACCGCACCGCCCAGCTCAGGATGGCCAGCATCGTTGCGGCGGCGTTCCTTGTCCTCTTCGCATACGTGGTTCTGCGCCGGGCGGGGGTCGTCGGGAATCCTCCGATTCCGACGGCCTTCAAGATACTGTCCTGGCTCGTGACGGTCTTCGTGGCGCTGAACACCTTGGGCAATCTGGCGTCCCAAAGTATGGCCGTAAAACTGGTCTTCGCCCCGATCACGGTCTTGTTGACCACTACGTGTGCGGTAGTTTCTGTCTCGAAGGCCCCGAAACCCACGACCTGAAGCCAACCTTGTCGACCGCAAGGCCGCGGGCATCCACAGCCAGCTCGCGTGGGGTGTCCTCTCCGGTCCGAGGCAAATCGCCAGCACCAACCCTGTGCTCCCTTCGTTCCCCGGAACAAGCGCGCCGGAGTCGTGTTCATTGAGGCTGGAGAACTCGATGAGGATGATGAACCGAACCAAGATGGTCGAGCATGGGAGCGTGGCGGTTCTGGCGCTGACTCTCGCCGTCATCGGGGTTCTGTGGAACAACCACGCGTACTGGCAGCAAGAGCCCTATCCAGGAGGTCTGACGGCCGAGGAGGCTGTGGAAGAGTGCCCCTGGCTCGCCCCGGGGATCGAGCGCCTGGTCCGGACCTACTCGATTCCTCTCGGAGTGGTCTTCTTCCTGTCGCTGTACGGCGCGTTCGCCTCTTTGATGTACGCCCGGGGCCCGGCCAAGGCCGTGCTCGCCGCGTCGTTTCTGTGGCCGCTCCTGTTGTTCCCGGTGTGGTTTCTCTTCGTGCCGCTCTTCGTGGGGCCGTTCCTCGCCTTGGGCGTGCTCGCGATGGCCGGCAGGGACCGGAGGAAGAAGTGGTTTTGCGCTGGAGCCATCGCCCACAACGCGGTCTCCGTCGTGGTCGCGTGGTTCTTCATGTGGGATTGGATCAAGGTGTTCGGCGATTGAGTCCTCGACGGTTGTGCGCAATCTTGGGCCGAAGACTCTGCGGAGGACCGCCATGGCCATGACTCCCGAACAAGCCTTCCAGGAAGGCATCGAGCGGGGGCGCGCCCGGGGTCGCAAGATCAGCATTGCCCTCTTCGGTTTCATCGGGGTCGCGTGTTTGGCCTCGTTCTGCGGCGGGGGAGGGTATGCCATCTGGCAGGGCATGTTCGGCGAGGCCACGATCTACCTGTATCACCAGCAGCACGAGACGGTGCAGCTGTGGGTGGACGGGAGCCTGTCCATGGAGCTCACCGAGCCCGGGGTCACCGAGGTCCGCCTGAGCAAGGGCGACCACACCATGGAGCTGCGGGGAACCATGACCCAGACCTTCGACCTGCCGCGCATGAACGGCCTGGACGACTTGCTGATCCCCACCGATCCCGGGACCTGTTTTGTGTCAGTGGACGTGACCAACGCCCTGTACGGCTCGGAGGATCCCGACATCTGCGCGTCGGATCTGTCCAGCGCCCGCCTGACCTGCACCTACGAGCACTTCCCCCGCGGGGTGGGCAGGCCGCGGTTCACCCTGGACGACCTGCCCGACTCCGCCTCCGACGCCAGGCTGGTGTTCATGACGCTTCCAGTGCCGTGCGATGAGATGGTGGGGATCACCGGCGAGTCGGTGTTGCGGGACTATCTGGGCTGCTGAACGCCGTTGGCCCCCTTGCCCGCGAGGTTCCGGCGAGGTTCCAGCCTACTGGACAGTGCCCGATAGAGCGCGGTAACAACGGGTATGGATCGCAAGCTGACCGTGGTGCTGGCTGATGGTCGGAGCCAGTCGTCGACCTGGAGGCGCCTGCTCACGACGCCGCCGGACATTCTCCGCCGGGCGCGACGTCGACTGGGCTACGCTGCGCTGATCATGGCCGCGCTCGTGTGCGTGAACCTCCTGCTCATCGGCGCCCGCACCTTGTTCGGCGACCTGAAGGCCCCAGGGATCGTGCATCTGGCCACCTTCGCCGCTTGCGCGCTGATATCCCTGGCGGTCTACTGGGTGACGCGGAGCGCTGCGTTCGACGATCGCCAGGTGTTGAGGATGGGGCTGAAGTACGAGGTGCTGATGTGCCTGGCGGCCAGCATCGTGGTGCCCTGGTACATCTACTCGTCGTCGGGCGACGTTCCGATCTTCACCCTCGTCGGCGTGCTCATCGTGTTCTTTCCGTTGCTCGTGCCGGCCGCGCCCGCGGCGGTGCTGCTGCATTCGCTGGCGGCCGCGGCCACGGTGCCCTTCGGGCTCTGGATCCTGGTGCTGCTGGGTAAGGTGCCGCCGCAGCCGGCGAGCGTGTGGATCAGCGTCACGGTGTCCGCCGCGGTCTGCGCCGGGCTGGCCTACCTGGGCGGGCGGGTGATTCACAACATCAGCACCGAGCTGTCCAAGGCGCGTCAGCTGGGCGCCTACCATCTGGAGCGACGGCTGGGTATCGGCGGCATGGGCGAGGTGTGGCAGGCGCGCCACCGGCTGCTCAGCCGCTTGGCCGCGGTGAAGCTCATCGGGCACGAGGGGGAGTGTTCGGGTGGCGCTGACGTCTTGGCACTGCGGCAGCGTTTCGAGCTCGAGGCCGAGGCCACGGCCAACCTGCGGTCGCCCCACACCGTAGAACTCTACGACTTCGGCCAGACCGAGGGCGGCAGCTTCTACTACGTCATGGAGCTGCTGGACGGGCTGGACCTGCAGCAGCTCGTGGACCAACACGGTCCGCTCCCCGCGTCGCGCGTGGTCTTCATTCTCCGCCAGATCTGCCACTCCATTCGCGAGGCGCATCGAGCCGGCCTGATCCACCGGGACATCAAACCGGCCAACGTGTTCCTGTGCCGCTACGGAGCGGACGTGGACTTCGTGAAGGTGCTCGACTTCGGGCTCGTCAAGCGACACACGGCCAGTGCCGAGGCGCATGAACCCAACCTGACCCGACAGGACATGGCCCTGGGCACCCCGGCGTTCATGGCGCCGGAGCAGTGCGATGGCGAGGCAGACGGCCGCTCCGACCTGTACGCCGTGGGCTGCGTGGCCTACTGGCTGCTGACGGGCAAGCCCGTGTTCGACGCGAAGACCCACATGCAGGCGATCCTGGCGCACGCCTCGAAGCCGCCGGTGCCCGTGTCGAGACGGACGGACCAACCGGTGCCCGAGGCCCTCGAGAAGCTGGTGATGTGGTGCCTCGAGAAGTCGCCCGCGGACCGTCCCCAGGACGCCGGCGTGCTCATGGAGGCTCTGGACGCGCTGCAGCTCGACGAGCCCTGGACCGAGGCCGCCGCGCACGAGTGGTGGGACCTGCACCGGCCCGCCGGGCTCGAGCTGCCCGTCGACGACCACGATGGGGACTCGAGCGAGACCACGGCCGCCAAGGTGAAGCCGAACTACGATCCTGCCGCCGAGACCGTGCCCCTGCGGAAGTGAGACGCGTCGTCGTCGCGGTGGTTGGTCGGGGCGACGAGGGGCTGTTCATCACCACGGGTACGTTCACCCACGATGCCAAGAAGGAAGCTACGCGAGACAGTGCACCGCCCATCGACCTCATCGCCGGGGAAACGCTCATGGACCTGCTCGAGGAGCGAGGTCCAGGGCTGAAGATGGAGATGGTCGAGCAGGTCATTGTCGATGCCGACTGGTACGAGTCCATCTAGGATCGCCCAGGGCGTTCACGTAGGCCCAGAAATCCACAAAACAAGGGCAGTTCAAGGGTTACCGTTGGTGGCCTGATGGCGAACCGTGTGTATCTGAAGGCGAATTCTGGCCTGTGGCGGAGACCCGCCATCGCTAGTGGCACCTGCTCTCGACCCCTTCACGTCACGAATCTAGGGCCCTCGACAGTGTGTCCTGCTCCTGGGTTATCCTACGCGCCCGAGGTGGAGCGATGGGAAGACACGGCGCGATGAAACGGGTGTTCTCGACAGTGACCATGGTGGGATTGTCGGTCGCTTGGGGGCTGACCTTGGCGGGGTGTGCTCGGTCCGTGGCGGCCGTGCAACCAGCGACGGGAGAGGACAGTGGTGCCACCCCGGGCTTCCATTGGTTCGTGGACCTGGACGGCCAGCGCCAGGCCCTTCGACCCGCGATTGGCGACCTAGACCTGGGCCTCGATGGTTGGTTTTGCGGCTACCAGGTCGACCCCGTACAGAGCGTGGACTCGACGTTGTCGCAATTCGGCAAGCTGGCATGCGAGCACCTGGCGACGGGCAAGATGGTCGATACGCTGGTGTTGTGCAAGACGGCCGAGTCCAGGCCGACGGATCACGGCAGCGGCTCGTTGATCGCGGTGGTCGGTGAACAGTGGCCGGGTCGCCACGCCGCGCTGACCTGCTCATCGGTCAACCCGCCTGGGGAGCGGCCCACGGTCCAACTCCCGGCCGATCCCAGGGAATCCACCGTTGCCGGCGGAGGGCTGGGGATGAGGACTGCGGCAGAGGACGGGACGCCCAGAGCGTCGGCCGAGAGCGTGAACAGCGATGATGCGATGTCGCTGGAGTTCGTCTGGCAGGTTCTGGTCGCCGACCCCGGACGTTCGTCCCACGAACACATCGTGACGGAGCGGCACGGGACCCTCGACCACGGCCTGGATGGCTGGTCGTGTTCCTACGCGGTCAACGACGTCCCCTCTTCCAGCGGCCTGCCGGCAGAGGCGGGATCGCTCGTGTGCGACTCCGGCGAGGGCGTCGTCTTCACCACCGCCGTAGCCTGCGCCCCAACCCCCGACGATCCGCGTGCGTGTCAGGCGGGTTCACTTCGGTTTTCCGACGGCCACGACGGTGTCCGGTCCCTGATGATCTCGTGCTGGGATCCGGCCCATCCCAGCTGCGGAAGAGCAGACGGTCCTCGGCAGGACCCGCACCCATCGGACGAGGGGACTCCGGAGACGGGGAACTCGCACGAGTACATCGAAAGCTTCGAAGACGATACGGACCTCCCGGGAATCAAGCTCCAACCTCTGCCGGACGGACAGAGCCGGCGAAAGACCCTCACGTACGACCTGGACGATGACGGCGTACCTGAGGTCTTCGTCGAGAACAACTCGGGGGCCAACACGGTCTGGTTCACGATCGTCGACCAGGCCGGCACGCCCCTGTTGCATCCGGACGCCACCGGCGAGGTCGGCGGGCACCGCATCGACATCCTCGCATCCACGCACGATGACCATCACGACATCGTTTCTGTCACTTATGACATCGGTTTCGGCATCCTCGACGGCTGGATATGGGTGTTCGATGGCCGGCACTACGTGAAGGACCGCAGAATCGATCTGTCCGGCTCAGACAAGTGCGAGGTCTATTTCAAGACCATTGCCGCCGACATCCACGCAACATGGGATGAAACCAGAATCTGCGGTGCAGGTCTTCTGAGTGGACGAAGCGCGGGCGTCCCAGGACGACAGCGGCCCGTTCGTGTTGGGGGTGACTGGGTCGTGGCGGAGACGCATGGGGGGAGCGAGGGGGATGATGAGGAGTGAGGGTTTTCGGGGAGTTGGTTGAACTTGTTGGGGAATCGTTGATCGACCGTGATGCTTGTTGGGGGATGTTGAGGGAGGTTGGGGGATGCTGGTGTGGCCGTGGGGTGGCCGCGCAGGCCTCGTCAATAGAGGGCCGTGACTTGACAGGTGTTGCGTGGCGCGCAACATTGAGTCATGGAGGAGACATGATCGAGCACCCAGGTAGGATCTTGTTCGAAGACTTCATGACCCCGCTGTCGGTCACCGCCAACCATCTGGCGAAGCAGATAGGGGTCAATCGCAGCACGATAGGACGCTTGATCGCTGGTGAGCAGCGGTTGACGCCGGAGATGGCTGCGCTTCTTGGGGCCTACTTTGGTGTTCCTGCGAGATGGTGGCTGCTGATGCAGGCAGAGTTCGACGAACACGAGATCGCGGCATGTCCGGAGCTTTGGGAAGGTGTGACGCCGTGGAAGTCGGATCCAGATCTTCTCCTGACGCCGAAAGGAGTAATCCACCTGGACGCGCCCGATGTCACCGAACCCGAACCCCAGCCCTCGCTTCCGCGCATGGCGCTGGAGGCGATCCCACTGGACGCCGAAGCCTCACCAGGGCACAGGCGGGTACGTGTCGTTCGCTATGAGAATGGCTCACTCGCGCTGGTCGGGGAAGCCTCGTGAGCAGGTTCGATGCCCTGCGAGACGTCGTCTCTCCCACACTTCTGCGGCGCGCCGGGGAGATTTCCAGGCTGCTCAGGGAGTTGAAAATCCCTCACGTGTTGATTGGTGGGCTCGCGGTGGGGCTCCATGGCCACCCGCGCGCGACCAGAGATGTGGACTTCCTGGTGGGCGAGGAGGCGTTCGCCAGCACCGCCCCGGTCCTCGTCTACAGGGACGAGATCAAGGACATCGCACAGGTTGGCGAGACCGACGTCATGAGTGTTCCGGAGAAGTACCCGGGCCTTGTCGGCGAACTCCGACTGGACGACGACGTTCCCGTCATCTCGCTCCGGGGACTCGTTCTGCTGAAGCTCGACGCCAATCGTGCTCGGGACCGGGAGGATGTCAGGGTTCTTCTGGAACGTTCCCCTGTGCAGGTCCGGGGTGTGCGGGATCACCTACTGGCGCATGCCCCCGAGTTGGTCAGTCGTCTGGCCGAGGTTCTGACTGGGCGGTGACGTCGTGCCACGAGCTGTGGCACTCCCAGCCCCATCCCGGCCGCGAGTGGAACGTGCTTTCAATGGCGTGAACGCAGTCGGCACGGATGATGCAGTCTGCGTCCGGCATGCGGATTCGTTTCGACCGAGGAACCCTACTTTTCGAAGAAGTGAACGGGCACGCGCGTGTGGCACGGGCGCCGGGGGTCCTGTGGGATCCGCGCGTCGACGCATATCGTGCGCCCGCGCATCGTTATCTCGACATCCTCAAGGAGCTGCGTTCGACGGGCGTTCGATTTTCGGACGGTGTGGCCGGAAATCGGACGGTCACCGGCCGGTTCCACGGGATCGAGTTGCGGCCGTACCAGACAGCAGCACTCGACGCCTGGGAGTTGGGGAACCGACGCGGCATCGTGGCTTTGCCTACGGGTAGCGGCAAGACCCGGACCGCCATCGCGGCGATGGCCCGCGCCCGAACGAGCACCATCTGCCTGGTGCCGACCAGGGTGTTGCTCGAACAGTGGTGCCGCGAGCTGTCTCGTATGTACGACGGACGAGTGGGTCGCCTCGGGGATGGGGATCGGCAGGTCGAGTCCATCACCGTCTCGACCTACGAGAGCGCGTACCGCCAGATGCATGAACTGGGCGCCAGGTTCGGAATGGTGGTGGTCGACGAGGCCCATCACTTCGGTGGCAAGGTGCGGGACGAAGCCCTGGAGATGAGCATCGCCGGAGCACGCTTGGGGCTCACTGCCACGCCACCGACAGCCGGGGACGGCTTGGCGTGCCTCTCTGAGCTGATCGGGCCTGTGGTCTACGAGTTGGTGATCCAGGATCTGGCGGGGCGCTTCCTCGCGGATTTCGATCTGGTGACGATTTCGGTGGAGCTCATGCCGGAGGAGCGCCAGCGGTACGACGAGGAGATGGCCCGCTTCCGCCCTGTCTTCCGGCGGTTCCGGCGCATGTGTCCAGGATCGAGCTGGACTGACTTCATCACCAGTGCTTACCGAACACCGGAAGGTCGGCGAGCGGTGGAGTCGTGGCGGCGCGCGAAGCGGATGCTGGCCTACACGCGAGGAAAAGCCGACGCACTGGGGAGGTTGCTGCAGCGTCACCGTGGCGCGAGGGTTCTCGTGTTCACCGCGGACAACGAAACCGCATACGCGATCGCGCGAAAACACCTGATCATGCCCATCACCTGCGACATCCGCCGCCCCGAGCGCGAGGAAGTGCTGGAGCGCTTCCGGAAAGGGGAGCTGAGGGCCCTGGTCTCGGCGAGGGTGCTCAACGAGGGTCTGGACGTGCCCGACGCCGACGTGGCGATCGTGGTTGGCGGCACGCAGGGACAGCGCGAGCACGTCCAGCGGGTGGGGCGCATCTTGCGGCCGGCGCCGGGCAAGCGCGCGCTGGTCTTGGAGCTGGTGGTCCCGCGTAGTGGAGAGGTTTTCCAGGCGCGGACCAGGAGGAAGGGCCTTGTTTCCCGGCAAGCTGCTCCGGTGCACCTGTAGCGTGCGCGATGCAGAGGTGATCCCTCACTTCCTGGGGGTCGAAGATCACCCCTGGCTGCGCGTGCTGCTGGACGAGTTCCACCGCTTCGCGGGTCGGCCTCGCCGCGAGCTGGAACGGCGCCTGAAGGAGCCGTTGCCCTGCTGGAGTCCGCCGGGGAAACGCGCTCTGGCGACCCTGACGCTGAGCCGACTGTGCAAGGACCGGGAGCACGCGCCGATGAAGCCTCGGGAGGCGCGCCGGGAGCTGTTCGGGGCGGGAGCACGGTATCCGGGGCAACCGGATCTCGCAATGAAGACCGCTGCCAGCTCGGCAGGCGTCACGTCCGACGCGTTGCGGTTGTCGCTCTTCGCCGATCTCCCCGATGAACGCAGGCTCGTTCCGCCGCCGCGGGAATTGTCTCCTGGAGAGCTGGCGTTGCGAACCAACCTCGGGATCGCGCGCACGTTGCTGTACAGGTCTTCGTCGGTCCAGATCGAGGTCTTCGGCAACGCACGGGTCGTCGTGCGCCACGCTCGTCTGCGGGGATTGATCTGCACGGTCCGCCCATCGTCCGCCGATGACGCCTGTCTGATGGAGATCTCGGGACCGTTCACCCTGTTCCGCAGGACACTGGTCTATGGCCGAGCGCTGGGCGAGCTGGTACCGCTGCTGGCATGGTGCAACCGCTTCCGGATCTCTGCCAGGTGCGTGATTGACCAACAGGCCGCAACGCTCACCCTGCAGTCCGGCGATCCCATCTTCCCCAGCCGCGAGCCGCGCCAGTTCGACAGCAAGCTCGAGGAACGGTTCGCCCGGGAGTTTGGCAAGCATGCCCCGGAGTGGGACCTGGCCCGCGAGCCGGAACCCATCGAGGCAGACGGCACCCTGATCTTCCCCGACTTCGCGCTGTGGCGACGCGATAGACCGCGGCAGCGGTGGCTGCTGGAGATCGTCGGCTTCTGGACGCCGGACTACCTTCGCCACAAGCTCGCCCGGCTGAGGGCTGCTCGGCTTTCGAACCTGATCGTGTGCATCGACGTGGCCCGCAACTGCACCGACGAGGAGCTGCCACCGAACGCGCCAGTGATCCGGTATCGCAGGAAGATCGATGTGGATGAGGTGCTGCGTGTGATGGAAGACAGGATGGAGAGGAACCCAGGAGCCGGCAGGTGAGGTTGAGTCCAATGGAGTCGGTCCAGGCAGCTCCTGCCAGATCTTCGCTCCGCGCTGGCCGATCTTGGTCTGGACGACTACCGGGTCGAGGTCGAGCCCGACGCCGTCGTGGTCTTCGGCCCGGACAAGTCCAGGGGAGAGTTGGAGGAGATCATCCGGTTCCTCGGGCCCTACGGACAGCGGCCCGATGCCATGGACGTGCTCACCCGAGGCATGAGGTACTCCCCCGTGCTGAGGTTCGTGATCGCCAACGAGCGGAAGCGGGTCTTCCATGCGCAGCGCATGACCTACCGGGGCGAGGGGGGCTGGTCATGGGCTCTGAGGAAAGGCTCGATCTCCGACCTCGCCGGGGAGTTCCTGCCCCACCTGGGCAAGGACAGCTTCTACGAACTCATCTGACCCCTGAGGGACGGAGTGAGGAAAGCCTGGACGAGCCCGGTCTGCCAGAGGTATTTTGCTGGCAAAGAAAGAAATACAGCCTAATCTTTCTTAGCGCGGGGGGCTACGAAGGTTCGCTTTCGTAGTCCATGGCGACGACCACCCACGTCGTCCCGGAGCGGACATGAGACCCAGCGGCAGGTACGTCGAGAGCAGCACTTCGGGAGAACGCTTCCGGGCGTTCATCCCTGCCCCCCTCCCTCCCGAACCGGAGCTGCTGCAGCTGACGGACGAGGACTTCGACCTCATGGAGCGGGCGAACAGGGCTCTGGGGCGCCTGGACGGCGTGACGACCCTTCTGCCCGACTCGCACCTGTTCATCTACTTCTACGTGCGCAAGGAAGCGGTCCTCTCCTCCCAGATCGAGGGCACGCAGTCGTCGTTGTCCGAGCTGCTGCTGTTCGAGCACGAGTTCGCGCCCGGCGTGCCCCTCGACGAGGTCCAGGAGGTCTCGAACTACGTCGCCGCGATGAACCATGGCCTCCACCGGCTCCGCAACGACGACTTTCCCCTCTCTCTGCGCCTGCTCCGCGAGATCCACGGCGTCCTCCTGTCCCAGGGGCGCGGCAGCGAGCAGAACCCCGGGGAGTTCAGGCGGTCGCAGAACTGGATCGGAGGATCGAGACCGGGCAACGCGCGGTACGTCCCGCCCCCCTGGGAGGAGGTGCTCACGTGCATGGGAGAGCTGGAGCTCTTCCTCCATGACCAGCCGCGGCGGACGCCCGTCCTCATCAAGGCTGCGCTGGCGCACGTCCAGTTCGAGACCATCCACCCCTTCCTCGACGGCAACGGCCGCCTCGGCCGCCTCTTGATCACGTTGCTGCTCTGCGCCGAAGAGGCTCTCCAGGAGCCGCTGCTCTACCTCAGCCTCTACTTCAAGAGCCATCGCGAGGAGTACTACGACCTGCTGCAGCGGGTCAGGGAGGAGGGGGAATGGCTCGCCTGGCTGCGGTTCTTCCTGCAGGGAGTGCGGGAGACAGCCCAGCAGGCTACCGCAACGGCGCAGTCGATCTTGAGGCTGTTCGCCGACGACCGCGCGAAGATCGAGCAGCTGGGAAGGTCCGCGGGATCGGCTCTCCGCGTACACCTCCTGCTCCAGGAACGCCCCGTCCTCTCCGTCCCCAAGGCGGCTGGCCAGCTGAGCCTGAGTGCGCCGACGGTCAGGGCCGCGGTCAACAACCTCCAGCGCCTGGGGTTGCTCCAGGAGGTGTCGGGCAAGCAGCGCGACCGGGTCTACGTCTACCATCCCTACATGACGATCCTGGCGGAGGGCACCGAACCGCTCACCGAGTAGCTGATGGACGGACCCTGGCCGGCGGAGAACCGAGATGGACGAGCACAAGCTCATCGAGAAGCTTATGCGAATCGAGGCTCTCCACGCGGGTGCTTCCTCGCCGGGTGAGCGGGTCGCAGCCGCCAAGGCCATGCAGCGGATCCTGGAGCACCTGCGGGAGATCCAGGAAGAAGAGCAACCGGTCGAGTACCAGTTCTCGATGCCGGATCCGTGGGCGCGCAAGCTGTTCCTGGCGCTCCTCCGCCGCTACGGGCTGAAGCCCTACAGGTACTACCGGCAGCAACACTCCACGGTGATGGTCCGGGTGCCCCAGCGTTTCCTGGACGAGACGCTGTGGCCCGAGTACCAGCAGCTGCGGTCCACGCTGTACGAGTATCTCGGTGAGGTCACCGACCGGGTCATCTCCCAGGCCATCCACGCCGACAGCTCGGAGGCGGCGGAGCGGGCACAGCTTCGGGGGCCTTCCCGATGAGGACCGGCGGGACGGAGCCGGGGGGGCCTCGATTCGCCAGCGAATTCAGGATGCCTTCGTTCAGATGAGCAAGAGACCGCCACACCTGAAGCACGAGGCAGAGCTGTTCCGTGCCCACGACAGCCGCGTACTGGAGGCCATCGAGGCCAGGGGACCGGGTGACCTTGCCGACGAGTTCCTGGCCATGTCGGTCGCCCATCAACCCAGGCCGGCCCAGCACCTGGATCGCGCCGCGTTCAAGCTCCCCTTCGGTACCCCCAAGTTTGTCGGAGACGATGCCTCCGCCGTCCTCCAGGACCTGCTGTACGAGGCGTGGGAGATCAACGAGCGGTTCGTCGGTGAGCCGCTGATCGACGCATTCGTGCAGCTCAACGGTAGCCCTGAACAGGTCGACATGATCGAACGGGACCTGGACTGGGCCAGGGAGTACGTTGTCCGCCGGCTCGACCGCGTCAGCACCCGGGATCGGGGGTGCCCGTACCGGAAGTTCCACCGCCTTTTCAACGAGCTGCTTCCCTTCATCGACACCATCGGGCTGGTCGAGGAAGAGGGCGGGAGCGCCGCGGCTCCCCACGCCCTCGGCCAGCTCCTCGGTACCCTGTGCGACTACATCGCGTGGTCCTTCTTCGAGGCCACGTGGGCCCATGACGTCCGTTGGCGTGACGACGGCACGGCTGATCTTCCGACCGTGCTGGGCCTGGCTCCGGAGATCCAGGCGCAGTGCCGCAACATCTTCTCGATCTACAATTGGGGACAGGCGCAGCTGTTCGACCCGCTGATGAACAGGATCGGGCGCGCGCTGGCATCGGAAGGGGTCGCGGAAGCTCCGTCCGCGGACGAGCTGACGCGGATCCGCCTGATGGCCCAGGACGTGCTGGAGATGAAGCCCTTCCTGGTACGGAATTTCAGCCCCGAGAAGGCCATCGTGCAGCTGACCGACGAGCTGGTCGGGGGCTTCATGTGGGCGACGCTCAACCGCATCGGGTTCGTGCGGTGTGGGGAGAGCGAGAGGGACCTGCTGGAGCAGGATCGGCGATGCCTGGCCCTGCTGCCCCTGAGTCTGCGCAGCGATGGCCGGTTGACGTGCTACGTCAGGCCCTGGCGGACAGCCGAGGCTCTGGAAGCGGCGTCCCCGCTCACCGTGAACCGCGTCGTGCTGGAGGCCGTCCACGCGAAGCTGTTCAGCTTCTACGAGCAGATCGACGTGGAGGCCATCCTCGACAGGTGGAGGTCTGCCGGAGCGGACCGTGCCCCGACCGACGAGGAGGAGGACGAGGCCATCGCGGCGTCCATCGCCCTGGACGCCCGCAGGGAGGCCGGGGCGGGAACGGAACCCTCGGGCCGCGTCACCTCGAGCCTGCGGTTGAACCGCCTCGTGGCCCTCCTGGAGGGCGAGTTCGGGTGCGAGTCCAGACCGGGCAAGGGCAGCGAGCTCGTACTCCATCGGCCAGGCGCCCTGCAGGCCGTGGTCGGGCGGCACAAGGCCAACCCGCAGATCTCCGCCATGGCCATTCGACGGATCCTCAAGAAGCTCGGCATCACCGTCGGGGAGTGGCTCGAGGTGACCTGCTGAGGGCGGCCCTCGGCAACGCGTCGCACAGCCTACCCCGCACTCGAACCCACAACAGCACCTTCATGATCACCGGATGCCACGTGCCGTGTTCCCACAGGCCGTCGTCGCCCCAGGCGTCGCCATGGTCCGCAGTGACGAGGTAGAGTTGCTCTTCGTCCCGTGGCAGACGCAGCAGGCGAAGTTCGTTGCGTCCAGCAGCCCTTGGACGGTTTCTTCGTCGATGGGCTCTCGCCTGAGCATCTTCTTGACGGCTCTGGCGACCTCTTTTTCGATGCTCTACCTGTCTACAAGGTTGGCAATGGAAGTGCTCCGCACCGTCGTGACGCTGAGCCCTTCGTCTTCGAGCCCCTGTGCCCAGTTGCTAGGCACTCCGTACCTGAGGAACGTGTTGAGGGTTCGCGTGGACACCAGGCCCGTCCCCTGATCTGCCGGTGGGTGCCTTTGGTGGCTGGCGGAGACGCATGGGGGGAGGGAGGGGGATGACGAGGAATGAGTGCGGAAGTGGATCTAAGCGGAATTGCTGAGGAAGCGCTGATGCGGCTGGTGGGATCTGGAGGCGTCTGGAGGCATGGTGAGGGATCTGGTTGTGTCTGTGGTGTGTCACGAGCTACCCGCTTGGATGGCCGTGCCCATCGTGCCATCACGAGAGCCCCAGGCGGCGACCGAGCACGCGGGTGACGAAGCGTTCACCGAAGACCTCGCTGGTGACGAGGTCGCGTATGCGCTGGCGGGTCTCTTCCTCCTTTCCGGCCACGGTGGCCGCGTCGAGCGTCCAGGAATAGGCATCCAACACAACGACGCTGGTGATGTCGTAGCCGTATCCCTCGACCAGCCAGCGTAGCGCTGTCATCCCGGCTTCGATGGCAAACATCGGGTTCTCGGACGAGAAGTCACGCGCGGCCCGGGAGAGTGTCTGTGGTGAGCAGGGAGAACGGTTGGCCAGCGCGATGGCCTCCTCGAACAGTCCGGCGTCCTTGGCCGCCGCGAACCACTTTCCCTCCTCTCCAGGCGTCTGTCGGGCGAGGTCTCCGAGGATCTCCGCTGGCTCCTCGTGAGGGTATTTCCTGGCCACTGCGCGGAACCATGCGAGGTTGGTCGTAGCCTGATTGGCCAGGAACCCATACTTGCGGTAGGCCTCCCCGGTGAGGCCGGAGGACAGGAGGATTTGCTCGCAGGTCCGGGCGATCTCGACCTGGCTGTCATTCAGGTCACGACCCTGTTCGGCGTAGCGAATCGCCTCCGCCTTCTTCCCCATGGCCGCGAGCGCCTTTACGCCATACTGGCGGTAGTGCCACATGTTGACTGGCGCCATCTCGAGCAGGCCGAGGATCTCGGTGTAGCGCTCGGCCGTGAGCAGGGCGTTCAAGCAGTTGCTGGTCCCGCAGAAGAACCCGCGTAGATTCGGATCGGGGCTCCAGGCCATCTTGCAGGTCCCGATGAGCTGGTCGGCCCATTGCGAGGCGACCTCCTTCGAGGCGCAGAGCTCGCCCCAGTGATCTCCGAGGCGTTCGATGTAGGGCATCTGGTCTTCCTGATAGGCGTCCCAGAGCCGTTCGAGCCATACGTCCCGTGTCCTTTCGTCTGCCTGGGCCCCGGCGATGATCGGCACCAGCGCCTCGATGGCCCTGTTGACCGCCGTGCCGATCGCTCCGGAAGAGCTGTCAATGTGTTCGAGCGCGGGAGAGAGCTTCTCCAGCAACAACACGGCGCCCTCGGCAGCGAGGATCTCGTCGCGGCGACGGACCATCTTGATCTCGGAGACGGCTTCCCGGATGCGCTTGATGGCAGGCTGGGACTTCCAGCCGAACGAGCCGCGCCGGAACCGCGCCCTGAACTGCCACTTGTAGGCTTTGGTTTTCGCCATGGTCCTACTCCGTCAAAGGTGGATCTCCGTCTTCCACCCCACGGCCCTTCAGCCACGCGCGCCCAAGCTCGGTCAAGCGATAGCATTGCTTGCTGCTCCGCGGCTTGTCCGGCAGGGTCATTTCGATCCAGCCACCGTTCAATGCCTGTGCGAGATAGGTCTTCCTGAAGTGTTCGCGATCAGCTAGTCCGAGAGCCTCCTGTATCTGCCTCGCGCTCCTCTCCCCTTCGACCGATGCCAGGAGCCGTTCGACTTGCGGGGTAACTTGCGGGGTAACTTGCGGGGTGGCCACCCCGGCAGTCATCTTCATCGAACTCGTCGCAGCCTCCGGATGAACCGGCAGCCGGACCAGGAAGTAGCTGTGGTCCTCGTCGAAGTCGAACTCCGGCAGCGGCGATCCATTGTCCCGCATCGCGCGGAGGATCTTGGGGATCCCGGTCCCCCGTCCCTCGGTGAGATCCAATTCCTTGAGGAACTCGCCGATCCGCCGGTTTCGGTATCGACGGGGGGCGGCCCGGCCAAGCCGGAGCTGGTCGAGGCGCACCGAGCGGTCGGGTCCGGGGTAGCTCAGCACGACCAGATCCTCGGGCGAGATCCGAACCTCCACCGGCTCGCGTACGTCGTAGCCCCGGTGGTAGACCGCATTGACGATGGCCTCCTCGATGGCCTCGAACGGGAAGTTCTCCACGCGCGTCGATTCCGGCCGATCCGCGTGCTTCGTGACCGTTTCGCTCACGTAGTTGCGGCGGACATAGTCCAGAGCTTCGCGGACCATGCGGGGCATCGGGCCACGGAAGGTCTTCTCGGTGAAGCGGTCGCCGCCCGCGCCCTCGGGGAACCACACCACGTCGATCTGCGTGGTTGGGAACCAGCGCCAGGGCTCGGGGTGGAAGAACATCAGACCCACGTTCAGCGGGAAGGGGGTCTCCTGGGTGCCGCCCACGACGTGCATCTGCCGGCCAAGCTCCTCCAGCGTCAGCCGCTCTTCCGCCTCGATCAGGGCACTGTTCACGTCGCGCAGGAAGGCGACCATCAGCTCCCGCGATAGGTCGTCGACCCCTGCCTGCTGGTTGAAGCGATCGTCGAAGGGCACCG
Organism: uncultured Rickettsiales bacterium; assembly: GCA_964425605.1. GTDB lineage: Bacteria > Myxococcota_A > UBA796 > UBA9615 > CAYRNR01 > CAYRNR01. Next base: position 36,897 of record CAYRNR010000006.1, on the reverse strand, counting down.
TCGCCGCGAGCCCGAGCAGCTCGGTCTCGTCTGCCCCTCGGGCCCGGACCGTGCTGGATCCTTTGCGGATGAACCAGGCATAGTCGCGGCTGCCCTTGGCCAGCGTCCTCTTGGCTCGGTAGGGACGGGTCTGGCCGCCTGGCGCCCACAGCACCAGCACGTGCTTCCCGTCGATCTCGTAGGGCACGACGATGGGGTGGTAGGGCGGTTGGATCGCCGACTGCCCCAGGTTGAGGATCTCCTTCTGTATCCGGTCGAACGACGCTGGGTCCAGTCCTTCCGGCGGCAGCACGGGCCGCCCGTCCTCCTCGGCCACACCGATTACCAGGTAACCGCCTCCCAGGTTGTGAAAGTCGTTGGCGAACGCGCACAGCGTGTGCAACGCGTCGACTGGATTCCATCCCTTCTTGAACTCGAGACGCTCCCACTCGACGGTGCGGCCTTCGAGGAGGGTCGTGATGTCGATGGGGAGGGGCATGGTCAGTGGCTCCTGCCGGCGGGATTGAGTCCGCGGGTGCGTTCCTCGTCATGCGCTACGCCCAACGAGCGGCACTCCGAAATCCAGTTCAACTCAATCCTCTTCATGATGGGCTCATTCTCGCAGATCCCGACGGCTTCGACCCAATCCTCCGGCCATGTCGCTTCGCGCATCGGCTCGCGGTCCGGTTGATGTGGCTCGGCTCGCGGGTCGCGTGCGGCGAGGCGAGCTGCACGCGGTGCCTGTGGGCGAGTCGTCGGAGGGATTGGCGGAGACGTGGCGGAACCCGCCAGATCCGAAAGCTAAGTGATCACGAGGAGTTGAGCGGAGGGTGGCGGAGACGCATGGGAATCGAACCGGGGTCTTCCGGAGATGGCGTGCGATCCGGAATCTTCTTGTCAAATCAACGGGTTAGGTTGGCGGCGATCGACGGCCGCTGACGGCGAAAGTGGCCTTCTGGCGGTGCTCGTGTGGGCAGAGAGTGGGCAGGTTGGCCCCTACAGAAGCCCCTTCTCGGTCGCCCACTCGATGAACTCGGCGCCGGTGCACGGGAACCGCGCTCCACCGGAACGAAGATCGTCGACGAGGCGCTGTGCCTCCTCGCGGTCGAGGACACCGTTGTGGATCCCCGCTGCGATCAGGGAAAGCGTCCGACGGACGCGCACGCCGCGGCCCTTCGCAATGTTCACCGCGGTCTGGTCGTCCACCACGGCGATGGCTCCGTGCGCCTCGGCCCAGGCGAGGACCGACGACTCCCCGACGTTGTGCTGCCCGGCGACGAGGACTCTCGCGTACTCCGCGAACAGCCGGAGCTCGTCCAGGCTGTCCACGGGCACCTCTTCGAGCCAGCCAGCGCCTTTCACGTCTCCGAGCGCCGGGTAGAGGGCAATACCGTCCTCCAACTCGCCTAGCACGGCGCGCGGAACGACTGTTCTCCTTCCGGCTACAAGCTCCCGAAGGACGTCCAGGCGCCTGGCGCGTGCGAAGCAACTCAGGCACGACGTGTCGAAGACCACGTCGGTCGAACCGGAACTCGCAGCGATGGTTCGGGATCGGGCCATGGACCTACAGCGGATCGAACTCGCCGATCATCGCGTCCAGGGGTACGTCGTGCTGCGGTGGGAGTTCTTCGTCGCCCACGACGCCGCGGAGCAACTCCAGTGCCCGGTGCCTCCCCAGTAATCGTCGTCGGTAGCCTCTCGCCACTGCGGTGATGAATCCCGGTGGCAGGGTTCTGCTCGGCGGTACGTCCTGGATGAACAGCCCGCGTTCGTAGAAGTCGACTCCCGCCGGTGGACTGGACACGAGATCCTGCCGCTGTTCCTCCGTGATGAGGTCCAGGTGGACGAGATGGGAGCAGAGCGCGGACCAGCTCGCGCCGAACTCGGCGGCGATGTGGATGGCGGCGTTCCAGGAATCCGAATCCCCGTTCAACGCTTGCCACCGACCAAGCACGCCCGTCCTGGGAAGCAGGAAGTGGATGGCGAATGCGCTGATGAGCCGCTCGCGGTCGTCCTTGCTCCCCGTCACCCATTCCGTCGAGTACTCGTCCTGGAGCACGTGGTGCCCCAGCTCGTGGGCCAGCGTGAAGCGGCGCTTTCCCGTCGGATCCCCCCCCTGGATCAGGGCCACACCGCAGTCCGCCAGGGCCACGTAGGAGCCCTCGACGTTCGCTTCCAGGGGCAGGACGAACGCGTAGAGCCCAAGCCGCTCGACCTGTCCGACGAGATCGGCGATGGGCTCCGCGGGCAGGCCGAGGCGTTCCCGGACCAGCCGAGCTGCCTCTTCTGCTGTCTCGAAGGAGTCCACCTGAACTCCCGGATCTCCGAGCACAGCCGGTTCGAGGAGCTTCATCTCGACGAGCTGCTCCACGTCGGCCGCGAGCAGCTCCAGCTCGACATCGGCGGCCTTCTCCATGCCCCCTCGTTCCCGGCGCCTGCTGATCACGTTGGGGGCCGGTGACATCAGGAACCATGAGATCGGCCGGCGGAGGATCTCGGCGATTCGCGCCAGCTCGAACGAGTCGACCTTCCGGTCTCCGCTCTCGATCTTGGTGATGGCCGTGCGATCCACCCCCATCTTTGAGGAGAGATCGCCCTGGGTGAAGCCGGCCGCGGAACGCGCATCCGCGATGCGGCTTCCGAGTTCACGCTTGGACTTGATCATGATGTGCGATTTTAGCACTTCCCGTCGCGTGTGCAATGCGAACAGCCGTTCCTGCCAGGTGTGGCGGGCATGTTCCGGCGATTGAGGGGGGCGTTGCTGTCCAGAACCGGGAGGTCGAAGCCACTGGAGCGCGGGATGGACGACTGGCGTCGGTTTCCGGACAATGGCGGGGAGGAGGTGCGATGCCTCGGAAACCCTCGCGGATGAGTGAACCGGCTGACGAGACCTTTCGTTGGTTGCACATCTCCGATCTACACCTGGGACAGCCGGGCGAGCGCCTGTGGCTGCAAGCGCAGGAGGAGTTCTGGAGCGACTTGCAGCAGACGCTCCGGAGCGTCGGAGGGCCGTTGCATCTGGTGCTGCTCACCGGTGATCTGGCGTACAGCGGCGAGGCGTCCGAGTACACAGACAAGGTCAACCCGTTCCTGGACGAGCTTCGGGCGCGGATCGCCGCGGCTTGCGAGGGAGCCAGGCCCCCGGTGGTCCCAGTGCCGGGCAACCACGACGTGGCGTGGCCCACTGGTGAGGAGTGGCGATACGCTATGTTGGGGCGCTACGAGACGCCCGAGGTGGCGTCCCTGCGCAAGACGCTGTGGGAGCAACGCGATCCGTCCCCCATCGCGCCGCTGTTCGGGGCATACGAACAATGGCGCGGAACCCACATCGACCCGGAGCTGGACGCAGACCCGGACATCGAGTACCAGCCCTCCTTCTTTCCGGGCGACTTCCGCCTGAGGTTCGAGGTCAGTAACCGCCTGAAGGTGGGCATCGTGGGCCTCAACTCCGCCTGGGTACAGTACACCGGCAGCGAGCGTGACGACGAGTTCAAGGGCGCGCTGGTGCTGGCGCCGCAGCAGTACCAGGCGGCGATGAGCGGCGACGACGGGCGGCTCATCAACGTCGCAGACTGGTGCAATCAGGCCTTGCTGCTGATGCATCATCCGGTGGATTGGCTGTCCCCCACGGCTCGCGTGGAGTTCGAGTCCCACGTCTACCCCACAGGTCCGGCGGCGCGATTCGCGGCGTGCTTGTTCGGTCACGAGCACGCTGGACGCTCGATCGCTTCTTCGGAGTTCGGCGCCGCGGCTCGCTGCTACCTGGAGGTCCCTTCGTTGTTCGGAGTGGAGGGCCTCGGAAAGTCGGCCGAGACCCGCTCGTTCGGGTATGGTCTGGGCTCGCTCCAGGAAAACGGCGAGCTGCGCATCTGGCCACGACGCCGCGTTCTTCGTGGACACAACAGCTATGCGTTCGCCGCCGATGGTCGGTACGAGCTCGATGCCAGGCGATCGTTCGTTCTTCGTCCGAAAGACACATCGGGAAACATCTCGACTACAAAGAGCGGCGGGCATCCGCCCACTGCGTCCCCCCGGCAGAGCCCGACCCGATCCCCTGGCCCCGCCCCACGCGTCGAGTCCGACCTCCGCTTGTTCGCCCGTACCGAGATCACCGAAGTGGAGTTGATCGGCGTGGGAGCCGGCGGACCGAGCTTCCCGCTCGACGAGATCTACGTGCCACTGGGGCTGTCCGCACGGCCTCCGCGATGGCTGGGTGGCGACGTGGAAAGCGGCGAGCCGCGGCACATCGCCGAGGCCATGGGGCTGCAGGGCCAGGAGATTACGCCGGAGAAGGCCTTTGCCGTGGCCGGCCGCGACCATCACCTGGTCCTGTTCGGCGAGCCCGGTTCGGGCAAGACCACGGCTCTGCGCAAGCTGGCCCACGTGGTGCTGACCGCGGGGGGCCAGGCCCTGGGCCTGCCCCCGGACACCATCCCGCTGCTGCTTCGGCTGCGGCAGCTGCGGCGGGGCCACCTCCGTCACTCCCTCGACACGTTCATCCGCCGGGAGCTGCACGCGCTGTCGGGACCTCGCTTCCCGCGACGGCTTGCCCGGCAGCTGTGGACGCGGGGGCGCCTGCTGCTGTTGCTCGACGGCCTGGACGAGATCGCCGACGAGGCGCTCCGCGCCGAGGTGTGCGCGTACCTCGATCAGCAGCTGGCGGGCCAGCACGAGCGCGGCATCCGCGCGGCGGTGTCGTGCCGCTACGCGGGGTATGGCGGCGCGGTGCGGCTCGGCTCCCGCTTCCTGCACCTGGACATCCGTCCCCTGGACGACGGGCAGATCGCGGGTCTGATCCACGCCTGGTTCCGCGCGGCGCGCCGGGCGCTGGAGCTGGATCCCGCGCGGCGCGACGAGGCCGTGCGGCGGGCCCGGAGCGAAGCCGCGGACCTGGTGGCCCGGCTCGGCCGCAAGGAGTTCGCCAGCCAGCGGATCAAGGAGCTGGTGTCCACGCCGCTGCTGCTGGTGCTTCTGTGCGTGCAGGTGATGCGGGGTCACGTGATCCCCCGGCGCCGCGTGGACTTCTACGCGCGCTGCCTCGACGTGCTGCTGGAGACCAAGCTGCGGGAGCGGGCCGAGGACCGGCTGCTGGAGCGTGCGGACACGCTGGACCTGCTGCTGTCACTGGCCTGGCGCCTGCACACCGCCCGGCGGCGGGACGACCTCACGAGCGAGGAGTTCGCCGCGGTCGCGTCCCCCGTGCTGGAGCGCGTCCGGCGCGGCAGCGGCGAGTCGCCGGCCCCGGAGGCGTTGCTGGACCAGCTCCGGCGCGGCGCGGGCGTGGTCACGCGCTATGCCCAGGACCGCTACGGGTTCATGCACCTGGGCCTGCAGGAGTACCTGGCGGCCGTTCACGCGGCGCGCGAGCGAAGCGGGGCGCTGTTGGTCGAGATGGCTCAGCAGGTGGGCGAGGAGTGGTGGCGCGAGCCGATCCTGCTCGCCGTGGGCCTGTCGGAGTACCAGGCGTTCGTTCCGCTGATGGAGGCCGTGCTCGCGCGCGGCGATCTGGCCGGTCACCTGGACCTCGTGCGAGAGTGCCTCGACGAGGCGCATGCGCCGGATCCGGCGCCGTTCGCAGCGGTCGTGGCCGACGACGGGGCCGCGCCCGGCCATCGGGCTGCGGTGCTGCGCCTGTACCAGGACCGCGGCGAGCCCGCCATCGCCGAGGCCGTCGCGTCCGCGGGGCTGATGGAGCACGAGGACCTCGACCTGCGGGCGCTCGCGCGCCAGGTGTGCGGCAAGGCGGGCATGGAGGTCCCCCCCGAGACCCACGCTGACGTCGCGGGGGACGTCGCTGCGGCCGTGCCCGGTCCACGCACCTCAGAGCGTGCCGTCGAGCTGCTCCCCGGGATGCGCGCGCTGTGGGTCCCCGGGGGCACGTTCACGCTGGGGGGCGATCCGGACGCCCTCAACGCGCGCCCTGCCGCCGAGGTCGCGGTGCCGGGGTTCTGGCTGGGCGAGGCGCCGGTGACCAACGACCAGTACAGGGTGTTCTTGGAGGAGACGGGGCACGACGAGCCGCCGTACTGGCGCAAGCGCCGGTTCAACGATCCGCGCCAGCCCGTGGTCACCGCGAGCTGGCACGACGCGGTGGCGTTCTGCGCGTGGCTGACTCAGCGGCAGCAGACGGCGAGGACGGTCGAGCTGCCTACCGAGGTCCAGTGGGAGCGCGCCGCGCGGGGTTCCGACGGTCGGATCTACCCGTGGGGCGCTCAGAGCCCGGACGAGACGCGGGCGTGCTTCGACCTCGCATGGGGAGAGGACCGTCCGGCGCCGGTAGGCAGCTTCCCGGCGGGTCGGGGGCCGTACGGCCACCTCGACCTGGCGGGGCTCGTGTGGGAGTGGACGCGAGACGACGTGAGCGGGGAGTTCGGTGGGCGCGCCCTCCGGGCGCTGCGGGGCGGCAGCTGGAACTGCCCGGCCCAGTTCCTGCGTTCGGCCTCCCGGTTCTGGTACCCGGCCGAGGTCCGGTACGACGTCATCGGGTTCCGCGTGTCGTGTGGTCCCGCGAGCACGGGTTCCCCTTGATCCTGTTGTCCCCTTGTTCTTCTATCTCTTCATGCGTCACCGGGGTCCAGGGGTAGAACCCCTGGCGAAGCTGGAGCGTGTATCCTGTCGTCCGGAGTGACGCTGTTGTCGCCGCGGTTGACAATATCGGTCATCCAGTGTCACTCCGATGGACAACGGTCCGACAACGGGTGACGCGAGTCGACGGTGGAGTGCGATGACGATGGACGTGTCCCTGGCCGAGGCGGCCACGCTGCTGGGCAAGTCTCCGCGGCAGGTCCGCTACCTGATCAAGACCGGGAAGCTGAAGGCCCGAAAGGACGGGGCGCGCTGGCGCATCGAGATCGACGAGCTTCCGCTCGGTGAAAAGCAGCGGAGGGCGGCCAACGCCCGTGCCCGTGAGCTGCGCGACGCGGTCGAAGCGGCCCTGGCTCCGGTCGAGAATGCGGCGCACAAGGCCAGGGGCAAGCGTTTCTCTGTGCAGGATCTGCGCGCCTTTCGCAGCGGCGAGCCGGTCTTCCGGGCCGTGGTCGAGGCCGTGGGTGAGGACGACCCGGCAGGTCTCCAGCTGCGTCGCTCGCTCGACGCGCTGGCCCAGGGCTGTCACGCCTTCCGCCCCCCCGACAAGGCCGCACGGTACGAGGCGGCGCGGGAGGCCGCGGCGTCGGCCGTGGTCAGCCTGCTGCTGGGTGGCCCTCAGGGCGACGAGGCGCGCCGGGCGCTGGCCGACCGGGTGGAGCAAGAGTACCTGCCCGACGTGTCCAGCCTGATCCGCGTCACCGAGCGCAGGGGTCGGCGCACCCGCTTCGACCGCTTCGCCGGCGGTCAGCGATCCCGTTGAGCCCGGGGAAGACCGTAGTGCAGGGATCCCCACTGTACGACGATACGTTCGCGCTGGCCGGCGTGCTGCTCGAGGAGCTGGAGCACGGTCGCGAGCACCCCGAGCTGCGCCGGCGGGTGGCGAGCGGCGCGCTCGCGCTGCTGGACGCCGTGACGCTGGCGCTGGGCGGCTTCGAGCGCCACGATCGGCTGGTGGACGCCGACGCCGAGCTTCGCACGCTGCGGACCCAGGTGCGCCTCGCTCGCAATCTCGGCATGCTGACCGACGAGAGCGCGCTCGCCATCGCCGAGCAGACCGAGTCCATCGGTCGCCAGATCGGCGGTTGGCTGCGGCGGCTGGAGTCCGTATCCTGACGTAGCGGGTCCCTCCGGAACGCTTGCGCGCCCTCCGGGCGCTGCGGGGCGGCAGCTGGAACAACCCGGCCCAGAACCTGCGTTCGGCCTCCCGGAACAGGAACCCGGCCGAGGACCGGAACGACGACATCGGGTTCCGCGTGTCGTGTGGTCCCGCGAACACGCTGACGGACCTCGCTTCGAGTCACCGTGCAGGAGGGATCCCGGGCGTCCGCGTGGACGCCGAACGAGCCTGGCCCGCCCGTTCTCGTAGGCCGTCGTGGCCGAGCGTCCGGGCGGGCCATTTCTCGCGGGTCGTGGTCGTGAGACGTTTGGGGCGCCTGTTCGATCTCGTCGCCGGGCTGGACAACCTGGCTGGGGCGTGGCGTGACTTTCGCCGCGGCAAGCGGTCACGGCCGTCCGTTCGCAGCTTCGCGTTCGACGCGGACCACTCGTTGATCCGCTTGCACAGGGAGCTGACCGCCGAGAGCTACCGGCCGCGCGGGTACCGTCTGCTCTTGATCCACGAGCCCAAGACCCGCGTCATCGCCGCCGCACCCGTACGTGATCGCGTGGTCCACCACGCGGTCTACCGCGTGCTGTCGCCGCGTCTCGATCGGTCGCTGATCGACACCACGTTCGCCTGTCTTCCAGGCCGCGGCAGCCACCGCGCGGTCATCGCCCTGCTGGGCGCGCTGCGCCGCCACCGGTACGTGCTGCTGCTCGACGTCCGTCACTACTTCCTGGGCATCGACAGGGCGATCCTGCGCGAGGTGATGGAGCGCAGGATCAAGGACCGACGGCTGCTCGCGATGCTGGGTGTCATCGCCGACAGCGGCGACCGGCTGTACGATCGCCGCGCTGTTCGCAGCGCGCTTCACCTGCCGGCGGGCTTCCCCGCGCCCGGCTGCGGCCTGCCCATCGGCAACCTGACCAGCCAGTGGTGGGGCAACCACTACCTGTCCGGGCTCGACCACTTCGTCAAGCGGGAGCTGAAGATCCCGCACTACCAGCGCTACATGGACGACATGACGCTGCTGGCCGACTCGCGGGCGCAGCTACTCGAAGCGCGAGAGGCGGTCGCCGCGTGGCTCGGCCGGGAGCGGCGCCTGGCGCTCAAGGACCCACGTGCGACCGTTCGATCCACAGACAGCCGGCTTCTGTACCTCGGCCACCGCGTCGACCGCGACGGCATCGACCCAGGCCCCGGTGCCGTCCGTCGCGCCCGCCGCCGGCTGACGGCGCTGGCAAGGCAAGGCGAGGTGGAGCGGTTCGGTCGATCGCTGGCGTCCTATCGCGGGCTGCTGGGATTCCCGCGCCGGTGAGGTGGGCGCCACCGATGTCATCGATCCTGCCAGTGTGACGTCATGTGACACTCGATCGACAGGTGTCGACATATTTGTCACGGTGTTTCCAGGGGGCGCCCTTTTTGTCGTGCGAGGTGACAATTGACGACGAGACGACAACCGTGGCTCCGCCAGGGGTTCCACCCCTGGACCCCGGAGTTGGGAAACACCGGAGCGGGGAATCAAGAGACACAAAGGACAAGGGGAACGAAGATCAAGAGGAATCCGTGCTCGCGGGACCACACGACACGCGGAACCCGAAGCCGTCGTTCCGGTCCTCGGCCGGGTACCAGAACCGGGAGGCCGAACGCAGGGCCTGGGCCGGGTCGCCCCAGCCGCCGCCCCGCAGCGCCCGGAGGGCGCCGGTTCGGAACATCTCGGCCAGCTCGGTCTTCCCCTCCTTGTCGAACATCTCGGCCACATCCCGGGCCCAGCCCCGGTGCTCCTCCGTGACGTCTTCCTCGCACCACTCCCAGACGTTGCCGGCCAGGTCCAGGTGCCCCCCGGGCGAGGCACCGCGGGGGTAGATCCCGACCGGCGTGGGATGACCGACCTGGGGGGTGTAGGGCCACGAGTCGTCCTCGTCCTTCTTCGGTCTTCCCGTCGCGAAGTTGACGATCTCGGGCGTCGGCTCCTCGTCACCCCACGGATAGGGACCACGGTCGTTGTGTGCGGCGGCTGACCACTCGGCCTCGGTCGGCAGGCGAAAGGGTTGAGCGGTCCGAATCGCGAGCCAGCGGCAGTAGGCATCCGCCTCGTACCAGGAGACGCCCACCACCGGCCGGTTGCCGTGCTGCAGCTGCTCGTCCCATCTCGCCGGCGATTTCCAGTCGTTGTTCTCCCTGGCTTCCCGGCCCTCGCCGTCCCACCAGGGTCCGTCGTCGTAGCCTCCGGCCTCCACGAAGCGCGCGTACTCCAGCACGGTGACGGGGTAGCGGCCCAGCTGCGCTCCCGGCAACCCCGGGATCTGCAACAGGTTGGCCGTGGGCCGCGAGAACCTCGGGTCGCCCCCCTGGGCCAGCGCCTCGGCGGCCGCGATGCGGGTCTGGACCGGCACCCGCGCAGCGCCCTGCGGCTCGAAGATGGCCAGCACCTCGTCCCGCGTCCTGTGCCAGCCCAGCTGCCTGGTCGGCCGGTAATCGTACAGCGCCAGCACCTGGAGGATCCGCCCCGTCGCACCGACCACGCGTGCGATATCCGCCAGCTCACCCGTCTCGCCGAGCTCCAGGACCCGCCCTACGAGCAGGTCCAGCCGTCGCCGCCCGGTCCTGGCCAGGCAGCCGGCGAAGTGGTCCAGCACCTCGTCCCACTGGCGATCGAACAGGTGGGGCCGCAGCACGGCCCACCACCCCTCCGGCCCGTCCTCGTCGCCCAGCTCCACCATGGCCAGCGCGGCGCAGTGCTCCTGGAACGTCAGGTGCCAGAAGCGGATCTCGCCGCGGCCGACGCGGTCGACGAACCCGCTGTCCAGGGCCTCGTACTCCAGGAACCGGATCCCTTCACCGCGCAGCTGCCTGGGATCGGTGATGTCGCGCATGGTCGCAAAGGGCTGCCGGAGCTGCTCGGCTGCCCACGCCAGGTCCACGACCGCCCGCTTGCCGTCGGGGTGGTCCGTCATCGCCAGCGCCAGCGCCTTGAAGCACTCCTGGGCGAACGCGCTGGTGTAGCCGCGCGCCTGCCTGCGGCCGTCGCGGGAGCCCAGCAGCCAGCGAAGCACCGCGGACATCAGGTCGGCCTTGCCCTCGGGCAGCCTCATCTCGTTCCAGTGGACCACGCACAGGCAGGTCAGCATCACCGGGCTACGGGCCAGCCTGCGGATGGACGGGGCCGTGACCAGCGCGTGACGCAGCTCATCCCGGTAGGAACGGCCGCGGCGGGTCGTCTGCTCGGTGTCGAACGCCCTGACCCAGCGACGGACGAACTCCTCGATCTCGCGATCGCCGAAGTCGTCGATGGTCGCCGAGGCCATGCCGGACAGGTCGGCGAACTCCTGGTAACCGTGGGGGCGCGTCGTGAGCACGAGGCGGTTGTCGCCCCATCGACGCAGCACGGCGGCCACCACCTTGCGCAGCCGCTCGCGAAGGCTCGCCTCGGCCACCTCGTCCAGGCCGTCGAGCAGCAGCACGGCCGCGCCGCGGTCCAGGTGATCCGCCAGCAGGGCCGCGGTCTGGTCGCCGTGCAGGGCGGCGAGGTAGTCCTCCAGCCAGGGGGCGGTGTCGCCCTCGACGCGGCCGGCGTGGCGGTCCATGCGCTCGGCCAGCGCCGCGAGGCGGATGAACACCGGGAGCTCAGCGGGCTCGTCCAGCGGCAGGCCCAGGTGTCGATCGCGCTCCGGCGCGTGATCCGGCCGCTCTTCCCCCATCAGGTCCCGGGCCAGCACGCACGCGATCAGGCGCAGGAAGGTGGTCTTGCCGCCGCCAGGGGCGCCCACCAGGAGCAGCCGGCGGTGGGTCGCCAGCAACTCCTTCAGCTCGACCCGCTCGCCGCCGCGGAGCATCTCCAGCCCAGCCGCGGCAGGCGCGGATCGGTCCCCTGTTCCGGTCAGCATCCCCGGCCTCGTGGTCCGCAACGGCGTGTACAGATCTTCGATGGCGTAGGACAGCGCCTGCCGTCCGGCGCCGCCGGCGGAGGCGATGCCGCGGATGTCGATGCGCGAGGTTTCGGCGAGCACGTCTGCGAGGTAGCCCGCCGTGCCGGTGACCGGAGCGACGGTTGCAGCGGCCCGGTGGCCCCGCCGCTCCCGGTCCCAGGAATGGAGGCTGGACGCGACCTTGCGCGCCAGGTCGTCCGGCGTGCTGAACCTGTCGATGACGTAGCGCTGCTTCAGGTCATCCCGGAAAGCCTGCAGACCCTGCACTGCCCGAACGATCTCCCCAATTCTGGACGAGTCGTCACCGGCCGCGAGCAGCCGGTCCTGCTCCCTGGCCTGGGTCCACATCGCGTCGCTGTCCACGAGGAACGCGAACACCGGCTTGCCCGCGGCCTCGGCCGCCTCGACCTCCAGCCACGTGATCGACCGCTCGCTGTCCCCCCCTTGCTCCTCCGGCGGAACCCACCCGTAGCGGTGCGCGACGATCACCACCAGCGCGTCCGCCGCTGCCGCGCGCCCGGTGCACCACTCGACCGGGGGGGTGGAGCGCGCTCCGAACGACTCCATGGCCACCACCGTGATGTCCATGCGCTGCAGGGTCTCCAGGACCGCACGGCGGTGCGCTTCCAGATCGGTGGCGGTGGAGGAGAGGAAGATCCGTGTGGTCTGTGGCTCTTGCAAGGCGCGACGTTCTCCCGGACTCCCACGGATGGCCGCAGTGAGTCCCGAGCGTACCACGGACCCGGGGTGGGGTCGTCAAGGCTCGGATGCCAGCTCCGATCGATCCACGGCCCGGTTCTACACGGACACGCGCGGCGGGGCCGGTAGAGATAGAATACCCGCAGCTGACCGACTGACCCCATGCCCTGGAGTGCGTGATGTCGAACGAGGCAGGCCGCGAGGATTTCGCTCTGTTGTTTCATTACAACCCGCCCAGACCTCCACGGTTCTTGCAGGATTGGCCCGGGATGGACGACCAAGACAGGACGGAAGCGGCACGGCGTCGCCAGCGGATACGCGATCTGTTCATCGATCGAGATCCCCAATTGAAGTGGATGAAGGGCAGGTTTCCCCCGTCCCAGTCCACGAACCAGATCAACGCGGTCCACGGCGCCTCGAGGGTGGGCAAGAGCCACCTGGTCTTCCGGTTCCTGCAGGAGGACGAGCTGGACGACTGGCACGTGATCTGGCTCAACGCAGAGGGCCAGTTCACGGCCCGTCTGGTGATCGAGTTCCTGTTTAATGAGCTTCACGCGGTCCTCCAGTTGATTGACCGACCGCTGGAGTTGGTCACGGAGGAGGTCAGCTCGGCGGGGATCCTGGGTGAGGTGAAGCGAGTGGCCGCCACCATTGCGAGGCGGATATCCAGCCCGGAGGGTGAGGTCTCGCACACGATCGCTCGGGGGCGCGAGCAGAGCGCTGGCGGGGAGGCTGCCATCACGAGCCTCGTCAAGGTGATCGGGAGCGTCAAGGAGAGCAGCGACGAGAGCGTCACCTACGCGCTCACCCCGCCCTCGGACGAGCAGATCGTCGAGATCATCGCCGAGATCATCGACTGCCTGCGCCTGGCGACGCGCAAGCAGACGATCGTCTACGTGGACGACGTCGATCTGCTCGAGGTCGGCACGGACCACGGCCGGGAGCACGCCGATCGTCTGAAGCGCCTGCTTTGGCTGCTGGCCGACCACCCGTCCGGAAACGTCCACGTGCTGACGTCCGTGCGCACGCGGAACATGGGAACCGGTCAGAAGGCGCTGGTTCCGGTCGTGGAGGTCGAGCCCTTCCACGACAACAGCGACCTGAGGTCGATCTACGACCTGCGTGTGCAGAGGTACCATGCGGGCGAACCAGTCTTCGCCGACGACTGCGTCTCGAAGATCATCGAGATGGCGAGTGGCAAGCCGGGCAATTTGCTGCGGATCTGCCACGACTTCCACGAGTGGTGCTTCATGCGTGGGCACATGGACGGCTCGGTCCCCCCGGGGCTCGATGCGCTGCGATCGTTCGTTCGGGATCGGATCGAGAAGATGCGGGGCAACAGCGTCGCTTGCAGCGGATATCTTGCGGAGATCGAAAAGGCCGTGCGCGATGGGGATATCGAGGTATCCCTCGGTTCGGGGGTTCTGGCCACCGACCTCGTGTACCTTGTCCTCGTCGAGCCTCCGACCCTCGAGCCGACCGACTACGCCATCCAGCCGTATACGCTCGAGGTCATGACCGAGATGCTCGGTGCAGACACACCGGACGCGGACGCTTGACGGGGTAGGCCATGCTCACGCTGGACGAGATCGCGGCGCGACCGGAGCTCATCGCCAGGCTGCCCAGGGACGCCAGTCGCCTGCTGGCCCGCCGCGCCGAGTTGCACGCCGCGATCGTCGAGGCGACCCGCGCATCCACGGGGACGAACCTCAAGAGGCTCGCTGCAAGGCTCTACTCGCGGTTCGACTCGATCCTGTTATTGGGCCCACTCGTCCAGCTTCGCCACCGGGACCGGCCGGCGATGCTGGGGCAATACGCCCGGGTGGCGCCCGGCGACAGGCGACCCATCCTCGACCTGGCGAGGCAGCTGGAGCGCCGGCCGGAGCTGATCACCGCTTTCGGCCGCGCCGCGCCGTCGTGGTTCCCCCAGCCCTACGAAAAACCACACTCGCCCGCGGCTGTGCGCTGGCTCCACCTGTCCGGTATCCAGGCGGATGCCGGCACAGAACCGCACTCGCTCCGCGCCCGGGCCATGGGTAAGGCGCTGGAGGCGGACCTCGAACGGTTGCTCGAGGTCGCGGGCCCGCCCCATGTCGTGCTCATCGCAGGTGACCTTGCCCGAACCGGGAAACCCCCAGAATACGAATGCCTCGACGATCTCCTCGGGGAGCTGATCGGCTGGTTGCGCGTGGCCGGCAAGCCGCTGCCGGCCGTGGTGGCCGTGCCAGGGAACCACGACGTTGCGCGACCAGCGGAGCTGTGGCGCTTCGCCTTCCTCCAGGCCTACGAGGACGACTCCGCGGCGTCGTTGCGCCGCAGCCTCTGGCAGGGATCGGAGCGGAACGCAGATCCCATCGAGCCGCTGTTCGGCGGCTACCTGCCCTGGATGGAGAGGAGCATGTTGCCCGCGTTGCAAGCCAGCGACCACGTCTCGCTGTTCCAGCGGTCTCATTTTCCCGGTGATCTGAGCGTGGTGGTGGAGGGTGACGGTGGGGTCGAGCTCGGCGTGGTGGGGCTCAACAGCGCCTGGTCCCAGGCCGCGGATGGAGCATTTCGAGGCAAGCTGCACCTGGACGACGAGCAGCTCGGTGCAGTCGTAGCCGGGGACCACAGCAGCGGTGAGGTTCTACAAGCCGCTCCATCCCTGTTCGAGGGCGGTCGCCCCTGCGTCCTGCTCCAGCATCACCCGCCGGGGTGGTTGACCGAGCGCTCGCGCCGCTGGTTCGACGAGCGTATCGCCGCGGACGACCGGTTCGTCGCCTGCCTGTTCGGTCACCAGCACGACGCTCCGCGATCCGTCAGCTCGCGCTCCGGTGAAGAGCGGAGCGTCTTCTACGAAGTCCCGCCGTTCCCCGGTGGATCGCACAGAGGTGAGATGCGCGCCTTCTCTGCGCCGGGGTTCACCCTGGGAGAGATGACGGCAACAGGTGAGATCAGGCTGTGGCCACGGGTTCTCGCGCAGAAGGGAGACGAGACGCCGGAGTTCGTGGCGGATCCTCGGTACTCGGGACTGGACAGCGACGGATCGGTCGTGGTTCGCAAGGGGGCTCGGCCCGACATCGATGCGTCGGCCGGAGATCAGGTTCACCAACGGGTGTCCGTGTCCGGAGACGAACTCGGGGCTAGCGTCCTGGCCGACCTCCGCGCGTTCGCCCTCGCCGAGATCACCGAAGTGGAGTTGATCGGCGTGGGAGCCGGCGGACCGAGCTTCCCGCTCGACGAGATCTACGTGCCACTGGGGCTGTCCGCACGGCCTCCGCGATGGCTGGGTGGCGACGTGGAAAGCGGCGAGCCGCGGCACATCGCCGAGGCCATGGGGCTGCAGGGCCAGGAGATTACGCCGGAGAAGGCCTTTGCCGTGGCCGGCCGCGACCATCACCTGGTCCTGTTCGGCGAGCCCGGTTCGGGCAAGACCACGGCTCTGCGCAAGCTGGCCCACGTGGTGCTGACCGCGGGGGGCCAGGCCCTGGGCCTGCCCCCGGACACCATCCCGCTGCTGCTTCGGCTGCGGCAGCTGCGGCGGGGCCACCTCCGTCACTCCCTCGACACGTTCATCCGCCGGGAGCTGCACGCGCTGTCGGGACCTCGCTTCCCGCGACGGCTTGCCCGGCAGCTGTGGACGCGGGGGCGCCTGCTGCTGTTGCTCGACGGCCTGGACGAGATCGCCGACGAGGCGCTCCGCGCCGAGGTGTGCGCGTACCTCGATCAGCAGCTGGCGGGCCAGCACGAGCGCGGCATCCGCGCGGCGGTGTCGTGCCGCTACGCGGGGTATGGCGGCGCGGTGCGGCTCGGCTCCCGCTTCCTGCACCTGGACATCCGTCCCCTGGACGACGGGCAGATCGCGGGTCTGATCCACGCCTGGTTCCGCGCGGCGCGCCGGGCGCTGGAGCTGGATCCCGCGCGGCGCGACGAGGCCGTGCGGCGGGCCCGGAGCGAAGCCGCGGACCTGGTGGCCCGGCTCGGCCGCAAGGAGTTCGCCAGCCAGCGGATCAAGGAGCTGGTGTCCACGCCGCTGCTGCTGGTGCTTCTGTGCGTGCAGGTGATGCGGGGTCACGTGATCCCCCGGCGCCGCGTGGACTTCTACGCGCGCTGCCTCGACGTGCTGCTGGAGACCAAGCTGCGGGAGCGGGCCGAGGACCGGCTGCTGGAGCGTGCGGACACGCTGGACCTGCTGCTGTCACTGGCCTGGCGCCTGCACACCGCCCGGCGGCGGGACGACCTCACGAGCGAGGAGTTCGCCGCGGTCGCGTCCCCCGTGCTGGAGCGCGTCCGGCGCGGCAGCGGCGAGTCGCCGGCCCCGGAGGCGTTGCTGGACCAGCTCCGGCGCGGCGCGGGCGTGGTCACGCGCTATGCCCAGGACCGCTACGGGTTCATGCACCTGGGCCTGCAGGAGTACCTGGCGGCCGTTCACGCGGCGCGCGAGCGAAGCGGGGCGCTGTTGGTCGAGATGGCTCAGCAGGTGGGCGAGGAGTGGTGGCGCGAGCCGATCCTGCTCGCCGTGGGCCTGTCGGAGTACCAGGCGTTCGTTCCGCTGATGGAGGCCGTGCTCGCGCGCGGCGATCTGGCCGGTCACCTGGACCTCGTGCGAGAGTGCCTCGACGAGGCGCATGCGCCGGATCCGGCGCCGTTCGCAGCGGTCGTGGCCGACGACGGGGCCGCGCCCGGCCATCGGGCTGCGGTGCTGCGCCTGTACCAGGACCGCGGCGAGCCCGCCATCGCCGAGGCCGTCGCGTCCGCGGGGCTGATGGAGCACGAGGACCTCGACCTGCGGGCGCTCGCGCGCCAGGTGTGCGGCAAGGCGGGCATGGAGGTCCCCCCCGAGACCCACGCTGACGTCGCGGGGGACGTCGCTGCGGCCGTGCCCGGTCCACGCACCTCAGAGCGTGCCGTCGAGCTGCTCCCCGGGATGCGCGCGCTGTGGGTCCCCGGGGGCACGTTCACGCTGGGGGGCGATCCGGACGCCCTCAACGCGCGCCCTGCCGCCGAGGTCGCGGTGCCGGGGTTCTGGCTGGGCGAGGCGCCGGTGACCAACGACCAGTACAGGGTGTTCTTGGAGGAGACGGGGCACGACGAGCCGCCGTACTGGCGCAAGCGCCGGTTCAACGATCCGCGCCAGCCCGTGGTCACCGCGAGCTGGCACGACGCGGTGGCGTTCTGCGCGTGGCTGACTCAGCGGCAGCAGACGGCGAGGACGGTCGAGCTGCCTACCGAGGTCCAGTGGGAGCGCGCCGCGCGGGGTTCCGACGGTCGGATCTACCCGTGGGGCGCTCAGAGCCCGGACGAGACGCGGGCGTGCTTCGACCTCGCATGGGGAGAGGACCGTCCGGCGCCGGTAGGCAGCTTCCCGGCGGGTCGGGGGCCGTACGGCCACCTCGACCTGGCGGGGCTCGTGTGGGAGTGGACGCGAGACGACGTGAGCGGGGAGTTCGGTGGGCGCGCCCTCCGGGCGCTGCGGGGCGGCAGCTGGCGCGATCCGGCCCAGTTCCTGCGTTCGGCCTCCCGGGACAGGGCCCCGACAGAGGATAGGTTCGCCGATGTCGGATTCCGTGTTTCGTCCTCCCTCGCCAACTAGGTGTCCTGCTGAATCCTGACAGCGCGGTCTTCTCGACAGCGTCATGCTGGCACGCGAGAGTGCGGGAGTGCGAAAGTGCGGGAACGCGGGAGTGTGGGAGTGCGGGAGTGCGGGAGGAGTTGCGGGAGAGCGCGATGACGCTGCGACAGGGGCGCGGACAGGACCAGATCGGTCATTTCGGGATTGAGGAGCCGTTCGGCGTCGCCGTTCTACTCGTCGTCCGGCTGGATCAAGTTCTCGATGATGATGTCGTTCAGGTCGCCCGCCCGGCCTTCAGCCTTCTTGACCCGCTTGTGGAGGTGAGCGTTCGCCTGCACGAGATCATCGATGCGGGCCAGCTGGGTGGCGTGCTCCGCTCTCATCTTGCGGAGGGATTTGGCCTGGGATCTGGTGTCCGCAGCGAGTTGGCTCTGAACCCTGGCCAGGTCTGCGCGGAGCTGGTCGCGCTCGGTGGTCAGGCGCGAGACCTCCTGCCGCAGATCCGGCTGAACTGGCGCGGGATGGGGAGCGCGTTTTCGCAGCTGACCGAGCTCCCTGGTCATCGAGGCGATCTGAACGCCGAGCGAGGTGTTCTCCTGGCGGAGCTTCGCGTTCTCGCCGGCAAGCTGTCGCTTCGCTGTAGCGCGCCCTCGACGTTCCTCCGCAACCAGTTGCTCGGCGGCCTTGCGTGCGCGCGCTTCCTTCTTCAGATCGCCCGCCAGTTCCTTCAGCTGAGATTGGAGTTGGTCGCGCTGTGCGGCGATATCGCCGAGCCTGGTGGCTTCCTCATCGAGTTTGCGGTTGGCGGCCTCGATCGATCGGACACGTTCTTCGGCCAGCCCGAGGGCGGACTCCAGCTCTTCGTTGCGGGCCTGCATGTCGGCCAGCGCTCCCTCGCGGTGGTCGCGCTCGGCCTCCAGGTCGCCGATCTTGGTGTTCAGATCGCGGATGGTGGCCGACATCTTGCCGACCAGGTCATCGCTGGCCGCGCGGTCCGCTGCCGCTGACCGCTCCCCCTTGGGTTCGACCGCCCGGGGTCTGGCGGGAGGTGGCGGGACCGGAGACGTGGCGCGGCGCTTCGGGACCTCGCGCCCGGCTCGAGGGTCGGGGAGGTTGAAGGTGACGCTGCGCTTGCCGCGTCCGTGGGCACCGTAGTACCGGGCGCGGTAGCGGCCGTGGCCGTGGCGACGGGTCTGGTCCTGGATGAAGGCCCAGATCGTCTGCTCGTCACCCTTGTCGAGCCGCCCGAGCTGGATCTCCTTGCGGCCCTTGCCCGGGGTGACCCTGGCCAGGGTGAGGTAGTCCCCGTCGTCCACGGACATGGGGATGGCGATCTGGCTGACGAAACGGCGCGTGGCGGACTCGTTGTCGATGTCCAGGGGAGCCGGGGCGGGAGCCGGTGAACGGTCAGAACTCATCGTCCCAGTCCTCTCCGAGATCCTCGCCCTCCTCCTCGTGGACGTCAGTGATCAGGTCCTGCAGGCATGCGCCGACCACGCGATCGACGAGGGCGAGGCTGGCCTCTGTCTTCGGATCGTCCGGCGGGTTCCTGGAGACCTTGACTCCCTGGCGGCGCAGCCGCTTCGCGGCGTCCTCGAGGCAGTCCAGCAGGTCCGAGGGGAAGAGGTCGAGCTGGCGCAGCGGACGCCGCAGCACCCACAGGACGTCGATGTTGATCTTGGCCTCGCCGATCTCCAACCGGGCCAGTCCGGACTGGCTCATGCGCAGCATCTCGGCGAAGCTGGCCTGGCTGGCATCCAGCTCCTGGCGGACCGCGGCGATCAGGCGGCCGAGGACCCTGGTCAGGGCGATGCTGGTGATCTCGGTCGGCGCGCGGGTCCTTTTCCTGGCCGTGTCTCGGAGCTTCCTCGCGAGCCTGCTGCTTCGATTCCCATCGGTGCTCTTCGTCATGATCCGATCTCCCATCCGGGCATTAACCCGAAATCTGGGTTATATCTTGACATTCGACTTGTTTCCCGGTCAAGCTGAAAACGATGCGAGTCGTGGTGAGACCACTCGAGGTTGCGGCTGCCGAGGATCGGCGGCCCGGAGTTTGGTCCCTGCAGCGAGGCCGGAGGAAAGGAACAGGGTGGCGAGGGCGGTCCCAGGAGAAGCGTGGGTGAGCGAGACCGAGGCGCGGAAGTACCTCGGGATCAGCCGCGACACGATTCGACGCTTGCGGGACGAGACGCCACCTGATTACGTTAACCGGCCGTGGGTCGACGTGGGTACCCCGGGCCGCCCGCTCTACCGCTGGCGGCTGGACCGCATCGACGAGTGGGTGATGGAGGTGGAGCGATGGCGCAGATCCGAAAGCGGGGCCGCAAGTGGTCGGTCCGCTGGCGCGAGGGGACACGGCAGAGGGAACGGTCGTGCCCGGACCTCGCGACCGCGAGGAAGCTCCGGACGGAAATCGAGCGGACCGTCGCGCTCGGCGAACGATGGGAGGCTGCGAACGTTCAGGCGGAACCGCGGCTAGACGATCTCCAGGCGTTCTACATCCAGGACCGAGAGAGGGTCCTGGCGGAGAGTTCGATCAAGGTCATCGACCTGTCTCTCGTGCTGTGGACGAGGTGGCTGGAGTCGCGGTACCCCCGGCAGCGCCTGACCGCGGACGCCTTCTCCCGTGCCCACCTCGCCGGCTTCTACGAGCACCTGACCAGCGAGCGGGGCTGTGCCGTCTCGACCGTGCGCAAGCGCATCCAGCACGTCCAGCAAGCCTGGGAGTGGCTCTACGACTCGGACGAGTACGGAGACTGGATGCCCCGGCCTCGCAAGCTGGAGCTGCCCAAAGCCCCGCGCCGGATCACCGTCGCCCCCACCTGGGAGGAGATGGACGCCTGCATCGCGGCGGCGAACGGCTGGCACCGCAAGCTGGCGATCGTGCTGCGCTGCACCGGGCTGCGTGTCCAGCAGGCGATGGCGCTGCGCTGCGAGGACGTGGACCGGGAGCGCAAGCTGATGCATGTCCGCCCCGAGCTGGGCAAGACCGAGCACGAACGGACCGGCCGGATCGTCCCGATCAGTCCCATCCTGGTGGAGGAGAGGGCGACATGGGGGCCGTGGGAGGGGTGGTTCGTTCCGTGCAACCGCCGGCCCGGCCCTCGCGAGCGCGAGGCCCGAGCCCGGGACATGGCCCGCGCCTGGAAGCGTGCCGATGTGCGCCCCGCCGTGTGGGCCGCCACGGGCGAGGGCAGCCACGGCCGCGCCCACCACGCCTTCCGCAAGGGCTTCATCTCCGGCCTGGTCCAGCGCGGCGCCAACCCCGACGCCGTCGAGGTTCTCGTGGGGCACGTCCTGGGTGGGACGCGGGATCCATACACCGATCCGGCGGCGTTGCCGCTGTTGGAGGCGGTCAAGCTGATCCCCGAGCTACCTGCGATCGCGACCGTGAGGACTGCGAACGTGGTCTCCATCTCTCGGGGGAGTCGGAGCGGCTGAGCGGAGGAGGGCACATGCCATCGGGAGATGCACAGCGGGTCTGGTGGCCCGAGATGATCGAGATGCTGAGGGAGGAGTGGCGCCCCTCCCTGGAGATGGACGAGCTGATCGCCCTGCGTGACCGGCTGGACGAGGTGCTGCAGCGGACCCGCGATGAGGCGAACATCCTGCCGCCGATGATGACCTGCCCGAAGTGCGGCGTGAGGCAGCGAGGCGGGCGTACCCACGTCTCGGTTCGTGCCTTCGTCTTGGCCGCCGGCCGGTTCGATATCGCCCCCGTCGAGGAGATGAAGGCGGTCGAGAAGGCGTGGGCCAGGCACCGCAAGGAGCACGACCTCGATCCGGACGGCCGGCGGATCGGGTCGCCGGAATCGCGGCGCCATCGGCATGGATGAGGTGGCGCAGCACTCGTTGATCGGCTACGAGGTGCGTTGGGTGGCACTGCTGGATTCCAACAGCCCATCAGTGGGCCTCTCACGCAGCCTCCCAGTCCAGCACCGACGCCCAGGGCCACGACTGTGTGATGCGGATGCCGAGGTCGCGGTGGTATTTCGAGAACCGCGATAGACGTTCGAGTTCGAAGCGGTTGTGCTCCAGGTGAACACGTCCTGGATCAGGGCAACTCGCGACCATGGATCGCACTTCTTCGAGCCAACGACGCTCGTCATCGTCGTTCTGGTGTGGGAATCCGCTCATGGTGTTGACCACGACGTTGATCCCGGCGTCCACGAAGCTGGCCAGGGACCTACGGAACAACTCGGGAGACTGGCGCTTGTCGATCAGGCGCTGCGCGGAAGGGAGCAGAGTCTCCAGCCCTGTCTCGACCGTGCGGCAACCTGCGGCGTACAGCGCGCGGGCCTGCTCTTGGTCCTGGCCGCGATGGAGCTTGATGCAGGCAGCCCACTCGACGCGTCCTCGGATCACCTCGGCGGCCGTCCGCAGCAGTCGAGAGGTCAGGAAACTGTCCTTGAAGGACAGCGCAGCCTGCTCATGCTCTGCAAGCTCCACCATCGGTTCCAGAGCTTCAAGACCGACTGTGCGGTACCGCCCCTCTACGGGCCCGTAGGTGCAAAACGCGCAGCGGCCGTAGGCACACCCTCGCGTGATCTGGACTGGCAGGACCAGCCGGGGAATACCGTAGAGGTGCAGGTCGTCGAACTGCGGAACGACCCCGTGTAGCTCTTTCCCGAAGCAAGCGAGGTCTCCCGGCCTGGAGTCGCCTTTCGGAAGGCGGCCCGCGGTGGGAGCTGGCTCTCGATCGAGTAGAGCGACAAAGGTTCGTTCGGCGTGCCCGATCACGAACTGGTCGATCATGCCCCGGCCAAGTTCCCGATCCGCGACCAGTACTTCACGGAGGGCGCTGACATGGGCTCCACCGAGAACAACGCGTGCTCTGGGCCAGCGTTGACGGGCACGGATGGCAATGGCCAGTCCGCCGAGCACCTGCCCACTGTAGAGCAGCGAGATCCCCAGCAGGTCCGGCTCCTCACACTCCGCCAGCTGCCCATCTATCCATGCTCCCAATGAAGATTCGGCCAGTCGACGGACAGCGCAGGTGACCTGCTCGTTCGTCCACGGGAGTGTGAGGATCGGCTGCCGGCGGGACCACCCCGACAGTAGCTGGTCTGGGAGAGCGTCTTTCACCGCTTCGATATAGGCGTCTTGGGCGTCGGAGAGCTGCCTTCCCGGTTTCGAGTGATCGCCGAGAAGCTCCGTCGACGATCCTCCAGTCGGGTTCCTATTTCCTCGCGGGGCGAGGGTGTGCTGGCGGAGCCAGCGGACGTTCAGGTCGAGGGTCCTGGCAAGGTGCCCGGAAGAGACCGCAGCGCCGCAGAGCAGTGCTGGTCCAAGCAAGGGCCCAGCCGCGTACTTGACTGTCGGTGGAACCACGATCAGCGCGCGCCCCATCCTGTCCCCCTTGCAGTGCCTCGGCATCTCACTGCTGGACGGTCGTGACCTTGAGAGGCTATCGCTGCTTCCCCTGCTTTCCGCCACCCTTGGTGCCGCCGCGAGCTGCGGCGCGATCCGCAGCCGACTGCGCTCTACGGGCGAATCCGGCGTTCTTGCCGCTCTTGGCTGCGCCGAAGCGCTCTGGATCCTCGTCGCGTCCCCCTTGGTCATCGGAGTGCTCTTCTTCGCCATCTTCTTGCTCCCTTCGTGGCTACATCAGGACTGCCACCTCCACGACGCCAGTCCGTCCAATCGCAGAACTGAGGCAAGAATATAACAGGCTGTTGTACAGGACGAGGGCTTTTGTCCGCTTCTTGGTTATACTGCTTTCGTGAAACCAGCGACGACCTACTCTCAGGTGCTCGGACACGTGGTGGCCCAACACCGCAAGAAGCGAGGCATGACCCAGGCCCAGATCGCCAAGCAGCTCGGCATCACGCAAGCCGGGTACTCGGGCTTGGAGCGTGGGCGCAGTCCGTTTACCGTCCCTCAGCTCCGCAAGGTCTGCGGAGTGCTCCAGGTACCCGTGGAGCAGGTGCTGCGTCTGACCGACCACGCCGCAGCCAACCTTGTGCGCAAAGGCGTGCGCGTCTTGAACGAGAAACCACCCGCCGGATCTGGCTGGCTCTGGGTCGCCGGGGGCGTCATCGCCGCGGTTGTCGCCGGCGTGGTTGCAGTGGCCATTACGAAGAGTCCGTCCGACTCCTGAACGATCTTCCGCGTTGATGAACGCACCGCTGGCCAATCAGCTGATGCCCCGGTGGCTCCCAGGTGTGGGCAATACGTGGGCAAACGCCCGATCGTTGTTTGCTAAGATTATGAAATTATTACCGAATTTGGAAGAATGGCGGAGACGCATGGGAATCGAACCCACCGACGGGAGCCTTTCGACACCGCCCACCGGTTTTGAAGACCGGGCCGCCCACCAGTGACGGATGCGCCTCCGAACCGGGGGAAGGATAGCCGCGGATCGGGCGAGAGGGAAGGGGGGTGAGGTTGGAGGGGAGATGGAGGAGCATCTCGGGTCGAAGGTCGCTCAGAGCGACGTTGGGGTGGAGATGGAAACTCATCGTGGGGTGAACGTCGCTGAGAGCGACGTTGGGAGGGGGATGGTTGGACATGTGGGGTCGAAGGTCGCTTCTGGCGACGTTGGGAGGGGGATGGTTGGACATGTGGGGTCGAAGGTCGTTCAGGGCGACGTTGGGGGGGAGATGGTTGGACATGTCGGGGTGAGTGTCGTTCAGGAGGCGTGTGAGGGGCGTGTGAGGGTAGGGGTGGGGGATCGGGGGTAGCTTGGACTCACGGTTCACGGGGCGAGCCGAGGTTGGGTTCGTGCCCGGGCTGGCAATTCGGACCGAGGGTCCAAGGCTATAGGAGTTGGTTCATGCATCGTTTTTTCATCTCGGCAGCATTGTTCGTCGCTCTGGTCGCTTCTCCCGCAATGGCGGATACGGTGGATGTCAGGGGGGAAGGGTTCTTCACGTACCTGGATGGGGAGACGGGGCAGGAGGAGGACCTGGGGGACTGGATCTTCGAGATCCAGACGGCGACGGACAAGAACTCGGGGCGGGTGTTCTGGCTGACGGGGATCTACTACGACGGGGACACGTCGGACGAGTACGGGACGTTCGAGGGGGTGCTGGTGTACGACCGGATGAACGAGGTGTGGGTGGCGGACCTGCACCTGGTGTGCACGCCGTGTGACGACTACGAGAGCGACCTGCGGCTGATGTCCACGGGCGACCACAACGTGTGGCAGGGGTACTGGTGGGACTGCATGACCGAGGACGTCGGGCACTTCGGCCAGGGCGAGATCGTGTTCCCGGGGATCGTGGACGCGCTGCCTGAGCTGGAAGAGGTGGACGACGAGGTGGAGGAGGAGACCAAGGGGCAGGCCGTGGAGAAGCCTGGAAACGACGGCATGAAGATCTGAGCTGGGCTGCGTAGAGGGGGCGTCCAGGCCGGTCTTCGCCTGGTATCCTCGCCCCATGCATTCATCCCACCCGACCTGTCCGTCCCAGCGCGGGGTTCTCTTCCTGGCGCTGATTCTCACGCTCTCGATGGCTCGCGTCTCCATCGCCACGACCCCCGTCGACTACGAGGACGAGGGCTGGCGGTACGACGACTCCGGGGTCGACCCCGGCGGGATGTGGATGGAGCCGTCGTTCGACGACAGCGGCTGGTCGACGGGGGTGGCCGAGCTGGGTTTCGGTGAAGGCGACGAGGGCACGGAACTGAACAACCACGGGGGGTACACCTACTACGCGCGGCGGACGTTCGAGGTGGGTGGAGTGGCCGACCTGGTGGCGGGGTATCTGGACCTGGTCTACGACGACGGGGCTGTGGTGTACCTCAACGGCGTCGAGGTGGACCGCTTCGACATGCCGGCGGGGGCGATCACCCACAACACGGGGGCGGCCGCGGCCACCGGCCCGGAGATCGAGGTCAACGGCTGGGCCGTCGCGCCGTCCTACCTGGTCGAGGGCGAGAACGTCCTGGCCATCAGCGTGCATCAGTACAACGTGGCGTCGTCGGACCTGAGCCTGGACGCGCAGCTGTGCTTCGACGTGGACCGGGGCCCCTACCTGCTGGACGTGGACATGAACTCGACCAAGGTGATGTGGGGGAGCTGCGTGGCCGGGGACAGCTCGGTGGACTACGGACCGACACCGATGTACGGATTCGCGACGTACGACCCGACGGTGACGACCATCCACGACGTGGAGCTGACCGGGCTGACCGCGAACACCGAGTACCACTACCGGGTGAACAGCGGCGGCGTGGCCGGGATCGATCGGACGTTCACCACGGCGCCCGGGCCGGGAACGGACTTCACGTTCGCGTTCTACGGGGACAGCCGCGAAGGCACGGACATCCACGCCGGGATCGCGGAGCTGATCGCGGCGGAGGACCCGGCACTGGTGGTCCACGGCGGCGACATGGTCTCCAACGGGCCGTCGTGGAACCAGTGGGGGGAGTTCTTCTTCGATCCCGCGGTGTCGTTGCTGCCCTACACACCACTGCTGCCGGTGCCGGGCAACCACGAGGGGCCGTTCGGCCTGCCCGGGAACTACTACGACGATCTGTTCCCGCCGGCGTTTGCCGGAGAGCTGTACTACAGCGCGGCCTGGGGCGACGTGCGGTTCGTGGTGGTGGACACCAACGACGAGGACCTGGTCGGCGCCGACCCCGAGGCCAGCGACCAGTACGCGTGGCTGGAGTCCGAGCTGGCCGCGGCGACCGAGCCGATCCTGGTCGTGGTGCACCACCACCCGGTGTACTCGTCGGGGCGCCACGCTGCCGACGACGACGTGCTGGCGATCCAGCAGTACCTGGTGCCGCTGTACGTCACCCACGGCGTGGACGCGGTGCTGTGCTCCCACGAGCACTTCTACGAGCGCAGCTTCGACGGCGCGATCCACACCCTGCTCGTCGGTGGCGGCGGCGCGCCGCTGGCGCCCTACACCCCTGCGGCCAACCCGTACCAGGAGTTCCAGGCCGACGACACGTGCTACGCGGTGCTCGACGTGGCCGGCGGCGAGCTGTGGGCCACGGTCTACGACGGGGACGGCGTCCTGCTCGAGCCCGACTCGATCCTGCTGACCAACGACGCGCCCGCGCTCGTCCTCGACCCCCGCGTCGTGTGTGACGGCGCCGATGAGGACCTCGAGGTGAGCTGGACCGACGACGATCCCGACAGCGACGCCTGGATCGAGTTCTGGCTCGACACCGACGACACCGACTGCGGCGGCGAACCCGTGGGCGTGGGGTACTCCGAGGACGCCCTGGCCGACGCGGCCACCCTCGACGTGTCGGCGGTGCCCGATGGGACGTACCACCTGTGCGCGCTCATCTCCGACGAGCTGCACGATGTCGAGGCCTACGCGTCCAGCACGATCCGCATCTACCACCCGCTCATCGGCGGCGGCGACGAGGTGCTGGCCATGGGCAGCTCGTGGCGCTACCTCGAGGCGGCCTCGTTCCCCGGCTGGGACTGGAAGCGGCCGTGGTACGACGACTCGTCGTGGAGCGAGGGGTGCGCCGAGCTGGGGTACGGCGACGGTGACGAGTCCACCGTGCTCGACTACGGCCCCGATCCCGACGACAAGTACCCCACCGCCTACTTCCGCACCACGTTCGAGCTGACCAACCCGCTGCCCTCTCGCCTGGTCATGGAGCTGGTCGCCGACGACGGCGTGGTCGTCTGGCTGAACAACCGCCGCGTCAAGCGCTTCAACATGCCCGGCGGCACGGTCCTGTACGATACGCTGGCCAGCTCGAACCGCGAGGGGGCGCCCCCCGTGCTCCGCGCGATCCCCCCCTGGGCCGCCGGCTGGTTCGTCGAGGGCGAGAACGTGCTGGCCGTCGAGGTGCACCAGGCTGCGGTGCAGAGCTCGGATCTGAGCTTCGACATGCGACTGGTGGCCATCCCCTAGGACGACACGACGGAGGTGAACCATGGGCGCGGTGGTGATCACAGGGAGTACGCGAGGGATCGGTCTCGGGTTGGCAGGTGCGTTCCTGGAGCTGGGGCCGTCGGTGGTGGTGTCCGGGCGGACCGAAGAGGCCGTGGACCGGGCAGTGGAGGAGCTGGGGGGAGGCGAGCGTGTGGGTGGCCGAGCCTGTGACGTCACGGACGTCGAGCAGCTGCGCGGGCTGTGGGACGCGGCCGTGGAGCGGTTCGGGGCGGTGGACGTATGGATCAACAACGCCGGGATCGCCAACTCGGTGGGGCCGGTGTGGGAACTCGAGGCGGAGGAGCTGGCGGCCGTGGTCCAGACCAACGTGCTCGGCGCGATGCTCGGCTGCAAGGTCGCCATCGCAGGCATGCTCGAGCAGGGCCGCGGCGCGGTCTACAACATGGAGGGGCTGGGTAGCGATGGGCGAAAGGTGGCGGGGCTGACGCCCTACGGCACGACCAAGCGCGGCGTGGCGTACATGACCGAGGCGCTGGCCGCCGAGGTGAAGGGGACGCCGGTGATCGTCGGGGGTATCCGACCCGGGATGGTGATCACGGACATGCTGTTGGCGGG
Source organism: uncultured Rickettsiales bacterium (assembly GCA_964425605.1). Classification (GTDB taxonomy): domain Bacteria; phylum Myxococcota_A; class UBA796; order UBA9615; family CAYRNR01; genus CAYRNR01. Next base: position 8,628 of record CAYRNR010000006.1, on the reverse strand, counting down.
GCTGGAGGAGGAGGGTCCCGAGAGGGAGCGGTACGTCAAGGTCTACAACGCGCTGGCGGATCGGGTGGAGACGGTGGCGCCGTGGGTGGCGGGGAAGGTGCTGGACAACCGCAAGAACGGGCGGGTGATCTCGTGGCTGACGGGGGGGAAGGTGATGTGGCGGTTTGCGACGGCGGGGATCACCGGGCGGAACGTCGTGGATGAATAGGGACGATCACGACTCCGGACAGAGGTGGTCCGGGAACTGCTTGAAGAACGGCTCGACGCGGTCGCGCTCGACGGTCAGGGTCTTGGTGACGTCGGGGCCCTCGCCCATGCACCTGAGCTTCACGGTGTGCTTGCCGGCGGAGACGGTGGCCTGGATGGGGGTCTCGCCGTGGGACTCGCCGTCGATCCAGACCAGGGCCCAGGGATCGGCGTCGATGCGGATCTTGCCGAAACCGGAGGGCTGGGGAGGCGGCGTGGGCGGCTCAGGAGTGGAAGGCTCCACGACCTGGACGACGGGATCGGGCGTGGTGGGCTCGGCGGTGGTGGGCTCGGGGGTGTAGGGCTCGGGGGTATAGGGCTCCGGTGTCCTGGGCTCGTGGACCTGGACGATCTGGACCGGCGTGGGCTCCTCACCCACGTCCTCGACGAAGATGATGTCCTTGTCGTCGCCCAGCCGGGGGCTCGGGGGCTGGACCCCGAACACCTTGATCAAACCGAAGGCGACGCCGCCGATGAGGATCAGCACCAGCGGCACGGCGAGGGCGGCGACGATACCCCAGTGGGCGCCGGTCTCGCGGACCTCCACGGTGGGGGGCGTGATGACCGAGGGGGTGTCCTCTTCTCGCCTGGCCTGGATGCGTGAGCCGGCCAGGGAGGTAGCGGTGCTCGGGGTGGCCGTCGCGGCCGGTCCCAGGGCCTGAGGGCGGCCGCTGATGGGCGCCTCGGGGCGCGGCGGCAGGGGGATGGTGGCCAGGGAGTCGCCGCCCGCGGTCGGGTAGTTGGCCGCGGCGTCGGAGGCCTCGCCGAGCACGGCGGTGGCGGGCGCGGCGTCCTTCTTGTCGCCGTCGCCCACCCACGGCTCCCAGCCCGTGGCGTAGCCGGGCTCGAAGTACTCCGGGACGAGCTCCTCGGCCTGGTTCTCCTCGCGGTACTCGGTGACGAGATCGGCCAGGTACTGGCGGGCGGCGTCGGGGTCGCCGTACTTCTCGTGCAGGGGGCGCAGGGCGTAGTTCACCTGGGCCGCGGACAGGTAACGCTGGCGCACGTCGCGCGCGATCATGGTGCGGAAGACGTCGCCCATGCCGGGGATGCGGTACTCCACCTCGGCGATCTGCTCGTCCAGGGGCATGTGCACGACCAGGTCGATGGGCTCCTGGCCGGGGCGCGGGGCGAACAGCGAACGAACGGTGACGAGTTCGTACAGCACCGCGGCGAGGGAGAACACGTCCGAGGCCGGGGTGATGTTCATGGGAGTCTCGATCTGCTCGGGACTCATGTAACGGGGGGTGCCGCGGATGGCGCCGCTGGTCTCCATGCCGGCGCGGGCCATGGTGACCTGGGCGATGCCGAAGTCGAGGAGCTTGACCATGCCGTTGGGGGTGACGGCGATGTTCGAGGGCTTGAGGTCACGGTGGATGACGTTGAGGGCCGAGCCGTCCTCGTCCTTGGCCCCGTGGGCGTACTCCAGGCCGTCGAGGATCTGGCCCATCACGTGCAACGTCACGGGCGTGGGCACGGCGTGGCCCACCTTGCGGTGGCGGCGCACCAGGTACGACAGGGAGATGCCGTCCACCAGCTCCATGGCCAGGTAGTAGCGGCCGTTGTACTGGTTGAACTCGTAGACCTCGACGATGTTGGGGTGGTGCAGCTGGCAGCCCAGCAGCGCCTCGGTGACCAGGGCCCGCAGGAACTCCTCGTCCTCCACCAGCGCCGGCCGGATCACCTTGACCACCAGGCGCTTCTCGAACCCCATCGGCCCGGGCAGGACGGCGCGGTAGACGGTGGCCATGCCACCTTCGCCGGCGATACCCGTCAGGCGATACCGCCCGAAGTCGGTGGGAAACTCGAACACCTGGTCTTCCCCGCGTAGCCCTCGAAGCCGGTAGAATGGTAGCACTTGAGCCAACCGGTCGATACTTGCGCTCGAAGGGGCCCCTTGCACGTCGCCGTTCCGAAGCTGCCTCGACTCTCCCTCGCGCTCCCCTGGATGGGACTGCTGGTGGCGGTGTTCGGTTCCCCGTGCGCGCGAGCGGGTGACGTGCTGTTCATCTACGGCGGGTACGCCGACGACAACGCGTACGAGCGCACCCTCGAGCAGGCCTACGAGGACCACCGCAACGACCGCGTGGTGGACACCCTGGACGCCTACGACGTGGAGCGGGCCTTCGAGGAGCTGCTCGTGGTCGATGGCGAGGCCGAGGTCATCCGCTTCTGCGACGGCGGCCCCCCCCCGGATCTGAAGATGCTCGAGGACGAGCTCGAGCGGCTCAAGCGCAACCTGGACTTCGAGGGCCAGATCTTCGCCTACACCATCGCCATCGACGAGCTGGTCTGCGCCGGCGAGAAGCTGTCCCAGCAAGAGGCCGCCTCCCTGTACGTGGAGCGCGGCATGGTCCACCACAAGAACGGCGACGTGGACCAGGCCCGCGACGACTTCCGCCGCGCCTTCGTGCTCTCGCCCGAGCACGCCTGGGACAAGCGCCACACCCCCAAGGCCCGCGCCGACTTCGACGACATCCGCGACCAGGCCGCGGGCGAGTACAGCTACTCGATCTACGTGGCCGACGACGGCCCCTACGGCAGCGGCATCACCATCGACGGCATCAAGGCCAGCGTCGGTGCCCCGATCCGCCTGACCCCGGGCGAGCACCTCATCTCCTGGCGCGCGGGCGACCACGTCAACTCCGGCATCCTCGAGGTGTGGAGCACGGCCACGATGATCGGGCCGATGGGGCTGTTCGACTTCCTGTTCCGCATCCCCAAGGACCAGTCCGAGGAGCGGCTGCGCGACACGATGCTCGCCGAGATGGCCTGGTACGACGAGGTGGACGAGGTGGTGCCGCTCGAGCCGGTGTTCGTGCGCGGCTCCCTGGCCAAGATGGGCCGCTTCAGCTCACCGGCCCGCGCGGGCTTCGGCGGTGGATACACGCGCTACTCCTACTTCAACTACGGCAGCGTCAACGCCGAGCTGTGGCTGCGCATCTGGAACGTCATCCACGCCGACCTGCGCGCCCAGTTCGACATCACCAGCGGCCGCCCCACCGGCGGCGAGGTCATCACCGATCCCGAGTCCGAGGAGGCGACCACCGGCCCCACCCAGAGCGACTACTACATGATGCCCACGGTCCACATCGGCGTCCTCGGACAGTGGACCCAGGGCAAGGTCCAGCCCGGCGGCGGGATCGGCTTCCGCCTGCAGTTCACCGGCCCCAGCCTCATCGTCCAGCCCGCCATGGTCTTCCGCGGCGGCGTGGACCTGCGGCCTGGCAAGGCCCCCATCGTGCTGCGCTTCAACGTCCTGGGGGGCTTCATCCTCACCGCGGGCGAGAACGACTCTGCGGGCCGCGACCTCGAGTGGGCCGACGGCGGCCGGGGCATCTTCAACGTCAGCTTCGGCCTCGGCTTCATCCTCTGATCCTTCCCTCGCGTCCGATCCCGCGATAACTTGACCCCGCTGGAGGTCACGCGATGTCCCGATCCCTTGTCCTGCTCCTGGTCCTCGCCCTTCCCGTCGCGGCCTGGGCGTTCCCCCCGGTGCCCCTGAACCCCGCCGATCCCGTGGACTCCGGCTGGGGCGACAACGAGATCACCGAGATCCGCCTGGGGTGGGACACGAACCGCCTCGAGTACGAGGTGGACTACCTCATCGAGGACAACGCGGTGCTGACGCTCATCTCCGCCGGCATCCCCGGCGGCGAGGACAACTTCGCGTCGTGGAACGGCTGGGGCGGCGCCTTCCCCACCAACACCGCCACCTCCATCCCCGTGGACCACATGTCCGGCTTCTACGGGTGCGGCGACCTGTTCGCGTACGAGCTCAACGACGGCTGGTCCACCGAGTTGAGCGCGGGGATCGTCACCACGCGGTCCGCGTACACCTGTGACGGCAGCGCCGGCAACACCCACGTGGAGATCGACTGGGACACCCTGTGCTACACCGCCCCGGGCCACGTCCCGCCCGGTTTGACCCTCTACGTGGCGTCGGTGCTGCGCTCCATCGACGACAGCGATCCCGGCGATCTCGCCCCGGATTCGGCCACGGTGTGGTTCATCGACACGTTCTACGAGGTGCAGGTGGATGCGGACTGGGACGGCATCCCCGACGCGGCCTGGGCCCAGCCCGGGGACAACCGGGCGACGCCGGATCCCAACGACAACGATGGGGATGGATTCCCCGCGTTCGACGGGGACTGTGACGACGCCGACGCTTCGGCCTATCCGGGAGCGACCGAGGTCTGCGGCGATGGCGCCGACAACGACTGCAACGGCCTGACCGACAACGCCGATCCGGCCTGCGGCGGCGGTGACGACGACGACGACGACGACACCGTGGGTGACGACGACGACACCGTGGGTGACGATGACGACACCGTGGGCGACGACGACGACACCGTGGGCGATGACGACGACGCCTCGGACGACGACGCCTCGGATGACGACGATGCCTCGGACGACGACGACGCCTCGGACGACGACGACGCCTCGGACGACGACGACACGTGGTGGGACGACGACGACGACGCTTCGGACGACGACACCGCCGGCGACGACGACACGACCGAGCCCGACGGCAACACCACGACGGGGTGTACCTGTGGGAATCCGGGCTTGCCGAGCGCGACCGGGATGGCCGCGGTGGCGTTCCTGTCGCTGGGGCTGGGGTTGAGGCGCAGGTCGTAGGTTGGCGGATCAGTAGTTCCGGTCCCCCTGCTCACCCACGGTGCCATCCCCGGCCATGCTGCCCTCGGGGCTGGTGCCGCCCAGGCCGCCCTGGCCGCCGTTGCCGTACATCAACACGTTGCCGTCGCCGTAGACGGGATCGGGGGTGGCACCCCAGACGGCGATCGAGTAGGCGGGGCCACCGCAGCCACCGCCGCCACCACCGCCGTGACCGCCGTCTCCGCCGTCTCCGCCGTCTCCGCCGCCGTGGCTGCAGGTCTCGTCGTCGTGGCCGTCCCCGCCAGCGCCGCCCTCACCGCCGTCTCCGCCGGTGCCGCCGTCACCGCCAGCGCCGCCGTCGCCGCCCCGGCCGGCCTCGAGGACGTTGCCCGAGAGGGTGGGGTAGGTGGCTGGAGGCGTGGTGTAGTGCAGGAGGAGGCCGAAGGAGCCGCCGCCGCTGGAGCCGCCCGTGCCGCCGTCGCCGCCGCAACCGCCGGCAGCGCCACCACCGCCGGTACCGCCGGAGATGTCGTCGCCGCCGCAGTCGTACTCGACGGCAGAGCCAGCGCCGCCGCCGCCGCCGCCCAGACCGTCGTCTCCGGTGCCGCCGTCGTCTCCGATCAGCCCCTGGAAGAGTCCCGCGACGACGGTCCCGCCCGGTGACGCACACCCCGAGGCGTTGCCTCCGAAGGAGCCGGTGCCACCGTCGTCGCCGTCCTCGCCCGTGCCCGAGCCCGCGTAGGTGTCGCACGCGAGGCACAGCAGGTACCAGGGCAGGGCGTTGTTGGAGGCGCCGTAGCCCAGGCCACCGCCGCCGTTGAGCCCGTCGTGGCCGTCCCCGTTGGCGTCGCCCGCGACGATGGGACACACGGAGTCGCCCCCGGCTCCGCCGTCGTACCCGGTGCCGCAGGTGGAGGCGCCGCCCTGTCCGCCCGCAGCGGCGGCCGAGCAGTCGGTCCAGTCCCCGCCGAGGCCGTCGGCGCCGTCGGGGCCGTAGTCGCCGGTATTGCCCAGGCCGCCGGCCGCGCCGTCCGCGCCGTCGAGGGCCTCGACGGTGTTGCCGACCAGGGAGGTGCCCTCGTCGCAGTCCTCCAGGTAGATGCCGTAGGACGAGTATCCCGAGTCCCATGCGGTGGTCCCGACCACCACCAGGTCCTGGATGCGCTGGGTGCTGCCCGCGACGCAGCGCAGCGTCAGCGCCCCGGGGAGAGCGGTGTCGAAGTCCTGGCCGAGGACGGTGGTGCCGTGGTCGTTCGGGTCGTGCTCGGAGAAGTCGGCGGAGTAGCCGCCGACCAGGCTCACGTCGCTGGCCATCTCCACGGATTCGTAGTACGCGCCCTCGGCCACCAGCACGAACGCCAGCCCCTGGAGCACGGCCTCGTCCACGCCAGCCTGGATCGTGTCCAGGGGGTCGTCCACGGCGCCGGTCCCGGCGGGGTCGCCCAGCTCGGAGACGTGGATGGCGTCGGCGTGGTCGCCGTCGATGCCGTCGCAGTCGGCGTCGATGCCGTCGAAGGGCTCGTCGGCGCCGCCGAGGTACTCGCACTCGCAGCCGTCGCCGGGATCGCCGTTGACGTCGTGGAAGCCGGCCCAGCAGGTGGGGAGGCACTCGGGGGTGGGCTGGCCGATGTCGCAGATGGTGTCGGCGTTGTCGTAGAGGTAGGTGTTGCAGTCGTTGCCGCAGGCGCCGCAGTGCTCGTAGGTGACGTACTCGCCGCCCACGAGCAGGCCCTCGTCCACCACGCCGTCGCAGTTGTCGTCGTCGTAGTTGCACGCTTCGGGTGCGCCGGGATAGACGGCGGGATCCGCGTCGTCGCAGTCGCCGCCGCAGTCGGTGACGCCGTCGCCGTCGGCGTCCACGCCCACGCCCTCGTCCACCTGGCCGTTGCAGTCGTTGTCCTGGCCGTCGCAGACCTCCCAGGCGTCGGGGTTGATGTTGGCGTCTGCGTCGTTGCAGTCGGCGCACAGCAGGTAGCCGTCGCCGTCGGTGTCGATCTGCTCCTCGGGGGCCAGCACGCCGTCGCAGTCGTTGTCGTGGCCGTCGCAGAGCTCGAAGGCGCCGGGGTAGACGCTGGCCAGGGTGTCGTCGCAGTCGTCACAGGCCACGAACCCGTCGGCGTCGGCGTCGTCGGTCTCATCGGCCGGGACCGCGCCGTCGCAGTCGTTGTCGATGGCGTCGCAGAGCTCGGGCGCGCCGGGGTAGGTGGTCGCGTCTGCGTCGTCGCAATCCAGATCGCACAGGAAGAAGCCGTCTCCGTCGCCGTCGGCCTCGTCCAGGGGCAGGGCGCCGTCGCAGTCGTTGTCCACGCCGTCGCACAGCTCGGGCGCGCCGGGGTACGTGTCCATGTCCACGTCGTCGCAGTCGACGCAGTAAGGGGCGCCGTCGCCGTCGAGGTCCACGGTCTCCAGCGCGGGGATGGCGCCGTCGCAGTCGTTGTCGAAGCCGTCGCAGATCTCGGGGGCGCCGAGGTAGGTGGCGGCGACGGTGTCGTCGCAGTCGTCGTCGCAGGCGAGGTGGCCGTCGCCGTCGATGTCGCTCTCGTCCAGGGGCAGGGCGCCGTCGCAGTCGTTGTCGATGGCGTCGCACAGCTCCGCCGCGCCGGGGTGGGTCAGATCGCTGGTGTCGTCGCAGTCGTCAGCGCAGCCGAGGTAGCCGTCGGCGTCGGCGTCGAGCTCCACGGCCGGGACCGTTCCGTCGCAGTCGTTGTCGAGGCCGTCGCACAGCTCGGGCGCGCCCGGGAAGACCGTGGCGTCGGTGTCGTCGCAGTCGCCGTCGCACGGCGCGACGCCGTCTCCGTCGAGATCGTCGATGACGTCCTCGTCGACTTGACCATCGCAGTCGTTGTCGAGGCTGTCACACAGCTCGGGGAAGCCGTCGCCGATGGTGTCGTCGTTGTCGTCGCAGTCCCCCTGGCACACGAGCTGGCCGTCGGCGTCGTCGTCCGCCTCGTCGGTGGGCAGGGTGTTGTCGCAGTCGTTGTCGAGGCCGTCGCACAGCTCGGTGGCGCCGGGGTAGGTGCCGGGATCGGCGTCGTCGCAGTCGCCCTGGCACACGTCGAAGCCGTCGCCGTCGTCGTCCGGGCCGTCGTCCACCACGCCGTTGCAGTCGTCGTCGGCGCCGTTGCAGGTCTCGACTGCCCCCGGGTAGACGGCGGGATCGATGTCGTCGCAGTCCCCCTCGCAGATCCGGTGGCCGTCCGCGTCCAGGTCGTCCTCGTCGGCGGGCACGGTGCCGTCGCAGTCGTTGTCCTGGCCGTCGCACTCCTCGAACGCCCCGGGGTAGACGGTGGCGTCGTTGTCGTTGCAGTCGCCGTCGCAGGCGGTGAAGCCGTCGACGTCCACGTCCAGGCCCACGTTCTCGTCGGCCTCGCCGTCACAGTCGTTGTCGATGCCGTCGCACTGCTCGGGGAAGCCCAGGCCCACGTTGGCGTTGGTGTCGTCGCAGTCCCCCTCGCACACGAGCTGGCCGTCCAGGTCGCCGTCGGCCTCGTCCGCGGGCAAGGTGCCGTCGCAGTCGTTGTCCTCGCCGTCGCAGACCTCGGCAGCGCCGGGGTAGACGGCCGGATCGCCGTCGTGGCAGTCGCCGTCGCAGGGGGTGAAGCCGTCGCCGTCCAGGTCGGAGCCCGCGTCCTCGTCGATCTCGGAGTCGCAGTCGTTGTCGATGCCGTCGCACTGCTCGGGGGCCGTGGGGTAGGTGAGGGCGTCGTCGTCGTCGCAGTCGCCCATGCACTCGGTCCAGCCGTCGCCGTCGTCGTCGAGCTC
>CAYRNR010000005.1:118519-129781 GCA_964425605.1 uncultured Rickettsiales bacterium | reverse complement strand
AGGTTTCGCGGGACATGCTCCCTTCCGGCTCGAGGTCGGCGGCGCGTCGAATTGCGGCCAGCTGATCCGGCGGAAGCGACGTGGAGGCGAGGCGGATCAGCTCCACCAACGCGTCCCTCAGTTCCATCTGGGTTGCCATGATTCTCTCCTCGGTGGGCTGCACATCCTACTCCTCCGTCGCGCGGTTTCAAAGCGCGCCTGCGGTTCGCGTGTGTGGGCGCGGTGCGCCCCGCCCGTTCAACCGTGGACTTGCCCGGCGGAAGTGGTTACCTTCTTGGTCCCGAACTACACGAGGAGGGAACCGATGCGCTCGATGATGACCTGGTTGGTGGGCCTGGCCATGGCAGGCACCTTGTTGGTGGCCTGCAGCGGCGAGAACACGGCGTACACCGAGGCGTGTGCCAAGGACACGCCCGAATCCTACCGCGGCTACATCGAGCAGTTCCCCGACGGCATGCACGTCGCGGACGTGCGGCACCGGCTGGACCTGGCCGAGTACGGGATCGCCGAGAAGGAGGGCACCGCCGCCTCGTACGAGAAGTACATCGAGGATCATCCCGAGGGGAAGTACATCGACAACGCCCTGGACAAGGCCAAGAACCTGGCGTGGGACGAGGCCGACCTGGCCAACACCGTCGAGGCGATGGTGGCCTTCAAGGAGAAGTACGGCACCGGGGCCTTCGGCATCAAGGCCGACGCGCGTCTGGAGGGGTTGCGCTACGCCGTCACCAGCATCCAGATCGAGGAGCTGGCGCTCGAGCGCGTCAACGTGGGCGGCGACCGCCGCGCCGATCCCGACGGCTGGTCCATCGAGTTCAAGGCCCTCAACGGGGGCGAGCGCACCGCCAAGGTGGTGAAGATGCGCGTCGTGTTCACCAACGAGAATGGCAAGATCATCGACGTGCGGCCCGACTTCATCGCCACGCCGGCCCACCCGATGGGGATTCCGCTGCCCGAGACCGTCAAGAAGCCCTTCGTGCCTGGTGGGAAGGGACGGGAGATCCAGCATCTGGTGGGTGATCCCAACGTCAAGAAGGGCTGGCCTGGCGACCTGGAGCACCTGAGGGTGGAGGTCACCGAGATCGAGTTCGCCGACGGCTGATTCCGGCTCTCCGCCGGCCCAGCCCGCGCCTTCCGTCCCCGCCTGAGACAGAGCCATGATCCACTCCGACACCGTCTCCGTCAGGCTGCGAATCAACGGCGAGAGCGTCCGCGTGGACGTACCGCCGCGGCGACGCCTGGTGGACCTGCTCCGCGCCGACCTGGGCCACACGGCCACCAAGGAGGGGTGCGGTTGCGGTGAGTGCGGGGCCTGCACGGTCCTGCTCGACGGGCGGCCCGTGAACGCCTGCGTGGTGCCCGCGGTGGAGGCCGACGGCAGCGAGGTGGTCACGGCCGAGGGCCTGGGCGCGGACCGGCTCCACCTCGTGCAGCGGGCGTTCGTGGCCACCGGCGCGGTCCAGTGCGGGTACTGCACCCCGGGCATGGTGCTCGCCGCGGCGTCCCTCCTCGAGCGGGATCCCGACCCGGACGAGGGCACCATCCGGGAGGCCCTGGCGGGCAACGTCTGTCGATGCAGCGGGTACGCGCAGATCGTCGCGGCGGTCCGGATGGCCGCCCGCGGCGACATCCCGGCGCCCGAACCCCACCGCGTCGGGCGCCGCGCGCCCCGCGAGGACGCCGAGGCCAAGGTCACGGGGAGGACCCAGTACACCGACGATCTGCCGCGCCCCGGCGGATTGCTCCACGCGGTCGTGGTCCGCTCGACCGAGGCCCACGCCCTCGTCACCGGGATCGAGACCGAGGCCGCGCGCGCCGTGTCCGGCGTGGTGGCCGTGCTCACCCACCGGGACGTGCCCGGGGCGGCCCTGTTCGGCAACGCCATCCACGACCAGCCCGTGCTGGCCGCCGACCGCGTCCGGTTCCTCGGCGAGGCCGTGGCCGTGGTGGTCGCCGAGACCCGCGCCGCCGCCCGGGAGGGCCGCGATCTCGTCCAGATCACCTACGACCGGCTCCCGGCCGTGACCGACGCCGCCGCCGCGCTGCGGCGCGGCAGCGCGCAGATCCACCCCGACCGGGACGACCGCAACCTGATGGGGCAGCTGAAGCTGGATCGCGGCGACGTGGACGCGGCGATGGAGGGGGCCCACCGCGTCGTCGAGCGGACGTACCGCACCAGCTGGCAGGAGCACGCCTGCCTCGAGCCCGAGGTGGCCCAGGCCGAGCACGACGGCGAGGGCGGGATCGTCGTGCGCTGCCCCTCCCAGAATGTGTTCTTCGACCGGCTCCACGTCCAAAGAGCCCTCGACCTCGAGCGGGCCCGGGTCCGCGTCGTCCAGCAGCCCACCGGGGCCGCGTTCGGTGGCCGCGAGGACATCTACGCCCAGACCCACGCCGCCCTCGCCGCCCTCCACACGGGTCGGCCCGTGCGGTTGCTGTGGTCGCGCGAGGAGAGCCAGATCGCCACGACCAAGCGCCACCCGATGAAGATGGTCTACCGCGCCGGCCTGGACGACGAGGGCCGGATCGTGGCGCTGGACGTGGACGCGCTGGCGGACACGGGCGCCTACGCGTCGTGGGGTCCCAACATCGCCCGCAAGACCCTGGTGCACGCGGCCGGCCCCTTCGCCGTGGACAACCAGCGGGTGCGCGTGCGCATGGCGTACACCAACAACGGCATCTCCGGTGCCTTCCGCGGCTTCGGCGCCACCCAGGTGACCTACGGCTACGGCGTCTTCGCGGGCGAGCTGGCGCGGGAGTGTGGCCTCGACCACCTCGAGTTCCTGCGTCGCAACCACCTGCAGCCGGGCCAGATCACGGCCACGGGGCAGGAGGTGCGCGGCGACGGCCTCGCGCGATGTCTGGAGCGTGCCCTGGAGTCTGCGGGTGAGCCGCCCTCCTCGCCGCCGGGGCCGGCCATCCGTCGCGGCCGCGGCCTGTGCACCTTCCTGTACGGCATCGGCTACGGCAACGCGATCCCCGACATCGGCTCGGCCGTGGTGGAGCTGGCCGACGACGGCCACATCCAGGTGCGCTGCGGCGCGGTGGACTACGGCCAGGGGGCCCGCACGGTGTTCCTGCAGGTGGTCTGCGACGTGCTGGGCGTCGAGGCTCCGCTGGTGGAGATCATCACCGGCGACACCCACGTCACCCCCGACTCGGGCTCCACGGTGGCCTCGCGCCAGACCACGGTCAGCGGCAGCGCGGTGGCCAAGGCGGCGCGGACCTTCGGCGAGGCCATGGTCAAGGCGGCCGCGGGGCTGATCGAGCGGGACGCGTCCGACCTCACCACCGGCCCGGAGGGCATCGTCGACGCGGACGAGGGCGACGTCTTGTTGACCTGGGTCGAGCTCTCTCGCGGCCTCCAGGAGGCGGGGATTCGACGAGCCAAGCAGGCGCGGTACCGGCTCAAGAGCACGCGCCTGGACCTCGAGACCGGGCAGGGGGACGCCTACGGCACCTACGCCTTCGGTTGTCAGATCGCCGACGTGTCCGTGGACACCACCACCGGCGCCGTGACCGTGGACCGTATCCACGCCGCCCACGACGTGGGCCGGGCCATCAACCCGGCCATGGTCGAGGGCCAGATCGTCGGCGGCACCGTCATGGGCCTCGGCTTCGCCCTGACCGAGCACCACCGCATCGACGGCGGCGTCCCGGTCACCTGGAACTTCGACACCTACCGCCTCCCGGCGGCCACCGACGCCCCCGACGTGGTCCCTCTGATCGTCGAGGAGCCCGACGAGGCCGGCCCCTACGGCGCGCGTGGCATCGGCGAGCCCGCCATGGTCGCCACCGCGCCGGCCATCGCCAACGCGGTCGCGGACGCGGTCGGAGCGACCGTGAGGGAGTTGCCGATGACGCCGGAGCGGGTGTGGCGGGCGATGAACGGCGAAGGAGCCTAGCTCGTCTTCTCTTCTTTGATGGTCTCGGGCGCGTCCCGCCTGTACTCGGCGAGCTTCTCGGGATCCTTGGCCAGCTCGCGCGCTGCGATGATCAGGCCCAGGAAGATCCCCAGGAACGTCCAGTAGGGTTTGTCCTCGAGGTGGAACTCCACGAAGGAGTGGGTCCAGTAGCCGATGCAGCCGGCGAGCATGCCGATGAGCCAGAGCTCGACGCTGGTGCCCCGGACCCCCTTCACCGCCTCGCGGTAGTGCTTGATCACGGACGTGACCAGAGCGAAGAGCAGGACCATTCCGGCCACGCCGAAGTGGGCCATGACGTCCCAGAACACCCCGTGGGGGTAGGCGTACATGCTCAGGGTCAAGCGATCGTTGAACACGGGCACGAGGGTCTCGTAGCCGCCGGCGCCGATCCCGAGCCCGAACGACTCGACGAACATCTGGTAGCACACGTGCCAGTTGGCGAAGCGGACGTTGCCCTGCCAGAACGTGGTGATCCCCTGGGTGGCCACCCGGACGAAGCCCGACGTGAGGCCGCCGAAGCCCACGAACAGCGCGACGCCGAACATGGCGGCGATGACGAACCAGTAGCGGTACAGGAACAGCCGCAGCCGCGTGTTGTTCAGGGCCAGGAAGAGGCTGCCGATGCCTGTGCCCCAGACTGCGCCCCGGCTGCCCGTGCTCACCGCCACGACCAGCAGCCACAGGGCCATGCCGACCAGCATCAGCCGACGGGCCTTGTTCTTCTCGCCGTAGGCCATGGCGAACGCCGGGTTGATGCCGAACGCCATGGCCATGGCGAACCAGTTCGGGTGCTGCCCCAGCCCCCCTGATCGGCCGCCGCCGCTCATGGCCTGGAAGGCCACCTCGCCGTACACCGAGCTCTCGTAGGTCCCCAGCATCATCCCGAAGGCGCCCACCACCGTCGAGACCACCAGCCAGGTCCACATCAGCCCGTAGAACTTCTCGGGCGTGCGCGCCTCGGACGCCACCAGCCACACCAGCCCGAACGCGATGCACAGGCGGATGACCAGCATCACGCCCTCGCCGCGCGCCGGCGACCAGACGATGGACAGCGCCGCCCAGACGAGGAACGCCAGCAGGATCTTCGCCGCCGGGAACTCCTTGAGCGCCGACGTGCGCTGCTGCACGGACCGTATGAACATCGCCACGAACGCCAGCACGTACAGCGGCTCGAATGCCGACAGGAAGATGGGGCCGACGCGGATCGAGAGGGAGTTGGTCGCCGCCAGCCGCGCGGTCACGGCGAGCATCACCGCTGCGTAGGGGTACCGCAGCGCCAGCAGGAACAGCAGGATCCCCCCCACCAGGGCCAGCGCCAGCATCGGTTCGATCAGCAGCAGCATCAGGAACAGGAACTGCAGAACGATGATCCCCAGCCAGAGAAGGGCTCTCTGACCCGTCTCCATCGCGCTGAGGGTGGGTAGGCGGCCGCTGAGGAGGCTCACGGGGGGATGGTTCCCGCGCGGGCGGGCGCTGTCAAGTGAATCCTGCGCGTGGGAAAGGGGACGTCGTGGGAAAGTTATGAAGTAATGAACGTCCCCTTTCTTCGCATCCAGCTCAGGCCGAGCAGGCCGAGCAGCCCGAGCAACACCATCGGACCAGGTGACGCCGCCGCAGCAGCCGCGGTCTGGCAGGCACAACCGCCGCCCATCTGGTGCCCGTCGTCCCCGTCGATGGTCCAGTCGCCGGAGTCGTCGTCGTCGTCCGGCGTCGTGTCGTCGTCGTCGTCGTCGTCGTCGTCGTCGTCGTCGTCGCCGCCGCAGCCCTCGTCGATGTCGCCGTCACAGTCGTTGTCCACCTCGTCGTCGCAGATCTCCTCGGCGTCGGGGTGGATGCCGGGATCGGTGTCGTCGCAGTCGCCGCCACAGGCGAGGTGTCCGTCGCCGTCGTCGTCCACCTCGTCGGTGGGGACGACGCCGTCGCAGTCGTTGTCGATGCTGTCACAGAGTTCGGTGGCGCCGGGGTGGGTGTCGGGATCGGCGTCGTCGCATTCCTGGCAGGCGAGGAAGCCGTCGCCGTCGTTGTCGAGCTCGTCGGCGGGGACGACGCCGTCGCAGTCGTTGTCCTCGCCGTCGCAGCGCTCCTCGGCGCCGGGGAAGGTGAGGAGGTCGAGGTCGTCGCAGTCGTCGCAGGCGAGGAAGCCGTCGCCGTCGCCGTCGATCTCGTCGGCGGGCACGGTGCCGTCGCAGTCGTTGTCGAGGCCGTCACAGAGCTCCGGGGCGCCGGGGTAGACGGTGGCGTCGAGGTCGTTGCAGTCGTCGACGCAGTTGAAGTACCCGTCGCCGTCCTGGTCGTCGCCCGCGTCCTCGTCGATGTCGCCGTCGCAGTCGTTGTCGAGGCCGTCGCAGAGCTCGAGGGCGCCGTCGAAGATCGTGGGATCGGTGTCGTCGCAGTCGTCACCGCAGGCGAGGTGTCCGTCGCCGTCGTCGTCGGCCTCGTCGGCAGGGACGATGCCGTTGCAGTTGTTGTCGATGCCGTCACAGAGCTCGGGGGCGCCGGGATGGGTGTCAGCGTCGGCGTCGTCGCAGTCGTCGTCGCAGGTGGAGTACCCGTCGCCGTCGGCGTCGGTGCCCTCGTCGGTGGCGGGATCGCAGTCGTTGTCGAGGCCGTCGCAGAGCTCGGGGGCGCCGGGGTGGGTGTCGGGATCGGTGTCGTCGCAGTCGCCGTCGCAGGCGGCGTAGCCGTCGCCGTCGAGGTCGGCCATCTCGTCGGTGAGGGGATCGCAGTCGTTGTCCAGGCCGTCGCAGAGCTCGGGAGCGCCGGGGTAGGTGTCGGCGTTCGCGTCGTCGCAGTCGCCGTCGCAGCCCATCACGCCGTCGCCGTCCACGTCCTGCTCGCCGGCGGGGAGCGTGCCGTCGCAGTCGTTGTCGAACCCGTCGCACAGCTCTGGCGCGCCGAGGTAGGTGTCGGGATCGGTGTCGTCGCAGTCGCCGGCGCACCCCACCTGGCCGTCGCCGTCGCCGTCGAGCTCGTCTGCGGGGACGACGCCGTTGCAGTTGTTGTCGATGCCGTCGCAGAGCTCGGCGAAACCGGCGCCCGTGTCGGGATCCGCGTCGTCGCAGTCCCCGTCGCAGACGGCCTGGCCGTCGCCGTCGTCGTCGGCCTCGTCCGCGGCCACGTTGCCGTCGCAGTCGTTGTCGATGCCGTCGCACAGCTCGGTGAACCCGAGCCCCACCGTGGTGTCGGTGTCGTCGCAGTCGCCGTCGCAGATCCGCTGCCCGTCGCCGTCCCCGTCGTCCTCGTCGATGGGGACGAGCCCGTCGCAGTCGTTGTCCACGCCGTCGCAGACCTCGGGAAAGCCGAGCCCGCGGCCGGGATCGGCGTCGTCGCAGTCGCCGTCACAGATGCTCTGGCCGTCGCCGTCGCCGTCGGCCTCGTCTGCGGGGACGACGCCGTTGCAGTTGTTGTCCTCGCCGTCGCAGATCTCGGCCGCGCCGGGGTAGGTGGCTGGGTTGGTGTCGTCGCAGTCTCCGTCGCACTCGGAGACCCCGTCGCCGTCGTCGTCCAGCTCCTCGGGCCACACGGCGCCGTCGCAGTCGTTGTCGATGCCGTCGCACAGCTCGGCGAACCCCAGGCCCACGAGGGGATCGGTGTCGTCGCAGTCGCCGGAGCACACGGGCTGCCCGTCGCCGTCGTCGTCGGCCTCGTCGGCGGGGACGACGCCGTTGCAGTTGTTGTCCACGCCGTCGCAGACCTCGGCGGCGCCGGGGTACGCCGCGGGATCGGCGTCGTCGCAATCTCCGTCGCAGGTGTCGTACCCGTCGCCGTCGAGATCGTCGAGCTGGAGCGCCGGGTCGGCGTCGTCGCAGTCACCGTCGCAGGTGTCCCAGCCGTCGCCGTCCGCGTCCAGGGTGTTGAGGGCGGGATCGCCGTCGTCGCAGTCGCCGTCACAGACGCGGGAGCCGTCGCCGTCGTCGTCGGCCTCGTCGGCGGGGACGACGCCGTTGCAGTTGTTGTCCACGCCGTCGCACAGCTCGATGGCGCCGGGGTAGGTGTCCGGATCGGCGTCGTCGCAGTCCGCAGCGCAGACGGGCACACCGTCGCCGTCGTCGTCGGCCTCGTCCCCGGGGACGACGCCGTCGCAGTCGTTGTCCTCGGCGTCGCAGATCTCCGGGGCGCCGGGGTAGGTCAGGGGGTTGGTGTCGTCGCAGTCCCCTTCGCACCCGGCCACGCCGTCGCCGTCGCCGTCCACCTCGTCGGCGGGGATGACGCCGTTGCAGTTGTTGTCCACGCCGTCGCAGATCTCGGCCGCGACGGGATTGATGGCGGCGTCGCCGTCGTCGCAGTCCCCGCCACCGCACGCGTCGTCGTCGTAGCCGTCGCCGTCGAGGTCCCAGCAGGGGCGATCGAGCTGGAAGCGCACGACGAAGCCGTCCTCGAGCAGCGCCTCGTTGCAGCCGTACTCCAGGGCGGTCGCGCCCTCCTGGATGCCCACGGTGGCGTCGGCGCCCCAGTCGTAGGAGGCGTCGCCGAAGTCCACGTCCGTGTAGTGGATCTCCACGGCCAGATCGGTCTCGTGCAGCTGGATCTGGAAGGTGGCGTTGCCCACGTTGGGGGAGCGCGGCATGGCCAGCCAGGTGATCACGAAGATCCGGTTCGGGGCGACCCCCGAGGTGCCGTAGGACACGTAGCCCGTGGCCGAGGGGTTCAGGTCGTCCCACAGGGCCATGATCAGCGTGCCCGGGTCCACGCCGGCGCAGGTGTTCGCGGGATCCGAGTGGGCGCCGTCGAACGACACCAGGCCGTTGGAGCTGATCCAGAGCTCGTCGTAGTCCACGCCGTAGAAATTGAAGTCCCAGCCGATCGGCACCTGGTGGGACGTGTCGTCCAGGGGCCAGACGATGTCGATGGTGTCGGGGACCAGCGGGTTGTAGACGGGGCCCTGGCCGAACTGCTCGTTGGCGTCGGTGACCCAGTAGCCGTAGCCGTCGGGGCCGGCGATCTTGGCGCTGGCCGTCCAGGGGAGCAGTGTCAGGAGTATCAGAAGCGTCCAGCGGGCCATGCACCGATCCCTTCAGCGCCTTCGGTTCCGTCCCAGCAGCAGGGCGAGTCCACCCAGGACCCACAGGGCGCCCCGCGGAGTCGGACCCGTCCGGGTGTCGCAGTTGCAGCCTCCACCGCGCACCTGGTCGCTGTCAAAGGTGAAGCCGCTGTCGTCGTCGTCGCCCACGGTGCTGTCGTCGTCGTCATCGTCGTCGTCATCGTCGTCGTCGTCGTCATCACCCTGGGTGCTGTCGTCGTCGTCGTCGTCATCGTCGTCGTCGTCGTCGCCGGGGCAGTCCTCGTCCACGAACCCGTCGCAGTCGTTGTCCACGCCGTCGCACAGCTCCTCGGCACCGGTGTAGACGGTGTCATCGGTGTCGTCGCAGTCCCCTTCGCACCCGCGGAAGCCGTCCCCGTCCTCGTCCGCCTCGTCGGCGGGCACGATCCCGTCGCAGTCGTTGTCGATGCCGTCGCACAGCTCCGGCGCGCCGAAGTACACGGTCGGATCCGTGTCGTCGCAGTCGTCCACGCAGTTGAGGTATCCGTCCCCGTCGGCGTCCTCGCCGCTGTGCTCGTCCACCTGCCCGTCGCAGTCGTTGTCGATGCCGTCGCACAACTCGGGGGCGCCGTCGTACACGGTGTCGTCCGCGTCGTCACAGTCGCCGGCGCAGCCGCTCATGCCGTCGCCGTCGAGGTCCTCCTCGTCGGCGGGGACGACGCCGTCGCAGTCGTTGTCCACGCCGTCGCACAGCTCGGCCGCGCCGGGGTAGACCGCCGGGTCCGTGTCGTCGCAGTCCCCGTCGCACTCGCTCAGCCCGTCGCCGTCGTCGTCCACGTCCTCGTCGGTGGCGGGATCGCAGTCGTTGTCGATGCCGTCGCAGATCTCCGGCGCCCCGGGGTACACCGTGTCGTCGGCGTCGTCGCAGTCGCCGTCGCACTCGCTGAACCCGTCGCCGTCGTCGTCCGCGTTCTCGTCCGTGGCGGGATCGCAGTCGTTGTCGATGCCGTCGCAGATCTCCTGCGCGCCCGGGTACACCGTGTCGTCCGCGTCGTCGCAGTCGCCGTCGCACGTGTAGTAGCCGTCACCGTCGCCGTCGGTCTCGTCCGCGGGGATCGCGCCGTCGCAGTCGTTGTCGATGCCGTCGCACAGCTCCTGCGCGCCGGGGTAGACCGTGCTGTCCGCGTCGTCGCAGTCGTTGCCGCACAGGGGTACGCCGTCGCCGTCGCCGTCGGTCTCGTCGGCCGGGACCGTGCCATCGCAGTCGTTGTCCACGCCGTCGCAGACCTCGGTGGCGCCGGGGTAGACGGTGATGTCCGCGTCGTCGCAGTCCCCGTCGCACTCGCTGAATCCATCGCCGTCGGCGTCGGCCATGCCGTCGTCCACGGTTCCGTTGCAGTCGTTGTCGAGCCCGTCGCACAGCTCGGGAGCGCCGGGATAGACGGAGCCACGGGCGTCGTCGCAGTCGCCGTTGCATCCCCAGTAGCCGTCGCCGTCGTCGTCGGCCTCGTCCGCGGGCAGGGTGCCGTCGCAGTCGGTGTCCGCGCCGTCGCAGACCTCGGTGGCGCCGGGGTAGATGGCGGTGGAGCCGTCGTCGCAGTCCCCGTCGCAGATCATGAAGCCGTCGCCGTCGCCGTCCACCTCGTCGGCGGGGACGACACCGTTGCAGTTGGTGTCGAGCCCGTCGCAGAGCTCTGGCGCGTCGAGGTAGACCAGCGCGTCCGCGTCGTCGCAGTCGCCCGCGCACAAGGGCTGCAGGTCGCCGTCGCCGTCGATCTCGTCCGCGGGCACGGTCCCATCGCAGTCGTTGTCCAGGCCGTCGCACATCTCCGCCGCGCCGGGGTAGGTCAGCGGATCGGCGTCATCGCAGTCCCCGTCGGCGCATTCGTTGAAGCCGTCGCCGTCGTCGTCGGTCTCGCCAGCCGGTACGTAGCCGTTGCAGTTGTTGTCCAGGCCGTCGCACAGCTCCGGGGCGCCGTCGTAGGTCGTCGGATCCGCGTCGTCGCAGTCGTTGGCGCAGACCATCACGCCGTCGCCGTCGAGGTCGTCCTCGGTGGTGGGGATGACGTCGTTGCAGTTGTCGTCCTCGCCGTTGCACAGCTCCGGGGCGTGGGGGTACTGGTTCGGATCGCCGTCGTCGCAGTCCCCGTCGCAGATCCGGTGGCCGTCCGCGTCGTCGTCGGTCTCGTCGGCCATCGGTGCGCCCGAGCAGTCGTTGTCCAGGCCGTCGCAGATCTCCGAGTGGCTGGGATTCATCGCGGCGTTGGTGTCGTCGCAGTCGCCCGCGCAGATCCGGTACTGGTCGCCGTCGTCGTCGGCCTCGTCCAGGGGCACGACGCCGTTGCAGTTGTTGTC
>CAYRNR010000005.1:0-118419 GCA_964425605.1 uncultured Rickettsiales bacterium | reverse complement strand
GGTCGCCGTCGTCGTCGGCCTCGTCCAGGGGCACGACGCCGTTGCAGTTGTTGTCGAAGCCGTCGCACAGCTCCGGCGCGCCCACGTAGGTGTTCGCGTTGCCGTCGTCGCAGTCGTCGTCGCCACACTCGGTGAAGCCGTCGCCGTCGTCGTCGGTCTCGTCCAGGGGCACGACGCCGTTGCAGTTGTTGTCCACACCGTCGCACACCTCGATCTCGCCGGGATTGCGCGTGGGATCGGTGTCGTCGCAGTCCCCCTCCCAGGTGGCGTACCCGTCGTTGTCCTGATCCTCGATCTCGCCGGAGAACCGGATGGCGTCCACCAGCAGCTGTACCCCGTCGGTGGAGGCGTCCCAGTAGTCCGAGCGCGCGTCGCTGGACGGCGGGTAGAAGTTCAGCGAGACCACCACACGGTCCGACCTCGTCGCAAACGCCACCAGCGGCAGATCGTCGCTCCAGCGCGCCACGTCGTACGCGTCGGGGGTCAGCGCCGAGTTGATCCGGAACGAGCTCAGCCCGCCGTTGAAGTTCACCACGTCCTGGATCAGATCGCTGTCCTCCCAGCCCGGCTGGGCCACCAGCGTCAGGTTCTGCGGCGGCGTCGCGTCGGCCATGTCGCCGAGGTCGAACGCCATGTAGTCCTCGGCCTCGAAGCGCCCGCGGATCGCCTTGTCCGAGCGGTTGGCGAACGTCGCCACGGTCACCGCACCCCCCGCGTCCACGTGGTCCGCCAGGACGTTGCCCAACTCCTCGCCGTCGGCGGGCTCCTTGTCCGTGAACACCAGGATCTTGTCGTACAGGCTCAGGGTCGCCGCGGTGGGGGTCGACGAGTCCACGTTCATGCCGTAGACCGCCGAGAACGCGCCGGTGGCCTGGAGCTTGGCGATGACGTCGTCGGCGTCCGACTGCACGTTCACCGAGTGGATGACAAGCAGTAGATCCTGGGCTCGCGCCTGCCCGGTCACCATCGTGGTGACCACCAACAGCAGCACGGCGCACGCGACGTTCACTTTCATGGTTTGTCCATCCGGGGCCCGGACACGGAACGCGGGATCGCTGGAGGCGGCGCCTTCCTGGCGCGCGCGTGCCATTCCTGGGCACCTCTACCATTGTGACAGGCGCCGGGGGCAGATTCAACGCAGGGCGATGACTGCGAAAAGGGCGTATCCCACCTGCTCCCGACCGATGCCACTACCTCTGAGTCATCGGGTGAAAGGGGGGAAACTTGAGGATGCGCTGCCAGTCGCAGAAGTGGTTGCCGGGAAGGGGCGACGCGGTGATAGGATTCATCGCAGGGAGGGAGACCCTCATGACATCGAGAACTCACACGGTGGGTCCGTGGACCCTGCTCGCCGTCGTTCTGTTCGTGGCTACGGGGTGCCAGGAGGACCCGGTCGAGGAGAGCGTCTGCGAGCCGGGGGCGACGCAGGCGTGCGTGTGTCCCGACGGTGACGATGGGTCGCAGAGCTGCGCGTCGGACGGTAGCGGTTGGGAGGGGTGCGTCTGCGTGGGTGACGACGACGACGCGACGCCTGGCGACGACGATGACGACGACGCGACGCCCGGGGACGACGACGACGCGACGCCTGGCGACGACGACGACGACGACGCGACGCCTGGTGACGACGATGACGACGACGCGACGCCTGGCGACGACGACGACGACGACGCGACGCCTGGTGACGACGATGACGACGACGCGACGCCGGGTGACGACGATGACGACGACGCGACGCCCGGCGACGACGATGATGCGACTCCAGGGGACGACGACGACACGTCACTGCCGGTGGACGCGGACGGTGACGGGTACGACGCGAGCGTGGACTGCGACGACACGGATCCCGCGGTCCATCCCGGCGCGGCCGAGGTGGGATGCGACGGCATCGACAACGACTGCGATGGCGCCCTCCACCCCGACGAGACGGACGACGACGGCGACGGAGTGTCCGAGTGCGATGGGGATTGCGATGACGGCAACCCGCTGGCCAGCCCGAACGTCACCGAGCTGTGCGACGGGTTCGACAACGACTGCGACGGATCGAGTGACGAGGAGGACGCCTTCGGCTGCGACGACTACTACGCGGACCTCGACTCGGACACCTACGGTGACGCCGGCGACGAGGCGTGCCTGTGCGCCGCGGCCTATCCGTACACGACCGACACCGCAGGGGACTGCGACGACGCCAACCCGTTCATCCACCCCGGGATGCCCGAGGACTGCAACGGTGTGGACGACGACTGCGATGGGCTGGTCCCGCCCGACGAGGTCGACGCGGATGGCGACGGACAGTCCGAGTGCGAGGGGGACTGCGACGACGGGGACGCGAGCACGTACCTGTACGCCACGGAGCAGTGCGACGGCGTGGACAACGACTGCAACGGCGCGGTGCCCGCGGACGAGGTGGACGGCGACGGCGACGGCGCGAGGATCTGCGACGGCGACTGCGACGACGCGGACGCCGGCGTTCACCCGGGCGCTGCCGAGGCCTGCAACGGCGAGGACGACGACTGCGACGGCTCCATCCCCGCGGACGAGGCCGACGCCGACGGTGACGGCTGGATGGGGTGCCAGGGCGACTGCGACGACGGCGAGCCCGGAGCCAATCCCGGTGAGGTCGAGGACTGCGGCGACGGCGTGGACAACGACTGCGACGGGGACGCCGACGGCAACGACCCGGAGTGCCAGGGACCAGCCGACAACGATGGCGACGGCTGGGACGAGACCGTGGACTGCGACGACAACGATCCGGACCTGAACCTCGACGACGCCGACGGCGATGGCTGGACCACCTGCGACGGGGACTGCGATGACGGACTGGCGGACACCTATCCCGGCGCCCCCGAGATCCCCGGCGATCAGATCGACAACGACTGCGACGGCGACGTGGACGAGGCCCCCGCGTCGGCCCCCATCGGCGAGGTGTACGGCGGTGACGCGGACGCGAAGCTGCTGGGTGAGTACTACGACGACCGCGCGGGCGGCGACGTGGCCGGCGCTGGTGACGTGAACGGTGACGGGTTCGCCGACCTGCTCGTCGGCGCCGCATACTGCGATCGCGGCGGCGCCGACAGCGGGTGCGCGTACCTCGTCCACGGCCCCGTGTCGGGCACCGTCAGCCTGGCCTCGGCGGCCGCGATCCTGGTAGGCGAGAACGCCGACGACAAGGCGGGCCGGCGGGTGGCCGCGGGCGGCGACATCGACGGCGACGGCCACGCGGACCTCCTGGTCAGCGCCATCCACTACGACCACGGCCACACGAACCAGGGCGCGGTCTACGTGGTCTACGGGCCTGTCTCGGGCGTGTACAACCTCTCGACCGCCGACGGCGTGCTGGTGGGCGAGGACGAGCACGATTCGCTGGGAAACCGGGCCATCGCCGGCGCCGGTGACGTCAACGGAGACGGCTTCGACGACGTGTTGATCGGCGTGGACAACGCCGACTCCAGCGACGGCGTGGCCTACCTCGTGTACGGGCCCGTCCCGCCGGGGATCACGGACCTGTCCCAGGCGGACGCGCGGTTCGAGGGGGGGAACAACGACTCCGCGGGGAGCGCCGTGTCCATGGGCGACGTGGACGGCGACGGGTACGACGACGTCCTGATCGGCGCGCGGGGCGAACGCGCCGCGTACCTGTTCTACGGCGGCACCGGGCTGGCCGAGCTGTCGGGGACGTATGACCTGACCACCTCCGCCCACGTCACGTTCACCGACTCCGGCGGCTACGACTGGGCCACGGGCGAGACGGCAGCGATGACGGGGGACGTGGACGGCGACGGCCTGGCCGACATCCTCATCGGGGACACCAGCTACGGCTATCCGGGCTCCTACGCCGGGGCGGCGTACATCAACTACGCGTTCTACCCGCCCTTCGGCAGCGTGGACCTGGCCACGGCCGCCTACACGATGACCGGCCAGGCCGCCAACGACTACCTCACCTACGGCCTGGGCTTCGCCGGGGACGTGAACGGGGACGGGCACGACGATATCCTGCTCAACGCCACCTACAACACCTCCACCACCTACCTGGTGTACGGGCCGGTCCCCGGGGACATGGACATGGGCAGCGCGGACGCCTGGTTCACGGACGAGCACTCCCTGGACGGCCTGGGCGTGCGCCTGGCCGGGGCCGGGGACGTGAACGGTGACGGGTACGACGACATCCTGCTCGGCGCCGCGGGGAGCGACGAGGCCGGCACGGACGCGGGTGCAGCCTACCTGTTCCTCGGCGGCTCCCCGCCCCCCGACGCGGACGGTGACGGCTGGGACGTGAACGTCGACTGCGACGACAACGATCCGGCGCTCAACTGGGACGACGCCGACGGAGATGGGTTCGCCACGTGCGACGGCGACTGCGACGACGCCGAGCCGGCCGCCAACCCCGACGAGATCGAGAACGTGGGTGACGGGATCGACAACGACTGCGATGGGGTCGTCGACGAGGTCGGCGCGCCGGTCGGCGATATCTCCCTGGCTTACGCAGCAGCCAAGCTCACGGGAGAACTCGCCGGCGACTCGGCGGGGTACAGCCTCGATGCCCTCGGAGATGTGAACGGCGATGGCTACGGCGACATCCTCGTCGGCGCCTACGAGAACTCCCGCGGCGGCTCCCTCAGCGGCTGCGCCTACGTGGTCCACGGTCCGTTGAGCGGGACCGCGAGCCTGGGCTCGGCATCGGGCAAGCTCGTCGGCGCCAACGCGGGGGATAACGCCGGCAAGGCCGTTGCGGCGGCGGGCGACGTGAACGGGGACGGCGAGGCCGACTTCCTCGTGGGCGCCCCGGGGTACGACGACGCCTTCCCCAACCAGGGTGCGGTCCACGTGGTCTACGGACCCTTGTCGGGCAACGTCGGTCTGGCGAGCGCCGACGCGACGCTGGTGGGCGAGTCGGCCGGCGACGGCGCGGGTGAATATCCCATCACCAGCGCTGGCGACGTGAACGGGGACGGCCACGACGACGTGCTGATCGGCGTGGAGTCCGCCGTGAGCAACCGGGGCGCTGCCTACCTGCTGTACGGGCCGATGCCCGCGGGTGTCTCCTCCCTGTCGGCCGCCGACGCGCGTATCGAGGGGACCGTGAGCAACGGATACGTGGGCAGCAGCGTCGCAGGGGGCGGCGATATCGACGGGGACGGGTACGGCGACTTCATCGTCGGTTCGCGCGGCAACGACGAGGCGTACCTGTTCTATGGCTTCGCCGGGGGTCCCGCTGGCCTGTTGGTCCCCGCGTACGACGCCGACTCCAACCTGTACTCGTCACACCTCGACACGTGCCAGATCGGCTCCTCTTCCGCGCTGGGTGGAGACCTGGACGGCGACGGGCTGTCGGACATCCTGCTGGGCGACGAGGGGTACTCCATGGGGTGCAACTTCAGGGGCACGGCCATGGTGACGCTGGATCAGCCCAGCGGGCCGTTCGACCTGCTCGGCAACGACTTCCAGCTCGACGGGGAGGACATCAGCGACAGCGCCGGCCACGCCGTGGACTTCGCCGGTGACGTCAACGGAGACGGCATCGACGACCTGGTGATCGGCGCTCCAGTGGCCGAGGGTGGGGCGTACTACCTGGGTGTCGCCTACGTGCTCTACGGTCCGCTGACCCAGCCCATGATGGACCTCGCGAACGCCGACGCTCGCCTCATCGGCGAGGACTCCCAGGACTCCGCAGGGCGCGCCGTCTCAGCTGCGGGCGACGTGAACGGCGATGGCTACGACGACATCCTGGTGGGCGCCCCGGCCAACGACGAGGCGGGCGCGGAAGCCGGCGCCGCGTACCTCGTCCTCGGCGGCTCCTGATCTCAGGCGGTCCGCGCCGCCGCCACCCTCAGCTTCGCCGCCATCTCCTCGTTCCCCAGCACGGCGGCGAACGGCCCGAACCGCGGCCCCCGCGGCTGCCCCAGCAGGCACTCGTACACCAGCTTGAAGAACTGGCCTGGCTTGAGGTCGTTCTCGCGCGCCAGATCGAAGATGACGGACTGCAGGGCGTCGGCGTCGGCGTCGGGGGCGGCCTCGACGCGGTCGGCGAGCTCCTCGAGCAGAGCGGCCTCCGCCGCCTCGGGGATGCGGTGGCTGCGGTGGGGGGCGACGAGGTCGCGATCGAAGGCCAGCGCGCCGCGGACGAGGGTGTCGATGGAGCCGGCGTCGCGGTCCAGGTCGGCGTCGTAGCGGCGCAGGGTCTTGACGACCACGCCGGGGTCGTCGGTGCCGAGGCAGGCCACGAGGTTGCGGATCATGGAGTAGTCGAGCCTGGTGGTGTAGTCGGGCAGCTCGTCGCCGGGGTCGCGGAAGTACCAGATGGGGTTCCAGACGCGCTCCTCGTCCGACTGGCCCGATAGCTTGCGGGTGTGCTCGAGGAGCTCGTCGGCCACCTGGGGGATGACCTCGTAGTGGAGCCGCTTGGCCTTGCGCGGGTTCTGGTACATGAACAGCAGCAGGCTCTCCACCGGGGCGTAGCGGATCCAGGTGTCCACGGTGACGCCCTTGCCGACCTTCTTGCTGATCTTCTGGCCGTCCTCGTCGAGGAACATCTCGTAGAACAGGCCGATGGGCGGGCGGCCCCCCAGGACCTTGACGATGCGCTTGGAGAGGTTGGCGCTCTCGATGAGGTCCTTGCCGTACATCTCGTAGTGGACGCCGAGGCAGTACCAGCGCAGGGCCCAGTCCACCTTCCAGCCCACCTTGACCCGGCCGCCGGTGACCGGGGTCTCCTCGCGGTGGCCGCAGCCCGTGATGCCCTCGAACGAGCCCGTGCAGGCGTACTCGACGGTGCCGCGGTCGGGGTGCATGGCCTCGACCACGGTGGTGTAGACGCGGCCGCAGGCGCTGCAGATGGGGAAGAACGGGGTCCAGCCCTTGCGTCGCTCCTCACCGAGGGTGGGCACGAGGATCTTCGCGATGTCGTCGGCGTGGTGGAGCACGCGCAGCAGGCCCTCGTCGAAGCGGCCGCTGCGGTAGGTCTCGGTGGACGAGCGGAACTCGTGCTCGAAGCCGAAGGCGCCGAGGAACTGCTCGAGCTCGCGGTTCATGTACGCGCTGTACGAGCCGGTCTCGCCGAAGGGATCGGGGATCGAGGACAGGGGGCGGCCGAGGTGCTCGGCGAGCATCTCGTGGTTCGGCACGTTGAGCGGCACCTTGCGCAGCCCGTCCATGTCGTCGCTGAAGGTGATCAGCCGCGTGGGGACGTCGGTCAGCGTGGACAGGGCGCGGCGCACGAAGGTGGTCCGCGCCACCTCGCCGAAGGTGCCCACGTGGGGCAGCCCGGACGGGCCGAAGCCGGTCTCCAGGACGATCTCCTCGGGGGGCGCGTCGCCCCGCAACAGGGTGTCGACGACCTTCTGCGCCTCCACGAACGGCCAGGGTCGGGCCTTGCCCATGATGATCTCCTCGATGGCTAAGCGATGCGTACTAGCAGAACCCCGCGGGGTTCACCACTTCCGCTCGTTCTGGACGCGGATGCCGAAGGAGCCGCCGCGCCCGGCCGGGGATTCGCGGTGGGCGGTGATGTGGGCCACGGCCTCGGCGAAGCCGTCGGCTCCGTCGCCGCGGGTGATGTACCGGGGGGCGTGCTCCATCCGATGGAGGAGCGCGCGCACGTTGGACACGCCGATGGCGTGGGGGAAGTGGGCGAACATGGGCTCGTCGTTGGGCGAGTCTCCGAGGAACGTGGCCGCGGCGGCCTCGGCGTCGAGGTCCATGTCCCACCAGCGGCGCGCCATGCGCCGGCACATGCCGAGCTTGTCGTAGTCGCCGAACCAGCCGTTGACGTGGATGTTACTGACCTTGGCGTGGGCGCCGTGACGGGTGAACACCGCGACGATGGCGTCGATGGCGGCCTCGTCCAGCGGCCCCACGTCCTCGGCGAAGTCCACGGCCAGATCCAGCTCGCGGTAGGGCTGGTCGGCGGCGATGGCGCAGCCGGGGACCCCGGCGACCACGTCCCTGGCCACTGCGTCGAGGCGCTCGCGGTTGCGCCGCCTCGTGTCCTCGCCCTCGAGGAACTCCCGCCGCATTCGGTCGCCGTCGAGCCACATCGCCAGCCCGCCGTTTTCGCCCACCACGCCGTCCACGGGCCAGGTCCGGGCGATGAGATCACACCAACCCGCCGGGCGGCCCGTCACCACCACGGTGCGCATCCCCGCAGCGCGGGCGCTCTCGAGGGCTGCGAACGCGGCGGCCGGGATACGTCCCTGGGCGTCGGTCATGGTCCCGTCGATGTCGGTGAGGACCAGGCGCAGCGCCCGGCACACGGCGTCGTCCATTCGCTCGATGGACCATGGCTCCATGGTTCAGAACCCTTTCAGTGATCGCATCACCAGCCCCTTGGCCGGCTTGGGGAAGAAGTGGGTCGACTTGGGGGGCATGACCTGCCCGCTGCGCGCGATGGAGGTGACCACGGTGGCGGGCGTGGGCCGGACGAGGACGCCCAGCTGGTAGCCGCCGCCGCGCACCGCCTCCACCACCTCGCGGGTGCGGGTCGGGAACAGCGCGGTGTCCTTGGTGGCGTACTGGTCGGGCATGACGCCGAGGACCTGGCGCAGCAGCACGGCGCGGACCGCGGAGATCTCCAGGGGGCGCCACGCACCCGGCTCCCCTTCGAGCACCCGATCCACGCGCTGGCTGCGGCGCAGCGTCAGGCCGAGCTGGACGTCGTCCAGGACGACACCGTAGCGCGGCAGCTTGCCGCGGCCCAGGAACGCCCGGAGCGCGTCCACGTCCTCGAACGGCGTCACCTTGAAGTAGCGGGACAGCTGCTCGTCGAGGCGCGTCCGCCAGCCCTCGGGCAGCGCCCGGAGCACGCGGTGGGCCGGGAGCACCGACCGATTCGCCTCCTCGGTGGGCACCAGCAGCATCATCACGTAGTCCGCCGGGTGCGCGCCGCGCGGCGAGGTGAGGCGGCGCACTTCCCGCTGGTAGGTCAGGGCCGACTCGTAGCGGTGGTGCCCGTCCGCGATGACGATGGCGGCCCCGGCCAGCTGGCGGGTGACGGCCTCGACGAAGCCTGGATCGGTGACGCTCGCGACGCGGCAGCGGACACCCTGGCCATCCACCACGTCGGCCAGCAGCCGGGGTCCCGGCGGCGCGTCGAGCACGGCGCGCAGTGCGGCGTCCGGATCGTCCACCAGGCCCAGGGTGAGGCTGAGGTTGGCCTCGAGGGCGCGGAGCTGGTCGAGGATGTCGGGCTTGGGACCGCGGACGGTGCGCTCGTGGGGGAAGACGTTGCGCTTGCCCAGGGGCTCGAGGTGGACGAGCGCCACCAGGCCGCGGCGGGACTGGGGCGCGCCGGCGAAGGTGAACTCCTGGGCGAACAGGTACAGCGCGGGCAGGGGATCGCGGATGAGTATCCCCTGCTGCTTCCAGCTCCGCAGCAGCTGCTGGGTGCCGGCGTAGGGCGCTCGATCCGGGGTGTTCTCCGGGTCGAACCGTCCGCGCACCAGGCGCAGCACGCTGTACGGGTGCAGGCCGGCCAGACCGGACCGCGGGTAGACGCGGCCGGCGCCGGGAGGGGAGATCAGCTGCTCCAGGACCGGATGGGTGTCCGGGCCGTATCGGAGCGCACGGAACGGGCGGATGATGGCCATCGGTTTCGCTAGCGGGCCCAGTCTACCACCGGGGGGGGATATCACGTGCGCGCTCAAGTACAATGGGTCGGCCCTAGGAGGTTTCGATGTCCGCGTTCCGCATTTCCCTCGGCGGTGTGCTGCTCATCCTCGCCGGCTTCGTCCAGGCGTGCGGCGCCGATATCCCCCCGCCGCCCGAGTACTCGTGGGTGTTCGACGTCACCGTGGTCCCCGCTGCCGACAGTGAATGTGATCCCGGCTCGTCGTCCGAACCGGTCGAGTACGTGTACGGGCTGGTCGTCGAGGGGGAGCACGTGCTGGTGTACAGCGACGACGCCCTCCTGGCCGAGGGGACCCTGCACGCCACCTACCTCTCCTACTCGACCCCCTCGCCGTTCACGGACCACCGCATCGGCGGCGACGGCGAGCCGGTGGACGTGGAGTGGACGCTGACCGGCAACGTGTCCTTCTTCGACCAGAGCCTCAACACGTCCGAGGAGGGGACGGAGACCATCACGGTGTTCTACTCCGAGGATCCGGACGTCGAGGAGGGGTGTACCCACAGCTCCAACACCGAGTGGCACCGCCGCTCGGAAGAGGGGGGTGAGGCGGCGAGCGCCCAGTGAGCCTTCTCCTCCTCCTCGAAACACCGGTCTTCCCGCCCCTGGCCCTGATTCTCCTCTTCGTGGCGTACGTGCTGTTGCGCCCGTCCCGCGGTGGCAAGGTCGTGGACACGGAGGAGGAGGGCGCGCGCCTCAGCGACGACGAGGTCAAGGGCCTGATCGACCGCGCCATCGACGCCAAGAAGCGCCAGGATCTGCTCAAGGCTGGCTGGATGTACGAGCAGGGCAAGCTCTGGGTGAAGGCCGCGGAGTGTTACCAGGGCGCCGGCGACGGCCTCTGGGCCGCCGAGCTGTTCACCCGGGGCGGCGCGCACCGCCGCGCCGGCGAGCTGTACCGGCTCAACGGCTACGCCCTGGAGGCGGGCCGGACCCTGGAGCAGGGGGGCATGCTCGGCGACGCTGGTGTCAACTACGCCGTCGCGGGTGATCTGCCGCGCGCGGCGAGGTTGTTCGAGCAGGCCGGCCGGCCGGAGCAGTCCGCAGAGCTGTACTTCCGCCTCGGCATGTACCACCAGGCGGGCAAGCTGTTCGAGAAGGCGCGGCTGAACGCCCGCGCGGCGGACGCGTACGAACGGATGATCGAGACGCTGGACCGCGACAACCTCCAGGCCGACATCCAGATCGCCCGCGTCCTCGAGAAGGAGGGGCGCCACGACGCCACGATCCGCTTCCTCGAGGCCGTGGGAGAGGTGATGGCCGGATTGCGCACGGCCATCCGTCACGGCAAGGACGACGAGGCCCTGCGCTTGTACCGCAAGTACCGGGAGATCCTGGCCGGCCCGCTGCTCAAGGGCGCTAGCGAGGGCAAGCTGTCCGCCACAGTGCTCGCCGACCTGTTCGAGCGGGCGGGGGACCACGTGCCGGCGGCGCGGATGGCCCAGCTCCTGGGACAGTGGCGGCGCGTGGCCGAGCTGTACGAGCAGGCGGGCAAGGACGACAAGGCCGGGAAGGCCTGGGAGGAGGCCGGTGAGCTGCGCGAGGCCGCGCTGGCCTACGAGCGGGCGGGGCAGTATCACCGCGCGGCGCAGCTGTTCGAGGAGCGCGGCGAGCCCGTGCGGGCCATCCACTGCTATCGCCAGGAGGAGAACCACTTCGCCGCGGCCCAGCTCTACGAGCGGGTCGGCGAGGCGCAGAACGCCATCACCGCGTACCAGGCCGTGGACGCCGCGCACCCCCAGCGGCGGCTCGCCCGCGCCCGGCTGGCGCACCTCCTGCGCGGCGCCAAGCGCGAGGAGCTGGCCATCGACACGCTGATCGAGCTACTCGGCAGTCAGGCGCCCACGCGGGACGACCTGGACGATCTGCAGGCCCTCGCGGAGATGCTGGGGGTGGACAACCGCCACGGCGAGGCCGCGGCATGCTGGTTCACCATGGCCAGCATCGACGCCATGCGCGAGGGGGTGGACGCCTCCTATGCGAAGACCAAGGCGCTGGCCAAGAAGAACGACCAGGTGATCCCGGCCGCCTTCCCCTACGTGAAGCCCGCCGAGCCCGAGCGCCCCTCCAGGCCCTCCAGGCCCTCGTACCCCTCGGCCACCCCGTCGTCGGACAGCTCCTATGGCGATCCGGCGGAGCCCGCGTACGACGCCGCGCCGCCGGGCCTCGAAGATCAGGGTGAGCGAGAGCTGCCCGCCGGCGTCACCGCGGCGCTCTATTCGCAGCGCGGGGACGCCACCCCGGCGGCCTCCGACGAGATCGACGATGGCCACTCCGCGTTCGAGGCCGACGGCTCGCAACTCGTCCCCAAGGACACGCTGGTCAGCTTCGAGGCCTTCATCGACGGCTTCACCGACGAGAACCTGCCGCAGGACACCGGAGAGAACGCCGCCGCCTCGGGGAGCAGCGGTGGGCGGTCGGCCGCGGGCCAGGACTCGGAGGACATGGAGTGGCAGCCCAGCGCCGCGGGTGACGACTCCCTGAGCCAGGGCGTGGACGGACCGCCGATGTGGGAGGAGGACGACGAGTGGGCCGAGCCCGGCGGGGACGCTGCTGGCGAGGAGGAGTGGGGGATGCGTCCGGAGTTCGGCGCGCCCTCCGAGGACGATCTCTCCTGGTCCGGCAGCCTCGACGAGGGGCAAGCCATCGTGGACAAACCCATCGCCGGCTGGGAGGACCCGTCCAGCGGGGACGCGAACTCCGGGACCTCGTCCCAGGATGGCGACGCTTTCGTCTCCGGGGTGATCGCCCCGGGGAGCTTCGGCGCCGAGGACGCGCCGTCCGGCAGCCCGCTGGACTCCTTCGAGGTCTTCGGCATCTTCGACAAGCGCGAGCGGTTCCTCGTCGAGCAGTTCCTGGAGTTCCGCGAGGTGGCCAGCGGCGACGTGGTCCTCGGTCAGGACGACGAGGCCGACGGCCTGCTGCTGCTGCTGCACGGCGAGGTGGAGGTCCTCAAGGCCGGTGCGTCGCCCCGGACCGTCCAGGCCGTGTCCCTCGTCGGCGAGGAGATGCTCCTCATGGGTGAGCTGCCGGACGTGACCGTCAGGGCGAGGACCGAAGCCCAGTGCTGGGTGCTGTCCCGCGCCGCCGCGCGGAGCCTGGCCGACCGGGATCGGGACGTGGCCCTCAGGCTGGCCAAGGCCCTGCGCACCCTCATGTGAACCCCCGCCCTCGCGCGCGTTGACAGTTGCGCGCGCGCCAGCAATACTTCGCCGCGCTCCGAGCCAATCCACGTCTTCGGGTGAACATGACCCTCGACCTGCCCCAGCTGACCGCGACGACCCTCGGGGACACCCTGCGCGCGGTCGCCGAGCGGCACCCGGACCGCCCCGCCATCCTGTGGGAAGGCAGCGCGGTGACCTACGCCCAGTGGGACTCCCTCGCCGACCGGCTCGCCAACCACCTGATCGGGGACGGGCTCGCGCCCGGGGACCGCGTCGGGTTGTGGATGGACAAGCGGCCCGAGGTGGCCGTGGGCTTCCAGGGCATCGGCCGCGCCGGCTGCGTCGCCGTACCCATCAATTTCAAGCTCCCCGACGACAAGCAGCGCTTCCAGGTGCACCGCTTCGGACTGCAGGCGCTGCTGACCCAGCGATCCCACCTGCAGCAGATCCTGCACGTCCTCGAGTCCATCCCCGCGGGGGAGCGCATGCCCCTGCCGCGGGTGATCGTCGTCGACGACGAGGTCTCGAGTGACGGGACGACGCCGTGGGCCACCGTGGTCGAGGCGCCGTCGTCGCGGCCTTCGCACACCGCCGCGGTGGACGACATGGTCTATCTGAACATGACCTCGGGTACCACGGGCCGGCCCAAGGCGGGCATCACGACCCACGCGATGATCCAGTGGAACACCCGCAGCTCCATCGAGACCCTCGGGTACTCCGCGGACGACGTCTTCCTGTGCATGTTCAGCGTCTTCGCCCACCCCCACGAGCTGTTCGCGAGGCCCCTGGCCCTGGGCGGCACCTGCGCGCTCGTGGACAGCCTCAACGCGCGGGCCGTGGCCCGGGCCATCGAGCGGCACCGGGTGACCTGGATGATGGCCGTGCCCTCCTTCTACGAGATGCTGGCCCAGCACGCGGCGAGCACGGGCGCGGACCTGTCGTCGTTGCGCATGCTGGAGGCCGGCGGCGCCCACCTCCCCCCCGAGGCGTACGAGCGGATCAGCCGGAGCCTCGGGGCGCCGCTGGTGCCGGTCTGGGGCTCCACCGAGACCACGGGCGTGGGCATCGCCCAGCGTGTGGTGGGCGAGCGGACCCCCGGCGCCATGGGGTACGTGGCGCGGCACTACGAGGCGCGCGTGTCGACCTCCGATGGTTCCGAGGCGGCCCCGGGGGAGCTCGGCGAGCTGTGGATGAAAGGTCCGGCCGTGGTCGGGGGTTACTGGGGGGATCGAGACGAGACCCAGCGCCACTTCGCGGGGGGGTGGTACCGGACCGACGACCTGGTGACGCGGGGTGAGGACGGGGTGTTCACCTTCTGCGGCCGGCGCAGCGAGATGATGAAGATCGGCGGAATCCGCGTGTTCCCCCTCGAGATCGAGCTGGCCCTGCGCACCCACCCGGACGTGGCCGACGCGGTGGTCGTGCGCGCCGAGGAGAAGCTGCGCGGGGAGATCGCCCGGGCCGTGGTCATCCCCCGGCCGGACGCCGAGCTCACCGCGCGACAGCTGCGGGACCACTGCCGCGCCAGGCTGGCCCTCTACCAGGTCCCGCGGATGATCGAGCTGTGGGACGAGATCCCGCGGACCCCCGCGGGCAAGGTGGACAAGCTGGCCATCGCGAACACGCCGCCGAGGGGCTGACACCCCGCGACGAACCGGAGACGACGAACCGTGCCCAGGACCCTCCGACTCGCCAGGGACGCGACGGCCATGCTCCTCTCCGAGGCGACCGCCGTGGCCATCCCCCGCCTCCCTGCCCGGTGGCGGTTCCGCGCGGGCGACCTCGTGGGGACCCTCCGGGCGCGCCTCTCTCTCGGCGATCGTCGACGGATGATGGGCGAGCTGCGGCGATCCCTGGGTGAGGCCGTGGCCGCGGATCCCGAGCTGGCGGCGCGCTGCTACCGCAACATCTGGCTCGACGGCGTGGAGCCCCACCTCTACCCGCACCTCCACGCCGGCAACGTGGACGAGCTGGTGGGCATCGAGGGGGAGGAGCACCTGAAGCAAGGGCTGGCCGGGGGCAAGGGCGTGCTGCTGCTCATCGGCCACTTCGGGCTCAACACGCTGACCATGGCCGCCCTGGGCCACCGGGGCTACACGATCAACCAGATCAGCGCCCCCCCCACGGTGTGGCGCGAGATCCTGGGCAAGGAGAACGTCAACCCCTTCGCGTTCAGGCGCGCCTCGCGTACCTGGCGCAACGAGCAGGCGCTGCCGGCCACCCACATCTCGGTGTTCGGCTTCCTGCGTCCGGTGTTCAAGGCGCTGCGGCGCAACGAGATCCTGTGCATCGCCGTGGACGGCGGCGGGGGCAGCAGCTGGACCCAGGTGGAGTTCCTCGGCCGCACCTGCAACGTCTCGGCGGGCCCGGCGTCCCTGGCGCTGCGCACCGGCGCCGCGGTGATCCCGGCGGTGGTCCTGCGCCGCGGGGATGGTCGGCACACGGTGGTGATGGAGCCCCCGCTGGAGGTCGCGCGCACGGGCGACCGCGAGCGCGACGAGCGCACCACCACCCAGGCGTTCATGGACGTGCTCGCCCGCTGGGTCGAGGACCACCCGGACCACTACGCCGGCTTCCTGCGCCTGCGGATGTCCACCGCCCCCACCGACACGGTGCCGTTCTTCGACGACTACGGGAGGGGCCATGGCGCCTGAGGCGAGGCCACGGCCGTTCGTCCTGCGCGCGCTCGCCGCGGGGGGAGCCTGGGGCGCCACCGTGGGCGCGGCCGAGGCCCTGTGGCATCTGCGCAGCTGGCAGCTGTACACGGACGCCGGTGACGCGCTGCAGTTCCTGGCGCGCGCGGTGCTCTACACCGCGTCGTACTTCGCGGTCTGGACGACCTTCGCGGGCGCGGCGCTCCTCGCCGTACCGCGCCTCCGCCGGTGGATCGCCGGGAATCGAGCGGCGGGTGATCCCGCCATCCTCGGCGCCCTCGTCGCCGGGGCGGTGGCGCTGTACGGGATCGTCACGTGGCGCGTGGGCTACCACATCAACGACTCGTGGACCTCTCCAGCGCTCCTCGGCGGGATCCTCGGGGCGTTCGTCCTCGCTGCGGTGGCGGCCGTCATTCTCGCGCTGGCCGGTTCGCGGTGGATGGCGCGGTCGCGGCGCCTCTGGCTGGCGCCCCTGCCGCTGCTGGCGCTGCTGTGCGCGGCCGCGCCGCTGAGCGTGACCCCGAACCAGACGTCCGCCGAGCCGACGCGCGTCCTGCTGATCACCCTGGACACCTTCCGGGCGGATCGCATCGGCGCGGCGGGTGGCTCCGTGGACACGCCTCACCTCGACGCCCTGGCGCGCCGCGGCGCGCTCTTCGACCAGGCCGTGGCCCAGGCCCCGATCACCTGCCCGGCCCACCTGGCGGTGCTGAGCAGCACGCCCCCGACGACCAACGGCGTGTTCGCCAACGGCACGCGGATCCCCGCGGACCTGCCCCTGCTCCAGGAGGGCTTCCAGGCGCGCGGCATCCCCACCGCGGCGTTCGTGGCGGGGTACCCGGTGACGTCGCGGTTCGGCTTCGATCGCGGCTTCGACGTGTTCGATGACGACTTCGGCGACGCCCTGGGCGACCACCGCCTCACCGTCCGGCGCCTGGCGGACCAGGCCCTCTACGCCCGCGGAACCCCCCGGGAGCGCACCGCGGACGCCGTGCTCGATCGGGCCGGTCCCTGGCTGGAGCGCAACGCCGTCGGTGGCTTCTTCTGCTGGATCCACCTGTTCGATCCCCACGGCCCGTACGAGGCCCAGGGGGACTTCCTCGAGTCCATCGCCGGTCCCCTGCCCGCCGCCGTGGAGGGGCCGGAGATGCCCGGCTACTGGCCCCGGCGGTACCGCGCCGTGGCCGACACGGACTACTGGATC
Source organism: uncultured Rickettsiales bacterium (assembly GCA_964425605.1). Lineage (GTDB taxonomy): Bacteria > Myxococcota_A > UBA796 > UBA9615 > CAYRNR01 > CAYRNR01. Next base: position 101,781 of record CAYRNR010000005.1, on the reverse strand, counting down.
CGCCGGTACGACGAGGAGATCGCCTACACCGACGATCGGATCGGCGCCCTGCTGGCCGTGCTCGAGGGCGCGGGCGTGCTGGACGACACGGTGGTGGCGGTGGTGGCCGACCACGGCGAGAGCCTGGTGGAGCACGAGTACTACTTCGAGCACGGCCTCCACCTGTACGACGCGTCGCTGCGCATCCCCCTGCTGATGGCGGGACCCGGAGTCCGCGCGGGATCGCGGATTCCGTGTCAGGTGAGGGGAATGGATCTGGCCCCCACGGTGCTGGATCTGGTGGACGTACCCGTTCCCGACAGCTTCGAGGGTGAGAGCCTGCGTCCCCTGTGGGAGTCGGGCTGTCCCGACGGTGTCCGCCTCTCGGTGGCCGCGACGGTCGAGCCCCCCTGGCTGGAGCGCCCGGGGGCCGAGCTGGCCCTGAGGTCCGACGGGGACATGCGGTTCAAGTACGTCCAGCACCGTCGTTCGGACGACGAACTGTACGACCTCATCGCCGATCCCGGCGAGACGGTCGATGTGGCCGCCACCCAGGCCGACGTGGGCGCCTGGATGGTTCAGGAGCTGACCCGGATCGCCGAGGGCATGGTGGAGGAGGCCCCCACCCTGCCCGACGACGTTCGAGCCCAGCTCGAGGCCCTGGGATACATCCTCGACGAGCCGCCGGCTGCGCCCGCCGACGACGACTCGAGCGAGGAGCGCGAGGAGCCATGAAGTTCATCGCCTTGCGGGTGCTGTACGGCACCCTCGCCGGACTGTCCATCGGCGCCCTGGCCGGTGCGGGCGAGCTGATCTACCTCACCTACACCCAGCTCAAGATCCTCATGACCCCGGCCCAGTGGAGCTTGCTGTTCTGCGTGGCCGTGCTCACCAACGGGCTCGTGGGCGCGGGCGTGGGTGCCTTCACCGCCGCCGCCCTCGCCCCCCTGCTCGGGCGCGGCGCCAAGGTCCAGTACTACCGCTCGGTGATGAACCGCGATCTGCTCGCGTCGTCCCTGGGGCCCACCGTGGGCGTCTGCCTGGCGGTGATGGGGTGGATCATGGTCAGCCCCTGGGTGCTGACGGCGCTGCGCGCCGAGCGCGGGATCACCTGGGCCGTGGCCGTGCTGCTCTTCGTCACCATCATCGCCGCCCTGTGGGGGATGACGTTCCACCGCATCCTGCGCCGCCGCGACGAGGGGCACCCGGCGGTGATCCCCCTGTGGTTGCCCGCGCCCGTGCTGGTGATGGTGCTGTTCGTCGGCGGGGTCGTGCACCCCCCCGCCGGTGGCAAGGGGTACGGCTCCCACATCAACGAGGCGTTGCCGAACCTCGTGCTCATCACGCTGGACACCTACCGGGCGGATCACCTGTCGTTCCTGGGCAACGACGCGGTCAACACCCCCACCCTGGACTACTTCGCCCGCAAGAACGTCTACTTCCCCAACGCCGTGTGCCCCATCCCGGAGACGGCGCCCAGTCACGCCAGCATGCTCACCGGGCTGCACCCGCTGGATCACGGCGTCCTGGACAACGCCTCTCCCCTGGCGCAGTCGGCGGACACCCTCGCGGAGTTCCTCCACGACCAGGGGTACTCCACCGGCGCGTTCGTCTCCGCCTACTCCCTGGACCGGGACCTCCACCTGGATCAGGGCTTCGACGTCTACGACGACGACTTCTCCGGGCGCGTGCGCGGCCGCAACGACATGGCCCTGCGGCGGCTGTCCATCTGGTTGCGCTACCGCTTCGGCCAGCCCGCGAAGATGACCGAGCTCGAGCGCCCGGCCGAGATCACCAACCACCGGGCCATGGAGTGGCTGTCGCGCCACTACACCGAGAACTTCTTCTTGTGGGTCCACTACTTCGAGCCCCACGCCCCGTACATCCCCCACGGCCTCGAGGGATTCGAGAACAACGGCACCCCCGGCAATCCGCGGGTGGACCACGTGGCCATCCTCGACGAGCGTCGCAACGACTACTCCGAGGACGAGAAGCGAATCCTGCGCAGCCTGTACGCCGAGGAGTGCTCCCACCTCGACCGCCGCGTCGGTGACTTCCTGCTGCTGCTGGAGGACTACGACGTCTTCGACAACTCCGTCATCGTCGTGCTCGGCGATCACGGCGAGGCCCTCGGCGAGCACGACGTCCAGTTCAGCCACATGGGCCTGTACGATCCCACGGTCCGCGTGCCGTTCATGCTCCGCGCCCCCTCCCTCGGCGACGAGCACGTGGTGGTGGACGATCAGGTGCGCGTCCAGGACCTCTTCCCCACCGCCCTGTCCCTGATCGGCTTCCGCTTCGCCGCCCAGATGGACGGCCGCAACCTCGAGCCCCGCATCCGCGGACAGGAGACCGGCGACGTCCAGGCCCTCCTCGTGGGCCGCATGGGGCACATCGGCTCAGGACTCCACGTGGGCCTGCGCGAGCGGGGCTGGAAGTACCTGCGCTCGCCGCCGCCCGAAGCCGAAGAGGAGTTCTACCTGCTCCACGAAGACCCCGACGAGGCCCACAACGTCGCCGACCAGCACCCCGGCCACGTGGACGCCGCCCGCATCGGCGTGAACGCCGTCATGGGCAGCGGCGCCCTGGACGACTCCGGCAACGTGGACGCCATGTCCCCGGAGCAGCGCGCCATGCTCGAGGCCCTGGGTTATGTGGATGGTGGAGGGGAGGGGACTCCGAGCGAGCCGGAGACCGAGTCGGACGAGCCCGAGCCCGAGGACCCGGCGCCCGCCCCGGTGACCGAACCCGAGTCGGCGGGACAGACCGCCTGACGGCTACTGCACAGGCGGATCCAGCACCACGACCGTACCGTCGTCCAGGATCAGCTGGGCGGTGACGATCTCCCACTCGGAGGCGCCGCGCGGCTTGCGCACGGCGGTGACGTACTCGGCGTCCTTGTCGACCCCGTCGATGGGCAAGCTGAGGTCGGCCTGACCCTCGCCGTTCATGTAGTTGATGGAGCCCGAGGGCATGGGGCTGACCGTGACGATGCCGCCGAGGGCCTCGGTGATGCGGGTGTCGGTGGCCGCGGCCTCGCGGACCATGCCGTAGGGGCCACCGGAGACGCATCCCTGGCAGCCCTTGGCGGCCAGCACGATCATCACGAACAGCACCAGGCCGAACAGCACGCTGGTCAGTCCACAGCCGATGGCCAGGTTCTTGCGCTTCATGGGGCCTCCATCATGTCGTCGCCGACGGACGCTCCACCCTGAGGGTGCGCCCGGTGCCTGTCAAGAGAACCCGCTCAGGTGTAGAGTGTTCCGCACTCGTGAACGCGGACGAACCCCAGCAGAGCCGTCTGACGCGCCGGGCCGAGCTGGCCCTGGCCGCGGTGGGGTACGCGCTGCTCGCCGCCGTGACCTTCCCGGGCCTCGCCGCGTGGCAGGGCACGCCGGCGTACCACGATCTGTCGACGCACCACGTGCCGTGGCGGGTCTGGACCGCGTCGCGCTGGCTCGGCGGCGACCTCCCCCTGTGGAACGACCTCGCCGCCAACGGGTTCCCGATGCTCGCCGAACCGCAGGTGGGGGCCCTGTACCCGCCCAACCTGCTGTTCGGGGTGATCGATCCGTGGGCGGCGCTGAACCTGAGCATCCTCGTCCACGCCTGGCTGGCGGGGTTCGCGGCCTACCTCTTCGGCCGGAGCCTCGGCTACCGGCGCGCAGGCGCCGCGCTGACCGGCGTGATCTACGGCGCGAGCGGTTTCCTGGTGACCCACGTGGTCTACCTGCCCATGCTGCACTCTGCCGCGTGGATCCCGCTGCTGTTGCTCAACCTCGATCGGTTCCTCCGGGACGGCCACCCGCGCGCCGCGATGTTCGCCACGGGCTCGGCGGCGATGATGGTCCTGGCGGGGCACCCCCAGATCGCGGTGCTGGGCGCGCTGCTCGCCGGCACGTACTTCTTGACGCGCGTGGCCGCCGGATACCCGGACGGACCGCCGCGACACCAGCGGCTGGCGCGGGGCTGGCGCCTGGGCCTGGCCCTGGGCTTCGCCGTGCTGCTGACCCTGCCCCAGCTCCTGGCCACCCTGGAGCTCGCGGGCGAGTCGGAGCGGGCCGGCGGCGTCGAGGGGGCATTCGCGGCCCAGGGCGCGCTGCCGCCCCAGGAGGTGATCCACGCGGTGCTGCCCCGCACCTTCGGGTTCGAACGCCCCTCGGATCTGCCCCTGGCCCACCACCACCACGGGGAGCTGTACTGGGGCAACGGCGAGTCGTTCTGGGAGGACGCCTTCTTCGTGGGGGTTCCGGGCATGCTGCTGGCCTTGCTCGCGCTGGCCAGCGGCGCGAGGGGGGTGCGCTTCTTCGCGGTGTGGCTGGTGCTGGCGCCGCTGCTGATGGTGGGCCCGGCGACGCCCCTGTTCTTCATCTGGCACAAGCTGCCGGGCGCGGACCTGCTGCGGTTCCCCGCGCGGTTCGCGCTGCTGTTCACCTTCGCGGTCGCCGTCCTGGCGGGCCACGGCCTCGACGCGTGGATCGCCCAGGCGCGCGATGCGACCCGCCGCTACCGGCTGGTGACCCGGGGGTTGCTGATCGCCCTGGCCGTGGCGTGGGTGGCGTCGGCGGTGTTCCACGCCTACCTGGTGCGCACGCACGACGACTTCGTGGACCTCTTCGAGGGCTACTACGAGCGCAAGCTCGAGGTCGAACGGGAGCTGTACGCGAACCCGCCGCCAGGGGTGGATCCGCTGGACATCCCACCTCCACCCGTCGGGGGCGCGGCGCCGATCACCGTGGCCACCCTGTACGACGGAGACGACTACTACGGCCACAAGGTGCAGCGGATCATGGCCGGCCTGCGGGAGGTCAGCTCCCCGGTGGGGGTGCGCGTCCTGTTGCCCCTGGGGATGGCCGTGGTCGTGCTGGCGCTGATCCCGCTGGCGGTGACGCGCCCCGCCTTCCGCTGGTGTGTCGTGGCCCTGGCCGCCGTGGATCTGCTGGCGTTCGTGTCCGGGTTCGCCCCACCGATCCCGTGGGAGGTGGCCCGGCACGAGCCGTCGTGCGCCCAGATCGTGCGAGACGACGCGGCCCTCCACGGGATCCCGACGACGCGCGTCGCCGTGGTGGACCGGCTGGCTCCCATCCCCCTCTCTGCGGAGATGGTGGGGGCGTCGGACAACATCCTGGCCGGCCTGCGGGAGGTCTCGATCCCGTCGCCGCTGCGCGTCCAGTCCCAGTACCAGCTGGTGGGGCTGGCCGGGCTCGGCCTGGAGCCGCTGCTGCCCCCGGATCGGATCGCGCGCATCCAGCAGCGGCTGGACGTGGTGCAGGCGCTCGGCGTGACCCACCTGCAGAGCATGCACGACCTCCCCTCACCCTTCGAGCGGGTCTCGGAAGGCCCGGTGCGGGTCTACAGGGTCCCCGAACCCTGGCCCAGGGCCTCCCTGCACGCGGCCCTCCCGCCGCTGCCCGCCGGTGCGTCCCTCGAGCCTCCCCGCGCGCCGGTCCAGGTCGTCGAGGACGGTCCGGGCCAGATCGTGCTGGACACCTCTGCGGTGGGCGCCGGCGTCGTGGTGGTCACCGAGTCTGCGTACCCGGGTTGGACGGCCCGGGTGGACGGCGAACCCGCCGAGCTGCTCACGGCCGCCGGGGGACTCCTGGCGGTGGACGTGGAGGGCGGCGCCCGCGAGGTGATCCTGGCCTACCGACCGGGGAGGCTGCTGGCCGCCCTGGTCGCGTTCCCGCTGATGTGGGTCCTGTGGGGCGTGTGGTGCTTCATGGCCGGTGGCCTGGGCACGGGGCGCCGCCGTCGTGTAGGCTGACCCCTCACGAAAGGGAACGACCATGGACGACCAGCCCGTTGGATTCGACATCAGCCGCGCGCCCGACCTCTCGCTGGTCCTGGGGATCGCCTGCCTGGCCATGTATCTCCTCGGGTGCTGCATCGGCGCGGCCCTGGGCTGGCTCGGTTTCGGGCCGCTGTCGTGCTTCGCGTGGACGCTGGGGGTGGTCCTGGGCATCGTCGGGCTGGTGTTCGGCAAGACCGGCGTGGCCAAGATCGACGCCGGCGAGTTGTCCGAGGAGCTGCGCGGACGCGCGAAGACCGGCATGATGTGCAACATCGCGGGCCTCGCCCTGATGGCGCTGACCACCCTGGCCTTCGTCGCCCTGATGTTCCTGGGGGTGGGCGCGGCGTTCATGATCCCGATCCTCGACTCCATGTAGACCATGGCTTCCCCCGAGATCCTCACCGTCACCGAGCTCGCCCGCCAGCTCAAGGGCGTGCTGGAGGGGGCGTTCGCCTCGGTCTGGGTCGAGGGCGAGATCAGCAACTACACGGCCCACGGATCGGGCCACTGGTACTTCACCCTCAAGGACGACGGCGCGTCCCTGTCCTCGGCCATGTTCCGGGGCTCGAACCGACACGTTCGGTTCCGCCCCGAGCACGGGATGGCCGTGCTGTGCCGCGGGCGGATCAGCCTCTACCCGCCCCACGGCCGGACCCAGCTGATCGTGGACCGCATGGAGCCGCGGGGTGTGGGCGCCCTGCAGGCCGCCTTCGAGCAGCTCCGCGCGAGGCTGGAGGCGGAGGGTTTGTTCGACACCTCGCGCAAGCGCGAGCTGCCGTTCCTCCCCGCGTGCGTCGGCGTGGTCACCAGCCCCACCGGCGCCGCCCTGCGCGACGTGCTGCGGGTGCTCTACGAGCGATATCGGCCCATGGAGGTCCTCCTGGCGCCGTCGCGGGTGCAGGGGGACGGCGCGGCCGAGGAGGTCGCGGCCGCCCTGGACCTGCTCAACGCGGACGGCCGCCCCGACGTGATCATCTGTGGACGGGGAGGGGGTTCCCTGGAGGATCTCTGGGCGTTCAACGAGGAGACGGTCGCCCGCGCCATCGTCCGGTCGCGCATCCCGGTGATCTCCGCGGTGGGCCACGAGGTGGACGTCACCATCGCGGACCTCGTCGCGGACCGCCGCGCGGCCACGCCGTCCAACGCCGCGGAGATCGCGGTGCCCGTGCGGGCGGAGCTGGACGCGACCCTCGGCGAACTCCAGCAGCGGTTGATCACCGCGTGGAACCGGGGCGCCAGACGCCGGCAGGAGGTCCAGCAGCGGCTGCGGCGCCACCTGGTGGATCCGCGGCGCTACCTGCAGATCCAGGCCCAGCGGCGCGACGAACTCCAGGGGCGGCTGACGGTCGCCCACCATCGCAACCTCGACGATCTGCGCGAGCGCCTGCACAACCTGGCCCAGCGCCTCGAAGCGGGCTCACCCACCCAGCGTATCGTCGCCGAGCGCCGCAACGTGCGCGCGGCCCGGGAGGCCCTGGTCCGCAGCCAGCAACACCTGGTCGCGCTCAAGGGCGCCTCGCTGCGGCAGGCCGCCGGCCGCCTCGACGCCCTCAGCCCGCTGGCCGTGCTCGAGCGCGGCTACTCCATCACGTCGCGGGACGGGACACCCCTGACCGCGGCCGCAGCCGTCGAGCCGGGGGAGCGGGTGGACGTCCGCCTCCACGAGGGGGCGCTGGTCTGCACCGTGGACGAGGTGGAGGAGTAGGGATATTTCAGATTTCAGTTCATCGACCTGCTCGGACGTCGATGATCCGGTTCACCAGCAGCTCGATGAAATCAACGGCCTCGAGCACCTCGTCCATGTCGAGGTTGTCGGGGGTGTCGGTGGGGTGGTGGTAGTGGCGGGGGGAGCCGAGGGCGCGGTCGACGCGGCCGATGCAGACGGCGTCGTAGCCCGCGGCCTGGAAGGGCCCGGCGTCGGTGGCGCCCACGTCCATCTCGTGGACGGCGACCTGGTCGAAGCGGGCCTGTGCGGCGGCGAGACCCTCGATCTGCTGGCGAAGCCAGGGCGCGATGGGCAGGGGGAAGATGTCCCCCTCGTGGAAGTAGCTGAGCTCCCCGCCGGAGAGCCCGTCCACCCCCAGGACGACCGTGTCACTCGGCGACCATACGTCCCTCATCTGCTGGGCCAGGGCGCGCGATCCCCCCGTGCCCGCCTCCTCGGCGCCGGCGATCACGAACACCAGCTCCACGTCGTCGGGGCGGGTGGCCACGAGCCGGCTGGCCAGCAGCGCCAGGCCGGCGCAGCCGCTGAGGTTGTCGTTGGCGCCCGGGACGATCTCGTTGCGCAGCACGATCTCCAGGTTGAGCAGGAACACCAGCAGGCCGGGGACGCTCAGACCGGCGACAGCGGGCCAGAGCAGGTGCCGGGCGGGTCCGAGGGCGACCCCCAGGCCGTCCACACCGGCCAGGGCGAGCTGGGTGTAGGCGGCCAGCCGCATGGGCTTGGCCAGCAGGCGCTTGGCCGGCGATCCCCCGGACCCGACCAGGCGCTCCACGAGCCGCGGGTCGAACAGGGCGCCGGTGAACGCGGCATCCGCGTGGGCGATCAGGACCACGCGCAGCACCGGGGCGCCCGCCGCGGGGAGGGTGGCGAGGAGGTTGTGGCAGGTGCGAAAGCCCAGCAGCCGTCTCAGCAGCAGGAACCGGCGCGTCGAGTCGCCCAGGTACGAGATCCCGGCGGTGCCGTGCAGGGCCATGGCCGCCGCCGGGGAGACGGCGAAGGCGAGGGAGCCCGCGGTCCCCAACCCGAAGTGGAGCGCCAGGTTGGCGTAGAGGTTGGTGTTGTACCGGAACGGCCGCGACAGGGTGTCCAGTCCCAGATCGTCGAACACTCCGGCGAGCATGTCGTGGGCGCGGCGCTCGTCGTCGCTGCCGGGTTGGCGGCGCGGGCAGCGATGGACGATGGCGCGGATGAGCTCCAGCGCGAACGAGCGGTCATCCTGCCAGGGGAGTGGGCGCGAGTCGGACGACGTCATGGGTCCTCCCGTCGGTGCCTGCACGGGCCAGCTTCACCCGCGCGCACCAACGCGCTTATAATATCTGTGCCCCGACTAGCGAGGGAGGAACCCGGGCCCCTGGGTTTCGAGAGCCGAGGGCGAGCGGGAGAAGACGGCGCAAGGTTGGCCCTGGGTGAATCGCCGCAATGACGCGGCACAGACGCCTCACCACGCGCCCGACCCGACGGAGGCAGCTGTTGAGCCAGACGGAGAACACGTCGACGGCGAGGAGAACCGGGTCCCACGACAGAGCCACGTACCTGGCGCTGATCTACGGCCTGTTCGGCGCCCGTCGCAGCGGAGTGCTACGCGTGGATTCGGGCCACCACTGGCGCGAGGTGTTCCTCGTGGGCGGTGTGCCGGTCTGGTACCACTCCAGTCTCGAGTCCGAGACCCTGAGCCACACCCTCGTCGCTTCGGGCGCCATCGCCCAGGAGCAGATGAAGTGGATCACCAGCAAGCTCGCCCCTGACGAGGATCTCTGCGACGTGCTGGTGGTCGCGGGCAGCCTCACCGCCGACGATCTCGCGGCCCACGAGCGGGCCCAGCTCGAGCGCGGCTACACCGGCGCCCTCTCCTGGGAGCAGGGGACCTGGTCCTTCGACGCCCGCGACGGCCTGGACCCGGCCATCATCGATCCCGTGCTGATCGGGGACTTCACACCGCTGAAGGCCATCTGGCACGGTGTGCAGCAGCAGCTGGAGATGGACCAGATCCTGGCGTTCGTGTCCGATCCGGAGGCCGGGGTCGTCTCGCCGTGCGAGGAGATCTCGGAGATCTTCCCCGGCCTGGAGGTGGACGAGCCCTTCCTCGATCTGCCCGCGGCCATCGGCGAGGCCTCGTCCGTGGACGAGCTGTTCCGCAAGATCCCCGACCGCTCCGGAAACCTCGCCAAGCTCCTGTGGTTGATGGAGATCCTCGGCCTGGTCGACCGCGGCGGGAGGACGACTCCGGGGCCGCTCAGGGAGATCCGATCCTGGGTCCAGGAGCGCGTGGAGGACGAGGACCTCGAGCTGGACCTGTCCGAGGAGCTGGAGCCGGACGACGAACCCGAGGAGGAGCCCGGCCAGAGCACCTCCCTGGACGACCAGAGCATCCCCGAACTCCCCAGCAAGAACATGTCCTGGTCTGCCATGGAGTCCAGCCTGTTGCCCGGTCATCCGGCAGAGACCACCCAGGGGGCCGAGGCGCTGGGACAGGCCAAGCGGGCGCCCGAGGCCAAGCGCAGCGGCGACGAGATCGCCGAGCTGCTGGCCACGGCGCACAAGCACCGGATGGGCAAGGACTACTACGCGTTCCTGGGGGTGGATTCGAGCGCGTCGCTCAAGGAGATTCGCAAGGCCTACAAACGCCTGGCCCGGCACTGGAAGGCCGCGGCCACGGCGGAGGGACTGCCGGACGAGGCGGTGGAGATCGCCCGCGACCTGTCCACGGCAGCCCGGCGCGTCTGGCAGACCATGTCGGATCAGACGCTGCGGCAGGCCTACAACCGTCGCCTCGCGCAGGGCTCCGCGCCGCTGGTGCGCTCCAGCACCCGCAGCGCGCGTACCGCGTCCTCCCACGCCACGACGACGAGGTCCTCCACGCTGCGGTCGAACACGATCTCGCCGTGGGAGAACCACTACAAGCAGGCCGTGCAGCTGATGGAGAACGCCGACTTCGACCGCGCGATGCGGCTGCTGGAGCGGGCTCGCCGGGACAACCCGTCCTCGGCCGACGTGCTCGCCGGGCTGGGCTGGTGCACCTGGATGACGCGCGGCTTCACACCGGAGAGCGGCGAGGCCGCCGAGGAGTACCTGCGCCTCGCCGCGACCTTCGAGCCGAGGCATGTCAAGGCCTTGGAATACCTGGCGCGGATCGCGGTCAAGGTGGGGGATCGAAACACGGCGAAGTCCCGCGTGCAGATGCTGCTGCGGGTCGTGCCCGATCATCCCTGGGCCGTGCGCGCCGCGTCGCGCGTGACCACGGAGGAAGTGGAGACACCCGGAGGTTCGGGGGGCAGCCGGTTGCGATTCTGGAAGAAGAAGGGCTGATGCCTACACTCGATGGAAGGGAGCCGGTTGCATGACGGCTCAGGAACGTTTCGTCCTGGTGGTGGATGGGGACGCACAACCCGCGCGTTTCCTCGGCGACGAGCTCGGCGACGACGGTGTGGAGATCCTCACCGTGTCGGATACGGGCCAGGCGTACGAGAAGGCGCTGGAGCGCACTCCGGAGCTGGTGCTGATCAGCGCTGATCTGGAGGACGGCCTCGACACCTGCGACAGGTTCCGCAAGCAACGTAGCCTGCACGATGTCCCCGTGGTGGTGATGAGCGGCAACGGGGCCACCGAGCCCCTGGTCCGACACTGGTTCGAGCCCACCCGCGCCGATCTCTACGTGGCCAAGCCCCTCAAGGGCGACTTCGTCGCGCGCTTCCTCGAGAAGATCGAGACGGCGTGGGCCGAGGAGCCCTCACTGGAGCAGACCGACGTCGGCCTCCAGGAGGAGGTCGCCCGTGCGCCGGATGTGGATCCGGAGGAGACGACGAGACTGCGCCAGCAGGTGGAGAGCCTCCAGGGGGAGGTCCGCGCGACCGAGAGCCAGCGCGCCGAGCTGAACGCTGCGCTGGAGACGGTCCGCGCCGAGATCGAACCCCTGCGGGGTGCCGCCGAGGAGCTCGCCGAGGCCAAGGCCCGCGCAGAGAGGCTTGCGGAGGAGTTCGCAGCTTTCCAGGCCTCGGCCGGTGATCGGGCCGAGGTCGAGCAGCGCGCCGTGGACCTTCAGCTGGAGCTCGACGCGCTCCGCGACGTGGCCCGGGAGCGGGACGAGCTGGACGGTCGTGTGGCCCGCCTGGAGGAGGAGCAGGAGATCCTGCAGCTGGCGGTCGGCGAGCGCGACGAGGCGCGCCGGCAGCTCGACCGGCTCAAGGCGCAGATCGACGAACTCACGTCCCCCAAGGCGTCGGACGAAGATCTGACCCAGCAGGTGTCGGAGCTGACCGAGGAGCTGGAGTCCCTGTCCATGGACGGGGACGAGACCGTGGACGACAAGGTCGGCGGTATCAAGGTCGAACTCGCCCGCCTCGAGGGGGTGATCGGCGAGCGCGACGCCCTGGTCCAGCGGGTCGAGGAGCTCAACGAACGGGTCGCCGAGCTGAGCGAGGCCGAGGCGCGCGCCACCCGGGCAGAGGCTGCTCTGCAGACGGCCCGGGAGGACGCCGAGAAGGCCGCCGGAGAGACCGAGGATCAGGGTACGGAGCTCCAGGGGATCCGGGCGGAGCTGGAATCCGCTGCAGCCGAGATCGAACAGCTGAACGCCACCGTGGCCGATCGTGACGAGGCCCTCGGCGCCAGGACCGACGACGTGAAGCGGCTCGAGGGCGAGCTGAGCGCGCGGGCCGCCGAGGTGGAGTCCACCGCGGCCCTGGTGGAGCAGGTGAACGGCCAGCTGGCCGAGCGTGAGAGCGAGCTGGAGGCGCGCGGCCAGGACGTGGCGCGCCTCGAAGAGGAGGTGGCGGCCAGGGACACGGAGCTGGAAGCGCGCACATCGGAGGTGGAGCAGCACGAGGCCCGCCTGGAGCAGGGCCGCGCAGAGGTCGCGCAGCTGTCCGTGCAGATCTCCGAGCTCGACGGCGCGCTGCAGGGACGCGCAGACGAGGTGGCTCGGCTCACGACCGACCTGGAGCAGGTCACGGCCGATCTGGAGCAGCGCGCGGCAGAGGCGCAGACGGCCATCGACGACAAGGAGGAGATCGCCGCGCAGCTCTCCGCGCGGGACGACGCGCTGGCACAGCGCGCGGCCGAGATCGAGCAGCTCACGGAGGAGGTGGCCCGGCGCGACGCCGATCTGGACACCCGCGCGGCGGAGATCCAGCAGCTGGAGACAGCCCTCGGGGAGCGCAACGACGAGGTCCGGCAGGCCCAGGAGCAGGTCAACGCCGCGGAACAGGAGGCGGAGCGGCTCACGGGCGAGACCCTCGCCATCCGCACCGAACTCGAAGCCCGCGTATCCGACGCCCAGCGCCTGACCGCGGAGATGGCGGCGCGCGGATCGGAGCTGAACAGCGTCCGCGCCGAGGCCGAACGGCTGGAGTCCGAGCTGGCGCAGCGGGACGAGGCGCTCGCGCAGCGCGCGGCCGAGAACGAGCAGCTGCAGGCCGCGGTCGTCGAGCGCGACGCCGAGGTGGAGTCGCGGATCGCCGAGGTGGCGCGGCTCGGAGAGGAGATCGCCGCGAGGGATCTCGCGCTGGAGGAGGCCGGCGACCGTGCGGAGGAGTTCCGCGCGGAGCAGGAGGCCCTGCAGACCGAGATCGATGCGTCGCGCGCCCAGCAACAGGAGGCCGCCGAGGCCCTGGCCGCGGGCCAGGTGGCGGTAACCGAGGCCGAGGCCCGCGCCGAGGCCGCGGACAAGCTCGCCACGGCGACCGAGGCGCGCGCCACGGCCGCGGAGGAGGAGTCCTCCTTGCAGCGCGCCGAGCTGGACCGGCTCTCGGGCGAGCTGGTGGACCGCACGGCCGCGATGGACCGATTGACCGAGGAACTCGCCGGGGCCCAGGCCGACCTGGAAGCCAGGGCGGCGGAGGTCGAGGAGACGAAGGCGGAGATCGAAGGGGCCCGCGCCGAGATCGCCGAGGCCGAAGAGAAGGTCTGGGCGGCCGAGGCCAAGGTCCAGAACCTCGAGGGCGAGCAGGAGCAACTCCGCCAGGACCTGGGGACCGCGACCGAGCGGGCCGCGCAGAGCGGCGAGGCGGTCGTGGCGCTGGAGGCCCAGCTGGCCGAGGGGGCTGCGCAGCGCGACGAGGCGGTCGCAGCCGTCGAGGCGCGGCTCTCCGAGCAGACCGAGCGGGGCGGCCAGGCGGTCGCAGCCGTCGAGGCGCAGCTCGCCGAGCAGATTGCGCGGGGTGACCAGGCGGTCGCGGCGCTGGAAGCGCAGCTCTCCGAGCAGACCGCGCGGGGTGGCCAGGCGGTCGCGGCGCTGGAGGCGCAGCTCTCCGAGCAGACCGAGCGGGGTGACCAGGCGGTCGCAGCCGTCGAGGCGCAGCTCGCCGAGCAGACCGCGCAGCTCGCCGAGCAGACCGTGCTGCGCGACGAGGCCGTCGCAGCCGTCGAGGCGCAGCTCGCCGAGCTGGCCGCGCAGGGCTCCGAGGCCGTCACCGCCCACGAGGCGCAGCTCTCCGAGCAGGCCGCGCAGGGCGCCGAGGCGGTCGCAGCCGTGGAGACGCGGCTCGCCGAGAAGACCACGCAGTACGAGGAGGAGGTCGCCGGCCTTCGAGCCCGGATCGCCGAGCTGGAGGCTCGCGCGGACGCCGCCGAGGAGGCTGCGGCCGAGCTTCGACGTTCCACAGACGGCGAGGAGGTCGATCTCGCCGAGGCGCTCCAGGACGCGCTCCAGGAGAGACAGGTCCTGGAGAGCAGCCTCGAGGTGGCCAGGGGGGATCTGGACAAGGCCATGGCTCGGGTGGCGGAGGCCAACGAATCCGCCGAGGAGCGAGTGGCGGAGGCCAACACTTCCGCCGAGGAGCGACTGGCCGAGGCCAACACCTCTGCCGAGGAACGAGTGGCGGAGGCCGCCGCGGCAGCCCAGGCCGAGCTCGCCTCCATGGCCGCGCGCCTCGGCGAGGCCAGCGCTCAGGCCGAAGGGGAGCTTCAGGCCCTGCGGGACGAACTCGAGGAGGTGCGTAGCGCCGCGCAACAGGCATCCGAGGCGCAGCAGCGGGATCAGACAGCCGCTGCAGGGGAGACCGACGCTCGTATCGACGAGCTGAGCGCCGAGCGCGATCAGCTCGCCGGCCAGGTGAAGGAGCTCCAGGCGACCGTCGTGAGCCTGGAGCAGGACGTGGCCGACTTCAAGATGCTGCTGGAGGCCGAGAACGAGGACAAGCGGGAGTCCGACGAGGAGGTCTACACCTTCGAGGAGGCCTCCATCTCACGCCCCGCAGCCCCGGCAGGCGACCTGCCTGTGGCGCAGGTCCAGCAACTGCTCACGGCCATGGCCGAGTACCGCGCCGAGGTGCAGGCGGGCATCGGCCTGTGGAAGGGCATCGAGCACAGCGTCGGCCAGGCCGTCTCCGAGCTCGTCGCCTTCTCCAGCAAACACCCGGAACTCCAGGACAATCTGTTCCCCATGCTCGGTGGCCTCAAGAGCGCCCTGGACGCCGGCCGGGGGGTCGTCCAGCGCAGCGAGGAGTTCTTCGACAACAGCGCCCCCATCGAGGAGTCGGTGGCGCGAGGTCTCGCGGGCGAATCCTCAGAGTAGCTCGGTCGCCACCAACGCCACGGTCACAGGCTCCGCGGCGGACCGCCCGTGCCCGCGGAGTGGATCATCTCGTCGAGCAGGACCTCCAGGCTGTCTCGCAGGGCGGCGTGGTCGGGATCGCCGGCCAGGTCCAGGGCCTCCGTGGGGTCCGCGGTCCGGTCGTACAGCTGCGGCTCCCGGCCGTCGTCCCAGGACAGCAGGCGGTATCGATGTCCGTCCTCCCCCTCCAGCGAGACCGCCCGCTGGGTAGTGTCGAGCAGCGAGGAGACCTGGTACGTGCGGGCCTCGAAGGCCCGATCCGGTTCCGTGAACAGCGGCGTCAGGTCCAGGCCTCGCCACAGGGGAGAGGGGGCCAGGCCGAGCTGCCCGCTGAGGGTGGGCGCCAGGTCCAGCAGCTCCACCGGGCGGTCGACCACCTGCTGCGGCACCCCCTCGCCGTGGAACGCCAGGTGGCAGTCCGACGTCTCGTAGTGCAGGGAGCGGCCATGGAGGAAGGAGCCGTGCTCGCCGAAGGCCTCGCCGTGGTCGGTGACGATCACGGTCAGCCGGGACCGCCCGCGGTGCTCGTCCCACCCCGCCAGGAAACGATCCAGCTCGTCGCTGGTGGCCGCCACCTCCTGGTCGTAGAGCTCTGCGACGCGCGCCGTCAGCTCGGTGGGGATGGGATCGATCTCCTCGGCCGCGCGCAGCAGATCCGCGTGGTTGGGGTCGCACAGGTCCAGCTCACCCTCGTTCAGGCCAGGCACCTCGACCCACCCGTCGTCCACCCCCGGAGGACAGTAGGGGTAGTGGGGGCCGTAGAGCTGCAGGACCATCAGCAGCGGTCCTCCGCCGGCCTCCTCGCCGATCCAGCGCAGCGCCTCGTCCACCACCTGGGCGTCCACGTCGTCGGCGAACTCCTCGGTCTTGGGGATGACCCACAGGTGATCCAGGTGGGGCTGGTACTGGGGGTGCGAGGTCAGCACGTTGCCCGAGAAAAGGGCGCTGGAGTAGCCCTCGCCGGCCAGGGGCGCGGCCAGGGACACCATCCCGGGGGCGAGCTCGCTGTGCCGGTGCTCCACCTGGTGCTCCTCGGGGTACGCGCTGAACAACATCGAGGTCTCGCTGGGCAGGGTCCAGCCCGATGTGGAGGCGACGCGGTCGAAGCAGGTCCCCCCGGCCATGAGCGCCTCCAGCTGGGGTAGCTGGCCCACCGGGTCGCCGCATCCCAGGCGGTCGGACCGCAGCGTGTCCACGAACAGCACCAGCACGTCCGGCTGCCGCTGGCACCCTGGGGTCGTGGCCAGGGCGAACAGGAGCAGCGGCAGGGCGCGGCGCAGGGGAGACGTCACCCGCGGTCCTCCAGGGCGGCCCTCACCAGGGCCACCGCCTCCTCGGGGGAGGACGCGACGCGAATGGCCGGATCGAAGTCGAAGCTGCGCAGGGACACCACGGGGCGGCCGAGCTTGAGCCCGATGCTGATCTCGCTGCGGGTGCCGTGGCTGCCACCCACGGCGATCAGGGCGCGGGCCGTGTGGGCGATGATCACGTTGCGGGCGTGGCCCATGTTGGTGACCACCGGGATGCGCACGTGGTCGTTGGCGTCGGCCGCGGACGCGCCAGGGAGCACACCCACGGTGAGCCCGCCCGCCTCGGCGGCGCCGCGGGACGAGGCCTCCATGACCCCGCCCAGGCCTCCGTTGACGACCCCGAACCCGGCGCGGGCCAGCCGCGCGCCCACCTCGTAGGCCAGCTCCGCCAGCGCCGCGTCCGCCGTGCCTGCGCCGATCACGCCCACCAGCGGTGCTCCAGACGTCGTCACGGTCTCCTCCTGACTCCTCAGCTGTTCGAGGCGGTGTGATATGTATGATCGCTCATTCGAGAGCATGGCGGAACTCGGGGCGGGACAATGCCGAGAACGCAGACCATCTTCCTGGTGGACGACGATCCCAACGTGGTAGCGCTGCTGCAGGCGGCGCTGCGGCTCAAGGGGTATCACGTCGTCTCCCGGAAGGATCCCGTCGGCGCCCTGCAGTACCTGCGCGGCCGCGTGCCCGACCTGCTGGTCGTGGGCACGGATCTGCCGGAGATCGACGGCTTCGAGTTCATCCGCCGCGTCCAGGGCAGCACGCGCGCGGCGTACGCGCCGTTCATCCTCATCGGGGAGGAGACCGAACCCGAGAAGGCCGCGCTCGCCCTGCGCATGGGCGCCCGGGAGTTCCTGCGCAAGCCCTTCGCCGTGGAAGAGCTGCTGGTGCGCGTGGACAAGGTGTTCCAGGACGTGGAGCGGTCCCGGACCGCGTCGCCGCGTTCCGATCTGGAGGGCCGCCTGGAGCGCATCTCGTTCGTGCAGCTCGTGCAGTTCCTGCGCGGCCTCGAGGTCAGCGGGCGTCTCCACGTCGCGGTCCCCTCCGCGCCGGTGGAGGGTGTGCTGCTGCTGCAGGACGGCCAGGTCGTCCACGCGGTGTTCGGCCGCCTCAAGGGTCGCGCTGCGCTGCTGCAGCTGATGCTGGACCAGGAGGGGACGTTCGCCTTCTCCGCCGAGCTGGAGCCCACCGGCATCGCCGTGACCGTGGACGCGCCTGCCCAGGAGATCTTCGACGACGGGCTGCGGATGATCGACCGCGGCCTCTTGCGCCGCATCGACGTGCTCAACCGCGTCGCCTGCCGCACCTTCGTGCGGCTGATGGAGGTGGCCGACGAGGAGTCGGTGATCCTGCTGACCGACCGTATCGCGCCGGTGATGGAGCTGCAGCAGACCGACGAACACGCGGCAGAGGCCTTCGAGGAGGCCTCGGAGTACGACGAGGGCGACGACGCGCCGCCGGAGGACAGCACCTCCATGGAGCGGTTCAGCTCCAGCGACAGCCTGGTCCTCGAGGCGGAGGAGTGGGAGACGAGCGAGTCGAGCATCCTGGCTCCGGTGTCCGCCCTGTACTCCACCAGCGATCGGCTGAGCATATCGGGCGAAATGCCCTCCATCGATCCCGACGAGGGCGCCACGCAGTCCATCATCGTGCGGTCCTTCCGCCCCATCCCGGACGAGGACGAGGACGAGTCGGCCAGTGAGGACTCGGTCGCGGAGGTGGCCCTGGTGGATTCGGGCCCGGGACCGCTGGAGCAGACGTTCCTCCTGCTCAAGGAGGGATTCGCGGACGTGGCCGCCGACCTGCGGGTCCGCGACTTCCAGATCTCCACGCGCAGCGGCCGCAGCCTGGCCTCCACCGTGGAGAACCACCGCCGTCGCGAGATGATCGCGGCCTTCACCGGCCAGGCGATCCAGTTCTCGGACACGGACGAGGATGGCCTGGTGGCGCAGCTCGCCGCGGGGGAGCTGCAGCTGCTGGTGCTGGAGCTACCCCGCAAGCGCCTGCTGACCTGCGTCTTCGAGGCCCCCCCCGACGCGGAGGCCGTCCGCGTCATCGTCGACGACCTCCTGCAGGCCGTGACCTGATGTCCCGTACCCGCGCGGCCGCGCTCGCCGCGCTCGCCGTCGTGGTCGTCGCCGCGGTCGCGTGGTGGGCGTTCCAGCGCGCCGTGGATCGGCGCTTCGACGAGATCGCCGGCCGCGGCGACCCGCCTCTGGCTGTTGCCCTCGAGAGGGTCCACGTCAGCGCGGAGCGTACCTTGACCGCCTCGGAGCCCGGGGTCACCGAGCACCTGCACCTGTCCGACGTCCGCGCGATCCTGCCCACCCCGTCGGGGACCTGGATCGGCACGACCGGCGGCCTCCGCCTGCGATCGGGAGACCGCGAGACGGTCTACACGGCCCGCAGTGGGTTGCTCCGCAGCGCGGTGGTGGGCCTGGCTCCCCTCGGGGACGCCCTCGTCGTGGCCCACCCGGAGGGGGGCCTGTCGGTGATCCGGGGGACCCTCGTGCGCACGGTGTCCAGGCCGGATCTGGTGTGCACCTCGGTCGCCGCGTCGGCCGAGGGGATCCTGGTGGGTACGGCGGACCAGGGATTGTTGCTGTGGGACGGCGAGGCCCTCTCGCCGATGACCATCGCGGGGGGCGACGACGACAGCGCGTGGGAGATCGTCCCCCGCATCACGGCCGTGACCTGTGACGCTGCCGGCCGGATCTGGGTCGCCACCTTCGATCAGGGGGTGGCGCTTCGCGACGACGAGGGCTGGCGCCTGCTCGGCGTGGCCGACGGGCTCGCCGATCCGTTCGTCACCTCGGTGGCCGCGGGTACGCGCGACAACGAGCCCGTGGTGCTGGTGGGGACCCAGGTCGGTGCCACCTTGCACCACCTCGATCGGGTCCAGGCCGTGGGCCTCCACCACGAGCACGTGGCAGCCCTGGCCGCAGGGGACGAGGTGTGGCTCGCCGGGACCTTCGGCGGCGGCCTCGCGCTGTTCGAATCCGGCGACTGGGGCCAGATCACGACGCCGGACCTGCCGTCCGAGTACGTCCAGGCCGTCGCCGTGGACGACCGCGGCCGCCTCTGGATCGGCACCCGCGACGGGTTGGTCCTGCGCGACGAGGGGCGCTGGCGCGTGCTGGACGCCCCGGAAGGACCGCCCGGACCCTGCATCACCGCCATCACCGTCGTGCCGGGGGGGGAGCACCCCGCGCTCTGGGCGGGCACCTTCGAGCGGGGCGTCGGCCGGCTCCTGAACGGGATCTGGACCCGGTTCGGGCCCGAGTCGGGGCTGCCGTCTCTGGAGATCAACGCCCTGACCGTCCACCGCGGTGTCCTGTGGGTCGGTACCAACGCCGGCGCCGCGTGGTACTCCGAGGGGCTGTTCCACGACCACCCGCGCCTGGCGGCGATTCGCGGGGACGCGGTGACCGCCCTGCTGTCCGACGGAGACGCCCTGTGGCTCGGTACCAACCGGGGCGCGGTCCGGCTCTCCGCCGAGGGGGACGTCGCCCGGATCGGAGTCCGCGACGGCCTGGTCAACGCCCACGTGTACGCCCTCGCGCGCGCCCCCGGAGCGCTCTGGGCCGGCACGCTGGGGGGGATCAGCGGCCTGAGGCCCGACGGTGGCGTCGCGCCCCTGGACACGCCCACGGTGGTCGCGGGTCCCGGGGCCCTGTCGGGCAACTGGGTCAACGCCCTGCTGAGCCGCGGAGACGAACTCTACGTGGGGTCCTACGGCGGCGGCGTGGATCGCCGGGCCGGCGGGACCTGGGCCCATCCGTTCCCCGGGCCCGGGGAGACCCTCGAGATCAACCCCGGCGCCGCGACGTGGGTCGAGGACCGCGCCGTGTTCGGCACCCTGGACCGTGGGCTCCTCGTGGTGGACGCGGACGGCGACGATGGCCGCACCCTCGACGCCGAGCTGGGCCTGGGCGCGGCCTCGGTCACCGCCGTGCACTTCGACGGCGCCGACCTGTGGATCGGGACGACGGCCGGGATGTCGAGGGTGCCAGCTTCGCAGATCGCGCAGTGATCTCGGTGGTGGGCCCTATGGGCAGCGTTCGATGGCGCTGGCGATCCGTTCGCCCACGGCCACGGCCCGGGTGTCGTCGGCGTTGACGTCGGCGGCGAATGCGGCGATCTCCAGGGCGCTGGTCTCGTAGTGGAAGTAGATCCGGTTCATCTCCACCGCCAGGGTCTCGGGGGGGCCGTGGAAGCGCTGGGCGCGACAGGTGGCCTCGCTGGTGACCTGCACGTAGCGCTCGTCGTCGAGGGGTTCGGTCTCCCACACCCCGTCCGCCGGGGGATCGGGGTACTGGTCGGGGGAGGGGATCACGGTGACCGGGACCTCGACCTCCCCGCCGGGCTCGGCCGCGCCGTCCGTTCCTTCGCCGGTGGAGCGCATCACGAGCAGGGCCACCAGCGCGATCACGAAGATCGCGCCGCCACCCACCAGCAGCCAGGGAGTACCCTTTTCGGCCTTGCCATACGCCATCTTGTCGCCTCCGACGGGACCGCAGGATACTACCACCACAGCGCCGCGCCTTCGACTCTCATCCGCGACGCGTTTCACCCGTGACGAATCCGGGCCCTGGGGGCATAATCCACGGGTCCCGGGAGGGCGACATGAACCTGATCCAGCGCGCGGGTTTTCCCGATCTCCAGATTCCCCCTGCACAGGGCAACTTCAGCTACCGCAACAGCTGGAACGAGGTGATGACGGCGTTCCACGACGCCGGCTACCGCGTACGTGAGCCCAAGGCCGAGCGCCGCGAGATGTCGCCGTGTCACGAGTTCGCCTGGTTCTTCGTCGTGGCTGGCCTGGGCCGGCATCACGAGGTGCTCGTCGTGGACCAGGTCCTCACCCCCGACAAGGAGGAGGCCATCCTCCGCGGGGCATTCGGTGTGATCGACCAGTACCCGGACGCGGCCCTGCACGTGTACTCCGCCGAGGACCTGAGCCCGAGGATGCGCACGGGTCTGGCGGATACGCCGGCGGGACGCTTCCTGCGCCGGGTCGGCGTCGAGATCCCCATCTCCGACATCCGCCCCATGGGCGTGCCCTACGTGGCGCCCCGCATCGTCGCCCTGATGGAGGAGTGCTGGAAGCGCCCCCTGGACCTGGACTCCCCGGGCCGCGTGCTGGAGTGGCTCGACGACGTGATCATGGAGTACCGCGGCGATCGGTCCCCATCGGACCTCCTGCCCACCCCCGGCGCGGTCCTGACCCCGCCGCTGGCCGCCATCGGCCTGGTCGTCGCCGACCTCCTCCGCCAGCACCTCCCCGGACCCACCAAGATCCACGCCGCCGCCCCCCGCGCCGGCCTCGAGCGCCAGGAGGACGACCGCCTCATGGCCCAGGACTGGGCATTCGTCGTGGTCGTCGCCGGCGGCAAGGAGCTGCAGTACGTGTACGGACCCGGGACGGTCTTCGCGCGCTACTGCCAGGGCGACGATCAGTCCCTGCTGGACCTGTTGCCCCGTGAGATCGCGTTTCCGGACTCGGAGGAGGCGCGGGCGTACGTGGAGTCGCTGCCGGATTAGGTCCGGTCAGCCGTTGATCAACGAGATGAACAGCCCCGCGGCCACCACGGTACCGATGACGCCCGCCACGTTCGGACCCATGGCGAACATCAGCAGGTAGTTGCGCGGGTTGGCCTTCATCCCCTCGACCTGGATCACGCGCGCGGCCATGGGCACGGCGGAGAGCCCTGCGGCGCCGATCATGGGGTTGATCTTGTCGCGCAGGAACAGGTTCATCGCCTTGGCCAGCAACAGGCCGCCCACGACGCTGAAGGCGAAGGCGACGAGCCCCAGGGCGAAGATGAGCAGCACCTGGACCTGCAAGAAGGCGTCGGCGGTGAGCTTGAAGGCGATGGAGAGCCCCAGCAGGATGGTCACGATGTTCATCAGCTCGTTCTGGGCGCCGTGGGCCAGGCGCTTGACCACGCCGGACTCCTTGAACAGGTTGCCCAGCATGAACATGCCCATCAGCGGGGTCGCCTTGGGCACGAGCAGGCAGATGACGAACATGCACACCAGCGGGAACAGGACCTTCTCCAGCTTGGAGACCGGCCTGAGCTGCTTCATGACGATCTTGCGCTCGTCCTCGGTGGTGAGCAGCCGGACGATGGGGGGGATGATGATCGGCACCAGCGCCATGTAGGAGTACGCCGAGACCGCCGTGGCGCCGAGGAGCTCCGGGGCCAGGGAGTTGGTCACGAAGATGGTGGTGGGGCCGTCGGCGCCGCCGATGATCCCCACGGACGCGGCCTCTGCGATGCCGAAGCCCAGCGACGGGAAGAAGTAGCCCAGCGCCAGGGTGCCGAAGAATGCCACGTAGACCCCGAACTGGGCGCCTGCCCCCAGTAACAGGGTCTTCGGGTTGGCGATGACCGGCCCGAAGTCCGTCATCGCGCCCAGCCCCATGAAGATCAGCGGCGGCAGGACCTCGTACTGCACCCCGTAATAGAACAGGCGCACCAGGCCATCCTCCTCGACCATACCCGCGAGGGGCAGGTTGACCAGCAGGACGCCGAAGCCGATGGGGACCAGGAGGTACGGTTCGTACTGTTTCTTGACGGCCAGATAGAGGAGGACGAGGCCGAGGACCCACATCACCACCTGGCCGGCAGTGGCGTGGAGCAGGCCGATCCCGGGGATCGCCTGTTGAAGAAAGTCCATCTCGCCTCCGCGAGGAGGGCTACATCAGTCCTCGATGACGCAGAAGACCTGGTCGACCTCGACCATCTCCTCGGCGCCGGCCTTGATCTCCACCACCTTGCCCGCGGCGGTGGAGGCCAGCGGCATCTCGATCTTCATCGCCTCGAACACGGCCAGGGTGTCATCCATCTCGACGGTGTCGCCGGCCTTGATCTCGACGGAGATCACCTTGCCGGGCATGGGGAAGATCACTTCGTGCTGGGCCATCGTCAAACTCCTTCGTCACCCGGCTCGCGGCCGGGCGCGGTTCATTTCTCGTCGTTCGCAGCCGAGCCATCGAATCGCCGTACGGCGGCACCGTACAGCAGCGTGCAGAGGTAGAGCAAGGTGAGCGTGACGAACACACCGACGAAACCGGTGATGCTCACCTGGGCGGCCTCCACCCAGTCGATGGCCAGGGTCGTCGTCATCAACCCAGGTAACCCCCGGAGATGATGATCTTCTGGATGTTGGACGTGCCCTCGACCACGAGGAAGGAGCGCGCGTCGCGCAACAGGCGCTCGGCCGGGTACTCGGTGGAGAAGCCGAACGAGCCGAAGATCTTCATGGTCATGTGCGCGGCCTCGTTGGCGGTCTCCGAGGCGTAGTACTTGGCCATGGACACGGACATGGAGTTGCGCACGTTGGGATCCTGGTCCTTCTCCCAGGCCGCCTTGTGCACCAGCAGCTGCGCCGCCTGGTGGTGGACCACCATCTCGGCGATGTCGCCGCGGATCAGCTGGTACGTGGAGATGGGCTTGCCGAACTGCTCGCGCTCCTTGGCGTACTTGGCGGCCTCCTCGAGGCAGGCGCGGCCCACGCCCACGGCGCGGCAGGCGCAGGACAGCCGGGTGTTGTCCAGCATGGTCATGCAGACCTTGAAGCCGTTGTTGACCCCGCCCAGCACCTGGGACTTGGGCACCTTGGCGTCCTCGAAGTAGATCTCGCCGGTGGGCGCGCAGTGGAGGCCCAGCTTGCTCTCGATGGGCACCGTGGTCACGCCGTCGGTGTCCTTGAGGTGGACCAGGAAGCAGGTCATGCCCTTGTGCTTCAGGGCGGGCTCGGTCATGGCGTAGACCAGGGCCACGTCGGCCACGTGGGCGTTGGAGATCCAGGTCTTGGCGCCGTTGAGGACGAAGTGGTCGTCCTT
The DNA here is from genome assembly GCA_964425605.1 of uncultured Rickettsiales bacterium. Lineage (GTDB taxonomy): Bacteria > Myxococcota_A > UBA796 > UBA9615 > CAYRNR01 > CAYRNR01. The sequence continues at coordinate 77,577 of CAYRNR010000005.1, read as the reverse complement.
CTCCACGGCCGTGGTCTTCATCGACGCCACGTCGGAACCGGAGTTGGGCTCGGTGATGGCGAAGGCGCCCAGGTACTCGGTGCTGACGAGCTTGGGGATGTACTGCTGCTTCTGCTCCTCGGTGCCCCAGCGCAGGATCGACCGCGCCGGGCCCTGGGTCTGCATGTTGAACGGCAGGCCCCACGAGGGGCTGACGCGAGCGATCTCCTCGGTCAGCAACATGGAGGTCAGCATCCCGTCGTCGAGCCCGAGGCCGCCGTACTCGGCGGGGATGACGCAACCGAAGAAGCCCAGCTCGCCCATCTGGCGCAGGGTCTCGAGGCGGAAGTGATGGTTCTTCTCGTCCTCTTCCATGGTCGGCCGGATCACCTCGTCGGCGAATCGCTTGGCCATGTCCCGCATCATGATCTGGTCTTCGGTGAACGTGAATTCCATGGGGTCCTCCTGTTGCGCGGGGGTGCGCCCATACGCGCCCGAGCACGCCATTCCTACCGCTCGATCCGGGTCTTGTCAACGAGGTGCGAAACCCTAGCTGCTCGGTGGGGTACCCCCGCCTTCGCGGACGTGATACGCAGGGAAGATGCCAGCCACGCCACGCCCGGTTCTCCTCCTCGTCCTCCTGACCTCCGTCACGGTCGCCGGGACCGCCGCCGCCAAGCGCGAGCGCGTCCAGTCCGATCCTGCGACGGCCACCGATCCGCCCGCGGAGGCGAAGGCCGATCCGCTGGCCGACGCGCTGGAGGCGCTACAGATCGTCGAGGCGGAGCTGGGGGTCCACCCGAAGGGCTACCACGCCCGGTTTCCCCAGCCGTCGGACATGCCCTACACGCTGCCTTTCTTCGAGGACCTGTGGGCCGAGCCGCTGCACACCTACCCCTGGGCGGCGGGCATGGCCTCGTACTCCGAGCGCTACCTGGACCCGGAGTACCTGGGCGCGGTGGGGGACGAGTGGCCCGGCGATCTGGCGCCGGGGGACGGCGCGCGGCCGGACGCGGCGTACCACCTGATGTTCCACCTGGGCGTCAGCCGCATCACGTCTCGCTTCCGCGACTACTCGGTCAACCTGCCCGAGCGCACCCTGGGCGAGGCTCCCCTGGCCGAGGCCATCGGTGCGCTGCGCGCGGCGCGCGGTGTCGGACCGACCCACGTGACCTTCGGCCGCGACGCGGACTTCCCCCGCCCGGCCCTGCAGGAGGCGGAAGCCGCCGCCGAGGTCGATCCAGAACTCCAGCGCATCCTGGCCACGGCCGTGCTCGACCTGGCCGAGGCCCGCCGCTGGATCGACCTGGCCTTCCGCAAGGTGTCCTGGGACGACCGCATCGCCGTGTGGCGCATCCTCGATCTGGGCGAGATCCAGCTCGACGGGCTCCGGTACGACCCGGCCGTGGACGACGTCATGGCCCAGCTGGACCAGGAGAGCCTGCTGTACGGTGCGATGAAGGCCGTGCGCACCACCGAGGAGCTGCGAGCCCGGCTCCGCGCCTGGAAGGGGCGCCAGGGGCCGCGCCCGGGGCCGCCCCTCGCCTACGACCAGGCCACGCCGCTGGGCCGGATCGTGGTGACTGGCGAGGGCAAGGACCACCACACCTGCTCGGACTGCCTGCTGGTGGTCGACCTCGGCGGGGACGACACCTACGAGATGCCGGCGGGCGCCCCGGCCGACCCCGATCTGCCCCTGTCCGTGCTCGTGGACCTCGCCGGAGACGACCGCTACCTGCCCGCGCCGTTCGGCCTGCCCACCCAGGGCGCCGGCGTGCTCGGCGTGGGGATCCTGTGGGACGTGGCGGGCAAGGACAGCTACAGCGCGGACGGCCCCCTCGCCCAGGGCGTGGCCCAGGTGGGCGTCGGGCTGCTCATGGACGAGGCGGGCGACGACCGTTACACCGCCGCCGGCTCCTCCCAGGGGGCTGCGTTCTTCGGCGTGGGGATGCTTGCGGACGCCGACGGTTCGGACCGCTACCAGTGCCACGGTGAGTGCCAGGGGTTCGGCGGCTCCGGCGGCGCCGGGATCCTCGCCGACGGTCGCGGAGACGATCAGTACGCCGCGGAGGTCCTGCCCGAGAACGTCTACCGCCCCGACTACCACGCCGGTATGGAGCGCAACATCACCTCGGCCCAGGGTGTCGGCCTCGGCCGCCGCGGCGACGGCGGCGACGGCCACAGCTGGGCGGGCGGATTCGGCCTGCTGCTCGACCTCTCCGGCGCGGACCACTACTCCGCGGGTACCTTCTCCCAGGGTTGCGGCTACTGGTTCGGCACCGGGGTGCTCTACGACAGCCTCGGCGACGACGTCTACGAGTCCGTCAACTTCTCCCACGGCTCGGGTGCCCACTTCTGCATCGGCGCCGTCATCGACGAGGCCGGCGACGACGAGCACCGCGCCGTGCACACCGGCACCTGCGCGCTGGGCTTCGGCTGGGACTACACCAACGCGCTGATGTTCGATCGTGAGGGGGACGACCTGTACGTGGGCCACGAGGCCGTCCTCGGCGTCGCCAACGGCCGATCGAGCGCCCTGGCCGTGGATCTGGCGGGCGACGATCGCTACGAGCTCACCGGCGAGGGCGCCGCGTACGGAGTCGCCGGCGCCATGGAGCAGATCGACTCCGTCGACCCCGCCCGTCCCTACTTCCACGAGGGCACCTCCCTGGGGCTCTTCCTCGACGTGGGCGGCGCCGACGTCTACCTGCGCGGCGAGGAGCCCGATCCCGTGGCCACGGACGGATTCCAGAACCTGACCCCGCTGCCCGGCGAGCCGGGCCACGAGCAACACAACTTCGGCGTCGGAATCGACGCCGCCGAGGGGGACGTCCGCGCCCTCGACGAGCTGGAGGACCGATGAACGTCAACCGCAGACAGGCCCTCGGCCTCGGCGCCGCGGCCGGTGTAGCCGGCGTCGCCGCCCTCGCCCACGCCGCCCCGGGCACCGCGCCCCCCGTCCGGGTCGCCGGCCAGCGCCGAGTCATCAGCACCTGGGAGCACGGCGTGGCCGCCAACGAGGCCGCCATGGCCGTGCTCACCCGCGGCGGCGCCTCCCTGGACGCCGTCGAGGCGGGGGTACGCGTCTCCGAGAGCGATCCGGAGTGTCGCTCCGTCGGTCTGGGCGGCCGGCCCAACGCCGCCGGTGTCGTGCAGCTCGACGCCGCCATCATGGACGGCCCCACCGCCCGCGGCGGCTCGGTCGCCTGTATCGAGCGCATCGAGAACCCCATCTCCGTCGCCCGCAAGGTCATGGACCACACCCGCCACGTGCTCCTCGTGGGTGACGACGCCCGCGAGTTCGCGCTGCAGCACGGGTTCGTCGAGCGCGAACTGCTCACCGACGCCGCCCGCCAGCTCTGGGAGGAGTGGAAGGCCGAGCCGGAGACGACGCTGGAGGAGGACCACGACACCATCGCCATGTGCGGCCTGGACGTCACCGGCCACCTCGCCGTCGCCTGCACGACCTCGGGTCTGGCCTGGAAGCTGCCGGGGCGGGTGGGGGACTCGCCCATCCTCGGCGCGGGTTCGTTCGTGGACGACGAGGTGGGGGCCGCCGGCGCCACGGGCGTGGGCGAGGAGGTGCTGCAGACCTGCGGCTCGTTCCTGGTCGTGGAGAACATGCGACGCGGGATGGACCCCACGTCCGCCTGCGCCGATGCGGTCGACCGTATCCTCCGCAAGCACCCCGCCGCGGCCGAGCTGCAGGTCGCCTACATCGCGCTGCGCGTGGATGGTGCGATCGGCGCGTACGCCATCCGCGAGGGATTCCAGTACGCGGTGCACGACGGCGAGACGAACATGCTGATCGACGCCCCGTTCCGGGTGCCGAAGTCCTGACCGGCTCCCTGGCGCTCCAGCGCAGTCCCACCCCCTCGTAGTAGACTGGTCCGACCATTGGAAGGGGGAGCTTCGCCATGGCACGCTGGGCCTGTATCTTCCTGACCCTGTTCGCCCTCGCCACACCCGCCACTGCCCAGGACGAACCACCCATGGCCGACATGCGCGGCCGCAACGCATTCGGCGAGTCGATCCCGCCCGTGGTCGACGCGCCCGCGGGCGACGTCGAACGGCTTCTCCAGGCGGGGCAGCGTGTCCTCGCGGTCACGGGCCGCAACCGGGTCGTCGACCTCGATTCGGGTGAGGTGGTCCTCCACGTGAAGGACGACGACGAGTTCTCGGTCGCGTCGGTGATGTGCGACGCCAACGACAGCGGGTACGTCGTGTGCCTCTACCGCGGTTCGAAGTCCACGGGCGAGGGCGACAACCGGCAGACCTACACCAAGCTCGCGGTCATGGACTCGCGGGGCAAGCGCAAGAAGATCGGCCAGGGCAACACGGACAAGAAGCGGTTCACCCCGCTGGGTGTCGGTGTGGATCCCCAGGGCCGGGTCGCCTACGCGTACGAGCGCATGGAGAAGAAGGGGGACGACTGGAAGACGTCGCGCCGGGTCAACTACGACGGCGACGGCGTGAACCTGCCGTTCAAGGGCGCGTCCCTCGCCGCGAAGCTGGCGTGGATCGGCGGTCGCGGGCGCCGCGATCCAGCGGTGATGTTCCAGTACTTCGCCGGCACGATGTACATGATCGCGCGGCAGAAGAACGCCATCGTGCTGGCGCCCTTCGGGGAGAACCCCGAGGTCACCACCGTCGCGCGGATGTCCCAGTACGACGTCCGCCCGGTGGTCACCTCGGACGGGTTCTTCTACATCTTCTTCCACGATCCCAAGGGGTCGTCGACGCAGGTGGCGGTGAGCCGGGACGCGCGTGACTGGGAGACCCGCTACATCGACGGCAAGGAGAGCGGCTGGCAGATGGAGGCCTGTGCCCGCGGGGACACGGCCTACGCGGTCTACTACTACTATCGGAACTCCTTCAACAAGGGGCTCAAGGTCGCCACGGTCCACGGTGGCGAGGTCCAGGGGTTCCCGTACACGGTCGTGCGCGAGGAGGCGCACAACACAGGCTGGTTCCCGTTCTTCGGCGTGGCCGCCGACGGGACCGTGTGGCTGTCGTACTGGCACGACATCTTGAAGAAGGAGCGCGTCTGGCACCGCTTCGACTCGCCACGGCACCTCGAGGAGTACCGCATCCTGCCCACGGGGCGCTGGGAGGACCGCTACAAGGGCGTCACCCTGCTCGGCGGTGTCGGTGGCTGGTACACGATGTGGAACCCCATCGACATCGTGCCCAAGCCCGAGTACACGGCTGGGCTGAGCTTCGACCGCAACGAATATTCTGTCGCAAACAAGTTGCTGTTCACCGGGGCATTCGAGGCGCGCATCTTCGGAATAGACCTGGCGGTGAGCTACGCCCAGTCGATCATGGACGAGGCCCTGGAGGAGATCGAGGAGAGCACCGGCATCGTCAGCGGGAACGTGAAGATCAACAAGGCGTTCCCCGGCCACGACGTCAAGGTCCAGTTCACGTGGGGGCGGTATCGGGGGGCTGTGCTGCCTGCAGACCTCGGGGGCGCCTCGCTGGAGGCCACCCCGGGCGAGTGGCAGGAGGTGAGGACCGACTACATCGACAGCCAGGCGATCTTCCTGAACAAGTATCGCGTCAAGTACGGGATCACGTTCACGAAGTACTCGCTGCCGACGACCCTGCACACCTGGTACAGGCCCGGGGGCAGCACGTCGTACAGTTACACAGGGTCGTACTTCCGCGACGTGGACTTCAACAACGTGCGGTTCATGATCGGGACGTCGGTGCTGGACTATGTCGGCAAGTACGAGAACCGCTTCAACAAGCCCTTCGTGGATGCGGCCTTCGACATCGGGTTCACGATCATGCGGTTCGACAGGCTGCCGACGCCGGAGAGTCCGGAGAACGGCGTGAACTTCACCATGCGGGGTGTGTTCAAGGTGGGGTTCCTGTCGATGAACCGGTGGTACGCGTCGCGGGGGCTGGGGTTCTATGTGAGGCCGGCGTATCAGGTGGAGATGGCGCTGGTGGGGATCCCGGTGCAGCCGGAGGACCGGGACGAGGCGTCGGACAACTCGTCGACGATCATCTCGCCGGGGATACTGTCGTTCAGACATGGCCCGTGGCTGGATTTCGGCCTCGTCTGGTAGTCACCTCCCTCAGCGTATCACGCTCGATCCCATCCCGAACCGGGCCCAATACGACCCATGCGGTTCCGTGCCCGGGCGGCCGCTGTCGTCACGGTCGTGTGATGGCGCCGGTGGCGCCATGTACACCCTTTGGCCGTCCATCGGGTAAATGAAACCCTGATAAATGCGACAGATGTGTCCGACAATGGGTTCCGGGGCACGATGCGAATCCAGTGGGCACGAGAGATGTTGGAACGATACGGGACCCTCGTCCGCGAGGAGATGCCGCTGATCGCCCTGTTCGCGATCCTGGGGACGGCAGCGTTCGTCCTGTATCGAAAAACTGCAGGAATCGATGAGCGGCCCCGGTCCAGGCCGCTGGCCGGGTCGAGCAGGCTGCTGGTCGCGGCGGCAGTGCTCACGGGGACCTGGACCGCGGTCCAGAAGGCGTCGGTCTTCGACGACGCCTACATCTCCCTCCGCTACGCCCGCAACCTGCTCGAGGGCAACGGGCTGGTCTGGAATATCGGGGAGCGTGTCGAGGGGTACACGAACTTCCTGTGGGTGATGCTGGTCGCTGCGGGTAGCTGGATCAGCGGGTGTGAGTTGCCGCTGGTGGCGCTGTTCGGTTGCCTGCTCGCCTATGTCGCGGGGGTGCTCGTGCTGGGGCACGTCGAGCGACGGATCTTCGGGGCGGGGTTCCCGGTGGTCGCGGTCCTCTATGCACTCCAGAACACGACGACGGACTATGCGACGTCGGGCATGGAGACGGGGTTCGCGACGTTGTGTGTGGTGACGGGAGTCCTGTTCCTGACGAGACGACCCACGGCAGGGCGAGCAGGCATCGCAGGGGGCTGGCTGATGGCGGCCACGTTGACGAGACCCGACCACGGTCTGTTCTGGATCGCGGGTGGTTGTGTCGTCCTGCTGGACGTGTTCGCGCGAGAGCCATGGGATCCCGCGTCCACCCGGTTCTCCAGACCGTCGGTGGTCCGGGTGTGGGCGTACACGGCGACGGTGATTCCCTACCTCGCCTACCTTGGCTGGAAGTGGACCTACTACGGAGACCTGCTGCCCAACACCTACTATGCCAAGTCGGCGGGATCCGCCTACTTCGACCAGGGGGGGATCTACGCTCTGTCGTTCCTCCTGGGAGCCCACCTGTGGGTCATCCTCCCCCTGGCAGCGATCGGCGCGTGTCCGCCGCTGCGATCTCGCGGGAGCCGGGCGCTGGTGGTGTTCTGCGTCGTCGCGCTTCCGGCCTACACGCTGTACGTCATCAAGGTGGGTGGCGACTTCATGTACGGGAGGTTCTTCCTGGTCACCCTGCCGCTGTGGCTGTTGCTGGCGAGGCGGGGGATACAGCGGCTCGGCAGGGACGCGGTGTGGCGAGGGGCGGTCGCGGCCGGAGTGCTGACGGCGACGCTGGGAGGGGTCGGGATTCTCGACGCGAAGCACAAGAGCGCCTGGTACATGGGGAACGAGTCCTACAACTACCGCGTGAAGCAGTGGTTCCCCAAGGTGGTGGTGAAGCACCACAACTGGCGGGTGGGCGACCGGTTCTCGCGCTACATGCAGCAGCGGGGGATCGAGCCGGTGATCGCCACGACCGGGATCGGGATGGTCGGTTACTACTCGCAGCTGGAGCTCGTCGATCTGCGGGGTCTGACGGATCGGAAGACCGCCCGGATGAAGATCGAGAGACGCCGGAAACCCGGTCACGAAAAATGGCCACGAAGACGGTATCTCGACCGTCGCGGTGTTCAGATCATCCGGGCGGAGCGCTACCACCCGGAGCGCTGGCAGCCGACGACGGAGGTGGTCCTGGGACAGCGGTCCAAGAGGCGTAGGTGGTTCTTCTATCGATACGACGCCGAGCTGGTGGACCAGCTCGAGCGCCATGCGCCGGAGGTGAAGATCACGAGGATCGAACCGGCCATCGACAGCTGGCTGGTGGGATCGCCGTTGAGGTCACTCGAGACACTGACCGAGGACGCAGAGTTCTTCCAGCGGTACTACTTCGACACCCACGAAGACCCGCGCCGAGAGGCGGCTGTGCAGGAATTGTTGCGACAGTCTGCCGACGGTCAGTCGGCCGCCGTCGCGACGAAGCCGGGTGGCCCGAAGTCGCCGGAGAATCGTGTCGTCACTCGCAGCTCCCGGTATTCCCCGATACCGTGATCGTCCCGCTGACGGGAATGGAGTTGGCGACATCGTTGGCGTCGTCCTGACACAGACTGTAGTTGTCGACGAAATCCAGATCGGCGCCCACCGATGTGATCCCGTGGAAGCAGTCCACGCTCTGGAGCAGGGGATTGTCCTCGACGACGAGGTCCAGGCCCACCTCGGTGACCTGGTCCAGGCCGTCGATCCGCGTGAGTCGGCGGTTGTCCTCGATTTCCAGATCGCCCCCCACGGTCTGCAGCGCGGTCATGCCGAGGACGGTGTCGAGGATCTGGTTGTCGCTCACGCGGAGGGAGCCACCCACGGTCGTCAGGTGGGGAAAGCCGTCGAGCGCAGACAGCGAATCGTTGTTCTCGACCTCGAGGTTCAGCGCGACCGAGGACAACGAAGGGAGGACGATGGCGGTCAGCCTGCGGTTGTGCTCGATGTAGAGGCAACCGTCCACGGTGACGAGATCGGGTAGCGCCAGCGGGCTCGCCAGGCTCTCGTTGCTCCGGATGGTCATCGACCCGGTCACGGTGGTGAGCAGAGCCAGCTCGTCGACGGCGAGCAGGCTGGGGTTGCTCTCGATCTCGAGATCGCCGTAGATGTGGGTCGGCGAGGGCACGCCTGCGAGGCTCAACAGTCCTTCGTTGTCCTCGATCCACAGACCCGTGGTCATGCTCTCGATCCCCTCCAGCCCGGTCAGGTCGACCAGCAGGTCGTTGTCGCGGATGTTGAGGCTCCCCAGCGAGGTCAGAGCGGAGAGCCCGGTGAGGCTGGTCAGGGATCGATTCGAGCGGACGTACAACGTGCCGGCTTCGGCGAGGGAGGGGAGGCCATCGAGGTCGATCAGCGTGTCGTTGTCCTCGATCAGGAGGGTCTGGCCCACGCTGTGCAGGCTCGTGAAGCCCTGAAGGTCTGGCAGGCTGTCGAGGTCCTCGAGGGTGAGCGTCGTGGGGAGCGAGACCAGGCTCGGAAACCGGGGTAGGAACTCCAGCAGGGGGTTGTCGTCGAGCTCCAGTCCCGCCTCGAGGCTGCTCAACTGGCCAAAACCGTCGATGTGGACGAGGGAGTCGTTGTCGCGAATCCAGAGGCTGTTGTCCCCCGTGTCGTAGAGATCACTCGAGCCGAGGTCGATCAACGCACCGAAGCCGCCGACCTGATGTAGCTGCGCGTTCTCGCTGATCTCGAGCGTCCCCCAGACCGACTGGAGGCGGTCGAAGCCCACGAGGTCGACCAGGCTCTGGTTCTCGCTGACGACCAGATCACCGTCCACGGTCTCGAGCCCGTGCAGACCGGCGTCGGCAAGCGCATCGTTCATCCAGACGTGCACCCGCCCGCCGACCGTGTTCAGCGCGCCGAGGCCCTCCAGACCGAGGAGCGATGGGTTCTCCTGCAACGTCAGGTTGCCGCCGATTTCCTCCAGGCTCGAGAGGTCGCCGAGATCGACCAGCGAATCGTTGTACGTGATCGCCAGCCGGCCATGGATGGTCCGCAGGCTGGAGAGGTCCCCCAGCGTGGTCATCGCGTCGAGGTTCTGGAGGTAGACCTCACCCCCGACCTGCTCCAGCGCGTCCAGCCCGTCCAGGCTCTGGAGCACTGGATCGAGCTCGATGTACACGTTGCCGCCCACCGTCCGCAGCGAGGACAGCGTGCCCAGATTCAGCATCGAGTCGTTCCACTCGACATACAGATCGCCGTCGATGGTCTCGAGCGCGGAGAACACCCCGAGGCTGGTCATGGACGGGTTGTCCACGACCTGCACGTTGCCGCCGATGGACCCCAGGTTCGCCAACCCGCTCAGGCTCACGAGGACCGCGTTGCTCCGGACGATCAGGTCTCCTGTCACCTCCAGCAGGCTCGGCAAGCTGAACAGGCCGCTCAGGTCGTCGTTGTTGCGGATCTCCAGATCGCCGGCCACGGTCCGGAGCCGCATCAGCCCGAACAGGTTGGTCAGGGCGTGGTTGCGTTCGATGAGCAGGTCGCCGCCCACGGCCTCGAGGTAGGCCAGGTCGAGGCTGGCGAGGGAGGCGTTGTCCTCGATCGACAGCGTCCCCGCCACCGACTCCAGGCAGCCCAGGTCGATACGCTGGACGCCCTGCAGCTCGTTCACCGTGAGGTCACCCTCGATGGTGGAGCAGTCGGCGATGTCGATGAGATCACCGAGGCTGTCCACGTGGACGTCACCGCTGCACGGCGCGCAGGTGGGCTCGTCGCCGGGTTCGTCGGTGGGCTCCTCGACGGTGTCGTCGTCCGATACCGGCTCGTCGTCGCAGCTCGAAGCTCCCAGCGCCAGCACGAGGATGCACAGGATTCCGCGGGTCAACGGCGCCCAGTCCCTCATTCGCAGACCCCACCGTTCCCCAGCACCGAGACGGTCCCGCTGGCGGGGATTGCGTTCGCCACGGTCTCGGCGTCGTCCTGGCACAGGGCTTCGTTGCTGTGGATGGATACGTCGCCCCCCACGTGGGTGATGCCGGACAGTCCGGTCACGCTGGCCAGCGAGCTGTTGTCGAGGATGTCGAGGTCCCCGCCCACGGTCTCGACGCTGCGCAGTCCATCCAGGTCGGTGATCTGGCTGTGGTTCCACACGTACAGGTCGGTTCCGACCGTCGTGACACCGGAGAATCCCTCCAGGTTCGCGAGACCGTCGTTGCCCCAGAGGTTCAGCGCACGGTCGACCGTCGTCAGGGCTGCCAACCCCGCCACGCTGAGCAGCGAGGTGTTGTGCCACAGCTCGAAGCTGCCGCTCACCGAGTCGAGGGACGACAGACCGTTGATGCTGAGCAGGGACACGTTGGTGTGGATCTCGACCTGATCGGCGGTGACGAGGGACGTCAGACCGTCGATCCGGGAGAGCTGCGGGTTGGACTCGATGTACAGGCCGCCTGTGCTGGTCATCGAGGTCATGCCGGCGATGCCGAAGAGGCTGGTATTGTCCCGGATCTCGATGGGCCCGCCCACCGTGACCAGGGAGTTCAGGCCGTCGAGGTGCTCGAGCGCAGCGTTGGACTCGATGATCAGGTCGGAGGCCACCTCCACGAGGCGGGGACACATCAGCGCGGTGACGTCGGGGTTGTCGTAGATGTACACCCACTGGCCCACGGTCTCGAGATCGGGGAGCGCCAGCGGGCCGTTGACCCCCGTGCTCTCGATGTGCACCGAACCACTCACCTCGCGCAGCCCTGCCAGGCCGTCGGTGTCGTGGAGGGCCCGGTTGCCCTCGATGTACAGATCACCACCGAGGGAGTCCAGGAGGGGCATGCCGGTGAGGCTGGTGAGCGAGTCGTTGTCGCTGATCGTCACGGAATTCTCGACCGAGAGCAGCGCGGAGAGACCGATGAGGCTCGCCAGGGTGTCGTTCTCGTACAGGATCAGGTCCCCGAGCGATTGCAGGTTCGCCAGTCCCGAGAGGCTCACGAGGCCGCTGTTCGAGCCGATGCTCAGACTTCCAGCCGACGTGATGGCCCCGAGGCCGTCGAGATCGATCAGGGACTCGTTCCGCCGGATCTCCAGCTCATCACCCACGGTCCGCAGGTTCGTGAAGCCATCGAGTTCGGTCAGCGCGTCGTTCTGCTCGATGCGCAGAGCGCCGTGGAGGAGCTCCAGGTTCGGCAGGCTCGGGAGATCCGTCAGCACGGCGTTGCCCTCGAGCCGCACGGTGCCCGCCACGTCGGTGAGACCGTGCAGCCCGTCGATCCGGAGCAGCGACGAGTTGCTGTGGATGTCGAGGCTATCGCCAGCGTCGTAGCCGTCTGTGATCCCCAGCGAGGTGAGGCTCTCGAGGCCGCAGATGTCCTCGAGCTGGTCGTTGAGACTGATTTCGAGTTCGCAGCCGACGGACACGAGGTTGTTCAGACCGTCGAGGTGCCGAAGCGAGTCGTTGTCGGTCAGCTCGACCTGCCCCCCCACGGACTCGAGGGACTGGAGCTCGAGGCCGGTGAGCTCGTGGTTGTCCTCGACGATCAGATCGCCATCCACCCGGGCGAGCCCACCGAGGCCGTGGAGGTCCTCGAGCGCGGGGTTCTCCTCGATGGTCAGGCTGCTCACCGCCTCCAGGGCGGGGAGATCGCCCAGATCGACCAGGGAGAAGTTGTCGTGGATGCCCAGGTGCCCGCCCACGACCTCGAGGGAGGACAGGGCGCCCAGGGTCGTCATGGTGCCGTTGTCCGAGATGTCCACGTCGCCCGCCACCGACTCGAGGCCGCCCAGACCGTCGAGGCTGGAGAGCACCGGGTTGCCCTGTACCTCGACGCTGTCACCGACGGTTCGGAGCGCCGGTAGCTGGCCCAGGTGCTCGAGGGTGTCGTTGTGAAGGATCTGGAGATCGTCGCCGACGCTCTCGAGGACCGGGAGCGCGCCGACGGTCGACATGAACACGTTGTCGGCGATGTACAGATCGTCCCCGACGCTCTCGAGGAGGCTCAGTCCGCTGAGGCTGGCGAGGTCCTTGTTTCCCCGCACGTGCAGCCCGCCCTCGACCCTCACCAGGCTCGGCTGGCCGAACAGGCTGGCCAGCTCGCGGTTGTCCCGGATGTTCGCATCACCCCCCACCGACTCGAGCCTCGTCAGGCCGAACAGGTGGATCAGCGAGCCGTTGTCCTGGATCTCCAGGTCTCCGTCCACGGTTGTCAGATAGGGCAGATCCACGCCGGTCGCGAAGTCGTTGGAATGGACCCTCAGCGTCCCTCCGACCGACACCAGGCAGTCGAGCGCGATGTCGATCGTGGCGGGGAGCTCCTGGAACGCGAGGTTCCCCTCGATGGTCTCGCAGCCGGCGACCCGGTGGAGATCCCGCTCGCTGTCCACGTAGTAGCTACCTGAGCAGGGGAAACACTCGGCCTCGGTCGCCGGATCCTCCGCGGGCTCCTCGCCGGTGTCGTCGTCGCCGAGGGGGCCCTCATCGGAGCAGCCGACAGCCAGCGCGAGGGTCAACGTCACCCACAGGAGCCCAGCTGGGGGGTGGTCAGTCACACACCCCCCCGTTCCCGGACACCGTGACACCCCAACCCACTGTGATGGAGTCGGCCACGTCGACGGCGTCGTCCTGGCACAGGCTCGCGTTGTCGGTGAACGCGAGCGCGTCGGCCACGGAGGTCATGCCGTAGAAGCAGTCGACGCTGAGCAGGGCCGGGTTGTCCATGACGTACAGGTGCCGGCCGACGGTGTCCACGTTGCCCAGCCCGTCGATGCTCTGCAGCGAGTCGTTGTTCTCGATCTGGAGGCTGGTGCCGATGGTGGTGAGCTGGGTCATGCCGTGGAGGGTCTCGAGGAGGTCGTTCTCCTCGATCTGGAGGGACCCACCGATGGAATTCAGGTTGGACAGTCCGTCCAGGGACGTCATGGCGTCGTTGCCGCTCAGCTCGAGATCGAACCCCACGGTCTCGAGGGAGGGGAGGTCGATGCCCGTCAGCTGCTCGTGGTCCTCGATGTCGAGGCTTCCCGCGACCTCCACGAGGTCGGGAAGGACGATCGGCCCCACGAGAGATGGGTTCTCGCTGATCTCGAGGTTGCCGACGGACACCAGCGACGCCAGCGCGCTGATGTCGGTCAGCGCGTCGTTGCCGTGGATCTCCACCTGTTCCACGCCAGCGAGGCTCGGGAGAAAGGAGAGGCTGGTCAGGGCATCGTTGTTCTCGACGTCGAGCTCGTACGTGATGCTCTGGACGCCCTCGAGCCCCGATAGATCGGTGAGCTGGTCGCTGTTCGACACGGTGAGGCTGTCCAGCGAGGTCAGGCTGGGCAAACCGCCGAGGCTCTCCAGGGCGGCGTTCGACAGGACCTGGAGGTGGCCGACCGATGCCAGCGCGGGGAATCCCGTCAGGTCCCGCAATCCCTGATTGTCGTACAGGACCAACCAGCCACCCACGGCCTCGAGCGACGTGAATCCTTCCAGGTCCGAGAGGCCCGACAACAGCTGGATCACCAACGTCCCGGCCTCCAGGGCGACCAGGCTGGGGAACGCGGGTAGCTGCTCGAGCGCGGTGTTGCCCCACAGGTCGATGCCCGATTCGAGCTCGGAGAGCTGGGAGAAGCCGCCGATGGTCTCCAGGGCCGGGTTCGACCAGATCTGCAGGCTGCCGGCGTCCTCGTGGGGGTAGGTGTCCATGCCCAGGGAGACCAGGCTGTCGAATCCGTCGATGGTCTGCAGCTGGGGATTGTTCGAGATCTCGAGGAAGCCGGCGACGGCCTCGAGCGCGTCGAAACCCTCGAGATGGACCAGACCCTGGTTGTGGTCGAGCGTCACGTATCCGCCCACCGTGACCAGCGAGCGGAGGCCGGCGTCCGTGAGGACATCGCCCCCCGAGATGGAGATGTCACCTCCGACCGTTGTCAGGTGATCGAGCGCCTGCAGGCTCTGCAGTGCCGGGTTCGAGTGCACCTGCAGGTCCCAGCCGATCTCTCCGAGGCAGGACAGATCGCCCAGCTCGGCCAAAACGTCGTTGCCCGTGATCTCCAGCTGGCCGCCCGTCGACTCGAGGCTGGAGAGATCGCCCAACTCCACCAGCGCCGGGTTGTTCATGACCTGCAGGTCGCCACCGATCGCCCGCAGGGCGGACAGGTCCCCCAGCGCGGTCAGCGCGGCGTGATCCTGGATGGACACGTCCCCGCCGACCTCCACCAGACCACCGAGCCCGTTCAGGTCCACGAGCGCAGGGTTGGCCTCGATCTGCACCTGGACCCCGACGGTACTCAGCGAGGAGAGGTCGCCGAGGTGGCTCAACGTGTCGTTCCACTGGATGGAGAAGTCCCCGCCGATGGACTCCAGCGAGGACAGGACTCCCAGGCTGGTGAGGGACGCGTTGTCCGTCACGTGCAGGTAGCCGCCGATGGATTCCAGGCTCGTCAATCCGCTCAAGCTCACCAGTTCCTCGTTCAGCTCGGCTCGAACGTCCCCCCCCACGCTGCGCAGGCTGGGCATGCCGAAGAGGCTGCCCAGATCACCGTTCTGGCGAACGTCGAGGCCGCCTCCGATGGTCTCCAGCCGCATCAATCCGAACAGGCTGGTCAGCTCGTCGTTTCGGGTGACGACGAGGTCGCCATCCACCCCGACGAGGTACGGCAGATCCAGGTCCGACAAGGTCTCGTTGTCCGTGATCTCGAGGCTCCCCGAGATCGACTCGAGGCAGACCAGGGACACGGCCAAGCCCGCGGGCAGCCCGCGAATCGTCATGTCGCCCTCGATGCTCGAGCAGCCCTCGATCGCCTCGAGGTCCGTGGCGCCGTACGCGTGGACGTCGCCGTCGCACGGCGCACAGGGATCTGGGTGATCGGGCTCGTCGGTGGGCTCCTCGACCGTGTCGTCGTCGCCGATCGGCTCCTCTCCGCCGCAGCCACACCACGCCGCGAAGATGAGGATGGCGAACAGGGCCCTGGTCAGTGGCATCGTCCCCCCGGGTTCACGTCCAGTGTAGCGTGGATAGACCGAGAACCAGGCGTACACCCTCTTCGACCGCAGACAGCTTCGATGCAGTCAGCCGCCCCACCCGCTCGCCGAGGAACGCTCGGTCCAGCGTCAGGATGTGCGACACGTTCACGACGGAATCCTTCGGCAATCCACTGCGGCGCCGCGACAGGCCGACGTTCCCGGGAGCCTGGGCCAACCGGAGATTGGTCGTGACCGCCGCGACGATCACCGTGCGGATCCTGCTACGGTTGAACGCGTCGGACTGCAGCACCAGCACGGGTCGCCGGTAGCCTGGCTCGGAGCCGCGGGGCGCAGGGAGCTCCGCCCACCAGATCTCCCCCCGCCTCACCTCCATTCGTCGTCTCCCGCGGTGGAGGCCCACTGCATCTCGTCGAGGAGGGCGTCCACCCGGCTCTCGTCAGCGCCGTACACGGCGTCGAGGTTCTCGGTGACGACGCTCGCGCGGTGGGCGTGGAGGTAGGCGCGGACTGCGCGCTGGTAGAGCTCGCTGCGCGAGATGCCCAGGCGTTCGGCGAGTCCCTCCGCGGCATCGAAGAGGGGATCGGGAATCGAGATGGCTGTCTTCATACC
The DNA here is from genome assembly GCA_964425605.1 of uncultured Rickettsiales bacterium. Lineage (GTDB taxonomy): Bacteria > Myxococcota_A > UBA796 > UBA9615 > CAYRNR01 > CAYRNR01. The sequence continues at coordinate 61,377 of CAYRNR010000005.1, read as the reverse complement.
TTGAGTATAACTCGGGTATGAATGGCGGGTCGAGGCTACGGCTGGACGAACTCCACGTCTTCCCAGGTCAGCGCCCCCACCGGCAGGTCCGCCCGGACCACGTCGAACAACGCCTTGCGCCAGCGGGTGAACCCGAACCCGTGGCCCATGCCCGCGCGGACGCGCCAGACGACCTCGCCGCCGGGGGTGACCTCGTCGATCTGGCCCTGGCCGGACCAGGTGACGAGGGTGTTGCCGGAGCGTAGGCGGTGGACGTCGCCGAGGATGGCGCAGAACAGCGGGGGATCGGCGTGGTGCTCCCAGCTGTGTTCGGCGAGGCCGGTGTCGGGATCGAGGTGGTACTCGACGGCGCGGGAGTCGCCGTTCTCGATGACGCCGTTGTCGAAGATGACGATGGAGTCGTCGACGATCTGGAACTGGTGCTGGTGACGGAAGAGCTCGGTGGTGCCGTCGGCGGCGGCGAAGTCGCTCGAAGGACCGCCGAGGGTCCACTGCTGGGCGCCGGTGGTGCGGTCCACCTTGGCGATGGCGCTGAAGTTGCGCAGGGACACGAAGTAGGCGTCGTGGTCGCGGGAGTAGTCCAGGGCGTTGGCGTGGGACCAGCCGGTGCCGACGTCTGCGGGGGCGGCGGGGTCGTACTCGAAGTGGTCCCAGACGGACCACACGGTGCGGCGGCTGCCGCCGGGCGCGATCTCGACGATGCGGTCGCCGCGGATGGACTCGCCGCCCACGGTGCGGCGGTCGTACTCGAGCACGGCCAGGGTGCCGTCGGCGTGCTCGAAGAAGTCGTGGTGGGAGTCCGGGACGGGGTAGTAGGCCTCGCGGGAGCCGTCGAGGCTGACGCGGACGATGGTGCGCAGGGCGTCGGCGGCGGCGCCCTCCTCGCGCGGGGCGGCGTTGTACACGACCCACTCGCCCACCTGGGAGTGGGTGACGCGGAGGATGGTGACGCCGTCCCAGTCCACCTTGGGCTGGTGGGCCCAGACGATCTCGCCGTCGGGATCGACGATGACGGCCGCGGCGGTGGCGCCGATCAGGGAGGTGATGGCGTACCCACCGGCGGCGCGCGCCGGGTCGTGGATGGGCACGGTGAGCTCGGGCAGCGATCCCCCGAGCTGGCCGGTGGTGAGGTCGAACTTGCGGCTCTCCTTCCGCTCGCCGCGGACCTGTTCGACGATCCTGTAGCGGTATCTGGAGCCTGGCTTCATCCCGAGCAGAACCGCGCGCGCGTGGCCGTCGGCGTCGATCCAGGCGCGCGTGCGGCGCTCGGCCACGTCGGCGATCCCGAACTCGACGAATCCACCGCCGGCGTCGGCGGTGGCCACGTCCCACTCGACCGTGGCGACGGTGGGGATCTGCTCGCTGACCGTGGCGGTCGCGTCCACGTCGATGTCGGCGCAGCCCACCGCCCAGCAGGCGACGGCGAGGATGGTGGCGGTGCGGAACACGGCGTTCCCAGGATACCAGCGACGCGGCGGACTGATAGACTGGAAACGAGGAGGAGACGGGGTGACCGACGCTGCCGACACCGGGACCTGGGACGAGATCGCCTCGGAGCTGGGTCTGCAGGTGAAGTGGGGCGGGCCGTGGAAGCGCCCGCCCATGCGGGGACACTTCCAGGGGCGGGTCGTGCGAGTGAAGGTGATCTCCGCGGAGGAGGCGGTGGGGGACGGCAAGAGCACCGAGATCGCGGTGTGGGCGAAGCGGGGGATGCCCGAGACCCTGGAGATCGTGCCGGACCAGGCGCACACTCGGTTCGCGGAGAGCCTCGGCTGGGGGGACGTCCGGCTGGGAGACGGCGAGCTCGATCCCCTCGTGAAGGTCAAGTACGACGACCCGGAGGCCGCGCGCGAGCTGCTGACCGTGCCCATGGTCCGGGACGTGCTGGTGGATCTGTTCGACCGCTACGACTGCATCGAGGTGCGCGACGGGGCCGTGGTGATGGAGAAGCTGGGGGTGGTGAGCAACGTCGAGAAGCTCCGCCGCTGGCTGTCGGACGCGTCGTACCTGCTCGATGCGCTCGAGGCGGCGACCGAGGGCTGGCGGTTCGATTTCGAGCCGGAGGCCTCGCTGCCGGTGACGGGGGAGGTGAGGGTGGCGACGCCACAGAGGCGACCGACCCAGGCCACCACCGAGGAGATCCGCGTGGTCGCCCTCTACCGCCAGCGGCGGTTGATGGGCATCTTCGGCGGCCTGGTGCCGGCGGCCGCGGGCTTCGTGGCCATGGGACTGGGGGGCAAGTACGAGGCAGGGATCCTGTGGGGGATGCCGGCGTACCAGCTGTGCGTGCTCGGATTCGTGGTCCTCATCGCCGGATTCGCGCTGTTCCTGGTCTGCTATCGATGTCCCGCGTGTGGCCGGATGCCCCTCCAGCTGGAGCAGCGGAAGATGGACCTGGCGCCCGCGAGCTGCCCCCACTGCAACACGCGGTTGAGCTGACGCTTCACCCCTGCCCGATGGCCTCCGCCGGATCGACGCCCTCGTCCACCTGCTCGTAGTCCAGCTCGCTCCCGTACATGGAGTGGGGGACGAGGTAGACGGCCAGCATGACCAGCGAGGCCGCGGCAGCGGCCCACCGCGCGCGCGGCGAAAGGGGGCGGCGTAGCCCGATCACGGCCGCGGCAGCGATCCAGACCACGAACATCAGCAGCGTCTTGTTGTCGGTGAGGTCCCACCCGAACGGGACGCCGGTCCAGGCTGCGCCGAAGGCGTACTTCTGGACCACCGGGCCCATGACCATCCCGCCGAGCCCCACCAGGCCCAGGGTCGTCCAGCTCATCCAGCGGATGCCGCGGCGGTCGACCAGGGCCTCGAGCAGGGTGCGGATGCCCCACAGCACCGCGAAGAACATCAGCAGGATGTGCGGCACGAGGGCTGCTGCAGGCACGGCGCCCTTGAAGCGGATGACGGCGGTGCGGTCGGCCGGGATCGTGACGGCTCCGTCCGTCCCGTCCACGCGCAGGTAGTAGTCGAGCTTGCCCGCCGGTGGCTGGAAGGGCAGGGGAGCGACGGCCTCGTCGCCCTGGACCTGCATCGGGACCGCGGTGTACGGGTCGTCGGTGGGGTACCGGCGAAAGTGGAGCGTGGCGGGCACGCCGGGCTCGGGGATGGCGACGAGGGCGTCCGCGCCGGTGTTCGCCGAGCGAATCAGGGCAAAGTCGATGGCGGTGTCGCCGATCTGCGTCGAGCCCTGCAGCGGGTGCGTGGGGCCGGTCCGGCGCTGGTAGACGGCCGTACTCAGCATCAGCGCGACGGCGATCACCCACAACACGGCGGACACCCACCATCGGTCGCGTACTCGGCGGTGGTCCTGCGTCATCGTGTCTCCAGCTCGCTCTCGGCGCCCAGGATACCAGGGGACCCGCGCCGCCGCCGCGTCCATCGGCTATCCTGGGATCCTGCGCCCGGTCGGGAGGTCCAAGCGTGGTCGGTTCGAGATCTCGCTCTCGCGTGTACGCCCTCGGTGCAGCCCTGTTCGCCGTCCTGCTGTCGGGCGCCAGCTCCCCGGCCGGGGACCGGCCCGGCGGCGAGGCGGTATTCGTGGATGCCGACGGCTGGTCCCACTGCCCCGGTCCGTCGGTGAGCACGACGACCTTTGGCGAGGACGGCGAGCTGTGGCTCGGGCCGGTGGGCGTGCGACCCAACCCCGGGGCCTCGTCCCATCCCCGCGAGTTCACCCTGTGCCTGGGATCGACACAGGACGTGGATCGGGACGGGCTGGTGCCGGTGGGGCCAGCGTTCCGCTTCATCCCGCTGCTCCAGGCTCCACCCGGGGGGTACGGTCCCTACGTCCTCGTGCGTCTCGCGGCCGACGATCTCCCCGAGGGGTGCACGATGGATGACGTGGACGTCGCCATTCGCAGCTGGGGGGGCTTCCACAGTGGCAGCCGTGAACCGGGCTGGACCGTCCTGCGCCAGATCCGCTTCCTCGGACCGCCCGGGGTCGGTGAGTTCTCCCTCGGGTACTGGGGGCGCGCGAGCTGGGCTCAGCCCGTCATCTCCACGGCCACCTGCCCGGCCGCTGCTGGCGAGTGAACGATCACGACACTCATCGCTCCGCCAGCTCCGCGATCAGCGTCACGCGTGTCCCGTCCCTGAGCACGACGAGCTCCACGCGATCTCCGGGGGCGTGGACCTTCAGCAGCTCCGACAGGTCGCGGAGGTCGTCGACGGGCTCGCCCGCCAGCTCGCGCAGGATGTCGCCGGCCTGGATGCCGGCGGCCACGGCTGGCGAGCCCTCGACCAGCTCGTACACCTTCACGCCCTCGCCCTGGAAGGTGAAGTCCGGCACCGTGCCCAGCGTGGCCTTGCGGGCGCCGCCGGGGTGCCCGCCGCCGGGATGCCCGCCGCCGGGGTGCCCTCCGCCGGGATGTCCACCGCCAGGGTGCCCGCCACCCGGATGCCCGACCCCGGGCTCGGCCGCGGTCTCGGCCACGGTCAGCGGCTCCACCCGTCCGGTGAGGTAGACCACGGCCTCGTGAGCCGCCGCGGTGACGGTGACCATCCCGTCCGGGTCGACGCTCCCGGCCGTGTCCCCCGGGCGGTGGTAGTCGGCGTGGGGGCCGGTGGTGAGCTGGACCCCGGGGACGCCGCGCTCGATGCACGCGCCCTGGTCCGAGCTGTCCAGGGGCTCGGCGGAGACGACCACCGGGATCCCGAGCGTGTGCCCGACGCCCATGAAGATGAAGCGCCACTCGCGCGCCGAGTGCGCGTCGAGGACCAGGATGCTGCCGTCGGCGAGGCGGCCCACGGTGTCGAGGTTGAGGCACGCGGACGGCATCGTGTTCATGGACGCGAGCAGGTGCCGTGAGCCCAGGAGCCCGGCCTCCTCTCCGGTGACCGCGGCGAACAGGACGGGCCTCGCGGCCGGCGGGGCGCTGGACAGGGCGCCCGCCAGCTCGAGCAGCACGGCCACGCCCGATGCGTTGTCGTCCGCCCCCGGGTGGACCAGCCCCTCGTTGCCGGAGCGCACGTCCGGCCAGCCGCGGCCGAGGTGGTCCAGGTGGGCCATCACGACCACCGGCTGGTCGGCGAGCGCAGGGTCGGTGCCGGCGATGCGGCCCACCAGGTTGGTCAGCTTGGTGTGGCGCTGGACCGGGTGGCCCACCCACTCGAAGGTCTGGCGGTAGCCGTGCTCGCCGGCCGGTTCGAGGCCGAGGGCCTCCATGCGTCCCTCGACCCAGTCCGTGGCGCGGTCGAGGCCCTGGGAGCCCAGCCCGCGGCCGTCCATGTCGTCGGCGGTGAGGGCCTGGACCGTGGCCAGCAGGGCCGCGGAGTCGAACGGGGGCGGCGGCTCGGCGAGGGCTGCGCGCTCGATCGACGGCGGGGGCGCCATCTCCTGGCCGCCCAGGCGCATCGCCAGCGGCGAGTCGAGGGGATCCCACTGGCCCTTGCGGGTGTTGGTGGGCTCGTCGCCCTTGAACGCCAGGAACGAGTAGCGGCTGTAGTGGGGCAGCTTGCGGGTGAGGCCGGCGATGGCCGCCCCCGGATCTGCTGCGATCCAGCCGACCGCGTCGGCAGGATCCTGGGCCGAGCGGGCCACCAGCACCAGCGAGTGACCGTCCCGGGGCACCTCCTCGCCGTCCACGGTCACGCCGTCGGAGGCCGCGGCCACGCCGTGGCTGGCGAGGCGGTCGAGGACGGCGGCGCGGTGGCGGTTGTCGTGGCCGAGGAGCCAGACGGCCCCCGCGGGCAGCGCGAGCAGGTCCTCGTCCATCACCACGTCGGGTTCCGCCGGCGCCGCCCAGGCGGTGGCGAGGGCGCGCCAGGCGGCGAGCTCGTCGCCGGCCGCCCCCGCGGGGAGCACGAAGGTGGCCGAGTCGGCCCCGAACAGCGTGGACAGGGACGGCGGTACCTCGAGCGGATCGAGCTGACGCATCACGTCGAACGCCGGGTCCACGTCGAGGCGTACAGGACGCGACGGACAGTCGAGCCGGCCGCGGAAGGTGCGCCCCTCGGGCACGAGATCCAGCCACAGCGGCTCGTCCTGGCCCTCCACGGTGACCGCCACGGGCAGCAGCAGCGGGTAGGGCTCCCCCTCCTGCGCCTGCTTCACCGAGACGTCCAGCGTCCAGGTGATCTCGTCCTCGGTCTTCAGCGTCACCTCACCGAGCTCGAGGCGCGGCGCGCCAGTGCGGCCGGTCCAGTGCTCGAAGAACCGCTGCCAGCGCTCGCCCTGTTCGCCGTCGAGGGCCACGGCCAGATCGTCGAAGCTCGCGTGCGTGAACAGGTGATCGCCGTAGAACGCGGACAGGGCGCCGGTGAACGCCTCGTCCCCCATCTGCCGGCGCGCCATGTGCAGCACCATCGCCGACTTGCCGTACCCCACCGCCTCGCTGGCCGCGGAGCTGCGCGAGCGGAACTCGGCCAGGGGGAAGTCGTCCTCCCCCACGGCGAAGTCGGTGTACTTCTTCAACAGCGTGCGCCGGTACAGCGCCCCCTCGCCCCGCTGCTCGGCGAACATGTGGTCGGCCATGTACGAGGTCAGCCCCTCGCACCAGTTGCCGCCGGCGTCCACGTCCACGTACACCGAGTTGCCCCACCAGTTGTGCAGCAGCTCGTGGGGGTAGGAGCTGGTGAGGATCCACGGGAAGCGGATCACCTTGGGGCCCAGCAGGGTGAACCCCGGCATGCCGTAGCCCGTCTCCCAGAAGTTCTCCACCAGGGCGAACGAGAGGTACGGGTACGGCGGCAGCATCGACTCGTACATCTGCAGGTATCGCCGCGTCGCGGTGAGGTAGCGATGCGCGAGCGCCGGGTCGGGCTCGCGCAGGAAGGCGCAGACCTCCACGTCGCCCGTGCCGTCGCACGTCTCCACCAGCGGTCCACCCACCAGGTAGACCTCCTCGGTGGGGTAGGGGCACTCCCACAGCACCGATCCCTCGCCCGGGGTGCGCCGGCCCTGGCTGATCACGGCCCATCCGTCGGGGAGCGCCGCGACCTCCAGGTCGAACACCACCAGGCCGTCGCCGAACGTCGGCAGCCAGTACGTGGTCCCGGCCAGGAACACGCCGCGCTCGTCCACGATCCCCGGGGTCTCGGAGAAGCTGCGCTGGTACTCCTCCCCCTGGGTGTCCAGCGCGTGGTGGATCTCGCCGGAGTAGCGCAGCTCCACCAGCGCGTCGGGCGCCTTGCCCGGGATCAGCGCCCACCCCTGGAGCGGGACGTCCTCGGCGACGGTCTCGGACGTGGCGTTGATGCCGAAGAACGACGCGTCCACGGGCGCCTCGATCCGCTTCAGCCGCCATCCCCGCCCCACCACCCGCGGCTTCAGCGCCGCGTGCAGCGCGAACCGGTAGGCACCATCCCCGTCCGGCTCCACCCGGCCCTGCAGCTCGAGGCGATCCACCACGTCCACGGTGTGGGCGGCCGGATCGAGCCGAACCGTGATCCGGTGGAAAAGGGGCAGCTCGTCTTGCGCCGCGGCAGCACCCGCCACCCACAGCACGACCACCCCCAGCAACAGACCCCAGCGCTTCGTCGATCTCGTCATCTCCGCTCGCCCTTTCGCATCAGCTCCTGGATCTCCTCCGGGTCGCGTGGGATGGCGGTCCTGCCCCCCAGCGCCGTGCACTTGAGCGCCGCCGCCGCGTTGCCGAAGGCCAGGCACGCCTCCAGCGGCGCCCCGTCCAGCCACGCGTGGGTGAACCCGGCGTGGAACACGTCGCCTGCGCCCGTGCTGTCCACCGCGTCCACCGCGAACGCCGGGCACCGGAACAGATCGTCGCCGCACAACAACACGCTGCCTCGCTCCCCCAGCGTCATCCCGAGCACCCCCATGCCGTACCTGGAGAGGGCCGTCAGCGGCTCGTGCACGCCCTCGAGCTTCGTGAACTCGCCCGGAAACCGGCTGTCGCACAGCACCACGTCGCACAGCCCCAGCAGCTCCTCGGTGAAGGGCCGAATCCGCTCGCAGTCCAGCACCACCGGCACGCCCAGCTCCCGCGCCCGCCGCGCCGCCACCACCGCGAGCTCCTCGTGCCCGTCCAGGTACAGGCACCGCGTCCGCTCCAGGATCGACAGGTCCACGTCCCCGCTGACCAGGTTCAACCGCGGGTCCCGCAGGTACACGATCGTCCGCTCCCCGCTGCCCTCCTCCGCCATGATGAACGCCGTCTGCGTCGGCACGCCCCCGCGCACCACCGCCGCGCCCACGTCCACCCCCTCCTCCTCGAGCCCGCGCAGGGCGATCCCGCCCAGCTCGTCGTCCCCCACCGCCACCACCGCCGACACCCTCAGCCCCCACCGCGACAGCGCCACCATGGCCGTGCCGATCTGGCCGCCGCCCTGCTGCAGGAACTGGCGCATCAGGACCTTCTCGCCCGGTCGCGGGAACTCCCCCACCTCGCACAGGTGGTCCACGCCTGCGTAGCCGATGCCGACGACGTCGAACGCCTCGTCCATGGTTCTCCTCGGAGGGCTGGTCGGAAGTCTACAATAGAGCGGGAGATCCCAGCGGGTGTGATGTGATGCGTGTCTCGCTCCGACGATGGACCAGGCTATTCCCGGTGGGCGTGTTCCTCGCCGCCTGGTTGCCGGGGTGCGCGGACACCGGCGCTCCCGGCGAGGACGCGGGGACCGCGCTGCAGCCACAGGTCGAGATCAGCGAGGTCGTCCCCACCGTCGCCACCGTCCGCTGGGCCTGGGACGGCCACGATGACGTCACCGCCTTCGTCGAGTTCGGCGTCCACGGGTCCGACGAATTCCGCGCGCCCGCGGTCCTGAACGAGGCCGGCGAGTTCGAGGGCGTCCTGCTGGGCGCGAAGGCCGACACCGAGGTGCAGTACCGGGCCGTGGTCGACGACGGCGGCGTCGAGGTCGCCAGCGCCGTGGCCACCTATCGAACCGGCGACATCCCCCCCGACCTGGCCCGGTTCCAGCCCGACGAACAGCTCCTCGATCCCCTGCTCGCCCAGGCCAGCGGCTTCCTGCTCACGTCCTTCGTCCCCGGCTTCCCCATCGTCGTGGACGCCGACGGCGACGTCGTCTGGTGGCACGACCCCGGCATCGACACCCCCTACACCACCACCCGCCTGATCCACTCCCCCGACGGCACCTTCCTGTACCTCGTCTACACCAAGGGGTCCGTCGGCGGCACCTGGTCCGACGACCGCTTCGCCCTGCGCGTCTCGCCCGGCGGCACCCTCCTCGACACCATCTTGCTGCCCATGGCCCACCACGACATGGCCGAGCTCCCCGACGGCACCCTCGCCGTCCTCATGTACGACCCCACCGAGATCGACGGCGAGGAGGTCTCCGGCGACCGCCTCGTCGAGATCGCCTCCGACGGCACCGAGCGCGACGTCTGGTCCACCTGGGACACCGTCGAGTACGACCCCGACTCCGTCCCCGGCGGCGGCGTCCGCTGGGGCCACTGCAACGCCATCCAGTACGACGCCACCGAGGACGCCTACCACGTCGGCTGCCGCCACTTCGACACCATCTACGAGATCGATCGCGAGACCGGCGAGATCCTGTCGAGGATCGGCCGCACCGACAGCGACTACGATCTCCTCTCCGGCGACGACGACCACTGGTTCGAGAACCAGCACCAGTTCCGTGTCCTCGGCGACTCCCTCCTCGTCTTCGACAACGGCGTCCAGGGCGGCACCGAGACCGCGGCCGCCGAATACAGCCTGCTCGACGGCGTCGCCGAACGCACCTGGTACCACCAGCCCGACCCGCCCCTGGGCGTCTACGCATTCGGCGACGTCCACCGGCACGAATCCGGCAACACCTTGATCAACTGGTCGTCCGCAGGTCGCCTCGAGGAGGTCACGCCCGACGGCGAGGTCGTGCGCCGCCTCGACCTCCCCATCGGCACGGGCCTGGGCTACATGAGCTGGGTGGAGACGTTGTACCCGTAGGGGAAGGTCTTCCCCTTGCCCTCGCCCTCCAGAGTACGGTTCAATGCCGCTTCGAGGAGGCTCAGGAGCGTCATGAGCAAGGGCGATAGCGGCGTCAAGTACCTGTTCGCGGGCCTGGTCCTGGTGGTCGGCCTGATCCTGATCGCGCTTTTCTGGCAGCCGTTCTACATCGGGCTGCGATACCGGAGCCCGTCGATGGTCGGGGTGGAGGACGTGGCGCGGGACCGGCTTCCGGAGGGGGCGCAGGTGTCGGTGCGCGGCGTGATGGACCCGCGGCACAGCTACGTGGTGAAGGAGCCGGGCGGCGACAGGTGGATGGAGATCGGGCTGCTGCTCGACGACGACACCTACATGGCCCAGTGGCGCCAGGCCATCGACCGGGACGCGTCGGCGTTTCGCAAGCACCTGAAGCCGGCGCTGGAGGACGACCTCGAGAAGCGTGACCTCAAGGAGTTCATGGAGTCCATGGACGGCTACGACGCGCGCTGGAACAAGTACGCGACGCAGCTGAACAAGACGATCCGGGACACCTGGCCGGGGTATGCGGTGGGCGTGGCGCGGATCTGCGACGAATGCACCGAGGAGGGGTTCGACAAGAAGTCGCACCCGGAGCGCAACTGGGTGCTGGAGGGCTTCGAGCCCCAGGGCGGCATCCAGGACCGGCCGGTGTGGCCCGAGGACATCGTGGTCAGCAACCCGATCAAGCGCACGGAGATGCCGATCCTGCGCGGCTACCTCGAAGGGGAGGCGGCCTACTACGAGGAGGCCGCGCACCAGGTGGCAGCGGAGCTCAAGGCGTTCGACCACGAGGTCTCGTTCGGCCGGATCACGACGGTGGTGGGGTGCGTGCGACCCCTGCCCACGGGGGCGTTCGAGTCGTTCGAGGCCATCGACGACCTGTCGTTCGACGTGTACTTCTACGTGCGCGAGGGGGAGGTGCCGCCGAGCTACGGGCTGATCGTCGTGCCCATCGGGCTGGTGATCGCCGGGCTGATGCTGCTGTTGATGCTCAAGTGGGCGGTGTTCGGCAAGAAGGGCTACCAGGACCTGGTGGACGAGTAGCGTCCCGATCGACGAAAATTGGGGGGAGGGACCTCGCTTGAGTACTGAACTTCCAGACCAGGACAGGCGTCGCTTCGCGCGCCTGCCGATCACCATCCAGGCCAAGGTCTGGTGGCGCGGCGGCGAGCTGCGCGCGTTCACGTCGGATGTGTCCGTCGGCTCGGTCTTCCTGGAGTCCCGCGAGCCGCTGAACAACGGCGCACAGGTGCGCGTCGAGCTGTCCGTGGCCTCGCCCACCGGTCCCCGCAAGGTGGTCGCCGACGGCCACGTGATGCGATCGGGAGCCTCCGAGTTCGGCAGCGGCACCAGCCAGGGCATGGCCGTGCAGTTCGACACCTTCCGGTCCGGCTTCGCCGATCTCAAGGCCTTCGTCGAGAGCCAGCTGAAGGTGTACCGGGGCGACGAGGGCAAGGCCGACGACCGCCGCCGCGCCCGCCGCATCCCCGTGGGCCTGCCCGTGACCTGGGGCACCGCCGATCCACCCACCCTCGAGGGCTACCTCTCCAACCTCAGCGCCTCCGGCAGCTACGTCGTGGACACCGAGCAGCCCGTGGAGTCCGGCGCGCGCATCTACATGCAGTTCGTCCTCCCCCTCGCCAGCGGCGCCCGCAAGGTCCGCGCCATCGCCACCGTGGCCCGCGTCCAGGCCTCCACCGAGGAGGGCTTCCAGGGCATGGGCATCGCCTTCGACGCCACCACCGTGGACGCCGCGCTCATCCGCAAGTTCGTCGAGGAACGCTCCGAGATCGAGTCCCGCCGCCGCGAGGTGGACCGCCTCATCGAGAAACGCCTGATCCGCTAGCGCGCCCGCGGCCCCATCTAGGATTGCAGGATCAGCATCCTCGGCTCGGTCATGTCCTCCACTGCGTACTTCGCGCCCTCGCGGCCGAGGCCGGACTCCTTGACGCCGCCGTAGGGCATGTGATCGACGCGGTAGGCGGGGGAGTCGTTGTGGACGATGCCGCCGACCTCGAGGGTGTTCAGGGCGCGGGTGAGCTTGCGGACGTCGGAGGTGAAGATGGCGGCCTGGAGGCCGAAGCGCGAAGCGTTCACCTGGTGGAGGGCCTGGTCGAAGGTGTCGTGGGTGGAGAGGACGGCGACGGGGCCGAAGACCTCGCGCTGGACGACGTGGGCGTCGGAGGGGGCGTCCTCGAGGAGGCAGGGGCTGATGACGTTGTCGTCGCGGGTGCCGCCGGTGAGCTTGCGGGCGCCGCCGTGGCAGGCCTCGTCGATCCAGTCGGTGACCCGCGCGGCGTTGTTGGCGTCGATGACGGGGCCGCTGATGGTGGTGCCGGAGGCGGGATCGCCGTAGGGGGTCGCCTCGACGGCGGCGACGAGGAGGTCGCGGAACCGGGGGGCGACGTCGCGGTGGACCAGCACGCGCTGGACGCTGATGCAGGACTGGCCGGCGTAGTAGTAGGCGCCGAGGGCGAGCTTGCTCGCGGCCACCTCGAGATCGGCGTCGGGTTCGACGATGGCGGCGGCGTTGCCGCCGAGCTCGAGCACGACCTTCTTGCGGCCGGCGCGGGCCTTGAGGGCCCAGCCCACCTCGGGGCTGCCGGTGAAGGTCAAGAGCTTCAGGCGGTCGTCGTCGGTGAAGGCGGCGGCGCCGTCTCGCGAGCAGGGGACCACGGACAGGCCGCCGGCGGGGAGGCCGGCCTCGGCGGCGAAGCCGGCGAGCAGCAGCGCGGCCGAGGGGGTCTGGCTGGCGGGCTTGAGCACCACGGGGCAGCCCGCGGCGATGCCCGGGGCGACCTTGTGGGCGACGAGGTTGAGGGGGAAGTTGAACGGGCTGATGGCGGACACGGGGCCGACGGGCACGCGGCGGACGATGCCCATGCGGCCCTCGCCGGGCGGATAGGCGTCGAGGTTGAGCAGCTCGCCTTGCTCCCGGCGGGCGACGGCGGCCGCGTCGGAGAAGGTGTCGAGGGCGCGCTCGGCCTCGATGCGGGCGAAGCGCAGGGGCTTGCCGGACTCCTCCTCGATGGCGGCGACCACGGCGTCGAAGTTCTCGACGATCAGCGCGCGCATCCGCTCGAGGATCTCGGCGCGGCGGAATGCGGGCAGCGCGGCCATCTCGGGCGCCGCGCGGACGGAGTCGGCGATGGCGCGTTCCACCTCGGCGGGGCCTCCGCGGGAGATCTCGGAGACGACGCGGCCGTCGTAGGGGCTGTGGACCGGATAACGCTGGGGGGTCTGCTGGAACCTCCCCTCGAGGAAGATGCCGAGCTGTCGCTGATCCATGGTGCTCCTCCGTCGTGACGACAGGTCCCCGGGCGGGCCGGTTCGTTACACGGCCACCCGTGGATGATAGTCTCGGCTTTCCCTCCCTGCCAACGCGCGTGCACGCGCGTGCGGATGGGGACCGGATCCGAGGCCGAAGGTGTTTGTCCTCTGGGAGGCCCAAGGTGAGAACGCTCCAGACGATCCTGCTGTCCTGCCTGCTGCTGCCGTCGATGGCCGCCGCGGCGCCCCTGCTGCTGCCCCTGGACGATCCTCCGGGGGACGACCACCCGAACCTGACGATCCTGCAGCAGGACGTGGAGATCGTCATCGTCGACGAGCACGCCACGACGCGGGTCACCCAGGTGCTGCGCAATCACACCGGGCGCACCCTGGAGGGGACCTACATCTTCCCGCTGCCCGAGGGCGGGGCCGTGAGCGACTTCGCCACCTGGGACGACGGCATCCGCATCCCCGGCGTGATCCTGGAGCGTGAGGAGGCCCGCCGCATCTACAACAGCATCGTGCGGCGCCGCATCGACCCGGGGCTCGTCGAGGAGCAGGAGGACAACCTGTTCTCGGTGCAGGTCTTCCCCATCCCCCCCCACGGCACCAAGCGGCTGGAGATGGAGTTCACGCAGCTGCTCGACGTGGACTCGTCCGGCGTGCGTTACCTGTTCCCGCTGGCGGGCGGCGGCGAGAGCGACCGCGTGGACACCTTCCGGCTGGACTTCGAGATCCGATCCACGCTGCCCATCGCGGACCTGGTGTTCCCGTCGGATCAGCTGGGGGTGGAGCTGCGCGAGCAGACCTCGACGCGGGTCTCCGGTGGGATGTCGCAGCGCGACTTCCTGTCGTCCCAGGACCTGGTGATGGAGTACACGGTGCACACCGAGGGGCTGGGGGCGCGGTCCCTGAGCTACCGCGAGGCCGATCGGGAGGAGGACGGCTACTTCCTGGTGTCGTTGCTGCCCTCGATGGACCTGGCCGGGGACACCGCTGGCGAGGGCCGCGACGTGGTGCTGATGTTCGACACGTCGTACTCGATGATGGGGGAAGGCCTCGACGGATCGGTGGAGGCCGCGAGGGAGCTGGCAGGCACCCTGGGGGCCGACGATCGCATCGCCGTGATGACGTTCAACGAGTCCGTGCGGACCCTGGACGGCGGCTTCCACGCTGGCGGCGAGGCCACCGCAGAGCGGACCGAGGACTTCGTGCGCAGCGCGGACCTGGGCGCGGGCACGGATCTGCACGCGGCGCTGCTCGCCGGCCTGGAGGCGGCCCAAGGCAGCGAGCGAGCGCGGGCGCTGGTGCTGGTCACCGACGGCCACCAGACCGTGGGCAACATCGACCTGATGCGCCTGGAGAAGGAGGTCATGGAGGCTCACGACGGCCGCACCCCCATCTTCACGTTCTCGGTGGGCCAGAGCACCGAGGACCCGGTCCTGCACCACCTGGCCGAGCGGACCTGGGGCCACTTCGAGCACGTGCGAGGATACGGCGACCTGGGGTACCGGCTGGGCCGATTCCTCGAGAAGCTGGATCTGCCGTTGCTCACTGGCGCGCAGCTCAAGGTGCCCGGACGCACCGACCGCGTCTATCCCGGCGCCCTGGTCGACACGTTCGTGGGCAGCCGGCTCATGGCGCTGGGCCGCTACCGCGGCGCGGTCAAGGGCTCGCTGAAGGTGAGCGGCGAGGTGACGGGCGAGCCGGTGGCCGAGCAGCTGGACGTGGCGTGGCCGTCGGAGGCCCACGGCGAGGACCACGTGGCGCGGCTGTGGGCCCGCGCGCGGGTCGATTACCTGCTCGAACGCATCCACATGGAGGGCTTCCGCGAGGAGTGGCGCGACGAGATCGTCGAGCTGAGCCGCCGCTACAAGTTCGTCACGCCGTACACCTCGTTCCTGGCCGCCCCGCGCGCGCTGCTGCGGCCGCGGGTGATCAAGCCGGGGGACCCGGTCCTGCACATCCGCGCCCCCGAAGGCACGCAGAAGGTCTCGGTGGTCTTCCCCTTCGGCGAGACCAAGCCGGCCAACTACGAGGAGGACCGCGGCCTGTGGGTCTGCCGGTTCCTGGTGCCGGTGGGCATGGACGACGGCAAGTACGACGCCATCGTGGTGCTCACCGACGCCGAGGGCGAGGTGGTGCGGGAGCGCAAGCGCTTCATCGTGGACAGCGAACCGCCGGCGGTGGACGTCACCCTGTCCAGCGACCGCGCGCGCCCCGGCGACGAGGTGCTGGTCCAGGTGGACGCGCCGCCGGACACGGGGCACATCGTCGCGACCCTGATGCGCGACGACGGCGCCGAGCTGGGGCGCGTGCCGGTGCGGTGGGACGACAACCACCGGATGAACGTGGGCGCGCTGAGCCTGCCCGGCGGCCTGTCCGAGGGGAGGTACGCCGTGTTCGTCCACGCCACGGACTTCGCCTACAACGAGACGGGGACCCACGTGGAGCTGGAGGTGCTGCGATGAGCCGGTTCATCTGCGCGGCCCTCCTCGCCCTGAGCGTCACCCTGCCCGCCGGGGCCTCCATCGACGACGTCACGGCCGTCGCGTACCCCGATCCCGCGGATCGCGTCCAGGAGGCCCGCGCTGCGGCGGCGGGCGGCGGCGCGCTGGAGAACTGGGCGCTGGCCGAGGCCCTCGTCGCGGTCCACGACTTCGAGAGCAGCGATCGTGCGTTCGCCGTCGCGGCGAGGCGCGCGACCGGCTCGACCGATCTGGACCAGCGCGAGCTGGGCCTGCTGGCCCGGCGCCTCGAGCAGCGCCGGTTGCTCGGCGACGCCATCGGCGTGCTGGAGACCCGCATCGTCCGCGCGCTGAAGCAGCGCGACGATCTCGGCGCCGCGACCCGCGCGGGGCGTGAACACGAGGCGACGGCGGTCCAGGACCTCAAGCAGGTGGCCGATCTGCACAAGAGACAGCTGCGCTGGGCGGAGTTCTACGGCGCCCGCGAGCGGGTTCTCGACGCGGTGGGTCCCGAACGTCGCGGAGCCGAGCTGTCCGAGTACCTCGACCTGCTGCTGGGCATGGACCAGACGGCCCGCGCGCTGGTGGTGGCTCGCGCCAACGCCGACCTGACCGGCGACGTCGACGTACTGCGGCGCTGCGCCCAGGTGATGATCCGCGAGCGGGAGCAGACCGAGGCGCACCGCATGCTGCGGCTGGCCGTGGCGTCGTCCATGGACTACTGGACGTTCCGCTCGCTGATGGTGGACTACCTCGAGACCTTCGATCCCGGCATCCGCTGGGCCTCGGACCGCGACGAGCGCCTGCGTCAGCTGCTCGTCGGCCGGCCCATGGAGGCGGTGGACAACCTGCTGCTCGGCTCGGCCTACCACGTGGTCGGCGATCGGGACCGCGAAGAACAGGCCTATCGCGACTACCTGGACACCGGCGGCGTGACCCCGGCCAAGCTCCGGCACGCCGGCGACCTGATGTTCGGCATGGGCAAGACCGCCGAGGCGTTCCTGCTCTACCAGCGCTACCTGGCCGAGTACCCGTCGGACGGCGGCGAGGCCGGCGTGCTGCTGCACGTGGTGGATTGCCTGGAGCGCACCTGGGACCTGGAGACGAGCTTCCACGGCGCGTTCAACGCCTTCGGCTACCTGTTCCTCGACGAGCGGACCCCGCAGCTGCCGGTCGGCGTGCTGTCGGTGCTGTTCAACGACGTGCCGCTGCAGTCGCGCCTCGAGGGCCTCGAGGACGCGCTGGACCGCTACTACGTGGACCTGCTGGCCGTGGACGTCCTGTGGAACGTGGCGAACCGGCACGCGGGCACGGACGAGGCCATGGCGGCCCACCGCCGGCTGCTGGACTACTACCGCCGGTACGAGGACGACGCGCGGCAGCTGGAGATCTGCGATCTGTTCATCGCCGCCTACGCGGACGAGCCCGAGGCCAACGACTTCCGCTTCGACAAGGCGGCGATCCACAACCGGCGCGACGAGTTCCGGGCCGAGGAGGACGCCTACCGCGCGGTCTTCGAGGCCACGGTCCCCCCCGAGGGCATGCCGCGGCCCTACGAGCCCGTCGACCCCGACGAGCGCACCCGGGTCCAGCAGCACGAGCGGGCGTTCCGCTCCCTGGTGAGCCTGTACGACCGCGATCGCGCGGCGCGGTTCGTCGACGCGGTGGCCCTGTACCGGGCGGAGATCGACCTGCGCGGCGGCGATCTGGATCTGGTCGCCGAGCTCGTCCGGGTCTGCGACCAGCGCAGCGCCTACGACGACATCGAGGCGGTCTACCGCGAGGTCATCCGCTCCTACGACACCATGTCCGTGTACGACAAGCTGGCTCGCCACTACCTGCGGATGCAGCGCACGGCCGAGGCGGAGCGGGTCTATACCGAGGCGCGCAAGCGGTTCGCCGACCAGGGCGAGCCCCACGCCTGGCTCGCGGGCTTCTACAGCGAGCAGCACCGCTACGGCGACGCCGAGGCCGTGCTGCGCAACGCCGTCGATGCCTTCCCCGACGACCTGGACTGGTACGAGCGGCTGGCCAGCGTGGGCTACAGCAGCGGCGGCAAGGCCGGCCGCTGTGCCGTGTACACCGAGGCCATGGACCGCCACCCCCACGAGTGGCGGTTCATCCGCGGCGCCCTGGATTGCCACGAGCGCTGGGAGGATCAGCTGGTGCTGCTCGAGCGCGAGCAGCTGCTGGTGCCCGAGGCCCGGGACAAGATGTTGCGCATCTACGGCCGTGAGTATCTGGTCGTGGATCGTATCGCCGAGGCCGAGGCCGCCCTCGAGGGGGCCCCAGACGATCCGGTCCTGCACCGCTACCTGGGGGACCTGTACCACGCCCTGAGCGCCTTCGAGCAGTCCCTGGATCACTACGAGCGGGCCGCCGAGGCCATGCCCGACGACGCCGAGCTGCTGAAACGGGTGGCCGAGCTGCAGCGGTCCTTCGGCCGGCTGGACGACGCGGCGCAGACCCTGACCGCGCTGGCCGACATGCGCCGCGACGGCTGGGCCGGCGAGTCCGAGATCATCGCCCTGGAGTCCCTGACCACGGCGCCGCGGAGTCGCGCGGTGGCCACGACCGGCGGCAGCGAGTTCTGGACCACGCTGGGCGAGGTGCGCGCCGAGGCCGGCGACGGCGACGGCGCCACCGCGGCCTGGGAGAAGGTGATCGAGGCGGACCGCTCGGACCCGGAGCTGTGGCTCGAGGTGGCCAGCGCCTGCTGGGACTACTTCCTGTTCGACGCCGCCGTGGACGTGTTCCAGCGCGAGCGCCGCACCCTGGGCGATCCCCAGGCCCACGCCAAGCAGCTGGCCGCCGTGTACGAATCCAAGCGAGACTACCGCCGAGCCATCGACGAGTACGTCACCATCCTCGCCCAGGGCGATCCCATGGTCCGCGAGGACGTGCGCATCCGGCTGGTCTACCTGGCCCGGCACAAGGAGCTGGACAGCTCCGTGCGCCGGTCGTTCGGCCGCGCCATCAAGGCGGAACCCGACCACGAGGGGCTGTACCGGAACTACGCCGACTACACCGCGCGCCTCGAGGACTGGGACGCCACCTTCGCCACCTACGAGGAGGCGCGCCGCAACGTGCGCGAGCGCCACTTCCTGGAGTGGCTGGCCGGCGAGTTCGAGCGCCTGGAGCAGATGGATCGCGCGGAGGCGACCTTCGCCGACCTCGCGACCACCTACGCCAGCGATCGCAGCGCCTGGGACACCTTCCTGGCCTTCGTGTCCCGGCGCTACACCGGCGCGCGGGCCGAGGAGGCCCGGCTGAACGTGCTGGCCCAGGCCCACTACGCCCTCCCCACGGCCGGCTACCACCGCTCCCTCAACCCCCTGCTGGAGAAGCGGGGCGACATCCAGGGAGTGGACCGCGCGCTGCGCGTGTGGGTCGACGCCCTCGAAGGGGGCGCCCGCCTGGCTGCCCTCAACGAGCTGGCGCTGAGCCGCATCCAGCACGGGGACGTCACCGGCGCCGAGCTGGTCCTCGACGCCCAGCGCGGCATGAAGCTCGACCTGACCGAGCAGCCCGCGTCCTGGACCCTGCTCGACGAGATCCAGGCCGAGCTGCTGGCCCTCGACGCCGATCCTTCGGCCCGGCGCTGGCTGACCTGGCTGCAGCGGGACCTGCCCGTGGAGTTCGACAACGTCGACGCCTGGGTGACCATCGGCGGTGCCTGGTACGCCGCCGGGCGCGCCGACACGGCCGGCGAGATCCTCGGCGCGGTCCAGGAGGCCGCACCGTACCGCGTCGACGCCACACGGACGCTGGCCGACCTGAAGCTGGCGCAGGGGGACGAGGCCGGCGCCGTGGAGGTGTACGAGGAGTCGGCCAGGCTCGTGGGCAAGCTGCAGGACAACCACCCGGCGATGAAGGCCTGGTGGCCGGTCACCGCGGCGCCCGATCGGGAGGTGTCGCCGGAGGCCTACGGCTTCTACCCCCTCGACCGGGAGCCCCCCCTCGCGGGCTACGACTACAATCCCTTCGGCGACATCCTCGCGGTGGCGCGTCGAGGGTGGGACGACGGCGGGTACGATCACGGCTACGAGTACGACTACGGCTACGGATACGAGTACGGGTACGGCCACGGGTATGACCACGGTTACGACGCGTACGACGCCCACGCCTACTACCCCCCCAGCAGCGAAGATCCCGCGACCCGGGGCAAGCGCGTGCGCCGTCAGATGCGCCTGGACCTGCGCCGGGCCGAGGTGGAGATGGTGGTCTCGAGGGGCATGCGCTACGACGGCGTGACCGCGTACGAGCGCATGGTCAACGACGACCCGCTGAACCTGGATCTGCTGGCAGAAGCCTGGCGTCACGCGGCCCTCGCCGGCTACGGTGACGAGTTCCGCGCGTACTACGCGGACGTCCTCGACGAGGCCGGCCGCGACTTCCGGTGGTACCGGGTGATGGCCGAGCTCGATCGCCACGCCGGCGATCTCACGGCCGCGGCCGAGGGGCTGGAGAAGCTGCTGCTGGTGGAACCCCAGCGGATCGACGTGCACACGGAGCTGGTGGACCTGTATCGCCAGCTCGGCCGGGACCCCGACGCCCTCGAGCACCTCGACCGCGTGCGGTTCCTCTCCGGGGACGACGTCAGCTACTACCGCCAGATCTCCGCCATCGCCTACGCGGCGGGGCAGACGGACCACGGGCGCCGGCAGATGATCGCCGCCCACGATCTGGACCACGCCGACCGGGCCATGACCCAGCTCCTCGCGGGGGACCTCGTGGGGTTCGGGGATCACGACACGGCCCTCCGTATCTGCCGCCGGTTCTTCGACGCGGTGGCCGATCGCGGCGACGCGTGGGACCACGAGCGCAACGCCATCTACCGGGTCGCCATGGACGCCGCGCTGCAAGGCGGCGACGCGCGGGGGGCGAGGGACCTGTGGTGGGAGGCCTACCGCGTCACGGGCATGGCCGACGACGCCCGGTTCGGGCGCATCTACGGCAGCCCGGGCATGGAGCCGACGCTGCGCCGTGACTTCGAGATGAACCAGGAGCACGTCGTCGTCGACTCGTCCGTGCGCGGACGCTTCGAGCAGCAGTTCGCCGCGGACCACCTCTACCGCGAGCACGCCGCGTTGCGCACCCTGGTGCTCGACGCGGGCCTGCTCGACCAGGCCCGCCGCGTGTCGGAGACCTACGGCAACGACCGCGCCGGCCGTCAGTCCTCGGTGGATCCCACCGTCCGCCGCCGCCTCGCGGCCCTGGCCGGTGACGACCACCGGGCGGTGTACCGGGAGGTGGACGATCGACCCGTGGATCTGCGCCCCGGGGACTTCGGCACGGACCACGCCGTCGCCATCAAGACCCTGCTCGACTGGGAGCGCCGGCAGTTCGCCGCCGCGGGCGAGGTACCGATCCGGTCCGCGGGCCAGGTCTCGTACCACACGGACGTCCAGCGCTACGCGTCCACCTTCGACAGCGGCCACCGCGGCCTGAGCCGGTACTATCAGGAGCGCCACCTGTTCCTGGACGCCGCCGCCGAGCTGCGGCAGATCGAGTCGCTGTTCGGGCCCCTGTACAACGACGTGTATGCCCAGCAGCTCGACCTGCTGGCCGCCCAGACCGACGCCGGCGTCCACGCCGCCGAGGCGGGCAGGGAGCGCGGCCGTATCCTGCGCACCGCCCTGTACGCCTGCCTGGCCGAGCTGGACACCTGGCCCAGGGACTGGGCGATCCGCTCCTCCCGCCAGGCTCACCTGGCGAACACCTCCCTGTACGGCTACATGCGCCACGCCGCCACCGACGGCCACGACGCGGCATTCCTGTCGGCCATGGAGCAGGCCCTGAAGCACGTGGGCGTGGCGGGCCCCTACGCCGACACCCTCTCCGCGAAGGAGCATCGCCAGGTGCTGGACGTGCTCGCGGGCCTCAACGCCCTGTCCCGCGGTGGCGGCCTCGGCCTCGCCGAGGAGGTCCACCGCCGCACCATGGGGATCCTGCCCGACGAGGTGACGCTGCAGCGCGCGTACCTGGATCTCCTCGGTCAGCGAGCCGAGAAGGACGTGGTCCTCGCGGCCATCGAGGAGCTGATCCAGGCCACGGGCCGCCTGTGGGTGTACCGCTGGGCCGTGGAGTACCACCGCTCCGGGGACAACGACGAGGCCGCGCTGGCCATGACCGACCGCACCCTGGCGGCATTCGCCACCGACCTGGACACCCGCCTGACCCGGATCGACCTGCTGGTGGCCCTGGGCAAGCTGGAGCAGGCCGGCGAGGAGGCGCGGTTCCTGGTGGGCGACCAGACCGTGGGCGGGTACCTGCAAGGCTCCGTCGTGTTCGCCTCGGCCGCGTCGTCCGCGCCGCCGGACCAGACCCGCACCGCCGTGGCCAACCACACGATCCACGGCCTGACCGTGGACGAACGCGAGCGCCTGTTCGCGGTGTGGGCGATGGGCAGCGGTGACGCCGCCGCGCTGAGCTACCTCGCCGAGAAGCACCCGCGCAAGGCCGCGGCGTACGAGCAGATGGCGCGCACGGCCCTCGCGGGCGGTCACCACGACCTCGCGCTGGCGTGCCTCGACCAGGCCGCAGTGCTGTACCCCGAGGACCCGGCGCGGCTGCTGCCGATGCGCGGGGAGATCGAGTGGTCGGCCGGTCAGCGCGACCGGGCCATGGCCACCTGGACCGGGCTGGCCGGCGAACCCTACGTCGAGGCGGTCCAGCAGGCGTTCGAGCTGATGTGGAGCCACGGTGAGCGCGAGCGCGCCGTGGAGCTGGCCGCGTCCGAGGTGGTGCGCCGTCGTGGCTTCTCTGCGGCGGGCGGCGGCCAGGGGCTCTCCATCGTCTCCACGGTCGCGGCGCGAGTCGACGAGACCCGCGACTACGACCGCCTCGCGCAGCTGTACATGGGCGTGGTCCCGGGGCTGGACGATCCGTGGCTCGTGGCCCAGTACGCGGCTCACCTGCGCGCGGTCCACCGCGACGAGGCCTCCGAGCGCTTCCTCGACGCGGTCCTCGATCGACTCGACGACGGATCGCGGCAGTCGGTGCTGTTCTCCATCGCCGCCCTCGCCCGCGAGGAGGGGCGGCCGATGCGCGAGGCCGAGGCCCTGGCGTCCCTGGGGCGCACGGCTCCGGCGACCGAGCCGATCGTCCTCGGCGACGGCACGGTCGTGGACACCATCGTCGGAAGCAGCGAGAGCATTCGCTGGCGGTCCATGCGGGTGCGTGCCCTCGCCGAGGCGGGCCACCGCGACACCGTGGACGAGATGGTCCAGCTGCTGGCGGACAACCTCGTGGTGGGGGGTGTCCACGACATGACCCTCGCGGCGAACCTGATGCGGGTGCTGGCGCGCTCGGATCTGCCGGTGGACCCCCGTGACGTGGAGCGGATCGTCGCGGCCCTCGCCGACGAACGGTACGATCCCCACCGCGACGGGATGATCGCTCCCATGGCCGAGCTCGAGCTGGCCGCTGGCCGGCCCGACGCAGCCGTGGCCGCCCTGGACGCGGCGCTCGCCGACAACCCGGCCGCGCGCCGGCTGTGGGGTGACGCCATCGAGCTGCTGGAGGATCGTGGGGCCCGCGCCCAGGCGTGCGCCGCGCGCGGCCGTCAGGCCGATCACCTGCTCACCTACCTGCCCGCCGACTCGGTCGCCCTGCTCACGCGGGCGCGCGCCCAGGCGTGCGAGGGTGACGTGGACAGGGGTGTGGCCACGGCAGCGTCGGCACAGGACCTCAACCCGGGCCGCCCGGATGTCGTGCTCGAGCGTGCGCGGTTCCTGCTGCACGTGGGCCTGCCCGGCGCCGCCATCGAGGTGGCGCGGCTGGTGCCCGCGGACGCACCAGAGGCGTTCGACGCCTCGCTCCTGATCTCCGACGCGGCCCTGTCCGACGGGGATGACGCGGCCGCTGCTGAGGCCTGGATCGCCCTGTACCGGGTGGCCCTGTCCGACGCGTACGCCGACGACCGGCTGCTGGTGCTGGCCTCCTGGGCCACCGAACCCGGCGGGGAGCGCCGCGCCGAGGCCCTCGCTCCGGCGCTCGAGACCCTCGGCCGGAGCCTGTCCAGGGACCCGCGGCCCGAGCGGCTCGCTGCCGCGCTCCACCGTCACCTCGGCCGCCCCGCCGCCGGCGAGACCGCCCTGCGGCGGTCCCTGGACAAGGACGACCATCACCCCGAGTCCGTGGTGCAGCTGGTCGATCTCCTGCTCCAGCCCCAGCCGCCGCCGCCAGCGACGGTGGACGAGGCGCGCCGCCTCGTCGAGGACGTCCATCACCTGGATCCGGGCACCTGCGACGGCACCCGGCTCGACTTCCGCCTCGCCCACGCCGAGCAGCGAGACGGCGCGGCGTGGCTGGCCAAGGGCGTGGTTGCGCTGGCCTGCGCGGGGGTCGAGGACCTGACTCGCGCCGAGGCCGATCTCGTGGCGGGTGAGTTCTTCTCGCACGCCATCGAGGCCGCCGGCCGGCTGGCCGAGATCGATCCCGACCACCGGGACGAGCACCTGAGCCGCAAGGCGCAACACGTCGAGGCGTTCGAAGCCGCCGCACCTGCGGCGCGCGGAGAGGAGGTGCGGCCATGAAGCGCTTTGCACTGATCACCGGGACTCTGGCCCTGGCCGCCGGCCTGCTGGTGGCGGCGGGCTCCACCTCCGACCCGCGGCAGGCCATCCGATCCGAGCTGCCCTCGCTGCTACCCCCGGGGGCCAACCTCTACCTCGGCTTCACCGATCTGCGCACCGATCTGCAGCGCCTGTCGGGGTCCGAGCTCTGGCAGAGCTACGGCGACGGCGCCAACCACGAGTCGTTCATCCGATCGCGGCTGTGGCTGCGTTTCCAGGACCGGCTGACCCAGATGGAGACCCTGGTGGGCGCTCCCCTGGACGGTCCAGGCCTGTCGCGCCTCGCCGCGTCCACCTGCGCCCTGGCCTTCTACGAGATCGGCGACATCGAGTTCGTGTACGTGGGCCGCGCCGACCTGGAGACGGAGCTCCTCGACGCGCTGTCGGGCATGGAGGGGCGCTTCCAGGAGCAGTCCCACGACGGCGAGACCTACCGCATCGTCCGCGACGAGATGCTCGGCACCGAGCTCGCCTGGGCCACCGCCGGCGGCTACGTGGTCGTGTCCGACCGCGAGTCCCTGCTGCAGACCACCCTCGACCGGATCGGCGGCACCGGCCCCTCCCTCGCCGACGATCCCGGCTTCCACCAGGTGATCGACGCGCTGCCCCCCGACGGCGACCAGCTCGCCTACCTCAACCTCGCCCGCCTGCGCGACGACGGCTACTTCCGCACCTACTGGATGCAGAAGGACCGCGCGGTCCTGTCCGGCTACGAGGCGTTCGGCGCCGCCGTCACCTGGGAGCAGGGGCGCGCCACCGAGCACCGGTTCCTCGTCCACGACGTGCCCGGCACCGGCGACGGCCTGCAGGCGCCCGATCCCACCGGCGTGTTCGCGGTGCTGCCCGAAGATGCCCTCGCGGCCAAGGCCGTCGCCACCGCAGATCCCGCCGAGGCGGCCGCGGTGTTCCTCGACGGCGCCCGCAACACCGGCGAGCCCGTGGACAGCTTCCGCACGCCGCTGCACGACCTGCTCGAGGCGGGACACATCACCCGCGCCCAGTTCGACCTGCTCGTGGGCAACCAGTTCGGGGTCGCCGTGCTCGCCCGCCCCTACGACGACACCTTCACCGTGCTCGACCGCGTGGTCGTCACCCGCCCCGTGGATCGCGGCGCCGCCGAGGTGGTCCTGCGCCAGGCGCGCGCCCACCTGCCCGGCGTGGTCACCGAGCGCCTCGCCGGCGACGTCCGCCAGCCGTTCGCGCTGCAGCGCGAGCAGGTGCTCGGCGTCGACGTCTGGACGTTCGACCTCTACACCCGCGGCGTCTACGCCCCGTCCTTCGCCTTCGTCGACGGCTGGCTCGTCATGGCCAACAGCGTCCACGGCGTGCAGGCCGCCCTGGAGGCGCGCGCGCGCAAGGAGACCCTCGCTGCCGTGGACGCCACGCAGGACCTGATGGAGGTCGAGTCGGCCGGCTCGACGCGGCAGGTCCTGTACCTCGACGTGGACACCTCCCGCGAGGTCTACGAGTCGGTGGTCTCGGCCATGGAGAAGGGCGACACCTTCCGCTCCTGGTCTGCCCAGGAGTTCTGGACCGAGCGCATGCGCGACCTGCTCGTCGTGCTCGGCCCGGTCCACGGCGTGGTCTCCTGGTCGAGCGACACGCCCGCGGGCCTGGAGGGCGAGACCCTCTACCTCTTCGAGGGGTGAGCGAGGTGCGCGCGCACGCGCTCCTGATCCCATGCCTGCTCGGGCTGTGCTGCGCCGAGCCGCCCGTCGTCGTGGCCGCGGTGAGCGAACTCGTGCCCACCGTGGTCACGGTCTCGTTCGCGGGGGCAGACGCCGAGACAGCCTTCGTCGAGGTCGACCCCGGACAGCGGTTCGAGGCGGTGGTGGGGGACGACGCCTCGGCCGAGGTGGTCGTGTGGGGGTTGAAGCCGGACACCGCGTACGACCTCGAGTGCGGGATCGTGGTCGACGGCGCGGACCGGGACCTCGTGATCCTGGAGGTCGCCACCGGATCGGTGCCCGCCGATCTACCCGAGCTCTCCGTGGACGCTCCGGGTGAGCCACCCGCGGGCGGCGTCCTCACCACGCTGCTCGCCACCCCCTCGGCGGCCGTCGTCGTGGACGGCGACGGTGACTACCTCTGGTGGTACCTCATCGAGGACGACGACCTCACCACCAACCACGCCGTCCTCGCCGCCGACGGCGCCTCCATCCTCCTGCGCGTCGGCCACGTGGACGGCCCCTCCCACGGCATCCGCCGCGTCGCCCTCGACGGCCGCCTCCTCGAGACCGTGGACACCTGCGACGAGGCCCACCACGACTTCACCGAGCTGCCCGACGGCGCCGTGGCGTACCTGTGTCACGACACCCGCGAGATCGACGGCGATGACGTGGTCGGCGACCGCCTGGTCGAGCGCGCCCCCGACGGCACGACCCGGGACGTCTGGTTCGTCTGGGACCACTGGGCCTTCGATCCCGCCCAGGGCCAGGATCCCCACTGGGGGTACTCCCACGCCAACGCCCTGGACTTCCTCCCCGACGAGGGCGCCTACACCCTGTCCTCGCGAAAGCTCGACACCATCTTCCACATCCAGCGCGACACCGGCGACGTGCACTGGCGCTTCGGTGGCGAGCAGAGCGACTTCGCCCCCGCCGACGCCCTCACCGCCTTCCCCATCTCCCAGCACCAGCACCAGCTCCTCGGCGACCGCCTCCTCGTCTTCGACAACGGTCCCCCCGAGCAGACCGCCTCGCGCGCCGTGGAGTACCTCCTCGAAACGGACGCCATGACCGCCTCCGAGGTCTTCTCCTACTACCCCGACCCACCCCTGTACTCCTATGCCTACGGCGACGTCTCTCGACTGGCCGACGGGGCGACCCTCGTCACGTTCAGCGTGAGCGGGCAGATGGATCTCGTGGATGTGGACGGTGAGCTGCAATGGCGGCTCAACGCGCTGTTCGGCGGGGCGTTCGGCTACTCCGAGTCCGTGGCCTTGTCCTTGTAGGACACCGCCCCACCCCTCGACAGCATGTAGTGGGTCGTGGCCGGCAGGTGCCTCGCCATGAACACGCCGAACCTGCCATGGCCGGTGAAGACGAACTCGCGCTTGCGGCGGTGGATGGCGCGGACGATGACGCGGGCGGCGTCGTCGGTGTCCCACATGAGCTGGGCAGGGCGGCGGTCCTTCCAGTCGGGGCGGTAGGCGCCGCCGGGGTCGACCTGGGCGATCTCCGAGGCGACGAAGCCGGGGTAGACCGTGGTGCAGGAGACGCCGGAACCCTGGAGCTCCATGGACAAGGTGGCGCCGATGGCGTGCACGGCGGCCTTGGAGGCGGAGTAAGGGGCGGCCTTGGCGCCGAAGACGAAGGCCGCGACGCTGGACATCAGCGCGATGCGGCCGCGGGACTCCAGCAGGGCGGGGAAGGCGTGGCGGTAGGTCGAGATCACGCCGAGGACGTTGACGTCGAACTGCCGGCGCCAGATGTCCAGGTCGAGGGTGGCGGTGGGGCCGGTGGCGCCGTATCCCGCGTTGGCCACGGCCACGTCGAGCTGGCCGAAGTGGTCGACGGCGCGGGCGACCGCGTCGGCGACGGTGGCGTCGTCGGTGACGTCACACGGGACGGCCAGCGCCCTGCGGTCCAGGGCCTCGATCTCGTCGACGAGCTCGGCGAGGCGATCCTCACGGCGAGCGGAGAGGGCGAGGTGGGCGCCCTCGCGGGCGAACTGCAGGGCCATGGCGCGGCCGATCCCGGAGGACGCACCGGTGATCCAGACGACCTTGTCTTCGAAGCGCATGGGGGACTCCCGGTCGGTGCGAGGGCCTACCAGGCGTAGACGCCGGTGTAGCTCTGCAGCTCGCGCAGGATGTACTGGCCGGTCTCGAGGGGGCGCTGCTCGTCCCACTTGACCAGGCCGATGCCGCGGACCCAGTAGGTGTCGAGGCTGCCCAGGTGGGAGCCGCCCGGGTCCATGGAGGTGTAGTCGGCGTGGATGTGGATGGCGTCGAAGGTGCCTGCGGGCACGGTGACGGACTCCTCGCCGACGATCTCCCAGGACCACATGACGCCGTAGGCCTGGAAGCCGCCGGCGTTGATGTCCACGTACTGGGTGTAGGTCGTGGTCCAGGTGTCGCCGACGTTGTCGTCGGGGTTCACCGGCAGGTAGAGGACCTCGGGATCGTTGTAGGTCACGACGATCATCTGACCGGCCTGGTCGGCGACGTAGGAGCCGTGGTCCACGTTGCCGTCGGCCTCGCACTGGTTGTACCCCTGCCAGTCCACCGAGTACTGCAGGCCGATGAACTCGCCGTCGCGCTGGTACACGGTGTCGCC
Source organism: uncultured Rickettsiales bacterium (assembly GCA_964425605.1). Taxonomy (GTDB): domain Bacteria; phylum Myxococcota_A; class UBA796; order UBA9615; family CAYRNR01; genus CAYRNR01. Next base: position 32,896 of record CAYRNR010000005.1, on the reverse strand, counting down.
CTGGAAGGTGGCGGTGTTGCCGCCGCCCACGGTCTCGGTGCCGGTGTCGCTGTAGTACGTCCCGTTGTAGAGGAAGTAGTACTCGGACTGGTAGATCCACTGGGCGCCGGGCACGTCGAAGGGGTCCCAGGGGCTGCAGGTGGCGTACTCGTCGACGATCCCGTTGCAGTTGTCGTCGATGCCGTTGTTCTCGTCCTCGATCGCCCCGGGGTGGACGTTGGGATCCGTGTCGTCGCAGTCGAGGTCCTCGAGATCGTACGACCCCTGGCAGGAGACGTTGTTGGCGTCGGCGTAGCCGTCACCGTCCGCGTCGAAGTCCTCGTCGATGTCTCCGTCGCAGTCGTCGTCCACGGCGTTGCACGACTCGTTGGCGCCGGGGAAGACCAGCGGGGCCGCGTCGTCGCAGTCCCCGTCACACGACGAGAAGCCGTCGTTGTCGTTGTCCTCGGGGTTGAGATCGGCGTCGGTGTCGTCGCACTCCTCGCACCCGATCCAGCCGTCGCCGTCGAGGTCCCACTCGTCTCCAGGCAGCGCGCCGTCGCAGTCGTTGTCGATCTCGTCGCACAGCTCGGTCGCGCCGGGGTAGGTCAGCGCGTCGCTGTCGTCGCAGTCGTCGCAGGCGATGAAGCCGTCGCCGTCGTGGTCGAACTCGTCGAGGGGGACGTTGCCGTTGCAGTTGTTGTCCAGGCCGTCGCAGACCTCGGTGGCGCCGGGGTAGGTGAGCGGATCGTTGTCGTCGCAGTCGCCGTCGCACAGCATCCAGCCGTCGGCGTCGTCGTCGTCCTCGGCCGGGAGCATCGCGCCGTCGCAGTCGTCGTCCACGCCGTTGCAGATCTCCTGGGCGCCGGGGAAGACGGCCGGATCGTCGTCGTCGCAGTCACCGTCGCAGGCGGTGACGCCGTCCCCGTCGATGTCGTCGTGCACGTCCTCGTCGTCGACGCCGTCGCAGTCGTTGTCGATGCCGTCGCACAGCTCCGGAGCGTCGGGGTACACGGTGGCGTCCCCGTCGTCGCAGTCCCCCTCGCAGCCCCACACGCCGTCGCCGTCGCCGTCGGTCTCGTCCACCGGGACGCTGCCGTCGCAGTCGTTGTCCAGCCCGTCGCACAGCTCGGCGGCTCCTGGGTAGGTGTCCCCGTCGGCGTCGTCGCAGTCGCCCGAGCAGGTGTCGAAGGAGTCCAGGTCCGCGTCGTCGAGGTTCAGGTCGGCGTTGGTGTCGTCACAGTCGCCGTCGCACGAGCTGGCGCCGTCCCAGTCCACGTCGAGGTTGTGCAGCGCCGCGTCGGAGTCGTCGCAGTCGCCGTCACAGGTGGTGACGCCGTCGCCGTCCGCGTCGTCGAGGTTCATCGCCGCGTCGTCATCGTCGCAGTCGCCGTCGCAGCTGGTGAGGCCGTCGCCATCCGTGTCGGCGATGCTCAGGTCCTCGTCGGTGTCGTCGCAGTCGCCCTCGCACTCGGAGGCGCCGTCGGCGTCGTCGTCGATCTCCTCGTCGGGGACCACGCCGTCGCAGTCGTTGTCCGCCCCGTCGCACAGCTCGGTGGCGCCGGGGTAGCTCAGCAGGTCGAAGTCGTCGCAGTCGTTCTCGCACGTGGTGGCGGTGTCGCCGTCCTCGTCGAGCTGGTTGAGGGCGGGGTCGGTGTCGTCGCAGTCCCCCTCGCACTCGGAGGCGCCGTCGCCGTCGTCGTCGGTCTCGTCCTCCGGGATCACCTCGTCGCAGTCGTTGTCGACGCCGTCGCAGACCTCTTCCGCGCCGAAGTACATGCTCGCGTCGGTGTCGTCGCAGTCCCCGGCGCACGCGGCCTGACCGTCACCGTCGCCGTCCACCTCGTCGTCGGGCACGACCTCGTCGCAGTCGTTGTCGATGCCGTCACACAGCTCGTCCGCGCCGGGGTAGACCGACAGGTCCGTGTCGTCGCAGTCCCCCTCGCACTCCGCGAAGCCGTCCGAGTCGTCGTCCGTCTCGTCGGCGGGGATCACCAGGTCGCAGTCGTTGTCGACGCCGTCGCAGGCCTCGGGAGCCCCGGGGTAGGTGTCGGGATCGGAGTCGTTGCAGTCCTCCTCCGAGTCGAAGCCGTCGCCATCGGCGTCCTCGAACGGCGAGCCGGTGGTGTCGTCGTCGTCGTCACCCTCGTCCGGGCAGCCGGGCAACAGGATCGATCCGAGCAGGAGGCAGAGGACCCACAGCAGGTTCGACGTGGCGATCTTGATCATGGTGCACCAACCCTCTTCTCTGGACGTTGCGGGCTGCTAGATATATCGCAGGCGCGCGCGCAGCACCACCCGCCACCAAGCAGTACGCCCTCGGCGGTCTGCGAACCCGAGGCTACAATCCCCTGGAGGATTCCGAGAGCACCGTTCCCAGGGGAGACGACGTGTCCCACGCGGTCCTGCTGTCCAGACTGCCGATGTTCCAGGACGTGCCCAGGGGCGATCTGCACGCGTTCGTGGCCCTGACCCAGCCGATCCAGTTCGACAAGGACGCGCTGGTGATGAAGCAGGGCGAGCCGGCCAGCATGGCGCTGTTGCTGGTGGAGGGGCGGCTGCGCAGCTACGTCCTGGCCGGCGGCACCTTGCGGCCCCTGGGCAGCATCCGGCCCGGGGAGCTCGTGGGCGAGGAGGCCCTCTTCGACGATCGCACGCCCCGCAGCTCGACCGTGCTGGCCGTGTCCCACAGCGAGTGCCTGCTGTTCAACACCGATCTGCTGCTCAAGGGCGGCGACAACAAGGCCGCGATCGCCATCGAACGGCACATGCTGCGGGTGATGTCCCGTCGGATCCAGCGCACCAACAAGAACATCAAGCAAGCCTGGGAAGAGGCGCGCCAGGCCGAGGCCGCCGGAGCCCAGGGCCCGACCCTGCGCGACCGGCTGCAGGGCCTCTTCGGGGGGCGAGATTGACCACCGGCGACTGGATTCAGACGCGCGCTGCAGAGCTGTTGCTCTACCATCACCTGCCCGGCGTCAACGTCGACGACGTGGGGGAGCTGCTCGCACAGGGAACCCTGACAGAGGTCCCTTCCGACACGGTGATCGGCGACGAAGGCGAGGCCTCGAACGGCCTGTTCATCATCCTGGATGGGCGCGTGCGTATCCTGCTGCGCGACGCCCACGGCGAGTCCCGTGAGCTGGCCGCCCTCGAGGCACCTGCGCTGGTGGGACACGTCGGAATGCTGGAAGGGGCACACCGCAGCGCCACCTACGTGGCCGAGCTCCCCACGGTCTTCGTGACCTTCGACCGCACCACGTGCGAGCAGCTGGTGCGCTGGACCGACCGCTCCGGAACCACCTTCCGCAGGCTGTTGCTGTCGAGCATGACCCGGCAGCTGTCGGCGCGGAACGATCGCCTCCGCGCGGTGATGGCCCGCATCGCCCGCGACGATCGCCGCCCCTCGGTCGATCCCGACGGCAAACCCAGGAAGGGCTGGGGTCGGCTGCGCAAGAAGAAGCTGGTGGGCGAGGAGACCGAGGTGGACGTCCTCGAGCTGGCTGGCCTCGCGGAGGGGTGGCAGGTGGACATGGCCGGCGTGGATCGGATCTCGGTGGTCGAGGACGAGGACCAGAAGCGTACCAAGGGCAACCGCTGGCGGCGTCGCTAGCCGGGCTACCCCGGAATCAGATTCAGGATACGGTCGGGGATGTGGATGACCCGGCGCAGTGCGCCGCGGGGACCGGCGAAGCCGGCGAGGCGTTCGTCGGCGTAGACCTGGTCGAGCAGCGTGTCCTGGCCGGTGCCGCGGGGGACCTCGAAGGTGCCGCGGAGCTTGCCCTTGATCTGGACGGCGATGGTGACGGCGTCCTCGACGCACGCGGCCTCGTCGAAGGCGGGCCAGGTGCTGTCGAAGACGGTGCCCTCGCCGCCGAGCATGGACCACAGCTCCTCGGCCAGGTGTGGGGCGAAAGGCGCGATCAGCTGGGCGAAGGTACCGGCGACGTGCACGTCGGCGGTGCTGTCGGTCTGGTCGCTGCCTGCGACGTTGAGCAGCTCCATGAGCGCGGCGATGGCGGTGTTGAACTGGATGCGGTCGAGGTCCGTGGTGACCTTGCGCACGGTCTGGTGGAGCTTGCGCAGGAGCGGCTTCTCGGCGTCGGCCGCGTTCGCGAAGGGGTAGGGGGGCACGGCGCCGCCGGGCATCCGGCCGCCCGCAGCGGCGGTGCGGCCGACGAGGCCGCTGGCGCGGGAGAGGAAGCGCTTGGCGCCGATCATGCCGTCGTTGGCCCAGCTCAGGGCGGTGTCCGGAGGCGCGAGGAAGAGCATGGCGGTACGGGGGATGTCCACGCCCCACTCCTGGATCAGCGCGATGGGGCTGATGGCGTTGCCCTTGGACTTCGACATCTTGTCGCCGTGCTCGTCGTGGACCATGCCGTGGTGGAACAGCTTGGTGACGGGCTCGTCCACCGCGGACCAGCCCGCGTCGAACAGCACCTTGGTGATGAAGCGGAAGTACATCAGGTGGAGCGTGGCGTGCTCGGCGCCGCCGATGTACAGGTCCACCGGCAGCCAGGTCTTCAGCGCCTCGCGGTCCCACAGGGCGTCGGCGTTGGTGGGATCGGCGTAGCGCAGCTGGTACCACGAGGAGCACACGAAGGTGTCCATGGTGTCGGCGTCGCGCTCGGCGGGCTCTCCGCAGGTGGGACAGGGGGTCTGGATGAACTCGTCCACGTCGGCCAGGGGCGAGCGGCCGCGGGGCAGGAAGTCCTTGACGTCGGGAAGCAGCACGGGGAGCTGATCGCGGGGGACCGGCACCACGCCGCAGGCGGGGCAGTGGACCACGGGGATCGGGGCGCCCCAGTACCGCTGGCGGGAGATCAGCCAGTCGCGCAGCTTGAACTGCACCGTGGCCTTGCCGAAGCCCTGCTCGTCGGCGAAGGCGGCGACCTGGGCGATCCCCTCGCGGTTGGGGGTGCCGTCGAACGGACCCGAGTCGTGCATCACGCCGTCGCGGACGAAGGCGGCGTCCATCTCGTCGGGGACGAGGGCGTCGCCGTCGGCGGGGCGGATGACCGTGCGGATCGGGATGTCGTACTTGCGGGCGAACTCGAAGTCGCGCTGGTCGTGGGCGGGGACGGCCATGACCGCGCCGGAGCCGTAGCCGGCGAGCACGTAGTCGGCCACGAAGAGGGGGACCTCGTCGCCGTTGAACGGGTTGCGCACGTGCAGGCCGGTGTCCACGCCGTCCTTGTCGCGGTCCTCGGCGGAGCGGTCGATCTCCGAGCGCAGGGAGGCCTGCAGGATGTACTCCTCGACCGCCTCGCGGTTGGGACAGCTCGCGACGAGCTCACGCATCAGCTTGGCGTCGGGGGCGATGGCCATGAAGGTCACGCCGTATACCGTGTCCGGGCGGGTGGTGAAGATGGGCAGCGGGTGGTCCGTCTCGACCACCGAGAAGTCGATCTCGGCGCCGGTGGAGCGGCCGATCCAGTGGCGCTGCTTGGCCACGGTGGATTCGGGCCAGGTCTCCTCGAGGTCATCCAGGGAGTCGAGCAGGCGCTGGGCGTACTCGGTGATGCGGAAGTACCACTGCTTGAGGAAGCGGCGCTCCACCTTGGTGTCGGGGTGCCGCCAGCAGGACCCGTCGGATTCCACCTGGGCGTTGGCCAGGGCGGTGTTGCACTCGGGGCACCAGTTGACGCTGCCCTCGTCCTGGTAGGCCAGGCCGCGCTCGAGCAGCTCCAGGAAGATCCACTGGGTCCAGCGGTAGTAGTCGGGCCGGCAGGTGACCACCTCGCGGTCCCAGTCGTAGCTGATGCCCAGGGTCTCCAGGGTCTTGCGGCCGGTGGCGATGTTGCCCTCGGTCCACTCGGCGGGGTGGATGTCGCGCTGGATCGCCGCCTGCTCGGCGGGCAGCCCGAATGCGTCCCAGCCGAAGGGGTGCAGCAGGTGCTGGCCGAGCATCCGCTTGTAGCGCCACACCACGTCGCCGAGGCTGTAGTTGCGGAAGTGACCCATGTGGATGTCGCCGCTGGGGTAGGCGAACATCTCCAGCAGGTAGCACTTGCGGTCGGCGTCGGGGTTGGCGGGGGTGCGGTACAGGCCGTCCTCGTTCCAGCGCGCCTGCCACTTTTGCTCGATGGCCTTGAAGTCTACGACGAAGTCCACTGTCGCCTCCGGGGACCCGGCTTCCAGCCGGGGACGGCCAAGGATAAGGAGGAGGCCCCGTTCGCGCAACGGTTCAGGGGGATGCGAGCCGCTGGAGCAGGTCGTGACCCACCGGACCGGGCAGCGTCGCCTCGATCCGCACCGTCTCGCCCGGGGCGGGCAGAGGGAAGGTCTCCAGCAGGCCCTCGGTGAAGTAGACCCAGCGCAGGTGGTCGGACTCCAGGCGCTCGTCGAAGGTGTACTCGACCTCGGCGGGGCGCCCGTCCAGGGTGATGCTCAGGACCTCGGCGGTGAAGTCGGGCATCGCGAAGCTGTCGCCCGCGCGAAACGGCGTCGAGGCGTCGCGCAACAGTCCATCGCCGGCGTGGGCGAGGAACCCGTGGTCGGGGCGGACGCGCAACGTCCGGTCGTCGATCCGGTGCACGGCGGCCGGGTCGAACATGGAGCTCAGCAGGGCCATGCAGCCCGGCGCTGGCTGGCCGTCCACCACCCGGGTCATGGGCAGGTACATGGTCAGCAGGTCCACGCCGTTGACGAACACGAGGGTCTGGCGGGCCACGGCCTCGTCGGCCGGGGCGCGCTCGGAGACCCGGTGGACCTCGCGCCCGATCACGGCCGTGACCTGGGTGCGCAGGGGGAGCGCCACGGCCGCCCAGCCCACGTGGAGCAGCAGCAGGAGCAGCACCACCGCGCGCGCCAGGCGCCCGGGCCTGGGGGTCGACGATTCGACGAGCCACCCCGCGCGCTCCACCAGCAGCGCCAGCAGCCCGAATGCGCCAATCCCGACGAACAGCAGCAGGCGATCCATGGGGAAGCTGGCGCAGATCGGCACCAGGGACGCGGTCATCCCCAGGGCCCAGAATCGGGCCCGGCCGCTGCTGCGCAGGAGGTCCGCCAGGAGGAGCGCCAGCCCCAGCGCCGTGGCGCACCCGAGGCCGCTCAGCGCGAGCTGGGCCGAGCGCGGCAGGAACATCCACGCGTCCATGGGGAGCTGCGACCACTGGCTCATCAGCAGCAGGGGCGCGCGCTCCACCAGGGCCAGGGTGAAGCTCAGCGGCTCGCGCGCCGGGTCCACGTACAGGGTCGAGCCGGTCGCGCCGTACCCCAGCGCGCTGTACACCGCGCGCCAGATCGCCACCAGCGCCAGGTACGGCGCCACGGCGGTCAGCCGGCCGCGCCAGCTGCCGCGCGCCACGGTCAGCTGCCACGCGACGATGTAGGCCACCGCGCCGAGGGCGGCCTCCGCAGCGGCCAGCCCCGCTGCCAGCGCGCCGAGGGCGGCGACGTACCACCCGATCCGCCCTCGCTGGCTCCAGCGGACGTGGCACAGCAGCGACAGCGCGCCCAGGGCCAGCGCGACCACGCCGTTGCGGTTGGCGAGCCACGAGGCCGCCATGGCGTGGGCGTCGTCGAGGGCGAACATCAGCGCAGCCAGCCCGGCGATCGCCGTGGGCCCGTGCACCCGGCGGTAGACCAGCCCCACCGCGAGCACGGCCAGGCCGTACCACGCCAGGCTGTGCGCGTGCTGCGGCACGAAGCGATCGGGCCACAGCCGGTAGTCGAGCACGTGGGTGGCCGCGGACAGGGGCCGCAGGAAGTCCGCCCGCAGCTCCGGGTGGGACCACCAGGGCAGGAACCCGTGGTCGAACAGCCACTGCCGCGCCTCGGGGATGTCGGGCAGGAAGGAGAACAGGGTCCACAGAGGATCGTCGCTGCGGGCGGGCTCGATGGCGCCGGAGAGGATGCAGCGCTGGATGTAGTCGTCGGTGGACAGGCCCGTCCACAGACCGGGCGCGCACAGCAGCACGCCGAGGCCAGCGGCGATCCAGGGGAAGCGGGGGTGCGCCAGCAGCGTCACGAGGCGGGCCATCACCGTGGTTCCACCCGGATCACGCGGTATCGAAGCGTATCGGCGACGTACACCATGTGGACATGGCCGTCGCGGTCCGTGGTCATCGCGCAGGTGGTGCCCTGGGCCACGTCCACGGGCTGGCCCACCTGTCCGTCGGGCAGCACGTGCACGATACGCACCCAGCCGTCGCCGCCGGTCCAGCACATGAAAGCCCCGTGCCCGCGGGCGGGCGTCCACTGGGGACCGAACCGCTCCGTGCCCGATCCGTGCTGGGCGGGCGCTGGGTCGATCACGGGCAGGCTCGCCGGGTCGAACACGAGGGCGTCCCCGTTCCAGACGTTGAGCACCACGCCGGGCTCGTACGCGATGGCCATGTAGGCCACGCGGGGGTCCACACCGTCCAGCCCCAGCCCCGGGTGCAACATGTCCTCGCCCATGTTGTCGTAGGTGCTGTGCAGCGCCCAGGCCACGCGCTCGCCCATCTCCGAGCTCCGGTACTTGCTGTCCTCGAGGCTGTAGCCGCTCATCACGGCGTGCCACACCCCGGGCTGGTCCTCACGCGGCCGTATCCGGAATCGGAGCTTCTCGCCGCTGTCGCCCACGTCCAGCTGGCCGCTCTCGTCCGTGTAGCCTGCTTCATCCCAGACCTGCCAGTGCCCGGATCGCGCCATCACCACCGCGACGCCCGGTTCGAAGGGATCGAGGGCCAGGTTGCCGTTCTTGGTGCCGGAGTTGGCCAGGCCCAGGAATCGAGGGGCGGGCGCGCCGGACACGTCGGTGATCAGCCAGATCCCCTGACCCGCCATGGTGCCGCCATCCTTGATACCTAGCCAGGCCGACACCCACGCGCGGTCGGACGCGTCGATCTCGATGTGGGGCAGGTACACCCGGGATGCGTCGATCTCCTCGGTCCACTCGGCGAACAGCTCCTCGCGCCATACCCCGCCGAGCTCGTGCAGGACGTAGACCTGCGGGTTGCCGCGGTCCGCCACGACGTGGGGGGCACCGAGGGAGTCCAGCGCGATGCTGGGGCGGGAGAGCCCGGTGATCGTGCTCGCGACCACCTCCGCCTCGACGGTCAGGTCGAAGGCGCTGGCGGGTTCGGCGTCGTCGTCCCCCACGGTCGCGTCGTCATCGCTCGCGGCCGTGTCGTCGTCACCGGAGGCGCAGTCGTCGTCCGGCGGCGGACCCGGACCGTCGCCGCAACCCAGGAGCAGGGCGCCGAGGAGTCCCAGCAGGGTCCTGGAAGTCACCGCCGGGCTTCCACGGCCCCGCGGATCACCTCCAGGACGCTGTCGGCAGCGCCGGCGGGGTCGGGCAGGACGGAGTTCGCGTCGCGCCATACGGATCGGCGCGCGGCGGCGGTCAGGGCCTGCTCGATCGCGCCGCCGATCTCGCCGGGGTTCTCCACCGTCCGCGCGAGGCCCAGCGCGGACAGCGGGTGGTGCTGCAGGCCGGTCCAGGAGCGATAGAGGTCCCGCAGCTCCTCGTCCACCAGCAGGTGGAGCGGGGTGGCCAGCGGGGAGGTCGAGAAGCGGTTCATGTACAGCAGGTCGGTGGAGCAGGTGGAGAACGCCGAGCACAGGACGTCGCAACGCACCAGGAAGTCCTCGGCCGAGCCGTCGGCGTCCAGGCGGCAGTGATCGTGGTGCCGCAGCAGGGCCTGCATCGCGTCGTCCCGGGTGACCTGCGACTCGCGGGGGTGGGGCCGGTAGACCACGCGCGCCGAGGGGAGGTGTTCGGCCACCGCGCGCGCCAGGTGGGCGAGGGTCCGCCGATATCCGGCCCACTCACCGAGGGGCTGTCCGCTGAAGCCCACGACCGGATGGGGGTGGATGCCCACGTCGGCAGCCTCGCCCGGGAGATCCAGCCCGGAGTACCGCGCATACTTGGGCGCCCCCACCACCGCGGTCTCGACGCCGTGCATCGACCTGGAGAGCCGAGCGGCCTCCTCGTCCATGACCAGGTAGACGTCGGCGGGCTCCCCCAGGGTGAGGTTCACGTCGCCCCAGAAGTCCTGGAAGGCCAGCGTCGGGATGTCCCGGCAGACCCGCAGCAGCGCCTCGTCCAGGCCCGCGCCAGGGCCCGACAGGCCCACGAGGACCGCGTCGGGGGCGACCTTCTCGACGATCCGCCGCGCCATGTCCAGCAGCGCCGTGGCGTCCATGGCGCGTGCGGACGGGACCACCAGCCCGGGGAACTCGATCGCCGGAAGCCGGGTCGCGGACTGCATCGCGTCCACGGCAGCCGGTCCCGCGTGGGGCAGCACGACGATGTCCGGGGCCTCCAGCGCGCGCTGCACAACCACGGAGAGGTGCCCGGCGGCGCCCGCGTCCCGGGCGCACACCAGCAGGGTGATGTGACGCCTCACGGGCGCTCCAGGCGAGCCAGCACCGGCGCGCGGCGGCGCGCGAGGCCGGACAGGAAGCAGAACTTGTCCCACTCGTCCGGCGCCACCCACTGCCCCGCCGACTCCAGGGCCGCGAGCAGCACCATCGCCCGGGCCGCCAGCGCGGTGAGGATCGCCGCGAGGCTCCCCGGCGGGATGGCGAGGGGGGTGATCCCACGGTACCCGTCGAGCAGGCTCTCGCACCTCATCACGGCGTCGTCCTCGTCGTCCGTGCGGACCAGGACGAACCGCTCGAGGGCCATGGCCACGTCCAGCAGCGGCGCGTGCCAGCTGTGCGCGCAGTCCTCGAAGTCCAGGATCAGCGGCCCGCCACCGGCCAGCGGGAACATCACGTTCGCGGCGTTGAGGTCGCCGTGGATGGCCTGGGCGGGACCGGCCTCGGGCATCACGGTGGTCCCCGTCGACAGGATGTCGTGGAACTCGGGCAGCAACCCCCGGCCCTCGACCACCCGGTGGCGGAGCTCCTCGAGGTACGCGTCGCGCCGCGAACTCCGCTCGCTCACCTCGGCCCTGCCCGGTGCGTCGCTCAGCGCGGCGTGCAGCCTGGCCAGGAGCGCGCCGATGGCCCCCAGGTCTTCCAGGGAGGTCATGGCAAAGCGCGCGTCGATGTAAGGGAATGCGAACAGCGCGTACCCGTCGACCAGGGGGCGTGGGTACGCATCGAGGGGGACGGGGGTCGCCACGTCGCGCCCGGCCACGTGGCGCGCGACATCCACGGCGCGGGACTGGCGCCCCAGGTGATCCCCGGGGACGACCTTGAGGAACAGGGGAACGGCGGCGTCGAGGCGGTAGAACCCCCCCAGGGTGGCGTCGTCCGTCCCCATCTTCCACACGTCGGCCCGCTCCCCCACCGCGTCGCGGAGGAGATCCCGTCGCCGGTCGTCGATACGCGAGAAGGACGGTGGCCCCGGGTTCAGTGCGGACCATGCCGGCGTTCGAGGGAGGAACGGCATCGGAGGAGTGTATCAGCCCTGGCTGAGTTGCCCCCACCCGATCGCGGCGCCTGCGGCGATCGCCTCGGTCACCACCCAGCCGGTCACCTCGTCCCAGTGTTCGACGGGGATACCCCGGGCAGGGAATGCAAAGGTGACGTGGTCCTCGTCGATGGGGTCGCCGGGGGCCAGATCGTGGCGCGCCACCAGGCCCATGCGGGCGGACGTGCCGAGCTTGGCGATGGGGCGATCGAGGTCCCGGGTGCCGCGGCCGAGGGCGAGCCACGCGGTGTGGATGGCGCGCGCCGCGGGGACGAGGCGCTCCAGGGCCATGGCGTGGGAGGCGTCCTGCTCCAGCGCGTCCGGGTCGAAGGTGACGCCCTTCTCCACGAGGCAGGCGCCGAGGGCGACGCCGAGCGCGAGCATCTCCTCGCCGTCGTGGTGGTCCGAGAGGCCCACGGGGGCGTCGAACGCGCGGGCGAGGGTCTGCAGCAGGCGCAGGTTGTGATTCTCGGGCAGCGCCGGGTGGCCGTCCGGGCTGTGCTCGAGCAGCAGCTGGCCGCAGCCGGCGCCGCGCGCGGTGTCCACGGCGCGGCCGACCTCGGCGAGGGTGGACCGGCCCGTGTCCAGGATGACCGGCACGCCGAGGCGCGCCACGTGGCGGATGAGGGGCACGTGGGTGATGTTGGAGGACGCGATCTTGAGCCCCACGGCGCCGACCGATACGGCGAAGTCGGCCCCCTCGGCGTCGTAGACCGACAGCACGAACGGCAGGTCGGGGCACATCCCGAAGACGGCGCGGTACTGGTCCAGGGAGACCACCTTGCGCTCGATGAGTTCGCGATAGCGCTCGCTGCGCGACGCGCCGGCGCTGGAGTGGTACGTCTCCACCGCGTCGTCGTCCAGGCAGATGTCGGCGGTGTGCAGCACCTCGCCCTTGAGCAGGATCGGCGTGCCGGTCTCGACCTCCCGCGCCTCGCGGACGGCGCGCACCATGGCCCGCGCCTCGTCGAGATCCTGGTTGAACAGCGTCCCGATCTCGGCGAGCAGGACCGGCGGCTCGCCGGGCCCCACCGGGGTGTCGCCGAACCGCAGGGGCTGGGGATCACCCATGGATGAACCGCTCCAGGATGCGCAGCCCCACGGGGCCGCTCTTCTCGGGGTGGAACTGACAGCCGAGTACGCCGCCGTCGGCCACGGCCGCGCCCAGGGCGTGACCGCCGTACAGGCAGTCGGCCAGCCGGTGCTCGGGGCGGGCGGGGGAGGCGGCGAACGAGTGGACGAAGTAGACGCTGTCCCCGTCGCGCACGTCCCCGAGGGGGGTGTCCTCCCAGCGGGCACCTTCGGGGCGCGTCAGCGCGTTCCAGCCCACCTGGGGGACCTTGAGGGGGCGGCCGCCGCCGTCGGTGTCCGGGATCGCGCGGACGGCCCCGGGGATCAGCCCGAGGCCCTCGTGCTCGCCGAACTCCTCGCTGCTGTCGAGCAACATCTGCATGCCCAGGCAGATGCCCAGGAGCGGGCGTCCGTTGCGGGCCGCTTCGCGGATGGGCTCCACCAGCGCCCGTCGCCGCAGCTCGGCCATGGCGTCGCCGAACGCGCCCACGCCGGGGAGGATCAGCGGACCGCCGCCACGCACCCCTGCGGCGTCGGCCGCGAGGACCGGGTCTCCGCCGCAGTGTTCCACCGCGCGGCAGACGCTGTAGAGGTTGCCCATGCCGTAGTCGACGACCGTGACCTTCATACGCGCCTCAAGGGCAGGCCCGCGTCCAGGGCGTGCTGGCGCAGGGTGGGCAGATCGTACCGCTGGTAGTGCAGGGCGTCGGCCACGGCCACGGCGTCGGCGTGACCGGCGCGGACCGCGTCCACCAGATCCGCGGGGCGGCCCACGCCGCCGCTGGCGATCACCGGGATGGGCACGGCGTCGGCCACGGCCCGGATCAGGTCCACGTCCATGCCCTCGCGGGTCCCCTCCTGGTCCACCGATGTCAAGAGGATCTCCCCCGCGCCGAGCTCGTATCCGCGGCGCGCCCACTGGACCACGTCCAGGTCGGTGTGCTCCCGGCCGTTGTCCGTGTACGCCTCCCACCGCACGTCGGTGCTGCCGTCGTAGTACCCCACCTCGTAGCCCGCGCGGGCACGCTTGGCCTCGATGGACAGCACCATGCACTGGGCGCCGAAGCGCTGGGACACGTCGGTGATCAGCTCCGGCCGGGCCACGGCCGCGGTGTTGATCGCCACCTTGTCGGCGCCGGCGCGCAGCAGGGTGGTCACGTCGTCGACGCTGCGGATGCCGCCGGCCACGGTCATCGGCACGAAGATGTTCGCGGCGGTGTGGCGGACGATGTCCACCAGGCTGTTGCGGCCGTAGAGGCTGGCGACGATGTCCACGTACAGCAGCTCGTCCGCGCCGGCGTCGTAGTAGCGCGACGCGTGCTCCTCCGGGTCACCGATCACCCGCAGCCCTTCGAGGTGGACCCCCTTGATCAGGTTGGGCCCCTTGATGTCGAGGCGGGCGATGAGACGGACGTTGTCCACCGAGCTACTGCTGACGCCAGATGTTGTGGCGGAGCTGCCAGCCGCCGCCCTCGCGGGTCCACAGGTGGGGCGACCGGAAGCGGTCGGCCAGGGCCATGAAGCGGTCGCGGTCGAGGATGGGCTCGTCGAACTGCTGCGTGGCCTCGGGGTACTCCTCGGCGGGCACGCTGAGGTAGCGGAACACCTCGTCGGCGAAGCGGGTCGGGAACTCGCCGTCGAACCGTCGCACCAGGGCGACGCCCTCGTCGCGGGTGATGTCGCCGGACCGCACCTCCTGGGCCGAGTCGTAGGTGGCGCGGCCGATGCCGAACTTCACGTGGGTCGTCCAGTAGTGGAAGTCGTCGATCTTGTCGTCGATGCTGTTGTACTTGCTGTAGGTGCCCGGCGTGCGCTCCGGCGACGCCTGGAACCCGCCGTGCTCCACCGAGTAGTAGTACGCGCTCTGGGGGTGCCACTTGAGGTAGTAGCCCAGGTAGTGCACGTCGACGCGGTGGTCCTCGATCTGCTGGGGATCGGCGGGCATGTAGGGGATCAGGTCCTGCTGCACCAGGCCGTACCGATCCAGCAGCTCGGCCACGGACACGCCCGACAGGAAGATCTTCTCGGGGTCCGAGCTCGTGAAGTACTTCCAGCTGCGCCGCGCCGACTCGGTGTCCACGCGCGGGTTGCCGTACTCGGCCTCGTTCTCCCCGTAGAACACCAGCGGCAGGTCGTGCTGGATCGCCACCTTGGGGGCCAGGGCCTTCTGGCCGATGATGAACGGCTGGAACGGGTGGAACAGGTTCTGCACCGCCAGGCGGGTCAGCAATCGGTGCACCCGGCCGTTGGGCGTGTACAGGATGTTGTCGAAGCCCGCGTGGATCCACGACTGGAAGTTCTTCCAGCCCCACGGCGTGTACATGTGCGGCGCCCAGGTCACCGTCAGCGGGTGCATGTCGTACTGGGTCTTGAGCACGTGACAGGCGTAGAAGCTGTCCTTGCCGCCGGAGCCGGGGAGCAGGCAGTCGTACGATCCGTCCTTGCTGCGGTAGCGGTCGCACAGGTCGCGCAGCTGTCGCTCGCGCTCCTCCCAGTCGATGGACTTCTTCTCCTCGGCCACGCGGCAGGCGTCGCAGATCCCGTCGTCGTCGAAGTGGATGGTCTGCTTGCGGCTGTCCGACGTGTGCTGGTACTCCACGGCCGAGTTGGGCCGCTGGTTGGAGATCACACAGGTCTTGCAGAAGCGAACGTCGGCGGGCAGGCCGTACTTGATCTCGAGGCCGTCGGGAGTCGTGCGGGGACCTTCCTGGGTCATGGCGGCTCCTTCTTGGATACGCTCTGGGCATCGGCCGTTTTCGCGGATCCTGGAGAATGCTGGCTCAATCGAAGAGGGTACCAGAACGCGCCAAGGGGTAGTGCGGGAGGAACGTGGCATGACCGAGGCCGTCGTCGCGAGAGTGGGGAAACGTGCGCCGTCGTTCGATCTGAGGTGCACGCTGGCGCCGGACTACCAGGCCGGGCGCGCCCGATCCGGGGACTTCCTCGGCCAGTGGCTGCTGCTCGTGTTCTATCCCCGGGACTTCTCCTTCGTCTGCCCCACCGAGCTGACCGCCATCAGCGCCCAGCACGGGGAGTTCGCGCAGCGGGGCTGCGGCGTGGTGGCCGTGAGCGTCGACCCCCTCGAGATCCACGAGGAGTGGCTGCTGTCGCCGCCGGAGGTGGGCGGCGTGGGGCCGCTGGACTTCCCCCTGGCCAGCGACCTCGGTGGCGCCGTGGCGCGCGCCTACGGGGTGTACGACGAGGACCGCAGGGTCGCCACCCGCGGGGCCTTCCTCGTCGATCCCGGCGGTGTGATCCAGTACCAGGTCGTGCACGCGTTGGGCGTGGGCCGCAGCGTGGACGAGCTGCTGCGGGTGCTGGACGCCCTGCAGTCCGGGCAGCTGTGCCCGGTGAGCTGGACCCTGGGCGACGGCACCATCGATCCGGCCCTCGAGCTGGAGCCCGGCCGTATTCTGGGCCGCTTCCGCATCGTCCGCGAGATCGGGGCAGGTGGCCTCGGCCGGGTGTTCGAGGCCAGTGACCTGTGGCTCGAACGCCCGGTGGCCGTGAAGATCCTGCGGCCGGGCCTCAGGGCGGACATGGAGGGCATGCTCGGGGAGGCCCGGGCCGCGGCGGCGCTGAATCACCCCAACATCTGCACGGTCCACGACGTGGGCCGCGAGGAGGGGCTGCCCGTCCTGTCCATGGAGCTCCTCGGGGGGGAGACCCTGAGGGCGCGGCTGGAGCGCGGCGCCCTTGCCGCGGGCGAGGTGGTCGCGGTGGCACGACAGCTGGCCGCCGCACTGGCCGCGTCCCACGCCGAGGGGATCGTGCACGGCGATCTCAAGCCCGCCAACGTGATGATCACCGAGGACGGCACCGTGAAGGTGCTCGATTTCGGCATCGCGAGGCGGGTGCCGCCGCCGTCCGCCGACGAGGTGGCACCGGAACCGCAGAGCGGCGAGGACGCCGGTGACGTCGGCCTCGTGCGGATCACCGGCACCCTGTCGTACCTCTCGCCCGAGCGCCTCGACGGCAGCCCGGCGGAGCGGCCCGCGGACGTCTTCGCCTTCGGGCTGATCCTCTGGGAGATGCTCATGGGCAAGGGCGCCCTGCGCGGGGGCAACTACGCCCTGGTGGTCTTCCAGCTCAAGAACCTCGATCCGGTCCACCGGTGCGCGGAGCTCCCGGCCCCCTTCGACACCCTGGTGGCGCCCTGCCTGGAGCCCTCGCCCGCCGACCGTCCCACCATGGTCGAGCTCGTCCGCTCCCTGGCCGCCCTTGTCTCACCGCCCCGCTCGCATTAGGCTGCCTCCAACCAACCCACAGACCAGGAGCAGGCACATGGCCAATCCGACCGCTGTCTTCGAGACCACGATGGGGACCTTCAAGGCCGAGATCTTCAAGGACAAGATGCCCATCACCGCCCAGAACTTCATCGATCTGGCCAACGACGGGTTCTACGACGGCCTGCACTTCCACCGGGTGATCAGCAACTTCATGATCCAGTTCGGCTGCCCCTTCTCCAGTGACCCCAACAGCCCCCGCGCGGGCACCGGCGGTCCCCCCCACGGCCGCATCCAGGACGAGCACCCGGCCGACGCCAAGATCTCCAACGAGCCGGGCACCCTGTCCATGGCCAACACCGGCCAGCCCAACAGCGGCGGCTCCCAGTTCTTCATCAACACCGTGCACAACCACTACCTGGACTGGTTCACCCCCGGGCAGTCCAAGCACCCGGTGTTCGGCAAGATCAACGAGGGCATGGACATCGTCGCCGAGATCGGGTCCACCCAGACCGGCCCGCGGGACAACCCGCTGACCCCGGTGCAGGTGACGAAGATCTCGATCGTCGAGTAGGGTCCGTCAGGACTCGACGCAGATCCCGCCGGAGCACGCCCAGTCCGGGTCCTCGCACTCGCGGAAGTAGTAGGTGCAGACCTCGACCGGGGCCTCGCTCTGGCCCAGGGCGCCGTCGCACGCCTCGCCCAGGCCCACGTAGTCCACGCACAGCTCCTCGGCGCAGCCGCCGACGGTCACGGCGTCGCCGCACTCGCCGAGCTCGCCGCAAGCGGCGTCGCACTCCTCCCAGCACTCCACCAGATCGTTGGCGGGCGCGAAGATACGCTCGGGCACCGCGTCGCAGGTGTCGCACTCGCATTCGCAGCACGAGTCCCAGAAGGGCACCTGGTAGTTGCACGAGAGCAGGCCCAGGGGGAGGAGCAACAGGGTCGTCGGTAGGATCCAGCGCATGGGGCATGGTAGCCCCGGCAGGGAGGTTGTCCAACCGCGGGGGTCACTCGCCGATGGTCAGGACGGTGGCGAAGGGGGGCGCCGCCGGGGTGCAGGACGAGCAGGTCAGGGCGAGCAGCCAGGTGCCTCCGCCGGCGATGCCGTCGAAGGGGGTGCCTGCGGCCGAGGGGTGCCCGTCGAGGAGGGCGGAGGTGGAGCCCTCCTCGAGAGCCTGCGTCCAGACCTCGGTCGCGCCGACGCCTCCGAAGAGGTAGGCGTCCTCCAGGTCGGCCGGGGACTGCCCGGCGTGGAAGCTCAGGCTGAGCCCGTCGATGCGGGTCGTCGGGAAGGAGTTGCCGAAGCCGTCCGTGGTCAGGCCGCTCCACTGGAACGTCAGAGGGGCGCATTCGGCCGCGGTGGCGGGCGTGAGGGAGCCGAGGTCGGCGTCGGGGTGCACGACACAGCTGTCGTCGTCGAGGTACGCCACGGTCTCCTCGGACGTGGGGGAGGGATCGAGGATGGCGCAGCTGCGTGTTCCGACCCCGGGGGTGCTGCCCGTGCCCAGCGTCACGAGCCACGTCTCGCCATAGTCGCGCTCGAAGTAGGTCTCGACGTCCACGTCGGTGCCGAACAACGTCATGTCCGCCATGTAGGTGTGGGACGTCCCGGTGACCTCGGCGAAGACGTACAGACCCACGTCGGCCTGCTGGAGCGTGTTGTCGTTGAGGGAGGTCACCACCTCGTCGTGGCCGAGGTAGGGGAAGACCACCAGAGAGGCCGTGTCGATGTCCGAGGCGGGGTCGAGCGGTTGCGCCATCGTGTCGTGGGCCAGTTGACTCCAGTCGATGCGCACGTCCGTGAGTTCGGCCACCTCGTGGACCTCCACCTCCAGCGTCCCGTACCAGCTGAAGTTGGCCGCGTCGTCGAGGGTCACGAAGTCCATGGGCTCGTCGTACTCGCTGCAGTCGCCGGCATCGCCCGTGTCGTCGTCGCTGGCGGTGGCGTCGTCGCCGCCGACGTCGTCGTCGTCGTCGCCGGCGTCGTCGTCGCCGAGTGCGTCGTTCTGGGCTTCGGTGTCTTCGGAACAGCCAGGACAGGTCGCGAGGAGGCCGAGCAGGCCCAGGATCGCGAGACTCCTCACCAGATGTACTCCGCGCAGTACGTGACGTCCGGGTTCGTGGCGCCCTTGCAGCAGAACTCGATGGTGAAGTTGTAGCCCGCGTTCTCGCAGATGAACAACGACGCGCCGTTGGCGTCGGCCAGGGCCAGGTCCATGATGTAGTCGAACTGAACGCTCCAGCTGTCCCACCATCCCTCCACCGGATCCCAGCCGGATCCGTCGTGGGTCATCGACCACCCGGGCCGCGTGTAGCCCTGGAAGATGCAGGGCTCGCCGTCCATGTCGTACGCCTCACAGTAGTCCCCCACGCCGTCCAGAAGGTTAATCCAGCACTCGGAGGCACACCCCGCCAGTTCGATCCCGAATGCGAACCAGCCCTCGCCGGGAGGCCCCTGGTTCGCGGGGACGACCACCTCGCATTCGCCGCTCAGCTGGGCGTCGCCCAGGTCCATGGGATCGTCGCAGGGGGGGGTGGTGTCGTCGTCGTCCCCCGTGGTGTCGTCGTCGTCACCTGTCGCGTCGTCGTCGTCGCCCGTGGCGTCGTCGTCGTCGCCGCCGCCGCAGTCGCACGGGCCCCAGCCGCTGCTGTCCTCCTCGCAGACCTGGGAACCCTCCTGGTCTTCGCACTGGCACGACTGGGTCTCCCCCGCGTCGCAGAGGTGGGCGCCGCCCTCCTCGCAGCCGGCGAGGACGAACGCGAGCGAGAGGACGAGGCAGAGCCCCGAGAAGATGTGTGTCATGACGACCCCCGGAAGCGACACGACCCTCCCCATCAAGGGTTCGCGCCTGCGGTAGACTCTATCGACGTTGGAGGTCACGTGTCCATACGCACCAAGATCGTCGCCACCCTGGGTCCGGCCACGGCCGACCGCGAGTCGATCCGCGCCCTGGCCGAGGCGGGCTGCGACGTGTTCCGCATCAACTTCTCCCACGGGGACGAACAGGGGAGGGGGGCGCTGCTGGCCGCCGTGCGCGAGGTGGAGGCCGAGCTGGACCAGCCCCTGGCGGTGATGGCCGATCTGTGCGGGCCGAAGATCCGCGTCGGGCTGATGGCGGACGGAGGAGCGCGGCTGGTGCGCGGCGCGTCGATCGTGATCCAGCGCGAGGCCGTGGAGGGGACCGCCGAGCGGATCAGCACGACCCTGGCGGAGCTGGTGGACGCCGTGGAGCCCGGGGAGCCCCTGCTGCTCGACGACGGCAAGCTGCGCCTCGAGGTCACCGAGGTCCGGGCCGACGAGGCCGTGTGCACGGTGGTGCACGGGGGGCTCCTGACCAGCGGCAAGGGGGTGAACCTGCCGCGCACCCGGCTGGCCCTGTCGGCGTTGACCGAGAAGGACCGCGCGGACGTGGACTGGATCGTGGACCAGGACGCGGCGCTGGGCATCGACTTCGTGGCCCTGTCGTTCGTGCGGTCGGCCGACGACATCGAGGAGCTGCGGCGGACGCTGGCCGTGGGCGGCTGCCAGGCCCACATCGTGGCCAAGGTGGAGAAACCCCAGGCCGTGGCCGCCATCGAGGCCGTCGTGGACGCGGCGGACGCGATCATGGTCGCCCGCGGCGACCTCGGGGTGGAGATGGACCTGCCCGCGGTGCCCGTGGCCCAGAAGCGCATCGCTGCGCGGTGCCAGGCCGCGGGCAAGCCGTGCATCATCGCCACGCAGATGCTCGACTCCATGACCCACGCGCCCCAGCCCACCCGCGCGGAGGTCTCGGACGTGGCCAACGCCGTGCTCGACCGCGCCGACGCGGTCATGCTCTCCGGGGAGACCGCCGTGGGCGAGTACCCGGTGGAGGCGGTGCGGATGATGAACCGCATCGTGCTGCGCGCCCAGGAGTGCGAGCAGGGGATCGCCCCGGCCGTGCGCCACGAGGGGGCCCGGACCGCTGCTGCGCTGGCCGGCGCCGTGCGCTCGCTGGTCCAGGAGGAGACCATCGCCGCGGTGGGCGTGTTCACCGCGTCGGGCACCACGGCGCGCATGTTCTCCAAGATCCGGCTGCCCGTGCCGGTGCTCGCCATGTCCCAGAGCCGCGCCGCGGTGCGCCGCATGTGCCTGTACTTCGGGGTCCAGACAGCCCTGGTGCAGGCCCCGGAGCACACCCGGCAGGTGCTGGCCCGGGCCGCAGAGCTGGCCGTGGAGCGGGAGCTCGCCCGGCCCGGCGACGAGCTCGTGGTGATCTCGGGCCGCCCCATCGGCGTGGCCGGCGCCACCAACACCCTTGTGGTGCACACCATCCCCGCGACATGATCGCCGCGGGGGAGCGCACGTGAAACCCATCCCGATCGGCAGCGATCTCGTCGCCCGCGACGGCGCGCGGATCGTTGTGGACGCGGCGCGCGACATGCCGGACTGGGAGGTGCGCAAGGCGCGCCGGGCGGCCATCCGGTTCCGGGACCTCACCTACTTCGTGGCGGCGCGGGAGCCCGGCGCCCGCGGCCGGGTGACCTACGTGCTGGAGCCCTGGCCGGAGCGCAGCGCCGACGTGCCCGGCGTGCGGCTGGTGTACGACAGGGCCTACGTGGAGCAGCGGGATCGCGAGGCGGGGTTGGCCCGGGCGGGGATGGCGCTGTCGCCGCTGATCACCCTCGCCACGCCGCTGGTCGGGTTCCTCCCGTCCGTGACGAAGCGCCGCATCCACAGCGCGATCGGTCTGCACCCGGTCAGGGCGACGCGGTGGTCCGTCTACCTCGAAGGGGCGGTGGTCGTCCTGCTCGGGACCTATCTGACCATCATGGGGTACGTCGTGGGCCTGGGAGGCGTAGCGTCCGTCGGGTTCGCCATGTTCGCCCAGTGTGTCGCGCAGGTCGTGCTGACCCTCGACCTCGTGTTCCGGACCGCCAGTCTGATTCGGGGGACCCTGGACCAGGACGGCGCGTACGAGTGGCTGTTCCGTCCCGTGGTTCGAGGGATTCGCCGGCTGCTCAATCGATGAACACGGGGTTGGTCACCGCGTACGACCGCGCCCCCGGCCACACCGGGGCCAGGCTCGCGCCGCCGTACACCTCCACGAAGTAGTAGGTGTCCTCGCCGGCGGTCACCTCGGCCTCGCCGTCGAACCGCACGGGCGTCTCGGCGCCGTCCACCGGCAGGATCTGGAGCAGCTCGCAGCCGGCGCCGTACACCCGCACCTCGTCCACGCCCATCCAGCTGGGCGCCAGGACCTGGACGCGCAGGGTGATGTCGGGGCCGGTGATCGTCTCGCCCACCTCGGCGACGTCTCCGAGGGCGTTCTCGGCGGAGAGGGTGACGAAGGGACCGCCCGAGACCACGGCGCGGCCCGCCTCGAGCGCTGCGAAGAAGGCGTCCATGTCCAGGTCGGTCGCGTCGTCCGCCCCGGCCTGGACGTAGGTCCGCGCCCACCCCGGACCGGGCAGGAGGGAGTGGGAGTCGCTGACCCCGGTGGCCACCGGGCGCAGCCCCCGGTCCAGGTGGGAGCACCAGTCGAGCAGGAGCTCGTCGGCGTCGCCGTACCCGGAGCCGTTGAGCAGCTCCATGGCGTCGAAGTCCTCGTCGTAGTGCTCCTCGTCCCGAGCCTCCCCGGTCTCGGGCTCGTACCCGGCGAAGGTGAACATGCCGGGCGAGCGGCCGTGATTGACCTGGATCAGCCCGTCCTCGCCGAGCAGGTCCCGGAACTGCTCGAAGAGCTCCGACGTGGTCACCACCTGCTCCCACCACACGGGGGCGCCGCCGTTGGACGCGCCAGGATCGCGCTGGACCGGGTAGATGTTGAAGTGGCCGCGCAGCACCGTGGAGACCTCGGCGCTGACCACCGGGACCACCCAGCCCTGGAGGTCCATCGCGTCGACCACCGGCGCGTAGTCGATGAACTGGTCGTGTTCGGTGGCCACGTGGACCACCACGTCGTTGGCCGCCACCGAGGCGGCGCGACCCTCCATCGTGGTCCTGCCGTCGTTGGAGGGGCCGTGGACGTGGAGATCGGCGGGGATCCACCCCGGCGTCTCGTAGGCCTGCTCGAGGATCAGCGTCACGGCCGCCGTCTCGCCGGCGACGGCCTCGATCCCCTCGGCCCGGGCGATCTCGTGGCGGGGGCCGTGGTAGGCCTCGAGGTCGTAGCTGCCCGCGACGATGGGGACCGTCACGGTCTGACCCCGCGTCCAGACGGCCTTGCGGGCGCCTCCGCTCGGCCTGCGCTCCCCCAGGCGCCCGTCGGCGGGTTGCGGGTCCGTGGTGCCGGCCGCGAACCGGACGTGGACGACCGCGGGAGTGGGGGTGCCGTCCTCGGCGACCACGTCGATGTCGAGCCAGGCGGGCCGCGGCAGCTCGAGGTCCTGCTCGGTCGCGGCGCCCTCCACCAGCGTGACCTCCACCGCCTCGGACCGGCCGCGGCCGTCCGAGGTCGACAGGCCCACCGCGGCCGCCGGGTCGATCAGGGCCGCGAGCGCCTCTTCGTTGACCGAGGCGTGGGCGTGGTGGCCGTACTGGCCCGCGGCCGCCGGCAGGTCGATCTGCTCGTTGGTGCCGTCGCCCAGCGCCACCACGCGGGCGTCGCCGGGCTCGCCCGCGACGCGGTAGCTCCCCTGCTCGTCGGTCACCGCGCAGGTCCAGGGGGCGCCGTCGAGGTCGGTCAGGCAGACGCCCGCCCCGGCGACGGGATCGCCGGTCTCCGACTCCAGCACCGTGCCGGTGACCACGCCGGTCGCGAGCCCCTGGACGCTCCGGCGGCGCTCCTCGAGGGTGGCCACGTCGCGCGCCACGCCCACGTACCTGAGGTAGCTCGTCGCCTCGCCGGGCTCCAGCGTCACCTCGGGGCCGACCGCGACGGCCACGCCCAGCATGTCGCTGACGAAGGACAGCGCGCCCTCGTCGTCCAGCGCGCCCTCCCCGGGGAAGATCCCCACGGCCACGTCCCGGTAGCGGGATGCCAGCGCCAGCATCGGCTTGCCCTCTTCGGGGACCTCGCCACCCACCCCCACGCCCGCCACGAACTCGTCGAGGGTGGACATGTTGCGCACCCCGGCGTCGTGGAACGCAAAGGTCACGGCCTCGTCTCCGCCGTTGCGCACGCTCGCCTCGATGGCCATCACCGGCGAGGCCGGCTCCAGGGTCCACGTCTGGACCGCCTCGAGGCCGAGTTCGGGGAAGTACCCCGGCAGCTCCACGGCCCCCTCGATGAACACGAACGGGCCGTCGGCGCCGCGGGCCTCGACCACGGCGGCGCCGCCATCCGAGCCGTCCGCGATCACCTCGAGGGTGTCGGCGCGGAACACCCGCCCCGTGCCGAACAGCACGCCCAGCTCGTCGAGGCCGTCCCGGTCGGCCTGGCCGGCGGGCCGCACCACGTCGGCGTCCACCAGGGTTCCGGGCTCGAAGAAGTGGTTCTGGCCGTCGCGGAAGCCCTGGATCACGAACCGGGCCCGGTCGTTGTACAGAAGGACGTCGCCGGGGCGGGACTCGGCCGCGAGCCCGCCCACGAACGCCCCGTCGTCCCCGGCGGCCAGCACCCCCGCGCGTGCCTCGTCGGGACCCAGGACCTCCGCCAGGTCTGGCCCCGGGGGCAGCGGCGCGGAGTCGTCGTCGTCCGAGGTGTGGGTGGTGTCGTCGTCGCCCGCAGGCGGCTGCTCGTCGTCGTCGCACGCCCCGATGGTGACCGAGGCCAGCCCGATCACCGCCCATCGTGCGAGGAGGCGCCTCATCCCACCCAGAGGTCCACCAGCTGCTGGGTCTCCACGTCCACGATCCCCTGGTCGGTGATGCGGATGGACGGGATCACGGCGAGCTGGACGAAGGACAGGGTCATGAAGATGTCCCGCTCGGCGCCCAGGGTCTCCAGCGCCGCGCGGATGTGCTTGTAGGCGTCGGCGACCTCGAACAGGTCGCGGTTGGACATCAGTCCGGCGAGGGGGAGCGCCAGCGACGCCAGGACGCGGCCGTCGAGGACCACGGCGATACCGCCGTTCATGTCCTGGACGTGCCACGCGGCCGTGAGCATGTCGGTGTCGTTCATGCCGGCAGCGCACAGGTTGTGGGCGTCGTGGCCCACGGAGGTGGCGACGGCGCCGCGGTCGATGCCGAGGCCCTTGATCAGACCCTTGGCGAAGCCCTTGCCCTCGTGGCGGTCGAACACCGCGACCTTGGCCAGGTCCTCGGCGGGGTTGGCCACGACGCAGCCGTCGACGATCTTCGGCTCGACCTGCACCTCGCTCGTCATCAGGCTCCCGTCGAAGACCTCGATGGCCCGGGCCTTTCCCTTGCCGGCGGGGATGCAGAGATCGCCCGCCTCGAGCTCGGGCAGGCGCACGTGGCCCAGCGACTCCGGCACGTCCTGGTACACGCCCTCGATGCTCTCGACGAGGCGGCCGTCGCGGACCACCACGCGGCCGTCCTTGATCACCATGCGGATGTTCATCTGCTCCAGGTCGTCCACGAACACCATGTCCGCCTTGTAGCCCGGGGCCAGCGCGCCCATGGACCGCAGGTTGAAGTACCGCGCGGTGTTGATGGTGGCCATCCGGATCGCCACCAGGGGGTCCACGCCGCGCGCGATGGCGGTGCGCACCAGGTGGTCGACGTGCCCCTCGGTGAGGATCTCCAGCGGATCGCGGTCGTCGGTGCAGAACGAGAAGAAGTGGTGGTTCTGCAGCGTCACGGCCTCGATCAGGGCATCGAGGTTGCGCGCCGCAGAGCCCTCGCGGATGAACACCTGCATGCCGCGGCCGACCTTCTCCAGGGCCTCGGAGGCCGTCGTGCACTCGTGGTCGGAGCGGATGAAGGAGCACAGGTAGGCGTTGAGGCGGCGTCCGGTGAGCCCGGGCGCGTGCCCGTCGATCTTCTTGTAGCGGTGCCGAAGGATCTCGATCTTGGTGATCAGCTCGCGGTCGCGGGCCAGCACACCCGGGTAGTTCATCACCTCGCCCAGGGCGATGACCCGCTTGGGATAACGATCGACGATGTCGACCATGTCGTCGGTGCCCACATAGGCGCCCGCGGTCTCCAGGCGCGTCGCGGGCACGGCCGACGGGATGCCGATGTACACGTTCAGCGGGATGCCCTCGGTGGACTGGATGATGTAGTCGATGCCGTCGGTGCCCAGCACGTTGGCGATCTCGTGGGGATCGGCCACCACGGTGGTGGTCCCGCGCAGCAGGATCGCCTTGGCGAACTGCCGCGGGACCAGCATCGAGCTCTCGATGTGCAGGTGCGCGTCGATGAACCCCGGCACGGCGTACAGCCCCTCGGCGTCGATGGTGTGGTCGCCGTCGGTGTAGTCGCCGATCCCTGCGATGCGTTTGCGGTAGATCGCGATGTTGCTGTTCTCGATCTCACCGCTGAACACGTTGACGATGCGGGCATTCTTGACGATGGCGCGGGCGGGTTCGTCCCCCAGCGCCACGGGGATGATGTCTCGGATCTTCATGGTCGGACTCCAGGCGTACCCCTGATACTGGGCACGGATCGCCGCTCAGGATACTCGCTTCTTCGGGAAGTTCGAGCCTAGAACTCGAAAGCCGTGAACTCCGCCTCGAAGGACCACGCATCCAGCGTGCCGTCGCCGTCCACGTCCGAGTCCAGGGCGCGGTAGGTGCCGATCAGATCGGCCATGGTCTGGCTGGGATCGAGGGGGTTCTGGATGGTCGCGGCGTCGGTCTCGAGGATCTCGCCGTAGAGGATCCCGTCGGAGATATTGGCCATCCCGCCTGTGAACTCCCCCTCGAGGTAGCCGTTGTACGCGGTGAGGTTGCCGATCACCGGCATGGCGAAGGACAGGGAGATGCTCTGGCCCGTGGTGTCGAAGAGGTATCCCGTCATGTTGACGGTGAACTCGATGGGGATGGCGATGGACGGATCCCAGATGTAGGTGCCGTACTGGGCCTGGCCGCCGCCGCCGCGGGCGCTGAACAGGGGGGCCTGGGGCCCGGTGGTGGGGTCGAAGATGATGATCAGCTGGTCGTCGGTGGGGGGCATGTACCCGGGCATCATGGCGTTGATCAGCGCGTCGAAGACGGCGCTGCCCGTGAGCAGGGAGAAGTACAGGGAGTCGAAGACGTAGGCTGGCGGGCTGATCATCAGCTGGAAGCAGCCCTCGTCGGTCTCGCCGTCGCAGTCGTTGTCCAGGCCGTCCGCGGGGATGGCGCAGCCGTCCTCGACCACGTTGGGGTGGATGGAAGCGTCGCCGTCGTCGCAGTCGCCGTCGCAGGTGGTCACACCGTCGGCGTCGTCGTCGGCGCCCTCGTCGAGGGTCCCGTCGCAGTCGTTGTCCACCCCGTCGAAGCAGTCCTCGAATGCGCCGGGGTAGATGGAGGCGTCGCCGTCGTCGCAGTCCTCGCAGACGTCGAAGCCGTCGCCGTCGCTGTCCTGGCTCGCGTCGACGTTGCCGTCGCAGTCGTCGTCCACGCCGTTGTCGCACACCTCGGCGACGCCAGGATTGACCGCGGCGTCGGTGTCGTCGCAGTCGTCGCAGATGGAGTACCCGTCGCCGTCCGCGTCGCCCAGGTCGTCGGCTGCCCCGCTGCAGTCGTTGTCGTAGCCGTCGCACACCTCGACGCCGCCGGGGAAGGCCACCGCGTTGATGTCGTCGCAATCGCCGTCGCATTCGGTGAAGCCATCGCCGTCGTTGTCGATCTCCTCGGGCGACAGGCTCCCGTCGCAGTCGTTGTCCTGCCCGTCGCAGAGCTCCTCGGCGCCGGGGTAGACGGTGGGATCGGTGTCGTCGCAGTCGTAGCCGGGGCCGGAGCCGCCGCCCCATCCGTCGCCGTCGTGGTCGTCGGTCGCCGAGTCGTCGTCGTCGCCCGCGCTGTCGTCGTCGTCGTCGTCCGCGGTGGCGTCGTCGTCGTCGTCGTCGCCCGCTGTGGCGTCGTCGTCGTCGTCCGCTGTGTCGTCGTCGTCGTCGGCCGTGCCGGTCGTGTCGTCGTCGTCACCTTCCGCGGTGTCGCTGCAGGCCACCATCGCGAGCGCCAGGGCCAGCGCCAGGATCCAGCCGATTCGAAGTGTGCTCATGTCGTCTCCTCCTCGTCCCCTCGGATGCTCGGGATGATGCCGCCCCACGTGGGCCTACAGCAAGGGTCGTGCGGTGCCTGGAAGGACCGTTTGCGAAAAAAAGTGCCCCAATCGGGGTCGACCTCCGTATGACACAATGGAGGCCAAGGAATTCGCCCCATGCCGACCCGACCTCGATGGCTGCCCGCTGCAGCGCTCGCCTTCGCCCTGCCCGGCTGCGGCGAGGGGCTGATCAGTATGGAGAACCTCGACGATCTGACGGGGTTCGAGGAGATGGAGATCCCCCTGGCGCCGTCGTGGGTGATCCGCTGGATGCTGGAGGACGACTGGATCGACGGCGAGCCGTTGCCCGTGTTTGAGGACGACCTCTACCTCGAGTTCTACGAGGAAGACGACACCTCCTACACCTACCTGGACTTCATGGAGGTGCTGGCGCCCGAGGTGGGCGAGCCTCCACCGGAGGCCATCCGGGGGCACGGCGGCGAGTACCTGTTCGCGTTGGGCGTCCCGATGCTGCTCGAGGACTACGACTTCGACGGCGCCTACCACCCGCCGGTGCCGGGGAACCTGGAGGACCTGTGGGGCGCGGCGCCGTACTCGGCGCTGCTGTGGGTCGACGGCAACCTCGAGGCGTTCGTCGATCAGCAGCCCGTGGGCCTGGAGATGTACTCGGAGGACTGCGACTGCGGCTTCAGCCTCGAGCATGGCCTCCAACGGGTCATGGTCGAGCCCGACCTGCTGGGCCTGTGGTGGGAACTCGACGACATCCAGGACGGCATGAGCGACGACGAGTGGTACGCGGAGATGCGCGTGCTGTGGCCCGACGATCCCCATGTGCTGAGCACGGACCACGAGAACGCATTCCTCGTGGAGAACGCTGCGGAGATGGAGGAGTGGTTCACCGGCGGCGCGCCGTCGTTCACCAGCGAAGCGTGGTGGGCGTGGTTCCACGATCCCGATCCGCCAGAGGAAGAGGCTGCGTGACCGACGCCGAATTCCAGGAGCTGTACCAGCGGTACTCCCCGTCGGTGTACGCCCGTTGCAGGTCCATCTGTGGCCGCCCCGAGGAGGCCGAGGAGGCGCTGCAGGAGACCTTCTACCGGGTCTGGTGCGCGCGGAAGCGGCTCGATCGCCAGCGCTCGCCGCTGGCGTACCTGTTCACCGTGGCCCGCAACGAGTCCATCAACCAGCTGCGCCGGCGCAAGCCGTGGAAGGACGATCCCTTCGCCTGGCTGAACCTGCCCGATCCCGGGACGGTGGACCCAGCGGTCCACGGAACCATCGGTCAGCTCCTGGACCGCATCTCGCCGCGCGACGCCGCCCTGCTGAGGCTGCGCCACGTGGAGGAGCTGACCATCGACGAGCTCGCCGGGGTCCTCGGCACCTCGTCGCGCACCGTGCGCCGCAGGCTGGACCGCCTGATGAAGCGCACCCGCGCCATCCTGGCCGTGGAGGCGGCATGAACGAGAACGCGACGACGATCCATCCCGATCGGATGGACCTGGACCTGCTGGCCGTGGGGGACCTGGCCGGCGAGAGCAAGACCTCCGTGGACGAGCACCTGGAGGGCTGCGCCCCCTGTCGCGAACGCCTGTGGCGCATCCGTCAGGATCTGGCCATGGCCCGGCGGGCGATCCCAGCGCGCGCGCCCGTCGAGGCATTCCGTGAGCGCCGATCGCGCGAGCGTGGCCGGCGGGGGCCGTGGCTCGTGGCCATCGCCGGGTGGGCGGCCGCGGCGTGCGCCGTGGCGGCGTGGGCGCCGTGGTCGGGCGATCCGGTCGAGGAGCAGGACGAGGTGTCCACCGCCGTGCGCACCCGCGGGACCTTCGCGGTGACCGTCCTGCGCGGCCGCGGCGAGTCCGTGGACCGGCTCGGTGCCGTGGCCGTCTGCCGCGCCGGCGACCGCCTGCAGTTCGAGCCCGATCTGCCGCCCCAGGGGTATCTGCAGATCGTCAACGTCCAGGACGACGGCGCCGTCCAGACCTACCTCCCGCCGACCCCGGCAGACCGCGCCGGGGATGGGCTGGAGTTCAGCGTGGAGCTGGACGACTACGCCGGGCGCGAGCGGATCTTCTTCGTGTACAGCGACGAGCCCATCGCCCCGGAGATCCTGACCCGCGGTGCGGCCGACACGCTGACGCTGCGGCCCATCGAGGAGATCGACCGCGTGCCGCTGCCCAGGGGGGTGGAGGCCGAGCAGCGCAGCCTGCTGATCTACAAGGAGGGCACCCCGTGAGGCTCGGACTCCTCGTCGGCGCGATCTCCCTGCTGGCCGTCTCCGGCGCCGGGGCGGAGACCCTGCGCCTGGGCGTCTTCGTGGGCAACAACGTCGGCCTGGGCGACGAGACGCCGCTGCGCCACGCCGAGCGCGAGGCCGAGGAGCTGGCGCGGCTGTTCCGCTCCCTGGGCGGGATCGAGCGCAGCCGCGCCGAGGTGCTGATCGGCCAGAGCGCCGGCGTGCTCACCGACAAGCTCACCGTGGTCGAGGGGCGGGTCCAGGAGGGGGTGGACCGCGGCGACGACGTGATGCTGGTGCTGTACTACTCCGGCCACGCCAGCGACGAGTCCCTGCACATGAACGGCTCCGAGCTGCCCCTGGACCAGCTGCGCGACTGGCTCTCGCGGATGCCCGCGCGCGTGAAGGTGGCCTTCATCGACGCGTGCGAGTCGGGCGCCCTGGCGCGCGCCAAGGGGGGCTCGGTGGCGGCGCCGCTGAGCCTGGGCGTCAACGAGACACTGACCGTGACCGGGACGGCGGTGATCACCTCCACCGGACCCACGGAGCTGGCGCGGGAGTCCGACGCCCTGGGCGGCAGCCTGTTCAGCCGCGCCCTGATCACCGGCCTCCGGGGCGCCGCGGACGACGACTCCGACGGCCGGATCACCCTGTCCGAGGCCTACGCCTACGCCTTCGCCGAGACGGTGCGCAACTCCGCCGCGGTGGGGGAGGCGATCCAGCGGCCGGAGCACAACTTCGAGCTGCACGGCACCGGGGAGGTGGTCCTGACCCGGCTTGCCGAGCGCGCGGCCACCCTGGTGTTCGCCGAGGAGCAGGAGGGGACCTACTCGGTGATCGCGCTGGGCAACGGCGAGCTCGTGGCCCGGGTGGAGAAGAGGCCCGGCGAGATGCGGAAGATCGGCCTCCCTGCCGGACGCTACGTGGTGCGCAAGGTCCGCCGCACCGACGTCCTCGTGGGCGAGCTCGACCTCATCTGGGGCGGCAACCGCTGGCTCGCGGACGAGGAGCTGTCCTCGGTGCCCCTCGGCGACGCCCTCGCGCGGGGCGGCTGGTACGGGGCGCGCCACGCCCTCGGCGTACAGTTCGCCGTCCAGGGCCCCCCGCTGGCGGGCGGACCGCCGCTGATCGGCGCCGAGATCGCCTTCCACGGCCGCCTGAGCCGACACTGGCTGCTGGTGCCGAGGCTCTCCTACGGCGGCGGCTCCGTGGTGGCGGAGGGCGCGGACGTGCGCCTCCACCAGGTGGCCCTCGACCTGCTCGCGATGCACCTGTGGCAGAAGGCGGTCGCGGACATCACCGTGGGCGCCGGCCCCTGCGTCGCGTTGCACGTCCAGCAGGTGCGCTGGGAGGAGTGGGGCGCGTCCGACGACGGCGCGGACTGGGAATCCCCCACCGTGGCCGAGGGCACCACCAGCCGGACCCACGTCGGCCCCGGGATCACCCTCGCCGCAGGCGTGCAGTTCCCCCTCGGTCCTGCCGCGGCCATCGACCTCGGCGGCGTGGTGCGCGTGCTCATGGTCCGCGTCGAGGGCGACACCCGGTTCTTCCCCCAGCCCGTGGGTCGCATCGGCGTGATCTGGCGTTTCTGAGCCACCACCTCGAAAAAACCGCCCCTTTCCAGCCCCCGCCTCCGTACCTCCAACAGACGACACACAACGCGAGCGCGCAAGGAGGCCGCCATGACCCTCGGACGCCTGATCCTCGGACTGTTCCTCTCCCTCACCCTGCTGCTGTTCGGCTGCGATCGCAGCGGCACGGCCACCAACGACGCCGGCATCGGCGAGGACGGGGGCGAACCCGGCGATCCTGGCGACGAGGACGGAGGCGAGGACTGGGACCAGGACTGGGACGAGGACTGGGACGAGGACTGGGAGGGCTCGGAGTGCGAGGACCTCATGTGGGCCTGGGAGGCGTGCGCCGAGGCCCTGGAGCCCGACCACCCCGCCTGCGTGATGATCGACGAGGAGCTGGAACTCTGCCTCGACGAGGCGCGCCCCGACGAGGAGTGGTGCCTCGAGCTCGAGGAGATGTACTTCGAGTGCGTCGACGCCATGGGCGAGGACTTCTACGGCTGCGAGCTGCTGCTCGAGGAGGCCGAGATCTGCTGGGACGAGGTCCTCGGTGACGACGACTTCTGCGAGGAGCTGGAGTTCGAGTACGAGTGGTGCGTCGATCAGTTCGGCCCCGACGAGTGCGACTGGCTGCTGTGGGAGCTCGAGGAGTGCTGGGAGGGGGAGTGGTGGGAGGACGAGGGAGAGGGAGATGGAGAGGGCGAGGAGGAGGGAGAAGAATAGGCCGAAGTGAACGAGCCGGGACGCTGAGTCCGGCTAGCCTCGAACGATCATCCGCCTTCTGCAGAACACCAAGAGAATTCACCACAGAGATCACAGAGAGCACAGAGAAGAGGTCACGCTCGGCAGTCCCCCTCTGTGTCCTCTGCGTCCTTCTGTGGTGCAACCCTCCCCTTCCAAGATCCAACCGGACTACGGATACAGCATCCACTTTCCTCGAGACAGTCGTACGTACTGAAGAAGTTGGCTCTCAGACGGCGGGATCGTGAAGCGTCGCGGTCAGAGGAACTGCACCTGGGTGACCAACTCCCGTCCCCGAATCCACCGCTCGATCTCCCGCCTCTGATCCTCGTCCCGCACGGGCTCCACCTGGGAGACGCGCCGCCCGCGGTCGTCGACGGAGTCCTTCCACGTCACCACGAACCCCGGGACCAGCGCGTAGCCGCACCCACCGGTACCGCAGCAGCTGGTGTCCACGATACCGTAGCCCACCAGGTACAGCAGCTCACGGCCCTCGTAGGGGACGCGGTGCTCGGCGGTGATCACGTAGTGGCCGGCGATGGCGTCCACCTCGCGGTTCAGCTCGTCGTGGGGGAAGGGGCGGGGGGGCAACGGATCAGTCCTCGATGAGACCCTCGTCGAGGGAGTCCACATAGGGCGCGAGCGCGAAGATGATGCCCACGGGCATGGCGGCGATGGGGCCGACGATGGGGATGTAGC
>CAYRNR010000004.1:0-141856 GCA_964425605.1 uncultured Rickettsiales bacterium | reverse complement strand
GGCGCGAGAATCGCGCCGAGAAGACTCAAGACCAGACTTGACCCCTGCGGAGCCGGCGGATCACGGCGCGGCGGTGGAGCAGACGGCGGACGATCCCGTGGGAGGGGGAGAAGAGCAGGACGAGGAGGAACTGCAGGCCGGCGACGGTGGCGATGGCGCCGGCGATGGAGGCGTCCCACCAGCGGGCGGCCCAGTAGCCACCGATGGCCGAGGTGATGCCGAAGAACATGGCCAGGGCGATCATCCGGCCGAGCTTGTCGGTGAGGAGATAGGCGGTGGCCGGGGGCACGATGAGCATGGCCACGACGAGGATGGCGCCGACGGACTCGAAGGAGCCGACCACGGTGACCGACACGGCGCTCATCAAGATGTAGTGGAGCAGGACGGGCGAGAACCCCAGCGCGGCGGCGAGCCCGGGATCGAAGGTCGATATCTTGAACTCCTTGAACAGCGCCAGGACCAGGGCCAGATCCAACAGCAGCAGGCCACCGGAGACCCACAGGGCGCGCGGTCCGAGGGACGTGTCGCCGATGTAGAGCAGGTCCCACGGCACGTAGGCGATCTCACCGTACAGCACGCATTCGAGGTCCAGGTCCACCGATCCGGCCAGCCGGGCGACGAGGATCACGCCGATGGAGAACAAGGCGGGGAAGACCACGCCCATGGACGCGTCCTCGGCCAGGCGGCGGGAGCGGTTGAGGGTCTCCACCAGCAGCACGGTGACCACGCCGAGGATGCCCGCGCCGATGAGCATCGGCAGGGTGGATCGGCTCGAGGTGAGCAAGAAGGCGATGACGATGCCGGGCAACACCGCGTGGCTGATCGCGTCCCCGAGGAGCGCCATGCGGCGCAGCACGAGGAACGACCCGAGCAGGGCGTGGCTGGCGGCGATGAGGCTGCCGGTGAGCAGGATGGTCAGCGTGGAGCTCATGCGGCCCTCCTGGGTGGGATGGGCTGGCCGTGGGGATCCACCGTGGGGTGGCCCAGGCTCTCCTCCAGCGAGGTCACGGCCTCCTCGCTCAGGGCGTGCTCCATGTCCTCGGCGGGACGGTGGACGTGATCGTCGGCCAGGTCGAGCCGGCGGGAGAGGTAGACCTCCCACAGGCGATGCTTGCGCACCAGCTGGGCCGCGTCGTCGAGGCCGGCCGGCGTGAGCTCCAGCCCCGCCGCCGACAGGGTCAGGAGGCGGGCGCGGGCCATGGAGCGGGCCGTGCGCCGGACCCGTTCTGCGGCCTGGCCTCGGACCCCGGCCACGGTCTCCCAGGTCACGCTCGCTCCAGGAGCGCCCGCGCGCTCCCCGGCCAGATAGAGGTCCTTGAGCAGGTGCTCCCGGCGGATACGCGCGGCCACGCCCCGGCTGCGCAGGAACCGCCACAGGATGCCGCGCTCGGGCGCGAACACCAGCGAGACGATCAGCACCGCCGACGACGCGAGCACGATGGTCGGCCCGGTGGGCATGCGCGGCACCACCGCCGAGACGACCGCTCCCCCCGCGCCAGCGACCGCGCCGATGGCCGCGGCGAGCACCAGCATCACCCCCAGCCGCTGGGTCCACTGCCGCGCCGCGGCGGCGGGCGTGATCAGCGTCGCCACCATCAACACGACGCCGACCATCTGCAGCCCCACGACCACCACCAGGACCAGGCTCACGGTCAGCAGCAGCTCCGTGCCTCGCATGGGCAGGCCGAGGGAGCGGCCGAACTCCGGATCGAAGGCCAGCAGCTTGAGCTCCTTGTACTGCAGCGCCACGGCCAGCAGCACCAGCGCCGACAGCGTCGCCATGATCACCACGTCGGCGGTGACGAGGGTCGCGGCCTGGCCGAACAGGAACTTGTCCAGGCCCGCCTTGTTGCCCGTGGGCAGGCGCTGGATCACGGTCAGCAGGACGATGCCGATGCCGAAGAACACCGACAGCACGATGCCCATCGCCGAGTCCTCCTTGATCCGGCTGTACCGCACGATCCCCAGCATGAGCAGCGCGCCGAGCACGCCCGCGACCAGCGCGCCGGTGAGCAGCACCAGCGGATGCTTGGAGTTCGTCAACAGGAACGCCAGCGCCACCCCGGGCAGCGCCGCGTGGGCGAGGGCGTCGCCGAGCATGCTCTGGCGCCGCAACAACGCGAAGCTGCCGACCACTCCGCCGACCGCCCCCAGCAAGGAGGCGCCCAGGATCACGTTGCGCAGGGTGAAGCTCAGTTCCATGGCTACAGCAACCCGTCCGAGCCGTGCTCGGTCGCAGCACCGGGGCGATCCCCGTCCAGCACGGCGCGCTGGGCGAGCAAGGCCTCGGCGGCCTGGGTCAGGGCGGTCAATCGGCCGCCGTAGGTCTGCTGCAGGTTGGCATCGTTGAACGTGGTCTGCGTGGGACCGGAGGCCACCAATCGCATGTTGACGAGCACGAGGTGGTCGAAGTACTCGGCCACGGTCTGCAGGTCGTGGTGGACGGCGACCACGGTCCGTCCCCGGTCGCGCAGCTCGCGCATGAGCTCCAGGATGGCGCGCTCGGTGGTGGCGTCCACGCCCGCGAAGGGCTCGTCCATCAGGTAGAGCCGGGCGTCCTGGGCCAGCGCGCGCGCCAGGAACACCCGCTGCTGCTGGCCGCCGGAGAGCTGGCTGATCTGGCGGTCGGCGAACTGCGCCAGGTTCACCTTCTCCAGGGCCTCCATGGCCAGCTCGCGGTGGCGCTTGCCCGGCCGGCGGAACCAGCCCAGCTGGCCGTACAGCCCCATGGTCACCACGTCCAGGGCGGTGGTGGGGAAGTCCCAGTCCACGCTCTCGCGCTGGGGCACGTAGCCCACGTGGGCGCGCTGGTCGGCGTAGGGCTCGCCGAAGACCTTCACCCAGCCGGTGACCGGCTTCACCAGCCCCAGCATGGACTTGAGCAGGGTGCTCTTGCCCGCGCCGTTGGGGCCGACGATGGCGATGAGCTCCCCTTCGGGCAGGTGCAGATCGATGTCCCACAGCACGGGCTGCACCCGGTAGGCCACGGTCATGTCGTGGACCTCGATGGCCGGAGTGTCGCTCATTCGAGGGCCTCCACGAGGGTGTTGGTGTTGTGCCGGACCATGCCGTCGTAGGTGCCCTCGGGCGTCCCCGGGGCGCCCATGGCGTCCGAGAACAGCTCGCCGCCGAGGTCCACGGAGTGGCCCTTGGCCTCACAGCCGGCGCGCACGGCGTCGATGGTCCGCTGGGGGACCGACGACTCCACGAAGATCGCCTTGAGCTTCCGCTCGGACACCAGATCGACGACCCGGTCCACGTCGGCCAGCCCGGCCTCGGCTGCCGTGCTCAACCCCTGGATGCCAGAGACCTCCAGGCCGTAGCGCTGGCCGAAGTAGCCGAAGGCGTCGTGGGCCGTGACCAGGACCCGCTGCTCCTGGGGAAGCTCGGCGATCCGCGCCTCGACCCAGGCGTCCAGCTCTGCGTACTGCGCCTTCAGGGCATCACCGCGCTGCTGGTAGTCCGTCGCGTGGGTCGGATCCACGCCGCTCAGCGCCTCGACGATGGGATCGACGGTCAGCGCCCACAGGGTGACGTCGAACCAGACGTGCGGATCGTACTGCCCCTCGTACCCGTCGGGCTCGAGGCGCCGGTCCTCGGGGACGGCCTCGGCCACTGCGACCACGGGCCTGGACCGCGCCATCTTCTCGAGGATCTCCCCCATCTTCCCTTCGAGGTGCAGGCCGTTGTACAGCACGAGATCGGCGTCGCCGAGGCGCCGGACGTCGCTCTCGCTGGCCTTGTAGAGGTGGGGATCGACGCCGGGGCCCATCAGCGCCACCACGTCCGCGCGAGCCCCTGCGACGGCGCGGGCCGTGTCCGCGATCATGCCGGTGGTGGTGACCACCTGGAGGAGGGGCTCGGCTCCGGATGGGTCGACATCGGGTGTTCCCTCAACGCTGGAGCAACCACCCAGCATCAGAGCACCCAGCGCGAGTCCAACGATCAGAGGATTTTTTGACATATCAAAAAATTATTAACGATAGGCCTTGATGTCAAGTGATGGATGTCCTAAAAAAAGAGCGTGCCCTCCCCCGCCACCGAGGACTACCTCAAGCGCATCCTCGTCTCCGAGGACGACACCCCCGGTGCGCCCGTCAGCACCGGCACCCTGGCCGCCGATCTGGGGCTCACCCCTGGAACGGTCACGGCCATGCTCAAGTCCATGGCCAGGCGGGGTCTGGTGACCTACCGCCCCTACGCTGGCGTCCAGTTGACCGACGCGGGCCGCTCCGCAGCGCTGAAGGTGCTGCGGCGCCACCGGCTGATCGAGACCTTCCTGGTGCGGGTCATGGACTACGACTGGAGCGAGGTCCACGCCGAGGCCGAGCAACTGGAGCACGCGGCCTCCGAGGCCCTGATCGACCGCATGGCCGAGATGCTGGACCACCCCGCCTACGATCCCCACGGCGACCCGATCCCCGACCGCGAGGGCCACGTCCCTCGCCTCGAGGGTCAGGATCTGCTCTCGTCCCCCCTCGACCAGGACCTCGTGATCCGCCACGTGGACGACCAATCCGCGCAATTTCTGCGCTTCGCGGCGAGCACGGGACTGGTCCCCGGGTGTACCCTGCGCATCCTGGCCCGGGACGAGGCGGCCGACACGGTGACCGTGGAGTTGGCCGGCGGCGAACGACTCGAGATGGGACAACGCGCCGCGTCCAAGATCCGGGCCGCTACCACGTAGGAGACGTCGTGGCCCGAGATGTCGTGGTCGCTGGCTGGGCCCAGATCACCCAGCCCAAGCATCAGCAGGACGGATTGCTCGACCCCCTGGGGTTGATGCTGCGCGCATCGGTGCAGGCGGGCGAGCGCGCTCGCGTCCCCCTACAGGAGCTGGACGCTGTCCTGGTCGTGCGGCCGATGAGCGCCAGCTACGCCGACGCAGCAGGCGATCTGGCCCGGGAGCTGGGCGCGACCCCGAGGACCGCCGAGGTCTCCCGCATCGGCGGCAACTCCCCACAGACCCTGGTCAACCGCGCGGCCGGCATGATCGCGCGAGGCGAGGCCGGCTCCGTGCTCGTGGTCGGCGCCGAGACCTACTACCGCCGCGACCACGCCCCGCCAGACCGCGACACGGTGCTGTTCCAGGGGGTGCCCGACGAGTACCACGCCGACGACCTGATCGGGACGACCGATCTCGAGGCGCGCCACGGCGTCGTCGCGCCCATCCACGGCTTCCCCCTGCTCGAGACCGCCCAGTGGGCGCGAACGGGTCGCTCCATCGACGACCACCTCCGGGACATCGGGAGAACCTGGGCCCAGTTCTCCGAGGTCGCCGCACGCCACCCCAACGCCTGGATACGCCGCGCTCGCACGGTCGACGAGTTCATCACCCCGTGCGCGGTGAACCGCCAGATCGCCTTCCCGTACCGCAAGTTCCTCAACTCGCTGGTCGCCGTGGACATGGGCGCGGCGTTGCTGCTGACCGCCACCGCCGCCCCCCGCGCCGGAGAGCGGCCCGTGTACTTCCGCGGCGGGGCCTACGCCGAGGACCGGCAGCGTTTCATCGTCCAGCGCGAGGATCTGACGACCAGCGCGCCGCTGCACGCCGCCGCATCCAGGGCTCTGGACAGGGCCGGCCTCGGCCTCGACGACATGCAGGCCTTCGACCTGTACAGCTGCTTCCCGTGCGCCATCTCCATCGCACGGAACACCCTGGGCCTGGACACGGACGATCCGCGCCCGCTCACCCTGACCGGCGGGCTGGGCTCCTTCGGTGGGCCGGGGAACAACTACTCACTGCACGGGATCGCGACCCTGGCCGAGGCCATTGCCGACGGGTCCCTGGACCGCGGCCTGGTCACCGCGTTCGGCTGGTTCCTGCACAAGCACGCCGCCGGGGTCTACGCGGCCGAGCCCGGTGGAGCGGACCTCGGTGAGCACGACCTCGCCGATGCCGATGGACCCCTCGTGGGCGACGCGCCGCTGGAGGCCGTCGAGGAAGCCCGGGGGCGCGGGACCATCGAGACCTACACCGTGATCCACGAGCGCGATGGCGCCGCGAGGCACGGCATCGTCTACGGGCGGATCGAGGACGGGCGGAGGTTCGTGGCGCACGCCTCGGCCGAGGACTCCGAGGCCATGGTGGTCGCGTGCCACGTGGGCGATCCCGTGGACCTCGAGCACGATCCGCGCACCCGGCTCAACCACGCGACGCTGCGCCAGCGCCGCCCCGCCCCCTAGCACCCGTTCCCGGGGTACACGTCGTCATCGTGGTCGTCACAGTCCCAGCCGTCGCCGGGGTACAGCACCGCGTCGTAGGCGCCGGGCTGCCACCACTCGTGGTAGCCGTCCTCGTCGAGGTCCCACGATCCCGCGCCCGCGCCGCCGTAGGCGCCCATGTCCGACACGGAGCCGTCGGGATCGAGCACCGCCGGATCGCCGCCGTCGATGCACGGTGACGTCTCGGAGAGGTGGTAGTCCCGCTCCAGCAGATCTGCCGCATCCGGATCGAGGTAGTCGGGATCCACCGACAGGTTCCCGTACTGGCCGGTGGGATCGAGCATGCCGTAGAAGTCGTCGGGGCTGTTGTCCCAGACGTCGCCCTGGCCGAAGATGGGCTGCGGCCCGTCCACGTGGAACCCGCCGCCGCTCGCCGCCTCGTTGCCCGTGACGATCACCCCCCACAGCTCCAGCGAGGAGTCCTGGGCGAAGACTGCGCCCCCGTCCGCGGCCGCCTCGTTGTCGTCGATCCCGACGTTGTCGAGCCAGCCGTTCGAGTCTACCCAGGCCGAGGCGCCGCCATTGGCCGAGGTCTCGTTGGCCACCAGGCGGCCGTTGGTGAGGTGGACGTCGGCCTCGTACGCGTACAGCCCGCCGCCGTCCATGACGGCCTCGTTGCCCACGAGCTCCAGGTGATCCAGGGTCGCGGTCGACTGATACAGGTACACGCCGCCGCCCAGGCCCGAGGTCTCGTTGGTGTGGATCGAGCCGTTGTCCATGACCAGGCCGCCGCCGGTGACGTACACCCCGCCGCCGCCCGCGAGGCTCGTG
This sequence comes from uncultured Rickettsiales bacterium, assembly GCA_964425605.1. Lineage (GTDB taxonomy): Bacteria > Myxococcota_A > UBA796 > UBA9615 > CAYRNR01 > CAYRNR01. The sequence goes on along the minus strand of CAYRNR010000004.1, from coordinate 134,860 downwards.
TTCTCGTAGATCACCACCTGCTCGAGGTCCGGGTACGCCCCGGAGACGTACATGCCGCCGCCGGTGAGGGCGTAATTGCCCGCCAGGGTGCCGTCGCGCAGCGTCGGGCTGGAGCCCGCCTGGACGGCGAGGCCGCCGCCGTACAGCCCGTTGTTGCCGTTCATCCGCACGTACTCCATGTCCGGGGAGGCCGCGTCCAGGTACAGCCCGCCGGTCATGGCGCCGTCGTTCTCGCAGATCAGCACGTCGTCCAGCACCGGCGACGAGTAGTGCAGGTACATCCCTCCGCCGCTCCAGCCCAGGTTGTACTTGACGTCCAGGTCCTCGAGGGTCCCCGAGCTCGACGTCATGCACAGGCCGCCGCCGTGGGCGCCGATGTTGGACGAGAACTCCGAGTCGGTCGCCACGAAGTTGGCCGCGGAGACGTAGGCCCCGCCGCCGTGGTCCGGCGCCTCGTTGCCGGTCACGAGGCTCCCGTCCATCGTCAGCGTGCAGTTGTGCGCGTGGAAGCCGCCGCCGGTGCCGATGGTGGACACGTTGCCGGCGATCTCCACCTCGGTCATCGCCACCGTCGCCGTGGTGATGCACAGGCCGCCGCCCTCGTCGTAGGCGAGGTTGTTCGAGACGACGACCTGGTCGATGTCCGTCACGGACGAGTTGTAGATGAACACACCGCCGCCCTGGTCCGTAGCCTCGTTCTCGGTCACGACCAGGGACGTGAGGGTGGGTGAGGACTGGACGACCAGGATCCCGCCGCCGTCGGTGTTGTAGCCGTTCGTCAGCGTGAAGCCCTCGAGCACCGCCGTGGTGGGTTCACCGCTGTCGAACGTGGCCACCGAGGCCACCGAGCCACCATCGATGATCGTCGCGTCGCGACCGCCGACCCCCAGCACGTGCACGCCCTTGCCCAGGTAGTCGATGTTCTCGGGGTAGGTGCCAGGGAGCACGCAGATCAGCCAGCCGGCGACGGACGCGTCGATGGCGCCCTGGATCGTCGGGTAGTCGGTGGGCACGGTCGCCGAGCAGGCCTGGCAGCCGTCGTCGACGACGCCATCGCAGTCGTTGTCCTCGCCGTCGCAGATCTCGGGGGCGCCGGGGTAGGTGCCGGCATCGGCGTCGTCGCAGTCACCGTCCAGCTCGGTGTAGCCATCGCCGTCGTCGTCGTAGCACTCCGTGTCCTCGTCCACGACGCCGTCGCAGTCCTGGTCCACACCGTCGCAGACCTCCGGCGCCCCCGGGGCGACGTCCGCGTCGTTGTCGTCGCAGTCGCCTTCGCACTCCAGGACTCCGTCGCCGTCCGCGTCCATCTCGTCGGCGGGCACCACGCCGTTGCAGTTGTTGTCCTGGCCGTCGCAGATCTCCGGGGCGTTGGGGTACACCAGGGCGTCGTTGTCGTCGCAGTCGTCTTCGACGGCGTAGCCGTCGCCGTCGTTGTCCACCACCTGGACCGTGTCGTCGTCGTCGCCCAGGGTCGTGTCGTCGTCGTCGTCGTCGCCTAGCGTCGTGTCGTCGTCGTCGCCCAGTGTCGTGTCGTCGTCGTCGTCGTCGCCCAGCGCCGTGTCGTCGTCGTCGTCGTCGCCCTGCGTCGTGTCGTCGTCGTCGCCCTGCGTCGTGTCGTCGTCGTCATCGTCGCCGGGGGTCGCGTCGTCATCATCATCGTCGCCCTGCGTCGTGTCGTCGTCATCGTCGCCAGGGGTCGCGTCGTCGTCATCGTCGCCCTGCGTCGTATCGTCGTCGTCGTCGTCGCCGGGAGTCGCGTCGTCATCGTCGTCGTCCGCAGCCGAATCGTCGTCGTCAGCCGAGTCGTCGTCGTCATCGCCTGCCGAGTCGTCGTCGTCGGCCGAGCTGGAGTCGTCGTCGTCGCTCGAGGTGTCGTCGTCGTCCGCCTGGCTGTCGTCGTCGTCCGAGGTGCCGGTGTCGTCGTCGTCGCCCGGCTCCTCGTAGGTATCGTCGTCGTCGCCCACCAGGGCCGCGTCCGCGCACGCGAAAGTCCCCAGGACCAGCCCCAGGATCATCGCGGCCAGCAGAAGATGACGCATCGAACCCTCCCGGTCTTTTGTCTGCCCATCACCCCAGGTCCCCCCTAGACTACCAGATGTACGCACGAGGGAATCCGTGATGCCCAGAGCCACCATCGTCCTTTTCGCGCTCGCCGTGGCCGCCGCGCCGGCCTCGGCCTGTACGTACGACTACTGCCACTCCACCGGGGCCGTGACCCTGCCCGGCGGCTTCGACATCCGCCTGCCGTTCCACAACGGCGAGACGGTGCAGCTCCTGTCGGGGTACGGCCCCAGCGCGGGCTCGTCGCTCCACTGCCGCGCCCAGGACTCGGTCTGCGCCAACGACTATTACGCGCTGGACTTCGTGCTGCCGAACCACGCGGACTACGGCCGCGGACAGCCCGTGCTGGCCATCGCGGCGGGGACGGTCTGGGACGCCGGGTGGGGCTCCGAGGGGTGGACCAACTACGGCCAGCGGGTCTACATCCTCCACGACTACACCGCCGACGGGCACCAGTACGCGAGCATGTACGCCCACCTGGAGTCCATCTCCGTCAGCGACGGCCAGCACGTGAGCCAGGGCCAGCAGATCGGCGAGCTCGGCCGGTCGTGCGACGGTTCCCTCGAGTGCGGCAGCTTCTCCACGCCCCACGTCCACTTCTCCATCCACCGCGACAGCGGCTTCGGGGGGACGGGCAGCGGCGGCTCCTATGGCGGCCGAGCCACCATCCCCGAGCCCCTGGACGGCTACACCGGGCTGAGCCAGTGGGACAATCTGGTGTCGAGCAACGGCGCGGGCGGGGACGACGACGATGACGCCACCGCCGGCGACGACGACGACGACGCCACCGCCGACTGCCTCATCGACGGCGTCACGATCATCGAGGAGGACGGCCCCTGCGTCACCTACGCCGGAGACCCCGACACGTTCGGTGAGCACGACGGCCACGGCGGCCACGCCTACTACCTGGTCAAGGAGGAGCCCGATCCCGACTACGACCAGGGCGTCAACTGGATCATGGAGTTCCCCGCCCCCGGCGAGTACGAGGTCTTCGCCCACGTCCCGGCCGGGCTCGGCAACCTCACCTCCGACGCCGACTACAAGGTCTTCTACGGCGGGACCTCGGAGCACGTCTACCTCTCCCAGTCCGCCCACGAGGGCACCTGGGCCCTCCTCGGCCGGTTCACCTTTGCCGCGGGCGGGGACCAGTGGGTGCGCCTGGGCGACAACTACGTCGGCGACGGCGACGAAGGTCGGTACGTCGTCCTCGACGCCCTCAAGGTGGTGCCCCCCGGCGGTGGAGACGACGACGACGACATCGGCCCCGGTGACGACGACGACTCAGGCTCCGCCGGCGACGACGACGTGGGCCCCCCCGGTGGGGACGACGACGATCACTCGTGGGAGAGCGGGTGCGGCTGCGCGGCGACCGGGACCGTCGGGTCCATCTGGGCCGCTCTCTTGACGGCGGCCCTCGCCGCGATCCGATTCACGCGGAGACGATGATGGGGCCACGTAGGAGGGGCGCAGAGCGCCCGGGAAGACGCTCCCACGGAGACCGTGGGAGCGAGTGGTTGGGGGGGCTGGTTGTCCTCTTCGTCCTCCTCCCGGCGCCGATCCACGCCGAGCCCATCTACTTCGAGGGCACCTTCGTCCCCTCGGACACCGCCTCGTACGAGCGCCTCGAGTTCGACCTCGGGGTGGGCACCACCTCCATCCACGTGATGTACGACTACGAGGTCGAAGGTGAGCAGGGATCGATCCTCCGCAACGTCGTCGATCTGGGCGTGTACGACCCGGACGGCTTCCGCGGCTGGTCCGGCAGCGAGCGCGACGCGGTGACCATCGCCGTCGACGAGGCGTCCACCACCCCCGGATACGTGGCCGGCCCCCTCCCCGCGGGGACGTGGCACGTCGAGCTCGGCGCGGGCCTGGTCGCGGACGACACCGTCACGTCGTGGACGGTCACCATCTCCGTCATGGCGAGCAGCGGCGAGCCGTTCACGCCCCCGATCCCCGCCGATCCCGTCCTGGGAGGCCCGGGCTGGTACAGCGGAGACCTCCACTGCCACTCGGTCCATTCCGACGGATCACCCACGGTCGCCGAGATCTTCGAGTTCGCCCACGGCCGCGGCCTCGACTTCCTGGCCCTGACCGACCACAACAACTTCACCGGCCACTTCGAGATGCCACCGCTCCAGGAGCAGTACGACGATCTGCTGCTGATGCGCGGCATGGAGGTCACCACGTATCGGGGCCACGCCAACGTGTTCGGCCCCACCGGGTACGTGGACTACCACGCCTCCGAGCCGGGGTACTCCCTCGACGAGGTCATCGGCCAGGTGCACGACGCGGGCGGCCTGTTCTCGGTCAACCACCCCGATCAGATCGGCTACACCAACGCCGGGGGGACGTTCACCACCCTGGGCTGGGCCGTCGAGGACACCGACTGGTCCCGGGTGGACGGGATCGAGGTTCTCAACAGCGCCTCCACCTGGCAGGGCCTGTCCAACCCCTTCAACGTGGAGGCGCTGGCGCACTGGGACGAACTCCTGGCCGCCGGATACCGCCCCACCGCCGTGGGCGGCAGCGACGACCACAAGGGGGGGACCGGCAGCGAGGACGACCTGTTCTGGGGCGCCATCGGCACGCCGGCCACGGTGGTGTTCGCCCTGGAGCTGAGCCACGCGGCCATCCTCGACGGCATCCGCGCCGGCCACGTCTTCCTCAAGGCCAACGGCCCCGACGGGCCCGATCTGCACCTCGAGGCCACCTGCGGCCAGACCGCGCTGATGATGGGTGACGAGGGCGCTGGCCCATCGTTCACCGCCGTGGCCAGGGCCACCGGCGCGGACGATCTGACCCTGCGGGTGGTGCGCGACGCCGAGGTGGTCGACGAGGTGCCGGTGGAGGGCGACGCGTTCGAGCACACCTTCGAGGTGTTGCCCGAGGACCGCACCGTGGTCCGCCTCGAGCTGCGCGACGGTGACCTGCTCGAGGCGCTGACCAACCCCGTCTACCTGACGTACTCGGGTACGCCGTGCCCCGCGACCGGCGACGACGACGACGACTCCGCCGCCGCGCAGCCCGTGGACGACGGATGCGCTTGCGCGTCCCGACCGCGGCCCCCGGGTGGAGGGCTGGTCGCGGCCCTGTTGCTGCTGGCTGCCCTCTTCCGGCGCAGGTAGCGCCCACGATTCTCGCTTGACCTCCGCAGATTCATTGAGTTAGAACTCAGTGAGTCGGTACTCACCCAAGCGAGGAGAGGATCATGGCCACCCGGCAAGAGCAGAAACTGCGGACGCGCCGAAAGCTGATCTCGGTGGCCCGCGAGCTCTTCGCCGACCAGGGGATCTCGGCCACGCGCACCGTGGACGTGGCCCGGCGGGCCTCGGTGGCCCACGGCACCGTGTTCACGCACTTCCCCACTCGAGAGGATCTGGTCTCGGCCGTGCTCGAGGAGGTGGTCGAGCAGATCATCGTGCGCATCCACGAGCGCGTGGAAGCGGGCGCGGGCATCCGCGAGGTCCTGCGCGCCCACCTCGATGGACTGGCCGAGCACGAGGCCTTCTACGCCCGGCTGGTCATGGAGGGCCCCCTGCTGCCGCCACGGGCCCGGATCACGCTGACCGGCATCCAGTCCGTGATCTCATTCCACCTGTACCAGGCAGCCGAGCAGGAGCGGGCCGACGGACGTATCCGCCAGGTTCCCCAGCACCTGCTGTTCAACACCTGGCTGGGGCTGGTCCACCACTACGTGTGCAACCGCGACCAGTTCGCCCCGGGGGCCTCGGCCCTCGCCCGCCACGGTGACGATCTCATCGACCACTACCTGGGGCTCTTGGCCCCTTGAGAGGGAGGAACACCATGTCCACAGACGCCAAGCGCTGCATCGCCTGCGGGATGCCCATGAACAAGCCCGAGGAGTTCGCCATGGGCGACACCGCCAGGGACCACTGCTTCCACTGCGCCCGCGAGGACGGCTCCATGCGGTCCTACGACGAGGTCCTCCAGGGGATGACATGGTTCATGACCCAGTCCCAGGGCATCGACGAGGCCGCGGCCCGCGAGACCGCCCGCGGCATGATGGCCCAGCTCCCCGCCTGGAAGGACCGCTGATCATGAAGGACATCACCTGCAACGCCGACAACATCGCCTTTTGCGGCCTGTACTGCGGGGCGTGCAAGAAGTTCCTGTCGGACAAGTGCCCGGGCTGCCAGGGCAACGACAAGGCCAGCTGGTGCAAGATCCGCGCGTGTTGCCTGGAGCACGGCTACCGCTCCTGCGCCGACTGCACCGAGTTCGCCGACGTCAGCGAGTGCAAGAAGTTCGACAACTTCATGGCCCGCATCTTCGGCCTGCTGTTCAACTCCAACCGCGTCGCGTGCATCCACGTGATCAAGGACCAGGGCTACGACGCATTCGCCGAGCAGATGACCGAGTCGAAGCGGCAGTCCATGCCCCGCTGACTTGCGCCCGCGGCTGCGGTGCCTAATCTGAGTTGCACGACCACCGACCAGGGGAGGACATCGTGCCCAAGTCACCCGGTGAGATGCTCGAGGCGATGAAGCTCAACGCCGAGGCCAAGACCGGCCGCACCTTCGAGCAGTGGATCGAGCTTGCCCGCACCAGCGGCCTGAGCAAGCACATGCAGATCGTCAACTGGCTCAAGAGCGAACACGGATGCCCCCACGGGTACGCCCTGTGGGCCGCGTGGGGGATCACCGATCCTTCCCGCCTGAGCCAGTACGACGCCCCCGACGAAATGGTGGATCAGCTCTATTCGGGCAAGAAGGCCCACCTCCGCCCCATCCACGACGCGCTCATGGCCGAGGGCACGAAGATCGGCGACGACGTGGAGATGGTCGCCTGCAAGACCTACGCGAGCCTGCGCAACCGCGCCCAGTTCGCCATGGTCAATCCCCGCACGATGAAGCTGGTGGACCTGGAGCTGGCCATGCCGCCGGGCACCGAGACGGCCGGCAGGCTCCTGACCTACAAGGCCTCCAACCCGAAGTTCACCCACCGGGTCCGCATCGGCGACGCGTCGGAGATCGACGAGGAGGTGCTGGGATACCTTCGAAAGGCCGCCGAGCACGTCGGTGGGCGCTAGTCCAGCAGCCCCTCGCCCTCGATCACCCGGGCGATCTCCGCAGCCACGACCGCCGCGCCCGCGGCGTTGAAGTGCACGTAGTCCCAGAACAAGCCGAAGCCGGGCAGGTGGTCGGGGGAGGCCTCGTGCAGGGCGGCGTGGGCGTCGGCGACGGGCACCTGCTCGCGGTCGGAGATGCGAGAGATGGCAGCGGCGACGCCCGGGGTGACGGCGCTGCCGCGGTGGTTGAGGCGCGCCGTCTGCCAGATGCTTGCCTCGGCGGTGTCCAGATCTCCGAGATTCTCGGCAGCGAGGGACGCCAGCAGGTGGGGGGTGGCGTGCTCGGGAACGATCCGGACCAGCTCCAGCGCGGCCTCCATCGCGGCCTCGCCCTCCCCGGCCCGTAACGCCCGGTCGATGGCGACGGCCAGCTCGTCCCCCTGATCGGACAGCGCGGGATCGAGGCTCACCACCTCCCTCGAGGCCCGCAGGCCATGGTGGTTGAAGCAGGGTTGGACGAGCAGCACGCGGGCGCCGCGACGGCGCACGGCGCGCACCATGTCGGTGGTCTCCACCTCGAACTCCACGGCCACCCGGGCCTCGAACCCGGGGTGGTGGGTCTCGAGATTCAGCGCAGGTCCGTCCTCGGTCTCGGCGGCGGCGTCACCGTCCTGGTCGAGGCCCTCCTCGACACCCCGATCCGAGCCGAGCAAGGGGATCAACAACCCGGCCAGCCGGGTCCTCCGGGCCATTCCCTGGGCGCGCAGCCACCACGCTGGCGGCCCCAGCCCCTGGGCGATGGCCTGCTCGCGGGTCACGCCCACCTCGTTGTGACCGGAATAGACCACAACGAGATCCGCGTCGAGGTGGTCCACGGCGTGCACCGCCCAGGACCGCACCCACGGCGAGTCGATGCCGTACACCCCCAGGGCCACGACCTCCGCGCGGTCCCCCAGCAGCCCCTGCAGCCGGCCGGGGATGGTCTCCTCGAACGGCAGCCCGGGACCGGCGACCGTGGATGCCCCCACCACGGCGACGCGCGACACGCCGTCGGGGCGCTGGACGGTGAAGGCGCGGTTGCGCTTGTCCAGGAAGGCCTTGGCCCCCCCGGCGCCGTCGAACTCCTCGAGCCGGCACTCGTGCAGGGATCGCAGTTCGTCTCCCGGTGGGGCGCCGGCGAGCACCAGCACCCCCTCCACGGCCACCACCGCGAGGGGGCCGAGCAGCAGGGCGCCGACGCGGAAGGCCACCGCCCTGCGCAGCAATCGCCTGCGCTGCCAGATCACGACGCAGATCAGGATCGCCACGGCGGCCGCGAGCCCCACCCAGATCCCGCTCCCGGGCTCCTCGGCGACCGCCCAGCGCGACCGATCGCCGCTCGGCGCCTCCGCCGGTGGCAGGACCTGCTGGTCCCACCGCTGCTCCAGCTCCAGGGCCAGGGGCCCCCAGTAATCCATGTTCGGGTAGTGATCCAGGAGACGCGAGACGTTCCACGACCACACGGGCGTGGCGTGGACGACCCAGGTGTCGAGGATGGTCTGCGCGGCGCAGCGGGTGCTGGCCGAGAGCTCCGAGGACGCGGTGGAGGACCGCAGCAGCGGATCGAACGGATCCCTCGGTGCCTGGCCGGGCTCGGCGAGACAGGCCAGGAACTCCGGATCGGCCAGGCGGACGTACTCCTCGCGCTGGTCCTCGGTGGGCGGCAGGGCGTCCAGGGCCCCCATGCTCCACTCCGCGACGAAGCGGTCGTGGGCGAGGCCGAGCCACTGGGCGCGCACCTCGGGCCACTCGACCTGCACCAGGGGCTGTCCCTGCAGGGCGCGCAACGAACGGATCGCCTCGGCCGTGCTCAGGGCCAGATCGTCGTCGCGGCCGAACGGCGACAGCATGGACTCGCCGTAGAGCCCGTACAGCGCCGGCAGGTGGGACGGCTCCCCCCAGGCCTCGAAGCACGGGCCGATCAGCCGGATGACATCGAGGGAGGAGCGCTGCCGAGCGCGCTCCAGCAGGGGCTCGGCGCAGTCGAGGCTCTCCGATCTTGCGAGGGCTTCGAGGATCTCCGCGCGCTCCCTGGACGTCGACAGGCCGGTGTCCAGGCGACCGTCGGCCAGCGGCGCGCAGACTCCGATCCGGGGTTCCGTGGAGTCGTCCGCCGGGTCCTGCGCCCACGCCCGCCCCGCGGCCGCGATCACGGAACTCGTCGCGGCCGCCAGGAAGACGAATTCCACCAACGCACGACGACGCACGGCTTCTCCCCGGGGGTCCTCGAAACATATCCGATTTCCTGGACATCCGCAGACCGCCCCGGCGGTCGCGATGGCGTCACGACCGCGCCGAACCAAGTAAGCTAGGTCCCGTGATGGTCGACACGACGGACGAGACCGAGCCCGAACAGAGAGCGGGCTCGTGGCTGCTCCCGACGATCTCCCTGACTGCCGCCGCCGCGGTCTGGGTGTCTGTCCTGGTGTCCACCTGGCCCGCGGCCACGTCGAGCCGCTGGATCCTGCTGGCGGGCCTGGTCGCGGCCGCGGCTGCGACCGCGGGTTCCATCCGCCTCGGGTGGGGGCCGGCGACCGCCGCGCCCGTCGTGTGGACCGCTCTGGGAGGGTGCGCGGTCATCACCTGGTGGTTCCACCCGACCGCCGACTCCGGCGGGGCGCAGCTGTTCGGCCTGGAGCCGGCGCGGCTGGCGCACCTGACCCTGCTGGCGGCCCTGGCGATGCCCCTGCTGCCAGCCGGACGCTGGCTCCGCGTCGGTGTGTGGGTCCTGGGCTTCCTCGCCCTGTGGTCGGCGCTGCCCTTCGCGGTGGGTGCGGTGCTGGCGACGCCCATCGAGGACATGCCCCTGTCGCAGGGGCTGTGGTCGTCGCTCCCCCAGGGGCTGCATCCTCCGTTCGTCGCCCTGTTCGTGTACCTGCCGCTGGCCTCGGTGGTGATGATCCTGGCCCACGCGCGCCGCTGGCGGCGCGAACACATCGGCCGCCTGGGCCTGATCGCAGGGTTGCTGTGGCTGCTCGCGCTGGTCCCCCCGTGGGCGCTGGGCGTGCGCCTGCTCCGGATGAACCACCTGGTCACCCCCGTGGATCTGGTGTTCCCGCCGCGCGCGGGTGTGGGCACCACGGCGGTGGTGCTCGCCGACGGGACCCCGGTGATCGTCTCCACGGCCGGGTACGCCGACCTGACCGCCGAAGAGCGGGACCGGGGGCCGGCCTTCCGCATCCTCGCGCGCGGCCTCAAGCCCGCCGATCCCGCCGAGAAGACCCGCCTGTGGGTCACGGTGCTGGACGAACACGGGCGCTCGGTCCGCGACATGGACGCCTCCGATCTGGACGTGATCCACCAGGGCCGGTCCGTGACGCGGTTCGACTTCGACCGAACGGTCAGCGACGTCCCCCCCTCCCTCACGCCGCCGTTCATCTGGATCGCGAACTCCGGCGAGAACACCGTGTCCAAGCTGTCCACCCGCACCGGTGAGGAGCTGGACCGCTTCGCGGTGGGCAGGGATCCGTCGCGGACCGCCGTGGATCTGGACGGCAACGTCTACGTGGCCAGCCGGGATTCCCACGAGCTGACCAAGATCGCGGCCCACGACTGCCGCGGCAGCGGTTGCGTGCAGTTCACCGTCCCCACCTGCAAGGGGGCCCGCGGCGTGGCGGTGGACGCCCAGAACCGGGTCTGGGTCGGCGGCGAGGGCAAGGGGGGCACCGCCTGCCTGCAGCTGCACGAGCCCACCCACGGCGAGGTCCTGGAGGAGTACGGGGACGTGAAGGGCCGCATCTACGGCCTCGCGCTGGACGCCCGCAACCAGGTCTGGGGGATCCTCAATCCGGGCGACCAGCTCGTCCGCCTGGGTCGCTCGGGCAGCGCCGTGGAGATCTACGATCCGCCCGATGGCGCGCCCCTCTACGGCATCGCCGTGGACCTGCGGGGCAACGTCTGGATCGCGGACAACGGTCGCGGCGGCGTGCTCCGCTTCGATCCGTCCCGGGAGATCTGGGACCGCTTCGGAGACGACGACGGCCGCGGGCGCGGGGTCGCCGCCGACGCGGCCGGGAACATCTGGGTCGCGGACAGCGCGCGCGATCTGCTGCTCAAGTTCGATGGCGGCACCGGGGACGTGCTGGGTCGCTACGACACGGGCGGGGGCGAGCCGGTGGGCGTGGCCATCGACAGCGAGCAGTTCGTCTGGGTGGTCAACCGAGGCTCGGACACCGCGACCCGAATCGAGCCCGTGCGCGGGGGGATCGTCGGCGTCTATCCCGTGGGCCGCGGTCCCTACACCTACTCGGACATGACCGGCTACGCCCTCAACACCTTCGTGGCGAGGCGCGGGCTGTACACCGTGGCGTTCCACGCCGAGCCGCTGGATCTGGAGCTGGTGCAACCTCCCGACGGCTCGCTGGTGGCCACCACCGGCGTCGAGCCCCTGCCCCTGGCCGTTGCCGTGGAGGCCTACGATCCCGACGACCCGCTGGTGTCGGTGCAGTACACCGTGGACGGGCTGGTGGTGGGCCGCGCCGAGGCCGACCCGTTCCACGCCCTGTGGAGCTACACCGAGATCGACGAGGGCCCCCACGTGGTGGAGGCCGTCGGGACCACCGAATCGGGCTGGCAGGACAGCGACGCGGCCACCGTGGTCGCCACCCGCACCTTCGGCACCGTCGCGCTGGAGCTCGTGCAGGACGGCGTGCCCGTGGACCACCTGCCCCGCGCCATCGAGCTGGTGGTGGACAGCTCCGGATCCATGTGGGGCTGGGCCGGGGACGGGCTGAAGATCGAGGTCGCGCGCCGCGCGGTCTCGGAGATCCTCACGCAGCTCCCGCCCGACACCACCGTGGCCCTGCGCGCGTACGGCCACCGGGACAAGACCTGCACCGACAGCGAGCTGCTGGTGCCCCCCGGTCCCCTCGACGTCGCGAGCCTCGAGGCGGCCCTGGACGGACTCACACCCCACGGCCGGACGCCCATCGCCCGCTCCCTGGAGCTCGCCGCGCGAGACCTGCAGCCCCTGGGCGGCGGCCGCCTGGGGGATCGCATCGTCGTGCTCCTCAGCGACGGCATCGAGACCTGCCGCGGCGACCCCTGCGCGGTGGCCGCGGACCTCGCCAGCTCCGAGGTCCAGGTGCGCGCCAACGTGGTGGGCTTCGCCCTGGGCGCCGACGTGGATCCCGCCTCCCTGCGCTGCATGGCCGAGGTCACCGGCGGCATCTACGTGGAGGCGGACGACGCCGACACCCTCGCCGAGGGCCTCGCCCGGGCCGTGGAGGTGCTGTTCACGCTGGTGGACGACGACGGCCGCGTGGTCCACATGGGCTCGCTGTCCGAGCCGTCGGTGCGCGCGCCCACCGGCAGCTACCGCGTGCGGTTCGGCACCTCCGCGGCGACCCTCGAGTCCGATCCCTTCGTGCTCGGCCCCGACGAGACCGTCGTCGTGCAGCTCGACGCGTCCGAGGGCCGCATTCCGACGACACTTGTCAAGAAAATCCCCTGAGTCGTCAAGAATCCGCAAGAGGTCGCCGCGGTCCGTCCTATCCCTAGGAGCCAGCGAATTCCCACTCCTATACTGCCCCCCGAAGAAATGGAGTAGGTCGCTTGGAGCAGATCAGAAACCTCGTCGGTCCCGGTCACATCCACCTCTCCCGTGGATTCGAGGCGCCCCAGTCCGTGACCCTGGAGTTCGTCTCCGCCGACGACGGAATCGAAGTGCTCATCGAGAACCAGTGGGCCGTCAACGACAAGGGCCACTACACCGCCCGCGCCCACATCACCGGCGACCGCTTCGGCAAGCTCGTGACCAGCCTCGAGACCGCGTCCAGCGCCGACCACCAGCCCCCCACGAGTTCCAAGTACGAGCTGGGCGTGGGGTACTTGCTGCCGCTGGACGGCGGTTCCCTCGTCGGCGGCGCCCACGAGTTCGTCGAGGGCGTGCCCCCCGAGCAGCTCGCCGAGACCGTGTTCACGTTCGTGAGCAACATCGAGGACCACCCCACCTTCGAGTACATCGTGGAGCGCGACTTCACCTGGTACGAGGAGGAGGAGCAGGCCAGGCCCCGCCGGCGCTCGTTCCTGCCGTGGTTCATCGTCGGTCAGGCGGCCCTGGTGGCTGCCGCGGCGGGCGTGCTTTCGTTCGTCGTGATGGGCTAGACTCCCCTCCGATTCCGGAGGGTCCCATGTCCAGATTCCTGTTCCCCGCGACGTTGTTGCTGTGCCTGCTGCCGGCGCTGGCCGGCGCCGAACCGGTGATCCGCCCCATCGAGGGGTTCACGGATGCGGCCAACGCCCAGCTCGCCGCCTTCCTCGCCGAGACCACCGACCACGCCGGCCGCAAGGTCGCGGTGTTCGACGGCGACGGCACGGTGCTCGGCCAGACGCCCCACTACCTGGCCGACGAGTGCATGTACACCCACGCCATGGCCCACCCCGACCGCAAGCGCGATCTGCTGGCGCACATGGGCTCCATCCGCAACGTGTCCATGGAGTACGTCACCGGCCGCGTGCAGTACCTCGCCGGGGAGACCGTCGAGGACGTCCGCGAGATGGGCCGGCAGTGCTTCGCCGAGCACTACAGCGACAAGATCTACGCGCCGTCACGCGCCCTGATCGACCTGCTGGAGGACAACGGCTTCGAGGTCTGGGTCATCACGGGCTCGCCCCAGGTGCTGTACCAGGGATTCCTCTCCGAGCAGCTCGGCATCCCCATGACGAACATCGTGGGGGTCCACTCCATCATCCGCGACGGCGTCATCACCGACGACATCGTCCAGCCCGTGACCCAGGACCACGGCAAGCGCGAGGCCATCGAGACCGTGGTCCAGGCCTGCCCCCTGTTCGTGGCCGGCAACAGCCGCGGCGACAAGGAGATGATCGAGTCCAGCTGCGGCCTACGGCTCATCGTCAACCCCGACGAGCACGTGGCCCCGGATCAGGAGATGAGCATCGCCGACTACGCCGCGGCCAACGACTGGATCGTGGTGCGGGTGCGGGACGTGCCGGCCGACGGTTTCCCGTCGCTGTCGAGCGAGGAGTTCGGGATCCGGATCAACAAGACGCGGGAGTGATCACGGCTCGATCTCGAACAGGCTCTCGGCCTCCTCCACCAGCAACGCCTCTCCGGCGGCCTCCACCCCCATCTCCTCGACCATCTGCTTGATCCGTCCGGGCACGTCCGCTCGCAGCCGGACCGTCACCTGGCGGCCGTCCGAGGTCGTGAACAGGGCGAAGGCGGGACCGTCGGTGGCGGACACCTCGATGTTGCGCTTGCCCAGGGTGCAGCCGCTGCCGATCTGGACCCCGTCGATGAGGCACGAGGCCGGGGGCTGGAGCACCGAGTGGACGTGGGCGGAGACGTCGAAGTGGCCCTCGGCGGCGAGGGCATCCAGGGCGGCCTGGCCCAGGCGATAGCCGAGCACGACGTAGGGCCCGAGGTGGCCGTGGAAGGTCCGCAGGAGGTTCTGGGTCCCCGCATCCGGGCTGGCGCCGTGTTCGCACGTCGCGGCCAGCGGGATCTGCCAGCGGTCGAGCAGGTGAGCCACGGCGGCGTCCAGGTCGGCGATCTCGGCCACCTGCACGTTGCCGTCGGCGGCGGGGACGATGCGGAAGGTGTCGCAGCGCGCGTCGGCCAGCGCGTAGCGCTGGGGCCGCATGCGGACGAGGTCGGGTCGAGCGAGGGCCACGGCGACGAGCTCGTCGTAGATCAGCCAGTGGGGGGTCGTGGCGCTCTCCCCGGCGAGGCTGCGCTCGATCCAGCGCGCGGCCGAGGCGTCGCCTGCGAGCTGCCGGAGGAGCTGCACGGTGTCGAGTTGCTCGGCCGGCAGCACATCGACCAGCACGACGGGGCGGCCGGCGCCGAACACGGTCCGGGTCGCGGCGGGGTCGAAAGCCAGGTTCCACGCGTCGAGCTGGTCCTCCTCGCGGATCTGGGCGGGCAACCACAGGGTACCCAGGTGCTCCAGCGCGGCGGGCTGCTCCGCGAGCGCCCTCGCCAGGTTCGTCAGCGGCCCCAGGGCCACGTAGTCCACCTCGCCGGCGAGCTGTCCGGCCAGCTCCTCGGCCACCTGCCCGACGCGCACCCTGCCCCGCGGCGGCGCGAAGGCCGCTCCGCGCAGCCCATCCACGCGCCCCCGCCAGGGAGGCGCCTCGGCCCCGTCCAGGGGTTCGCCCCGGAGTACGGGGGCCCCCACCGCGCCGCACTCCTCGAGCATCCCCACGAGGTTGTCGGTCCCTCGCCCGACGCTGGCGGAGCCCTCCACGGTGGCCAGGGCCCGGATCTCGAGGCCCGCCTCGGCGAGCAACGCGTAGATCGTCCGCACGTCGTCCAGCGCCATGTCCGTGTCCACGATGATCGGCGTCGCCACGCGGTGATGGTGGTCCATGTCCTCAGCCTCGGCCGCGCCGCGGATGCCCGTCAGGCACACCAGCAGCGCGGCGATGATCCAGCCCTTGCGTCCACGATCCATACGCGTAGTGTAGGCTGCTTCGAACCTCTGGAGTACGCACATGTCCTTCATCCACCTCGACACCGACGGCCGCGTGGGCATCCTTCGCATGGACCACGAGGGCGAGAACCGCTTCCACCCCGACTTCCTCGCCGAGATGATGGCCCACCTCGACGCGATCCAGGCCAACGACGGCATCGGCGCGGTGGTCCTCACGGGCGCGGACCCCAAGTTCTTCTGCAACGGCCTGGACCTGAACTGGCTGATGCAGCGCGCCGCCGACCCTTCCGCGATCATCGGCTACATGCGCCTGGTCAACGCCATGTACCGGCGCTGGTGCATCTTCCCCAAGCCCACCGTGGCCTGCCTCAACGGCCACACCTTCGCCGGCGGGCTGTTCATGGCCGCCCACCTGGACTTCCGCTTCATGCGCGAGGACCGCGGCTGGTGCTGTCTGCCCGAGGTGGACATCAACATCCCGCTGCTGCCCGGCATGATCGCCGCGTGCGAAGCCGTCATGCCCCCCGAGGGATTCCGGCAGATGTACTACACGGGCCGGCGATTCACCGCGCCCCAGGCCGCGGATCTTGGATTCGTCGACGGCGTGTACAGCCTCGAGGAGCTGCTGCCGGCTTGTGTGGCCTTCGCCGAGGAGCTCGCGGGCAAGAAGACCCGGACCTACGCAGAGATGAAGCGTCGGCTCCGCGCGGAGGTGGTGCGCATCCTCGACGAGGAGGACCCGGACCAGTTCCTGCCCACCCTGGGTTTTGCGATGGGTCCGTAGGGATCGCTATCGATACAGCGGGATCTGCGACGGATCGAGGCCCTCGAGGACTGCGACCAGGCGGTCGTGGGCCTTCTTGGCGTTGCCGCCGGTGGACTTGCCCGCGGCCACGCCGAACGCCTTGATCTGGGTCAGCGCGTCGCTGCGGCTGAGCTTGGCCCAGTCCGGCATGGTCTCGGAGACCTCCGTGTACCCCGCCTGGACCTCGGCTCCGTAGGTCTTGGCGAAGTAGGTCGAGACCTCCTTCCAGTGGCGCAGGAACATCACGTGGCGGTTCATCTTGCGCAGGTCGGCGAGGTTGTGGCCGTGGGGCGTGAGGTCCGCGTCGGAGTAGTTGCCGCACAGGACCTGTAGCGTGGTCTGGAGCTGGCCCAGGGGGCCGCGGTTGATCACACCCTTGTCGTACGCCTCGGTGTACGCGGGGGTGTAGGTGTCGAGATCGTCGATGACCTCGCTGAGGTCCGAGCCCGCCTCGGGGCTGTCGGTCTTGTACCCGTCCGTCTTGGACCAGATGGCCACGTTCTTGTCGTTCTTCTGGTTGCGCTTCGACAGCTCCTTGCGGCCCTTGTCCATGTTGCCGTCGCCGCGGCCCTTGGTGTCGCGGGACCACTTGGCGATGTGGACCGGGCTGCCGCCGGCGTGGGTCCCGGCGGGCGAGTACCCGGCGTAGGCCCAGATGGTCCGGACGTTGGGGAACATCTTGCGGTAGGTGTCCAGCAGCTTGATGTGGCCGGTGTTGCAGCCGCTGATCATCAGGTCTTCCACCTGGCCGAAGGCGATGGGGAAGACCTTGTTGAGCTTGGCCAGGTGGCTGAACTCGATGGCCTGCATGCCATCGCCCTCGATGCTCTCGCCGCCGCTGTGGCCCGACAGCACCATCCGCTTCATCAGCCCCTTGCCCGTCTCGACCCTGTACAGCACCTGCAGCAGCTGGGCGAGCTCGTCCTTGGTCTCGGCGCCGGAGTCCTTGATGAATGCCGTGAGCGACTTGAGCTTGGCCGCGTCGAGCTTGGGCATCGTGGCCAGGAGCGCCTGGATCCCCGGATCGCTGGTCAGATCCTCCCACTTGGTGCCCACCTTGACCTGGTCCTCGTGGGCGTCGTCCGCGCCGGTGACGGCGCTGACGTTCTTCGACCCGATGGCGCCCTCGAGCTTGCGCGCCTCGCGGCCGCGGGACTTCTTGCGGATGCCCAGGAACACGGTGTGTTCACTCTTGATGTGCGCGTCGAGGGACTCGCCGCCCTTCTCCTGCGACAGCCACTGCAGCGTGATGTCGCCGACCTTGCCGTCGTGGCCCAGCCCCTTGTTCTTCTGCCAGGCGGCCACGTCCTGGACCAGCTTGTCGGTCAGGTCCGTCTCCGCGCTGGCCACGACCTTGGCGACGGTCTGCCAGCCCTTGCTCCCGAGGCGCTTGCCCTTGTTGTAGTCCAACGCGGACTTGGCCTCGTCCGCGGTCAGCAGGCCCGTTGCCGGCTCGGCCTCGTCCAGCTGCAGGTCTGCGCCGTGGGCCTGGAGCGGATCGGACAGCACGTCTCGACGCGGTGGCGCCGGACGCACATCCCCTGCGGGCTGTTGCTGCTCGTCTCGACGACGGGTGGTGGTCGTTGTGATGTCCGGTGGCACGCGCCAGCCCTCCAGTGGAGGCCCCAGTGTCCCACGCGAGTGGGGGCGCGCCAAGGCAAATGCCCGGCGCGGTGGTAGCATGGCGGGCCATGGAGACGGCTCTCCGAGTCAGGATCATCGCCGCGCTCACCACGCTGTGCTTCGGCCTGACGCTGGTGGCCTGCCGCGGCCGCGTCGTCGAGACGAACGTCACCACCCGGTGGGAGACCGACGACACGCCGGCCCGTGAGGAGGTGCTGTCGTCGAGCCGAGACATGGAGGTCTCCACCCGGATCGGCTTCGGCGAGGCGCTTCGCGTGGACCACGCCGCCAGCGAGCTGGCCCTGACCGTGACCACCGACGTGGTGCACACCCCGCTACGCACCGAGCAGGTGCAGCTCGTCCACGAGAGCCGCCAGCGCGAGCTCGGCTCGCGCACCCGCAAGAGCAACCAGACGCCGGGCGAGTGCTTCGGCGCCATCATGCTGGGGACCCTGGCCGTGATCGGCACGGTCGGGCTGATCGTCCTCGTGGACGCGGCGCGCACCGCAAACCAGGAGGACGACGACCTCACCTTCCCCGGTTGCCCGGACGCGGGCCACGAACCCGCGGCCGTGAGCGCCGGCGGCGGCGGCGGCGGCGGTGACGGTCCGTGCAAGCGCACCGAGTGGATGGAGAAGGTGGATCGCGTCGTGGACACCCGCGAGGACACCACCGTGATCGAGCGCGAGGTGCGCGAGGAGCCCACCGTCCACGCCTCGACGCCCACCGACGGCGGCTGGTTCACCTTCTCCGGGGAGCTGGTCCCCGATGGCGAGGGGCAGGCGGTCTCTCGCAAGGGCGAGCTGACCGTGCCGTTCCAGCCCACCTATCCCCTGGTCCTCGCCCCCACCCAGGACGCCATCGCCGACGCCGTGGACCTCGACTGGCTCGACGAGGCCTGCCGCCTCCCCGCCCTGTTCCACATCACCAACCACGCCACGCCGGGCGTGTCGGTCGTCGAGGTGGTCGGCGAGGCGCCGGACGCCCAGGGCAACCTGACGGTGCTCGGGAGCGAGACGTTCGAGGTACCCGTGTGGATCGCGCCGCTGCCCGACGAGGTGCTGGCGGTGTGCGAGGGGACCTAGACGGAGAACGGCGTGCCGTCCCGGACGGGGCGGGCGTTGTGGTGGAATCCCGCGAAGGCGCCGGGTGAGAAGGTGTGCACCGGGACCACCCGCCTCGGCGACAGCGACGACACGAGCTGCCGCAGCTGGTCCGCCGACGCGTGGCCGCTGGTGTGGACCACGCGGAACCGGGCGCCCAGGCCATCGAAGGTGCGCTCGACGCTCGGATCGCGCCGCAGGTAGCCCTCCCACATGGACCAGATGGCCACGATGCGCCACGGATCACGCGCCCAGCTGCACACACGCTGCAGGCCCCTGCCCGCCCGGGCGAGCACGAAGAACCGCTGCGGCGACCGGGCGATCTCCTCGGCCTTCACGCGCGCTCCGGCGCGCGCCACCTCGTAGAGGAACTCCCGTTGCCCCATGTCCGCGAGCCGCTGCGCGTGGCGCCACGCGTAGAGCACCCGCAGGCCGGGCCAGTCGAACTGGGGCACGGCGTCGGACAGGGGCGCCAGCTGCCGCAGCAGGTAAGCCGTGTAGAGGTCGATCACCAGCGCCCGGCGATTCCGCCGCGCGGCCTTGTAGGCGGACACCAGCCGGTCGAGGTTCTGGGACGAACAGAACACCAGCGCCAGGTCGTCCGCCGATCCCAGCAGCGCCGTCATCCGGCGCTCCACGTCCAGCTCCGTGGACGGAGGCTCGCGGCCGCTGCCCAGGGTCGTGCCCTCCAGCAGCAGGGCGTCCACCCCCTGGGGCGCCTCGCGCAACAGGTTGCCGAACCGGAACGAGGTGCGGCCACCGCACCGGAGATCCCCGGAGTACAGCACCGTCTTGCCCCCGGCCGACACGGCCAGCGCCGTGGCGTCCGGCGCCGAGTGGTCCACGGCGAACGGCTGGACACGGAACGGACCGATCTGCGTCGATTCGTACCGGTTCTTCTCCCCTGGTCGCTTGGCCAGCACACGGAGGCGATGCAGGGCCGGCCCCCGCCCGAGGAATCCCTCGGTCACCCGGATCAGCGCGCACGTCCCCTCGCTGGCGTGGACCGGCACCTCCGGATGCAGGTATCCCGCGAGCCCGTAGTGGTCCATGTGCCCGTGGGAGATCACCACCCCCGCCACCCCGGGTCGGTCGTGGGCGTACAGGCCCTCCACGTCCGGCAGCACGCCGTCGGCCACGAGCTGCGCCGCGGTCCGATCTCCGGGCGCGAACTCGAACGGCTCGCCGTCCTCGTCCACCAGCGGCAGCCCCAGGTCCAGGATCAGCCGCGCGCCCTCGGCAGCCAGCTCCACGCACGAGCCGCCGATCTCCTTCGATCCCCGATGTACGGTCACTCTCATGGTCGCAGGATACGGGGGGAGGACGACAGGGGCTGTCGCTGGATTCCCACCGTGCGTGCCGGCGCACGCAGCTCGCGGATCCGCGAGCCCGTCACCCCGCTTCGTTGGCAGCCGCTGCCGCGGCCTCCTCGGCGGCCCTCGCCTTCGGACACTTGCTCTTGCTCGGGCAGCCCCCGCAGCCCTTCTTCGCCGCGCCGCCGGCGGCAGCGGCCACACCCTCGAGCTGGGCCTCGGGGCTGACGCTGCGCACGAGGGTGAGGATGGCGTCGGGGCTCGCCACGCCAGGCGTGAAGGTCACCAGGAAGTGGCCCTTGTCCGGCTCGGGCTTGGCCGAGACGACCCCCTCGTCCTGACCGACGGTCGCGGCCAGCTGCTTGCCCAGCGCCTCGTCCAGATCGGGCACCGCGAAGGTGGCGACCTCGGCGGCAGGCGGCGCGGCCTCCGCTGGCTCCTCGGTGGCCTCGGTCTCGGCGGCCGGGGGTTGGGCGGTGTTGCATCCAGCGGCGGCAGCCAGCACGAGCAGCGCGAGGAGCAGGGTTCGGATACTCACGGTTTCACCTCCAGGACCTCGAACACGCGGAAGTGGTACTCCCCGGTGACCGGATCGTGGACCGGTCCCTCCAGGGCGGCGCGGATGTCGTCCAGACCCACCAGCGCCGGATCGTAGTCCACGTTCAGTTGATTGCGGGACGCGTAGGCCACCAGGGCGAAGATCCCCGGCATCCCCTCCAGCTGAGCCGCGGCCTTGGCCGCGGTGTCCACACAGCGGACCCCCTGGACGACGAGGGTCGCGGTGGCGGGTTCTCCTGACACGACGCTGCCGTACTCGTGGGCGTAGCTGGGCAGCGCAAAGGCGCGACCGCCGGCCACGCCCGCCGTGGTCAGGGCCACCAGAGCGACGGGGAGCAGCCACGTGGGCAGGACCGCGCCCGTGGGGGCCGCCACGTCCAGGGACCCCGGCGTGGGACAGGCGGCACGGCATTCAAGGCACAGGGTGCATTCCCCCGAAACCACCGCTGGCGCGGCAGAGGCCTGCAGGCCGTGGGGGCACGCTCGATCGCACAGGCCGCAATCCGTGCACTTGCCGGAGTCCCGGCGAATGCGCAGCAGACCGATCCGCGAGAACGGCCACAAGGCCACCCCGAGGGGGCACAGGTATCGGCACCAGGCCATCGCCACCACGGCACCGGCGCCCAGCAGGAGCGCGAGCACGGCGTAGCTCCACGGCTCCACATCGTGGCCGTGGAAGCTGAACAGAACGTAGAAGGGATCACAGGGACGGAAGAGCAACTCGCCGCTCGCGCCGGTGGCGGCGAGCACGGCGACGAGCACGACCACGCGCAGCCACCGCAGACGCCGGTCGGTGCGCGCGGGCACGTCCAGCAGCCCGGCCCGGCCGCCGCGGCGCCCAACGCCGGCGGCCCGCCGAATCCATCCTGCAGCGCGGCCGATCCACTCGTGCACCGTCCCGACGGGGCAGATCCAGCTGCAGAACGACTTGCGGGCGATCAGCGCCAGCAGCACCACGGCCAGGAACAGCGACACGTTCAGCTCGCCCGTGGCGCAGCTGAAGCGCTGGGCCGTGATCACCGACCACGCGGTCTCCAGGCCACCGAACGGACAGTAGCGCTCGATGCCCGTCAGGGAGGCGCCGGTGGCCAGCCGCACGCCCGCGACCGCGGCGGCGACCACGAAGACCAGCTGGACGACCTTGCGAACGGTGGCCAAGTCCTTCCCCCGAGTACGCGCGTCGCGGGCGCCTCCGCGCCATCG
Source organism: uncultured Rickettsiales bacterium (assembly GCA_964425605.1). Classification (GTDB taxonomy): domain Bacteria; phylum Myxococcota_A; class UBA796; order UBA9615; family CAYRNR01; genus CAYRNR01. The sequence goes on along the minus strand of CAYRNR010000004.1, from coordinate 112,727 downwards.
ACGAGCGGCCGCAGGCTAGCCAGGCGCGCGGCAGGGGTCAACCGTTGCAGCTGCAGCGGCCCGTCGCTCAGGGGGCGGGATCCACGTGCACGTTGACCAGGGTGTTCGCGCCGAAGCACCGCGTCAGCTGCTCCTCCACGGCCTCGGCGATGGCGTGGGCCTGCACGATGTCCAGGTGACGAGCCACCTCCACGTGGAGGTCCACGGCCAGGGTGCTGCCGAGGCGCCGCGCCCGCAGCCCGTGGGGCGATCGCGCGCCGTCCACGCGGTGGACGCTCTCCAGGATGCGAGCGCGGGTCTCGGGGTCCACGCCGGCCTCCAGCAACTCACCCAGCCCCGACCAGGCGAGGGAGAGCGCCACCTTGCCGATGAGCAGGGCCACCACCGAGGCGGCCACCGGATCCAGCACCCGCCACGACTCACCTCCCAGGGACGCGCCGGCCACTCCGACGGCCACAGCCACCGAGGACAGGGCGTCGGATCGCTGGTGCCACGCGTTGGCCATCAGGGCGGGGCTGTCCAGCTGCCTCCCCGCGGCCCGGGTGAAGCGGAACAGCGCCTCCTTGACCGCGATGGAGACCACGGCCACGACCAGGGCGGCCGGCGACGGCGCTCCCAGTATCCCACCTCGCGCGACCACGGCGATGCCCTTGCACGCCTCGAAGAGGATGCCCCCGGCCGCGATCAGGAGGACGGCCCCCACGGCCACCGCGGCGAGGGTCTCGATCTTGCCGTGGCCATAGTTGTGCGACTCGTCCGCGGGCCGGCGGGCGAACCGAACCCCCGCCAACACGATCCCGTCGGTGATCAGATCGGACAGGGAGTGCATCCCGTCGGCCACCAGCGCCGCGCTCCCGGCCACGGCCCCGGCCGCCAGCTTGGCCAGCGCCAGGACCACGTTGACCACAGCCGCCGTGACCGTCACCCGCGTCGCCCGCCGTGTCCTGGCGTCGTCGGTCGTCTCGACCGGCACCGCCGCCGCTGGACGATCCGCGAGTCGGCCCAGGTAGCGTCGTACCTGACCGAGATAGGCGGCATAGGGCTCGCCGTGCAGCCGGCCCAGGAAGCGCTCCTCGTGGAGGATCTGACGATGGAACCCCAGCGCCGTCCCCACGGCGAACACCGCGGTCGACAGGTGGCCGTCGAGGCCGAAGACACCGATCAGGATCAGGTCCATGGACAGGAAGATCGGATTGCGCGACCACGCGAACACCCCGGTCGTGACCAGCCGCCCCGGGGCGCGTCGATCCACTCCGACCCGCCAGGAACCGCCGAAGGACCACAGGGACCACGCGAACAGCGCGACGCCCATCAGCAGCAGGGCCGCCCCTCCCAGGCGGGCGGCGACCGAGTCGAGCAGGACCGGATCCGCGAAAGCAGGCACCAGGTCGAACGGCGTCGGCCACGCGTGGCCGACCACGATCAGCAACCACAGGGGGCACGCCACCAGGAACAGCCCCTCGAGCAGGGCCTCGCGCCAGGGTTTTCCGATCACGAGCTGGAACACCCGCACTCCGCGGCCCACGTACAGCTGGATCGAGCGGCAGAGGAACAGGGCCAGAAAACACCCGAGCACCACGAGCTGGAAGACATCGAGAGCACGTCCCATCGGTCGTCTCCTCCGGGCGGCTGGCGGTTCCCAGCGCCCACCCCTATAATGTGAGGGATTCCTCACGTTACGTCACCTCGCATTTCGGGAGAGGCCCGACATGACCCGAGATCAGGCCCTGATGCCCCGCAAGAGGCCACTCCAGGCCCGCGCACGACGCACGGTCGAGGCGATCCTCGAAGGAGCGGCTCAGGTTTTCGAGAAGCACGGCTACGCTCGAACCACCACCGACCGCATCGCCGAGCGCGCCGGGGTCTCGGTGGGCTCCCTCTACCAGTACTTCCCCAACAAGGATGCCGTGATCGTGGCCCTGGCCGAACGGCACCAGGAGGCGGGCCTGAGCCGCGTGCGGGAGATGCTCTCGGAGACCACCGGCGGGGCCGTCGATGCCCTCGACCTCGACGTCCTGCTGGGCTCGTTCGTGCGCGACATGATCGAGCTCCACCGCAACCACCCCCGTCTGCACCGGCTGCTGGTGGTCGAGGCCCGGATGCCCTCGGACCAGCTGGATCGGCTGTCCCGCCAGGAGGACGAGCTGGCCGCCGAGGTCGCGGTCCTGCTACGCGCTCACCCGGACATCACGGTGCGCGATCCAGGGCTGTCCGCCTGGTTGCTGATCCACGCGGCGGAGGGACTGATCCACGACTTCGTGGTCCATCCACCTCCTGGCCCGGTGGACGAGGGGTGCTTCGTCGGGGAGATGGTGCGGTTGCTGAGGGGGTATCTGGTCGCTCGCTGACGAGGGTGCGCGCGAGGGGCTCAATCCCGTGGCTTGGAGTAGGCGCGAAGCTCCTTGAAGGTCTCCAGGTTGACCTCGAACCTGCCGTGGGGCTCGCGCGTCACCTCCCCACGCAGCACGCGGTGTTGCTTGACCAGGCCCACGCCACGGGCGAGCCACTGGATCTCGTCCACGGTCACGTCCATCTCGCCGAGCTCCGGGAAATCGTCCAGCTGGCCCGCCATCGTGCCGGTCACCGTGGCCTTCAGGCAGTCCTCGAACGTACCCGCGAGGGTCTCGACGGTCTCGATCTCGACCGACGTCGCGACCACGGACAGCGTCATGCCGTACATGCCCGCGCGGACGGGCTCGGGGGGCTCGGCGGCGTCCGGCGCCTGGAACAGCGGGAGCGCCGGTTCCCAGCGCTGGAGCTCTTCGGTGAACTCCCGCTCTCCGACGATCTGGGCGGCGTGGATCAGCACGCGGTCGGGCTCGAGCGTGAGGTGGTAGGTCCGCACGTGGTCGTTCACGAGTCCGCTGCCCTGGAGGACCTCCCGTGAATCGATCAGCTGGCGGAACGCGGGCGCGTCCGTGTCCACGGCGTCCGACCCCTCCTCGAACCACTGCTTCTCCCGCCCCTCCCACAGGATCTCGTGGGTACGGTTGGGCAGGACCGCGGCGCCCTCCCGCCGGATCTCGTAGTTCCACTTGCGCCCGGTCTCCACCGGGAAGAAGGCCATCGGGTCCTCGATGTCCTCGACCCCGTCCAGGAGCTCGGCCGCTGGCGTCGAGGGGATCTGCTCCGAGCCCACCTCCGCGGTCGCGCCGGCGTTGGCCACGATCGCGAGGACTCCCCCCAGCAGAAGCAGTCGTCTCATGGCTCGGCCTCCCCTCACCACGGCCGAGCGCGGGACGCCGGCCTTGGTGAGACTAGAGTACATTCGTCGGGGAGGTCGTGGCGACGACGGGCGTCAACCTGGAGGTGTACGCGTGAGCCCCGAGGTCCTGCAGGAGAGGCTCGAGGCCGCCGTGGACCGGCTCTGCGCGGACGGGGATTGGCTGCGTGACGAGGCCGTCGGGGCCGTCCTGCGCGACCTGATGGCCCATCTGGCGGGCGAGGGCGGGGCGCTCCTGGACGGAGACGTGGTGGACGCGACCCGGGAGACGTGCCGCGACGACGTGCGGATGCTGGGGCCGCTGTTCGAGGCCCTGGCGGCACGGGAGGATCGCCACCGGCGAGGCCAGTTCTTCACCCCGGCGCCCATCGCCACGCAGATGGCCGCGATCGTGGACCAGGCGCGCCCCGAGACCGTGCTGGATCCAGCCGTGGGAGCGGGAATCCTGCTGGCGAGCTGTTCGACTCCATCGAGGCTGTTGGGCCTCGACACCAGCCCGGTGTGCGCGGCCCTGGCCCGCGCCGGTCTCGCCGCGCGAGGGGCGGCGGAGGTGGAAATCCAGGTTGGTGACTTCCTCGCCAGCGGCGCCGAGATCGCGGCCGGGCCAGTGGACGCGGTGATCGCCAATCCCCCATACCAGCGCCATCACCTGCTGGACCGGGCGGCCAAGGCGGAATTGGTCCGACGATACTCGCGCCAGTCCGGCCAGCGCATCTCCTCCCTCTCCAGCACCTACGTGTACTTCCTGCTCGAGGCGATCGATCGCGTGCGGGAGGACGGGATCGTCGTCTTCCTCACGCCCGCGGACTTCCTCGACGCCCGATTCGGGGAGGCCGTGCGGCACGTCCTGCGCGACCGCGTGACCCTCGACGAGATCCTGCTGTTCGACCGCGCCGAGCAGGCATTCGACGACGTCCTGACCACATCGGCGATCACGGTGTTGCGCAAGCGGCCGCCGGCGAGCCACCACCGTATCCGGTTCGTCGAGGGAGACACGGTCAACGAGGTGGAGCGGGCGGACCTCGATCCGGTGCGGAACTGGTCGCTGCAGTTCGGCCACCGCCGCGCCGAGTTCGACGAGCTGACGCGCGACCGGCCGCGCGCGCTCTCGGACTACCTGCGCGTCCGCCGCGGGATCGCCACGGGCGCCAACGGGTTCTTCCTGATCGATGGCGAGACGCGCGACCGCTGGCAGCTGCCCGACCGGTTCCTCTCGCCCATCATCGCGTCGGCGCGGGACCTGCCCGACGGGGTGCTGCGCACCGAGGACTGGGAGAGATTGCGCGATGCGGGGCGGCCGAGCTGGCTGCTGGACTGTGACGTACCGATGGAGCAGCTCGACCACGACGGGCTGCGCGCCTACCTCGCCGAGGGCGAACGACAGGGCGTGCACCGGCGGTTCAACTGCCGCTCGCGCACGCCCTGGTATCGGGTCGAGCAGGTGCCCCCGGCGGACATCATCGTGACCTACATGCAGCGGGGTCGGGCGCGGTTCGTGCGCAACGACGCGCAATGCCGGTTGATGAGCGTGTTCCTCAACGGGTTCGTGCTCGAGGGCGACGCGGACGAGCTGCTGGCGGTGCTGAACTCCGACGAGACCGCGCGGCTGATCAAGGCCGTGTCGCGGACCTACGGCGGGGGGCTGGTGAAGATCGAGCCGCGGGCGCTGGCGAGCCTGCCGATGCCGTCGCTGTTCGGCCGGTGAGCGGTCACCCCCCCAGCGGCGTCGTGTCGCAGACGTCCCCCTGGCCGTCCCCGTCCGCGTCCTCCTGGTTCGACTCCCACGGGCCGTCCGGGGACAGGGAGATCTCCAGATCGGTGACGGGGGTCTCGCCGTCGAGGAAGCGCGCGTAGTTGCCCCAGCCGCCGCCCTGATCGCGGACCTTGACCACCAGCACGTTCCAGCCCTCGACCAGGGAGACCTCGGCGGTGAAGTAGTCCACGACCGTGCCCTGGCAGCCCGGTTCGTCCATCACCTGCTCGTGGTTGAGCCAGACGCGGGCGCCGTCGTCGGGGCCGAGGCCGAGGGTGAGGTCGCGGGCGGTGGCGCTGTACACGTAGGTGGCGTTGTAGACCTCGCGGGGGGCGCCGACGTGGCCGTAGTCGTTCAGGTACTCCAGGCGGTCGTCGTCGCTCCAGTACACCGTCCAGATGAGGTCGCCCGCGGCATCGCCGAGGGCCGGGGTCACGAGGGCGTCGTCCTCGGCCACGAGCTGATCGTCCGAGGGCAGGCAGTCCTGGGCGCTGTCGGTGCCGGTGTACGGCCCGGCGCCGAGCCACTGGCGGAGGAAGCCGTCCGCCGAGGGCACGAGGGGGTCCATGTCGGGGCCGTTGGGGCGCTCCGGGCAGTTGTCGTCGTCGTTGTCCACGCCGTCGCCGTCGCTGTCCCAGTCGCACTTGTTCGGCAGGCCGTCGCCGTCGGGATCGTCGTCGTCCGCGACCTCGTAGGGGTTGCCGTCCGGGGGCACGACGGTGATCTCCAGGGCGTAGAACGGCACCTCGCCCTCGAGCAGGCCGCTCACGCACAGGGTCCAGGCGCCGCTGGGGGCGTAGCGGGCGCCCGGGGCCTGCGCCGGATCGAGGAGCGCGCAGCCGTCGGCGTCGGGCGTGCCCACGGCCACGCCGGCGCCGTCGGGATCGTGCAGCGTCAGGGTGGCCGGCAGGGGGCACTCGCCGACGATCCTCGCCTCGACCGACTCGCACGCGGCGATCTCGAAGGAGAAGCAGTCGGTGTCGGCGGCGGTGATCGCGCCGTGGACGATGCCGCCGGTCCAGTCCTCGGCCTCGGCGGTGGTGTCGTTGGGCTCCTCCTCCAGCTGACCGTCCTCGGCGGTGCAGATGGGCGTGCAGCCGTCGCCGCCGTAGGGGCTGCCGTCGTCGCAGACCTCGCCCGAGTCGATCACCTCGTCGCCGCAGTGGGCCGCGAAGCAGTCGGTCCGGCAGGCGTCGGGCTCGGTGTCGGAGTTGGCCTCGCCGTCGTCGCACTCCTCGCCCACGTCGATCACGCCGTCGCCGCAGCCGGGCTGCGCGGGATCGGGTTCGGTGGTGTCGTCGTCGTCGTCGCCGGGCTCGACGTTCTCGCCCGAGGGGCAGGCACACAGCAGCAGTGTCAGCAACAGGGGAAGGATGCGCATGGCGGATAGCATACTCCCCGTGGAAGCTTGAGTCAGGGTAGGATGTGCGCCATGTCGCACCTGTTGCTGGTCCTTGCCGTCGTTGCCGCCGATGTCGTGGGGGAGGTCCCCGCGGAGCACCCCTGGTTCTACCCGGGCACCGGGCCCGAGATCGCCGTGATCGACGACGACTCCACCGTGCGCGGTGTGCCCGTGAAGCGCACCGGCACCCTCCTGGCCCGCGTCGACGACCCCGGCGCCATCGCGGCGCTGCCCCAGGTCGCCGCGGTGGAGATCCTGCGCGGCGACGGCCACATCGTCAGCGTCGTCCCGGCCGCGGGCGTCGACGAGATCGTCCTGTCCCGCACTCTACACCTGCGCGACGACGTCACCTGGTCCCATCCGAACCTGTCCGTACGGCTGCAGCCCATGGACATGCCCGACGATCCCTACCTCGCGGACCAGTGGCACCTCGAGAACGACGGGCACACGGGCTGGACCCCGGGCGTGGACATCAACGCCGGGACCGCCTGGGCGATCACCGCCGGCGGCGGCGGCATCGTGGCCATCATCGACACCGGCGTGGACGTGGCCCACGAGGACCTGGACGTCATCCCGGGCTGGGACTACATCGACAACGACGACGATCCCCACCCTGACGAGGAGTCCGACGGCGGCCCCCACGGCACGTCGTCGGCCGGCGTGGCCTCGGCCCTGGGCGACAACGGCATCGGCGTGGCCGGCGTGGCCTACGACACCTCGGTCTACGCCATTCGCCTGATCGGGGGCGACACCGACTACCAGGACATCTACGACTCCTTTGCCGAGGGGGTGGACGCGGGGGCCTGGGTCCTGTCCAACTCCTGGGGCTTCGGGGACGACTGCCCCGACATCCCCATCTACTCCATCTTCCAGGAGGCCATGGACTACGCCGAGAACAACGGCCGCGGCGGTCTCGGCACGGCCATCGTCACCTCGGCGGGCAACGGCAACTGCGACAACTCCAACGACGGCTTCCAGGCCGTCGAGTGGGCCATCTCCGTGGCCGCCACCGACGGCCACGACCACCGCGAGTGGTACTCCAGCTACGGCGGCGTGGTGGACGTCGCGGCGCCGTCGGGCAGCATCCTCACCACCGACATCACCGGCGACAACGGCTACGGCGACTACAACGGCGACACCAACTACAACCCCTGGTTCTCCGGCACCAGCGCCTCGGCCCCGGTCGTCTCCGGCACGCTGGCGCTGATGTTCGCGGCCAACCCCCGCCTCACCGCGGCCCAGGCGCGCGACGTGCTGTGCGAGACCGCCGTGCGCAACGACGTGGAGAACGGCGAGTACAACGCCCACGGGTGGTCCAAGTACTACGGTTGCGGCCGCATCGACGCCGGCGCGGCGGTCCTGGCCGTCTCCAACGACACGCCTGGCATCCCGACCCCGGTGGCTCCCCTCGACGAGGCCTACATGGACCGCGTCATCCTCTACTGGGACGCCGCCGAGGACCCCGACGAAGACTGGCTCACCTACGAGGTCACCTGGTGGACCGGCGCCGACGACTCCTACGCCACCACCGAGATCGTCGACGGCGACCGCCTCGACATCACCAGCGAGACCTACCTCGACGCCGTGGTGGACTGGAAGGTCACGGCCGTGGACCTGTGGGGGCCGGGCGAGCCCAGCGAGACCGTCTCGTTCACGGTGGTCGGGTACGAGGTGGACCAGTCCGGCGACGACGACGACGACGACTCGGCAGGGGACGACGACGACGACGAGGGCTGCGCGTGCTCGGCAGCGGGTCGGACCCCACACGGAGGGATCGCCTTGCTCGGGCTCGGTCTGGCCGCCCTTCTCCGCCGCTTCTCCTCCTGAACCTCCCGCCCGCGAGGCCCCCATGCGCTGCATCGATCTGACCCACCCCCTCCACACAGGCTCGCCGGTCTTCCCGGGCACCGCTCCCCCTCGCTTCGACCGGGTCGCCACGCTGGAGGAGGCGGGCCACGTGGAGACCCGCATCGTCATGCACACCCACACCGGGACGCACATGGACGCCCCGGCGCACATGCTCGCGGACGGTGCGACCCTCGATCAGTACGATCCGTCGGCGTTCTTCGGCCCCGTCGTGGTGGTGGACGTGACCGACCGCGACGGTCCGCTGATCGGCGTGGACGTCCTGCGCCCTCGTCTGGCGGAGATCGACGCGGCCGACTTCGTGCTGTTCCACACCGGATGGTCCAGCTGCTGGGGCACCGAGGCCTACTTCGAGGGCTTCCCCGCGCCATCCCCGGCCGCCGCGCGGTGGCTCCTCGACCGCCAGATCAAGGGCGTGGGAACCGATGCCATCAGCATCGATCCGATGGAGAGCACTGATTTTCCGGTGCACCACACATTGATGGAGGCCAGCGCGCTGATCGTGGAGAACCTCACCGGCCTCGACAAGATCCCGGCGTCGGGCGCTGATCTGGCCTGTTTCCCCCTCGCGATCGAGCGCGCGGACGGGTGTCCCGTACGGGCCGTAGCCATCGAGGGGCGGTGAGCCGTCGAAGAATCAGAAGGGCCAGTCGTCCACGTAGTCCGCTGCCACCTGCCCCCCATCCAGCGCACAGCCGAACACCTTGACCTCGTCGATGACCCCGTCGAAGAACAGCACGGGGAGCCCCGAGTTCGTGTCCGAGCCGATCCGGGCCGGCACCGCGTCATAGTACGGGTCCGCGGGCGCAGCCAGGTCACTGTGTGTGGCCACCCCGTCGACGTAGATGGTCCGCTCGCCCGTGTCGGTGTCCCAGGTGGCGGCGAGGTGATGCCACCCGCCAATGTGTGCGCTGTAGTCATTGGTGTCCCACAGCAGGTTGAAGCCGTCTCCCGCGTCGCCGGTGTACCAGGAGATGCCGTTCAAATAGTAACCGAGGAAGTAGGAGTCGCCGCAGCAGCCGCCGTACGCGCCGGAGGAGCCGTGGCTGATCAATGTGTCCCACGATCCCGCGGTTATATTGTGGGGCGAGACCCACATGGAGACGGTCATGCCGTCGTAGGCCTCGAGTTCTTCGTGTTCGAGCACCACGTTCGTGGTCGAGCCGTCGAACTCCAGCGCGCCACCCAGATAGCCGGTCGTCCACGTGCCGCCGACGATGTCGCCGTCGAGGCCGAGGGGGCCCTGGTCCACGGCGACGTCGCCCGCTCCGGACTCGAAGGGCCAGTAGCCCAATGTGTCGGTCGCGCCGTCGCAGTCGTTGTCCACGCCGTCGCACAGCTCGGTCGCGCCGGGGTAGCTGGTGGGATCGAGGTCGTCGCAGTCGAGGTCACACAGGCTCACGCCGTCGCCGTCCGCGTCCTCCTCCAGGGAATCGTCCACGCCGTCGCAGTCGTTGTCCGCGATGCCGTCGCAGACCTCGGCCGCGCCGGGGTACACCGTCTCCTCGGTGTCGTCGCAGTCCTCGCAGTTGACGAAGCCGTCCCCGTCCGCGTCCACCTGCTCGCCGCCGGGGATCTGGCCGTCGCAGTCGTCATCGATGCCGTTGCAGGCCTCCGGGGCGCCTGGGCTGACCGCTGCGTCGGTGTCGTCGCAGTCTCCGTCGCATTCCGCCCACCCGTCGCCGTCGTCGTCGTGCTCGCTGGTCAGCGAGCCGCCGTCGCAGTCGTTGTCCACGCCGTCACACAGCTCCGGTGCGCCCGGATGGGTCGCCGCGTCACCGTCGTCGCAGTCGCCGGCGCACAGGCGTGAGCCGTCGCCGTCGCCGTCCACCTCGTCCGCCGGGACGGCGCCGTCGCAGTCGTTGTCGCGGCCGTCACAGACCTCTGGCGCCCCTGGATACACGGTGGCCAGGGTGTCGTCGCAGTCCTCGCAGTTGACGAACCCGTCGCCGTCCGCGTCCACGAGCTCGTCGCCGGGGGCCTGGCCATCGCAGTCGTCGTCGACGCCGTTGCAGACCTCGGCGGCGCCCGGGTACACGGCGGGCTCGCCATCGTCGCAGTCGCCCTCGCACACCGCGTAGCCGTCCCCGTCCGAGTCCACCTCCTCGGTGGGTACGACACCGTCGCAGTCATCGTCCTGACCGTTGCACGTCTCCGTTGCACCTGGATATACAACAGCGTCGTTGTCCATGCAGTCACCGGCGCAGATCAGGACACCGTCTCCGTCTGCATCGACCTCGTCGGCCGGGATGACGCCATCACAGTCATTGTCCATGCCGTCGCAGATCTCGGCCGCGCCGGGATGGGTCGCGGGGTCGGTGTCGTCGCACTCCTCGCAGTGGACGAACCCGTCGCCGTCGAGATCGACCACCTCGAGGGGGCCGGGATCGCCGCTGCAGTCGTTGTCCACGCCGTCGCACAGCTCGGGCGCGCCGGGATACGTGTCCGCCGAGGTGTCGTCGCAGTCGCCGCCGCACCCGGTGAAGCCGTCGCCGTCCGCGTCCAGTTCGTCCGCGGGGACCGCTCCGTCGCAGTCGTTGTCCAGGCCATCGCACAGCTCGGGGGCACCGACGAAGATCGTGGCGTCGCTGTCGTCGCAGTCCCCCTCGCAAGGCGTCATACCGTCGAGATCCTGGTCCAGCTCGCCGCCCTCGATCCCGTCGCAGTCGTTGTCCACGCCGTCGCACAGCTCGGGCGCGCCGGGGTATGTGCTGGGATCGAGATCATCGCAGTCGCCCTCGCACACGCGCCACCCGTCGGCGTCGGCGTCGGCCTCGTCCGCGGGGACGACACCGTCGCAGTCGTTGTCCACGCCGTCGCACAGCTCCTCGGCCTCAGGAGCGCTGGCCGGGTCCTCGTCGTCGCAGTCCCCCTCGCATTCGGTCCACCCGTCGGCGTCGTCGTCGATCTCGTCTCCGGGGACGACCTCGTCGCAGTCGTTGTCCAGCCCGTCGCACAGCTCCTCGGCGCCCGGATGCACCGTGGCGTCCCCGTCGTCGCAGTCGTCCTCTGCCGGATACCCGTCCAGATCGTTGTCCTCGGCGCCCGGCCGGAGCTCGGCGTCGGCGTGCAGGGCCACCAGCACCTCGCGCTGCTCCCCGCACAGGCTCGATCCCCCGCAGTCGTGGTAGGTGAGCCTGAGCTCCCCCTCGTGGCTGCCCTCGGTGTACGAGAGGAACGACACCTGCAGCGTCCAGCTCCCGTCGTCCTCCAGGGTCGTGGGCAGCTCGTCGTCGTTGACGACCGCGAACCGCTCCCCCACGGAGTCGCTGAGCATCACCCCCAGCAGCTGGACCGGCCCCGGCCCGTCGTTGCTCATCACGAGGGCCTCGATGGCCTCGACGGTGGTGTCCACCGAGCCGAAGTCCACCGGCACCGGCTCCAGCACCAGCTCCCCGGTGGGGTACTGGGATTCGAACTCGTCCGTGCACCCCAGCGCAAGCGCCAGCGCGCCGATCCCCATCCAGACCGCCCATCCACGCGACACGACCATGGTCCACCTCCGGCGCGACAGCGCCCATCCACGACCAGTGTGCCACACTGCCCGGCCCGGACGCCCGGACTCCGTGCTAGCCTTCCGGGGAACGGAGGCTCCCATGCGCACCTTGTTTCCGTGGATGTTGCTCGCAGTGATCGCAGTCCTGTGGGGCTGCGCGGAGTACACCGACGTGTTCGGCGACGACGACTCGGCGGCCTCGGACGACGACGACGACGCGACCGCAGGTGACGACGACGACGACGCGACCGCAGGTGACGACGACGACGTCACCGCGGACGACGACGATTCCGGCTCGGCCGGAGACGACGACGACAGCGCCTCGGCGAACGATCCGTGTGCGCCACAGGACGCGGCCGAGGGGCCCGACACCTGTGACGGCGGCGGCACCGGCTACCGCTGGACCGGCGAGGACTGCGTCTACCAGGGCGACCTGTGCAACTGCATCGGCGAGGACTGCGGCAACCTGTTCGACACGCAGGAGGAGTGCCTCGCCGCCTACGCCGACTGTCTCTGAGTCACGGACTTCCCTCTCCCCCTCGCGTGTTCCCTGTTCCATGCGCTGGATCACGCTGCTGATGCTCCTCGTGCCCTTCCCCGCCCTGGCCCAGTGGCAGGCCTCCATCGTCTCCATTCAGGACACGACGCCCTCGGCGCTCCCGGTCCAGGCCCGTCTGGGCGAGTCCGTCCGGCTCGCCATCGCCATCGGCGGACCGGATGGTCCCCTCCCGCCCGGCACTCTCCCCGAGGGCGCCACGGCCCGGTGGCTCCAGGTCGTGCCCCGCCTGAAGCACGTCGACCACGATCCCCCCAACCCCGGCAACGCCTCGTTCTCCAACAACGTCCTCTTCGGTCCCGACCACGGGAAGTGGCTCGGCTTCGACCGCCTCGAGTACCTCACCACCGCGCTGGTGGGCGCCCACGGCGAGGTCACGGGCCCCTCGATCCATGTCACGTCCGCCTACGCCACCGCTGCCGGCCTGGACCACGGCGGCGCGGGCTCGAACTGGTACGCCGCCGAGGTCACCCTCGCCGACGGCACCGTCGTGCGCACCCCCGACGGCGGCGACACCGACTCCCTCGGCCTGTCACCCGACGTCATGCGCGTCAGCTTCCGCACCGGCGACGACTACCTCGGCTGGCTGTCCACGTACTTCAACGTCCCCAACGTGTTCGGCTCGGCCGGTCCCACCGACGCCCGCCACCAGACCGATCGATACGTGGGCGCCGACTGCGCCGACGTCCTCGTCGGAGCCCTGCGCGCCGGTGGCCACGACGACGTGCACTACACCTCCATCTCCGGTCTGGGCGCCCTCGCCGAGCCCATCACCGAGGTCCTGTTCATGGACGCCGTGGGCGTCGTTCGAGACGGCGACGGAGCCCCGCACTCCCTTCGCTGGGGTGACGACATCGCTCCGGGCGATCTGCTGGTCATCGACTACGCCGACGATCCCTCCAACCAGCTGCCCCGCGCCTGGGACCACATCGGCGCGCTGGTGGAGGACCTCGGCGACACGGGTCCGGACGGACTCCTCGACGGCCGGGACACGCTCAGGCACGTCACGGACCTGGGACTGGACGATCGTCCGCTGTGGAGTCAGTCGCCGATGCGGATGAGGATCTGGCGGTGGAAGAAGTAGGATCGGCCTCGCACCCCCCGTCCCGAACCCACTGGACGAACGCCTCTTCGCAGTTGCTCAGCAGGCGCAGCTGCTGGTCGTACTGCACGGTGATCGGCGCGGTGGGGTTCCCGCTGAGCCCCAGCGTCATCGAGCCGTTGCCGATGAACAGCCCGGGCAGGCACTCCAGCGGCTCCCTCCCGTCGTCACACTGAGCGGCCAGCGTCGCGCAGGCCTCCTGCCAGTGGGTTGCTGCGCGCTCGGTGTCCCCTGCGCGAGCGGCGATGTCGCCGGCGCACATCCACGCGCGCTCGGGCTCGTTGAGGAGTTCCTCCGAGGACACCACCTGCTCCAGCCAGAGGTCCGGATCCGGGAGCCGCCCCTCCCCGACCGCCAGGGCAGCGAGGTACACGGTGGGTGGGTGGTCGATGCAGCAGCGCCACAGCCGCTCCATGGCCTCCCTCGCGTCCGCCTCGCGGCCGGCCTCGTGGTGGAGGACGAACAGGTTGCCCCTGCACGTGGACGCGCGGACGCGGTCGAGGCTCGCGGCGCACCCCTCGTAGTACGGTATGGCCTCGTCGAGGGACGGCGGGTCGGAGGCGTGCAACGTGCGGAGGACCACCAGGTCCCCGCGGAGCTTGTTCACCATCCCGCCCTCGCCGCAGCTGTCGGCCACAGCGGCGACCTCAGCGGCGATCCCGTCCAGCTGCCGTTCGTCCTCGAGCCCGCGCGCGGCGGCCGCCAGGACCGAACGGGCTCGATCGGCGTGGAGCGCGCACTGCGTCTGTGGCTCGTATCCCTCGTCCAGCGGGATCTCGAGCAGCTCGTACTCGCGGAAGCCAGGGGACATGCGGGTCGCGAACATCAACAGGCGGTAGAGGTCCTCGTCGGGGCCACTCTGGACCACCTCGATCAGCGCAGGAATGTGTGTCCCGAGATCCACGTCGTCGATGGGACGGCCATCGATCCACAGCTGCCGCAAAGAGTCTGCGAGCAAGCTGGAGTAGGCCGTGGACGCAGGGACCCGATCGCCGCAGGCCCCGATCAGCGTCTCGATGGCCGTCAACTCGGCGTCGAGGCCCCGGATCGCGGCGTCCCCCGACTCGCCCCCCCCTGCCATGCCCGTCATCAGCGCGTGGACCCACTGGATCGGAAACCGAAGGGCCAATGTGTCGTCTTCGAGTTCGGCCGCAGAGAGATCCGCGCGCACCACGATGTCGTGAGCCAGCCTCGGCGCGCTCTCGGCAAAGGAGATGGCCAGGCGGGTCGTGGCCTCTGCGTGACCGGGCTCGTCCTTCAAGACCTGGTACAACACTTTTCGCTGCTCTGTCTCCCGATCGCGTCTGAACAACAACCTTGCTGTACGGAGTCTCTTCTCCACGTCCGAGGCGCCTTTCAACGACTCGAGTTCTCGCCACGCAGCGACGACCTCGTCGACCCGGAGATAGGTCTCGTCCTGCCGGACCTCGACCGGCACACGCTTCTTTCGGGGGAGCGCGGCCAGACCATCCACGTGGACCGCCACCAGGACGACGTTGGCGACGTTCTCGTGCTTGGGCGCCACCGCAGCCAGGTACCGCATGGCGGCCACATAGAGACGTCCGCCGCCCGCCGCGCCAGACCGCCAACGCGTGCGCGCGGAGGATGCGAGCCGCTGTGCGCGTCTCTCCAGGTCCTTCTCACCGCCGTTCTCCAGCTCATCGAGGAGACGGTAGCGCAGAGGGGCCCACACCCCCTCTCTGTACTCCTCTGCCCAGGTAGCGCGAGTGTGTACGGCAGGATCCACCTCGAGCTTCAACTCGATCTCCACGTCGTGGACCTGCTGAACCACCGGGTACAGTCCGATGAACGACCACAGGATCTCGTAGTGGTCCAGCAGCTTGGCAGACTCGTCGCCGGTCAGCGGCCGCAGGGTCTCGAGGGTCTCCAGGGTGTGGATGTGTCCCACGAGCATGGGCACCGCGCGTTCCGGCATCACCCGGACCATGGGGGCGTCGATGGGGGCAAGGCTCGGCTCCAGGGAGGCCGCATACGAGGCGAGCTTGTTCGGGGCGACGCTCATCCCCGTCGAGATCAGATGGTGTGTGTACTCGGACAGCGAGGGATCGATCCCGGCGGGGAGTGTCGGGACACCATCGGGCCTGTCGCCGAGGGCCTCTAGGAGGTCTCCCCGGGCGGATTCGAGATCGCCGGCGATCAGGGGGGCGAACGATGCCTCGCGGGATCCCTTCGCAGCGCCCCGGGCTCCGGTACAGGGGGCACACATCATCGTGGCCAGAATCATCGACGAGCACACAGTAACTGCAACGCGCATCCGGTCCCCGATCGGCCGCTCATGGGTCTCCGCGGCATTAGTTCGTGTCAAGTCTTTCTCCTCGACGCCACGTTTTCACTGGACTCTCCACGATAGACGGTAGACTGAGCCAAGTCGCCCCGGAGGTTTCATGCGAGCCCTGTTCCTGCTGTTCTCCCTCGCCCTCGTGACGCCGGCCTGCTCGACCAGCGGCCCCCTCGATCTCGACGACGACGACGCCACGGGCGACGACGACGACGCCACGAGCGACGACGACGACGCCACGAGCGACGACGACGATGTCGCGGACGACGACGACGACATGGGGCCCTGCGAATCGGGCATCTGCGAGCTGACGGTGGTCGACGCGGCTGCCGAGTGCGACATGCTCCCCGAGCCCGAGCCCATGCCCGAGGGCGGCGTCCTGGCCACGTCCCCAGGGCCCGGCCAGGTCACGGTGATGCACTTCGACCACGGCGAGGGCTGCTGTCCCGAGATCCAGGTGCACGGGCTGGCGTACATGAACGACCAGCGCATCGAGGCGGGTTTCGAGCTCTACGACGACCTCTGCGACTGCATCTGCACCCTCGACGTCCAGTACACGCTCGGCGAGGTCCCGCCGGGGACGTGGTCCGTGTTCGGCTACACGGTCGAGGTGGACTGAGCCCTATCTCTCCGGGAGGTCGTCCGACCACGCCGGATCGCGGTCGTCCGCGCCCGGACCGCTGCCGAGCTGGCCGTCCAGCCCGTTGGGGGTCGCGTCGGCGGCCACCTGCCCTGCCGCGTCGTCCATCGCCCACCACGCGACCAGGCCGGTGGTGTCGGCGGGGCCCCAGAGGCTGTCGAGGATCTCCTGGTCGGTCCGGGCGACGTTCCAGAGGCGAACGTCGGTCAGGTACCCCTCGAAGCGGGTGCTGTCGAAGGCGGAGTTGATGCCGATGGTCAGGGGCTGCACGGTGCTGGGTGGCGTCCCGGTGTAGGAGCCCGAGGCCACGGGCACGCCGTCGAGGTAGTTGGTCCAGGTCGAGCCGTCCCAGACGCTGGCCAGGTGGTACCAGGTGTCCGCAGCCACGGTCCCGCTGCCGCGCTCGAGCAGTCCCCACCCGCCACCGTCGCCGAGCAACAGCCCGAAGGTCCCGTAGTACACGCCGAACCAGTACTGCTGCTGTCCGCCGCCCGCCTCGCGAGCGAGGACCGGGGCGTCGCGGGAGGGGTTGGTGGCGTTCACCCACGCCTCCATGGTGATCGCGCCGGTGATGTCCACGACCGGATCGTCGCCGATCCAGACCATGTCGTTGGTGCCGTCGAAATACAGGGATGTGACGCCGTGCTCGTCCACGTAGCCGTCGCAGTCGTTGTCGAGACCGTCGAGGAGGTCGTCCACACCGGGGTGGATCGCAGGATCGCCGTCGTCACAATCGTCGTCGTTCTCCACGTACCCGGCGCCACCATCGCAAGCCTCGAACACCGCGCCCGCGCCGTACCCGTCGCCGTCGTCGTCGAGATACCAGGGCAGCGGGTCCAGGACGTCGGGATCGTCGTCGTCGATCAGGCCGTCACCGTCGTTGTCCACGCCGTCGCACCACTCGAACTGACACACTGGCAGCTCCCCTGCCCAGAGGGGATCCCGCGAATCAGCGGCAGGATCGTTGCCGAGCTGGCCGTCGAAGCCGTAGCCCGACTCGTCGAAGGTGGTCTGGCCCTCGGTCTCGTTCATCGGCCACCAGCCGACCAGGCCGGTGGTGTCGTCGACCTCGAACATGTCGGCGCGCAGCTGGTCCTGCGTACGCGCGACGTTCCACAGGCGTACATCGGTGAGGTAGCCCTGGAAGCGTGTGTTGTCGTAGCCGGAGTTGATGCCGATGGTCAGAGGCTGGTCGCTGACGGGCACGGTGCCGGTGTAGGTGCCGGTCTCCGCCAGGAATCCGTCCTGGTAATTGGACCAGGTCGCCCCGTCCCAGACGCTGGCGAGGTGGGTCCACGTGCTGGCATCGATCTGACCGCTGCCGCGCGCGTTCAGGCCCCAGCTGGAACCATCGCCCAGCAACAGCCCGAAGCCGCCGTAGTAGACCCCGAACCAGTACTGCTGCAGGCCGCCGGCGTACTCCTTGGCCAGGACGGGCTCGTCGGAGTTGGGGTTCTCGGAGTACACCCACGCCTCCATCGTGATCGGCCCCGTGATGTCCAGGATGGGATCGTCGCCGATGTGGACCATGTCATCGCCGCCGTCGAAGTACAGCGACGAGGCGCCGTGGCCGTCGACGAGGCCATCGCAGTTGTTGTCGATGCCGTCGCAGACGTCCCCGGCGTCGGGGTGGATCGCCGGGTCGGCGTCGTCGCAGTCGCCACCGTCGGGGAGGTGGTCCACGGGCTGCGCGCAGGCGAACACCGGGTTCGCGTCGTCGCCCCAGCCGTCGCCGTCGCCGTCCGGATACCAGGCCGGCGCGTCGACGACGTCCCCGTCCTCGTCCACCTCGCCGTCGCCGTCGTTGTCCAGGCCATCGCACCACTCGTACGCGAAGCATTCGGCGGTGTCCGTCGACCAGTCCGGGTCGTCGGCCTCGACGGCCGCGTCGTACCCCAGGTAGCCGGCGCCGACCAGGCCGAAGTCGTCGGCCACCACCTGGCCGCCACCCTCCTCGAAGTCCCAGCCGCCCGCGAGGCCCGCCTCGGAGCCGTCCAGGGAACAGATGGCCTCGCGGATCTGCTCCTCGGTGCGGGCCACGCTCCACACGCGGACCTCGTCGATGAGCCCGACCCAGCCCGAATCGCCGTCCGTTCCCACGCCCAGGGTCAGATCGGCCGAGGTGGTCGGCAACGTCTTAGCCAGGGACACGCTCGACTCGGCGACGCCGTCCACGTACATGATCGCGGTGACCCCGTCCCAGGAGCAGGCGATGTGGTACCAGCGGTCGGCCTCCCACTCGTCGTGATCCGTAAACACCCCTTCCCAGCCCCAGAGGTCACAGAAGAACTGATCGGGGATGCTGTAGCCGGTCCCGTCCGGCGAGTACCACAGGCGGTAGCTCCCGTATCGATCGATGAGGTACGCCCGGGGCTGGGTCAGCGTGTACGGATCGACGGTGAACTTGAACCACGCCTCCATCGTGATGGCGGTCGTCATGTCCAGGGCCGGACTGGTCGCCATGGTCACCCGCCGGGTCCCGTCGAACTCCAGGGAGCTGCAGGTTCCGGTGTCCACCACGCCGTCGCAGTCGTCGTCGAATCCGTTGCAGGCCTCGCCCGCGCCCGGATGGACCGCCGGTTCGAGGTCGTCGCAGTCCCCCTCGCAGATGCGGAATCCGTCCGCGTCGTCGTCCGCCTCGTCCGCACCGGGGGCTCCGTCGCAGTCGTCGTCGATCCCGTTGCAGGCCTCTACGGCCCCGGGGTGGATGCTCGCGTCGGCGTCGTCGCAGTCGCCCTCGCAGACCATGGAGCCGTCGCCGTCGTCGTCCACCTCGTCGGCGCCAGGTGAACCGTCGCAGTCGTCGTCCGCGCCGTTGCAGGCCTCTGCCGCCCCGGGGTGGACGGCGGCGTCGCCGTCCTCGCAGTCGCCCTCACAGATCCGGAAACCGTCGCCGTCCGCGTCCACCTCGTCCGCACCTGCGACTCCGTCGCAGTCGTCGTCCACGCCGTTGCAGGCCTCCGTTGCCCCGGGGTGGACCGAGGCCTCGGCGTCGTCGCAGTCGCCGTCACAGATCAGGTATCCGTCACCGTCCACGTCCGCCTCGTCGGCGCCGGGGGCCCCGTCGCAGTCGTCGTCCGCGCCGTTGCACTGCTCGACGGCACCGGGGAAGACGGCGGCGTCCGCGTCGTCACAGTCGCCGTTGCACAGCCGGAACCCATCGCCGTCGACGTCCGCCTCGTGCGCCCCAGGGGCGCCGTCGCAGTCCTCGTCCAGGCTGTTGCACAGCTCCACCGCGCCCGGGTACGCGTCGGGGCGCCCGTCGTCGCAGTCGCCGTCGCAGATCATGAACCCGTCGGCGTCACCGTCCACTTCGTCCGCTGCGGCGGCCCCGTCGCAATCGTCGTCGATGCCGTTGCAGGCCTCCGGGGCGCCGGGGAAGACAGCGGGATCCGCGTCGTCGCAGTCGCCGTCGCAGATCCGGAATCCGTCCGCGTCCGCGTCCGCCTCGACCACGCCGGGTGCTCCGTCGCAGTCGTCGTCGATGCCGTTGCAGACCTCTGGTGCGCCCGGGAACACGTCGATGTTGGCGTCGTCGCAGTCGTCCTCGCACACCATGAACCCGTCGGCGTCCGCGTCAACCTCGTCCGCGCCCCCCGCTCCGTCACAGTCGTCGTCCACGCCGTTGCACTGCTCGGCTGCGCCCGGGTGGACCTCGCCAACGGTGTCGTCACAATCCCCGTCGCAGGTGGAGTGTCCGTCGCCGTCCGCGTCGTCGAGGTTCAGCGCCGGATCGCCGTCGTCGCAGTCGACGGTCTCGTCCCAGCCATCCCCGTCGGCGTCCACCGGACCGACCGTGTCGTCGTCGTCACCGACTGCGCTGTCGTCGTCGTCGCCAGAGCTGTCGTCGTCGTCCGCGGTGGCGTCATCGTCGTCGCCGCTGCTGTCGTCGTCATCGTCCGCGGTGACGTCGTCATCGTCGTCCGCGGTGACGTCGTCGTCGTCGTCCGCGGTGGCGTCGTCATCGTCGTCCGCGGTGGCGTCGTCGTCGGACGTGGTGTCGTCGTCGTCATCTCCCGGACAACCGGGCATCAACGACAGGATCAGGAAGAGGACGAGATACGGGCGTATGGACATGGCGGCTCCCCTCGCGTGTGGTCGGTCGAGATCCTATCACCCGGCCGCGAGGCGACCACCGCGTTGGGTGTAGATTGACGCGCGGGAGGTCCCATGCGCCTGTCCAACAACGAGATCCGCCGGAGGGCCTCGAGGTTCGCCGCCGAATGGGCCGGCGCCCACTACGAGCGCGGTCAGTGCCAGAGCTTCTACATCGAGTTCTTCGAGGTGTTCGGCGTGAAGCTGCGGCGGGTGGCGAGCTTCGAGGAGCCGGTGAAGAAGCTCGGCGACAAGCGGGGTTTCATCGATCTGTTCTGGAAGGGCGTGCTGCTGGTGGAGCAGAAGAGCGCGGGGAGGAACCTGACCCGTGCCAAGGAGCAGGCGCTGGACTACTTCCCCGGGCTGGCCGAGGAGGAGCTGCCGCGGTTCGTGCTCGTGAGCGACTTCCAGACGTTCGAGCTGTACGACCTCGACGAGGGCGAGGAGCACGCATTCACCCTCGCCCAGTTCCCGCAGGTGGTGGAGCTGTTCGGCTTCATCCTGGGGCGGCAGAAGCGGAGCTTCGCGGACCAGGACCCCGTCAACATCAAGGCGTCGGAGCTGATGGGGACGATCCACGACGGGCTGGAGGCGTCGGGTTACGCGGGCCACGATCTGCAGCAGTTCCTGGTGCGGCTGCTGTTCTTGCTGTTCGCCGACGACACGGGGATCTTCGAGCCGCGCGGGATCTTCGAGAGCCTGGTCAAGGACCGCACCCGCGAGGACGGCTCGGACCTCGGAATGATGCTCGCGCAGCTGTTCGAGGTCCTGGACACGCCGGTCGCGGACCGTCAGAGAGCGCTGGACGAGGACCTGGCGGCGTTCGCCCACGTCAACGGCGCCCTGTTCGAGGAGCGGCTGCGCATTCCGGCCTTCGATTCGAGGATGCGCCGGGACCTGATCCGGGCGTGCGAGTTCTCCTGGGACGCCATCTCGCCGGCGATCTTCGGCGCCCTGTTCCAGTCGGTCATGGACCACGACGCCCGGCGGGCCATCGGGGCGCACTACACCACCGAAAAGAACATCCTCAAGGTCATCGGCCCGCTGTTCATGGACGACCTGCGCGCCGACTTCGACCGGCTGCGAGTCCGTCGAGACGGCGGGCGCATGGCCGCGTTGCGGAACCTGCACGAGCGCATGGCCAGGCTCCGCCTGCTGGACCCGGCGTGCGGGTGCGGGAACTTCCTCGTCATCGCCTACCGCGAGCTGCGCCAGCTGGAGATGGAGATCCTCGAGGAGGTGCACGGCACCGGCCAGCTGGAGCTGGACGCCACGCTGATCTCCCGGCTGGACGTGGATCAGTTCCTCGGGGTCGAGATCAGCGAGTTCCCCGCGCGCATCGCCACGGTGGCGCTGTGGATGATGGACCACATCATGAACCAGCGGCTCGGCGAGAAGTTCGGGCCGTCGTTCGTGCGCATCCCGCTGACCACGTCACCGGGCATCCAGGTGGGCAACGCCCTGCGGATGGACTGGAACGACCTGCTCTTGCCGGGGGAGGGACACCTCGTGCTGGGGAACCCACCGTTCGTGGGCAAGCACCTGCGCAGCGACGAGCAACAGGAGGACATGGAGCTGGTGTTCGAGGGCGGCGGCGGCACGCTGGACTACGTGGCGGCGTGGTTCGCCCTGGCGGCGCGGTGGCTCGACGGCAGCGAGTCCCGCTGCGGATTCGTGGCCACGAACTCGATCACCCAGGGCGAGCAGGTCGCCCTGCTGTGGAGGACCCTGCTGAGCGAGCACGACGTCAAGATCCACTTCGCGCACCGCACGTTCGCGTGGGGCTCCGATGCCCGGGGCAAGGCACACGTCCACTGTGTAATCGTCGGATTCGGCGGTCCCTCATCCGGCAAGCGGCCCTTGTACGACTACCAGACCCCGGACTCCGAGCCCATGGTGGCGCAGGTACACAACATCTGTCCGTACCTCGTGGCGTACGACGACCTGATCATCGAGGGACGCAGCAGGCCCCTGGCCGACGTGCCGCGCATCCTCTACGGCAGCAAACCCGTGGACGGCGGGGCGCTG
This sequence comes from uncultured Rickettsiales bacterium, assembly GCA_964425605.1. GTDB lineage: Bacteria > Myxococcota_A > UBA796 > UBA9615 > CAYRNR01 > CAYRNR01. The sequence goes on along the minus strand of CAYRNR010000004.1, from coordinate 90,267 downwards.
TTGTTCACCCGGGCCGAGTACGAGGCGTTCGTCGCGCAGAATCCCGGCGCGGAGGCCCTGTTCCGCCCCATGGTCAGCGCCAGCGAGTACATGGCCGGTGTGTCGCGCCACTGCCTGTGGCTCGTGGACCAGGAGGCGTCGAGGATCAAGGCGTTCCCTGCTGTGATGGACCGTGTCCGGCAGGTCCGGGAGTTCCGCCTGGCCAGCAAGAAGGCCGCCACCCGCGCGGCCGCCGGCGCCGCCAGCGAGTTCGCCGAGATCCGCCAGCCCGACTCCACCTACGTGGTCATCCCGATGCACACCTCGCAGCGGCGCGAGTGGATCCCCTTCGGGTTCTTCGACGCGCGGACCATCGTGCACAACAGCTGCACCTGCATCGCCGGCGCCGGCCTGTACGAGTTCGGCGTGGTGTCGTCGGCGATGCACATGGCCTGGGTGCGCTACGTGGCGGGCCGCATCAAGAGCGACTACCGCTACTCCAACCGGCTCGTCTACAACACCTTCCCCTGGCCCGCGGTCACGGCGTCGAAGCGAGCGGCGATCGAGGCGGCCGCGCAGGCGGTGCTGGACGCGCGGGCCGGCCACCCCGGCGAGTCGCCCGCGGATCTCTACGACCCCGATCTGATGAAGAGGCCGCTGCGACGGGCGCACCAGACCCTGGACCGGGCCGTGGATCGCGCCTACCGGGGTAGGAAGTTCGACGTGGAGCGGGAGCGCGTGGGGTTCCTGTTCGCGGCGTACGAGCGGGCGACATAGGCGGTCGTCTCCCTCGTACCGGGGAGTCCACCGCGATGGTATCCTTCGCCCCTCGAAGGGGAGACACCGATGAGAGAGGCAATGGCCTGGGGCCTGTGCGCGCTGTTCGCGCTCGCCGTGCCCGCGTGCGAGAGCGCGCAGCTCAACAAGGGGGACGACGACGACACGGCCGGAGACGACGATGTGAGCTGGGGGGACGACGACGACGATGCGGTGGACGACGACGACGCCGTGGATGACGACGACGCGGTGGACGACGATGACGCCGCGGACGACGACGACGACGACAGCGTCGCGCCCTGCGGCACCCTGACCGTGACCCCCTCGTCCATCGCCTTCGGGACCACGCAGGTCGGACAGACGGCCTCGGCCTCGTTGACCCTGGAGAACACCGGCGCCGACCCCGTGGAGATCACGGCCGTCACGGCCAGCGGCGCCGAGTTCGGCTACCAGGGGATCGCGCCGCCGCTGTCCATCGTCGCGGGCGACACCGTCACCATCACGGTGAGCTTCGCTCCGACGGCGGACGGGGCGGTCACCGGCAGCCTGGTCATCGACAGCTGTGACGGCACTGCGACCGTGCCGCTGGAGGGCGACGGGCAGGACTGCGATCCGTGCCAGCCGGACATCGTCGTGTCTCCGCTGCTCATCGACTTCGGCGCCCTGGGCGGCGGGACGGGGACCTCGACGTTCGAGGTGACCAACGCCGGAGACGTCCCCCTGCAGTTGAGCTCGGTGACCGGCGCCAGCTCCACGGCGGGTGGGATCGTGAGGCTCACCGCCGGGGATGCCACGGCGACCCTCGATCCGGGGGATGTCGAGGCGTTCAGCGTGGAGTGGGCCCCCGGCGAGCTGTTCGCGGGCCAGGGCTGCCTCGACGCGCTGGACGGTGGGTCCCACTTCATCACCATCGACAGCGACGACCCCGACGAGCCGACCGTGCAGATCAGCCTGCAGGGATGCTGCGACCAGGTCACGGGGGGCAACCTGTGCAACTACGCGGACCCATCCGGGCTGCTCACCTGCATGAGCTCGGCGCCGTGCGCCGATCCCTTCAGCTCGTTGATGTACTGCACCCTCGGTCTTCCCTGCTGACGCCACACCGGGGCGGCAGGCTCAGGAGGTCATCATGTCCAGCCACATCGTCGTCCACCCCGGAGGCGCACACCTCGACGAGGTGATCGCGGCCGGGCTGATCTGCTCCGTCGAGGGTGAGTTGCCCGTACACCGGAGCATCCCCACCGAGGCCGAGCTCGCCGATCCGGAGGTCTGGGTGGTGGACATCGGGGCCCGGCACGAGCCCGAGCTGCGCAACTTCGACCACCACCAGCGAAGCCGGGACGAGGAGCCCGAGTGCGCGATGTCCCTGGTGGCGCGGCACCTGGGCCTGCACGAGCTCCTGTCTGGGATGCCGTGGTACCCGGCGCAGGTGCGCATCGACGTGGCAGGGCCCCAGCCGCTGGCCAGGGAGCTGGGGCTCCAGCGGCTGCCGCCGGAGCTGGACTCTCCGTTCGAGATCGCCATCTGCCGGATCTGGGCGGCCGGGGGCACGGGCCCGGTGGCCCTGGAGGTGGTCCACATGGCCACGGCCATGGCCGGCGCCCTGGTGGAGGAGGCGCGACAGCAGCGCGCGGATCTGCAGGCCGCCCGGGCGGTCACCGAGGTGCTCCAGGTGGCCGGGCTGGACGTGTTCTTCCACGAGGGCGTGGTCGGCAGCGACGTGTCGGGATCGATGCGCGACGAGCTCGCGCGCGACCGCGGGGTGGACATCGCCGTGGCCATCTCCCGGGACAACCGCAACCCGGACGGGTGGGCGCTGCACCGCTTCGACGATCACCCGCAGGTGGACTTCACGCGCATCGAGGGGGACCCGCGGGTGACGTTCGCCCACAAGTCGGGGTTCAAGGCCAAGGTCCGGGCGGGGGTGACGCGCACCGATCTCCGCGAGCTGATCGAGCGATCGCGGGTCGAAGGAGGTGAGTGACGTGAGCAAGAACTCGATGCTGTGGCTCATGGGGCTGGCGGTCGCCGCGATGGCTGCCGCGAACACACCGGCCGGGGCGCAGGAGTGGACGCCGCTGGGCACCATCGCCGAGGGGGGACAGTTCGACGCGGTGCGCGGACCCCAGGACCAGATCCACCTGGTGTCCAGCAAGTACTACCAGCTCGACCGCGACGGCAACGTGCTGCTGTCCGAGGACGTGGGGGACGGCCACCAGAGCGACCTGGACTTCCCGCCGGCCATCGCCGTGGGCAGCGACGGCAGCGTGCACATCGTCACGCGGCACGGCGGCGACTACGAAGGCGGCAACGACATCCGCTACCGGCGGCGGGAGGCCGGGGGATCGTGGGATCGGGACTACTACGTCGGTTCGCGCGAGCGCCGCAACTACGTGGTGAGCGTCGCAACGGTGGGCGGGCCGGTGTACGTGAGCTACACCGTGGCCGGCGACAACGTCTGGGGAGACGTGAGGCTGTGGGAGGCCGGCGCCAGCTCCGCGACGTCTCTGGGGGACATCGGCGGCATCTGGCGCGGAGACAACGGCACGCGCATGCGGGCCAACCACGAGCGCGTGTTCCTGGTCAGCGGGGTCCCCGATCCGGGCGGGACCGCGTACCTGCTGCACGCCGAGCCGGGCAGCGGGATCGCGGGCGAGATGGTCGCCCACACCAACAGCCACACCGCCGGCAGCGACCGGCGCGGGTTCAGCGACGTGGTCGTGGACGGCACGGGCCACGCCCACTTCACCTACGGCGCCTACCAGACCGTCCACTACAACCGATACGACGAGCAAGGGCAGCGGGTGTACGGCAGCGACATCCAGCTCGCCGACGGGCTCGGCGACTGGCACATGTCCGCCGGGCTCTCGGCCGTGGGCGCGTCCGACGACGGCCTGACCGTGGTGGCCGTGATGCTCCGGGCCAACGGCACCCAGCAGGCCAGCGACTCCGACCTGCTCACCGCCACCTCGCTGGACGGGGGCGCGACGTGGAGCGCCGCCGAGGACACAGGGCTGAACACCGACGGCGGCGAGGGGCGCCTGCTGCCGCGCATCGTCGCGGTGGGCAACCACTTCTGCCTGTTCTACAAGGACGCCGACAGCGGCTCGATCAGCCTGGCGACGATGTTCGTCCACAGGGACGCGGACGGCGACGGCTTCGACTCCGGGGAGGACTGCGACGACGACAACGCCCACGTCTACCCCGGCGCTGACGAGCACTGCTCCGACGGCGTGGACAACGACTGCGATGGACTCGTCGACGGCGACGACGAGGAGTGCGGCGGGACCGGCGACGACGATGACGCGGTGGGCGACGACGACGACCTCTCCGATGACGACGACGACGACAGCGCCGCGCCCGGCGACGACGACGGTGGGGGCGGAGGTTGCGAGTGCAGTTCAACCCCACGTTCGGACGCAGGCGGCGCCGCGCTGCACGCCGCTCTGATCGCCATCTACCTCGGATACCGCAGATCGAGGCGGTGAGCCGTCACTTCACCCGGTAGAACGTGTCCGTCCCCGTCCACCTTCAGTGTGCAGTTCATCGTGGTCGCGGGGCGTCGGATACCCTGTGGTCATGGACCTTCGACCGACGAGCCGACGCGCGCGCGGGCGGGTGGACGCGACCCTCGCGGCCGTCCTCCTGGTGACGCTCACGGGGTGCTCCTATCCCGATACCCGCGACCTGCGCCTCGCGGACAGCCCCATCGTCGGCGGCCACACCACCTCGAGCTGGGACTCGGTGGTCTACCTCGACATGGGCTGGTCCCTGTGTACGGGCACCTTGATCTCCCCCGACGTCGTCCTCACCGCCGCCCACTGCCTCGACGGCTTCCACGGCAACCTCGGTGTGCTGTGGACCAACAACATCAACCAGTCGTCGTGGGACACGATGCAGTCCAACGACTACCACATGCACCCCAGCTACGACCCCTACTCGTGCGCCAACGACATCGCCGTGGTCGTGCTCCCCCACACCGGCCCGGGCACCCCCATCGACTTCAACCGCGACACCCCGTCCAACTCCTGGCTGGGCCAGTCCGACCAGCTGACCTTCGTCGGGTTCGGCGTCACCAGCGGCTACTCCTCCGACTCCGGCATCAAGCGCGAGGTCGACATCGGCGTGGACAACTGGGACAGCCACTTCCTGTACTACTACGACAGCCAGCACCAGACCTGCTTCGGGGACTCTGGCGGGCCCGCCTTCTCCAACCACGCCGGCGGCTGGCGCGTCGCCGCCGTCACCTCCTGGGGAGACGCCACCTGCAGCCAGATGGGTGCCAGCACCCGCACCGACGTCCACACCAGCTGGATCGAGGGCTACACGGGCGGCTGGGGCGGCGACGACGACGACGACGTCCACGGCGACGACGACCACCACTCCGACGGCCCCGACCTCGACGGCGACGGCTTCACCGAGGCCGAGGGCGACTGCGACGACATCCACGACGACGTCCACCCCGGCGCCCCCGAGCTCCCCGACCACATCGACAACGACTGCGACGGCCTCATCGACGAGGGCACCGACTACTACGACGACGACGGCGACGGCTACACCGAGGCCGAGGGCGACTGCGACGACGACGACGCCCACGCCTACCCAGGCGGCAACGAGATCGCCGACGGCGCCGACAACGACTGCGACGGCACCATCGACGAGGACACCCCCGGCGCCGGCCCCGGCGCCGAGGACGACACCCCCTACTACCAGGCCGCTTGCGGCTGCACCTCCACCCCCCGCGCAGCCCCCTGGCCCCTCCTCCTCCTCCTCACCGCAGCCGCACTCCGACGACTCTCCCGCTAGGGGTCAAGTCTGGTCTTGCATCTTCTGCGGGGGTCAGCGGCCCGGATACACGCTCACTTCGCCGGCTGTTCGCGGCGTCTCTCCAGGAAGATCGCGTGGATGATGAACATGGCCACGCCGATGACGATGGCGATGTCCGCCACGTTGAACGTGTTGTACCTGTACGTCCCCAGGTGCTCCAGCAGGAAGGACCTCACTCCCCCTTCCCAGCCCACGTACACGTCGACGAAGTCCGTGACCTTGTGCCGCCAGAGCCGATCGATGAGGTTGCCAAGCGCCCCCGACATGATCAGGCCCAGCGCCGTGGGCAGCCACTTCTCCTTCGGCGGCACCGTCCGCAGGAACAGCACGATGGCGACGCACGCCACCGTCGTGATCACCGCGAACACCAGGATCCGGTACTCGAAGTTCCTCAAGAACCCGAACGCCGCCCCGGGGTTGTCCCGGTGCCACAACCCCAGGAACTTCGGGATCAACGACACCTTGTCGTTCAGCGGCAGGTAGGCCCGGACCAGGATCTTGGTGACCTGGTCCAGCACCAGCATCGGCAACGCCGCCAGCAGGAAGATGCGTGTTCTCGGCGACACTTGCGCCTCCGTCGTTCAATCGTGACCGCGCCGATTGTGGACGCGCTCGCGCCCCAAGACAACCGACCTGCCCCCCCTATTCCCAGGGGTCAAGTCTGGTCTTGCATCTTCTCGCGTCACGAGATGCGGTCGATGAACTTGCGGATGCCGGTCGGATCGCGGCGGGAGATCTCCGCGGCGATGTCCTCGAGCCGGCCCAGCAGCTTCTGGTGGGCCACGGCCAGCTCCGTGTCCGAACCCAGCCGTGCGCGAACGCGGAAGACCAGCGACGACACGGTCGTGGTGCCGACGCCGAAGATCCCCGCAATCTCCTCGAGGGTGGCCGAGGTATGATCGCGGCACACCACCAGGCACGCCATCCGTTCGGGATTGGGCTCACCGCGGCGGCCGCGGAGCAGGCGATCCTTGTCGAGCTCGAACACGGCACAGGCAGCGTCCACCACCTCGGGCAGGGTCCAGGACTTCAACTGCCTCGCGGCCGGGATCTCAGGAGTCACGGCCGGGGAGTTCTGACGCAGCCGCTGACGCCAGGAGCTCACGAACTCCGCGCTGCCCAGGATCGGCGACCAGCGTCGGGAACCGAGCATGCGCAACGTCTCTCGTGGAATCCGCCGATGGACGAACTCGTCGAACCGTTGTCGATCCTCGGGCGATCCATCTCCGAAGAGATCCCACACGTCCCGAGTGTGCAGCCAGTCCGGTGTGTTTCCGGATAGATAGGCCCGATGGCTGCTCCACGGGTAGTCTGCCGCCCGCTTCACCAGCCCCGCGCGCACCGGGTTCGTGTGCAGGTAACGCACCACCTCGAGCACATACCCTTCGGACTCCACCAGACGATCCTGGAAACGCCCCCTCATCAGGGAACCGTCCCGCTCGTACCGGCGATTGAACCGCTGGGTGTACACGCCATCGAGGTGGCGCATCGCCCGGCTGAGCATGCCCTGCTCGTCGAGGACCAGCGCGTGGTAGTGATTGTCCATCAGACACACCGCGGCGGTCCGCACCCTCCACCGCTGCGCACAATCCTCGACCAGGTCGAGGAACGCGTGACGATCGTGATCGTCTTGGAAGATGTGGGTTCCGCTCGCGCCACGGTTCATCACGTGGTGCCACAGTCCCGGCTCGATGATCCTGAGGGGTCTAGACATGGTGGGGAGCCTATTTCGACCCCGGAAAAGATGCAAGACCAGACTTGACCCCTGGAAATCAGGCCGTCAGCGGGAAACCCAAGATGCAAGACCAGACTTGACCCCTAGGGGGTGAGCTGGACGCGGTAGTGTTCGGCGTGGTCGCAGGCGGTGCCGAGGGTGCAGGCCTTGTCGAAGAGGGTGATGGCGGTGGGGAGATCCTGGGGGACGCCGCGGCCGTGGACGTGGGCGAAGGCGAGATCGACGCAGCCGTTGGCGTAGTCCGCGTCGCACGCCTTGCGGTGGAGGGTGGCGGCGTGGGCGAGGTCCTCGGGGACACCCTGGCCGCGCTTGTAGGCGCCGCCGAGGTACCAGCAGCCCGAGGGGTCGCCGGCAGCGCAGACGCGATCGAAGAGCTGGGCGGCGCGCTCGAGGTCGCGCTCGATGCCGTTGCCGGTCTTGAGGGAGATGGCGAAGCTGAGGCAGCGGGAGATCTGGCCGTCGTCGCAGTCCTGCTCGGCCTGGTGGACGCCGCGGGAAAGGGCGCGGACGCGGGTCGGGTCGTCCGCGGGGCAGGACTTCAGGTGGTCGCAGGCGGTGCCGAGGTCGCAGGCGCGCTGGAAGGCGGCGGAGGCCTTGGCGGCGTAGCCCGGGCTGGACTGGCGGTGGAGGTAGTGGAAGCCGAGGCTGGCGCAGGCCTGGGCGTGCTTGCCGTCGCACGAGGCGGTGAGCAGGGTCTGGATCTGGTCGTAGGTGTCGTCGTCGTCGGGCTGGGAGGCGAGGGCGAGGGCCTGCCACCAGCACCCCACGGGATCGCCGCCAGCGCACGCGACCTCGGGGGAGGCGCCGGGGCCGAGGAAGGGGGCTCCTGGCTCCGAGCGGAGCTGGGTGAGCCTGTGGATGGCGACGTCACGACAGAACGCGCCCTGGAGGCAGGCGCGCTCGTAGATGCCCACGCCCCGGGCCACGTCGCGGTCCACCCCCTGGCCGTGGAGGTAGGCGTCGCCGAAGAAGCTGCAGGCCACGACGTTGCCGCCGTCGCAGGCGCGCTCGAACAGGGTGATGGAGCGCGCCACGTCTTCGGGCACGCCGCGGCCGTACTTGAGGGCCACCGCGAGGGAGTGGCAGCCCTCCATCTCGCCGGCGTCGCAGGCGTACTCGAACAGGGGCACGGCCGAGGCGGCGTCCTTGTCCAGGCCCCAGGTGCCGTGCATCAACCGGGTTCCCACGGAGACGCAGGCGGACGCGTCGCCGGCCTCGCAGCGGGTCAGCACATCCGCGGTGGAGGGGAAGTCCACCTCGCCGACCTCGCCGGCGAGCAGCCTGAGGTGTTCGAGGGTGCCGGCGTCGATCTCGACGTGGCCACCGGCGCTCGGTTCGATCTTGTCGAGCACCTCGGCCGGGACCGGGGGATCACCCGGGGGCGATGGACTCGAGGGGCCGCAGCTGGACACGACGGCGGCGAAGGGGAGAAGGAGCAGGAACCTGTGCATGGAGGGACCGTACCACGGTCGGCGGGGAAGGGTGATCGCTACGGGGACTCCTCGTCTGCACGCCGATCCCGCTTGCCGCGCTCGCGCGTCCGAGACTCGCGGCGGCGCTCGCGCTCGGCCCGGTCGGCCTCTCGTTCGAGCTCCTCGGCCCGCCGCCTCAGCTCCTCGGCCTGACGCTCGAGCTCGTCCGCCTGCCGCTGGAGTTCGTATGCCACCGCGCCCTCGTGCTCCCCCTTCCACACCATGGCGTAGTCGTCGGCCGCGGACTCCATCTGCACGGACCACTCGTCGGCCCAGCGCTCCATGTCCACGCCGAACCGCTCCCAGCTCTCCTCGTCGGCCTCGAAGGCCTCGGCCCAGCGCTCCATGTCCTCGCCGAACCGTTCCCACTCCTCGCCGGCCTCGAATGCCTCGGCCCAGCGCTCCATGTCCTCGCCGAACCGCTCCCACTGCGCGGCGTCGAGGGAGAGATACCGCTCCAGCGCCTTCTCCGAGCTGAGGTTCGACGGAATCTCCGGCATATCCGGCAGCGGCGGGAGCTCGTCCATCGCCGAGAACCCGGGGACCGCGGGCAGCGCAGGCAGCGCCGGTACCTCGGGGGGCAGAGGAGCCTCGGGGGGCGCCGGTCCCACCGGGGGCGCCGGTGCCTCGGGAGGCGCCGGCTCCTCGTCGTCCTCCGGCTCCTCGGCCACCATCGGGATGAGAGGTACCTCGGGGATGTAGACCTCCAGCATCACCGGCGGCACATCGTCCTCGGCCCCATCGTCTTGTGACGACGCGATGGCCGAGCGCTGGGTTCCCATGCCGAAGACCAGCGCGAACACCACCAGCGCGAGGGCCGCCGACCAGCCGGCCCTGCGCCGGTCCGCTCCGGCCGGCATCCCCAGCAGGCGCCGCACGCGCTGCAGCAGCGGGCCGTCGGTGGCCGCCGCAGCCAGCCCGGCCGCGGGACGGAGCCGCATCTCCTCCAGGGCGGCCAGGGCCCGCGCCAGCGAGACCGGGTCACCGCACACGTCCACAGCGAGGTCGTCGCAGCAGTTCTCGCGCTCCGCCCGCACGCAGCGCGACACCCACCACACCGCCGGGTGATAGAAGAGCAGGCTCTCGGTGAGGGTCTGCAGCAGGTTGACCAGGTAGTCGTGACGGCGCACGTGCGCCAGCTCGTGGGCCAGCACGAGCTCCAGCTGTCGCGGCTCGAGGCCGGCGACGGCGCTGACAGGGAGCAGGACCACCGGCCGCAGCCAGCCCAGGGTCATCGGCGTCTGCGCGACTCCCGACAGCAGCAGCCTCGGCACGCGCTCGATCCCGAGGCGCCCGGCCAGCTTCCGCGCCACGGCGTGCAGCACTTCATCGGCCTCGCGGATCGCCCGCACGCGGAGCCGCTGGGTTCCCATCCAGGCGCCGGCGAACCGCAGCGTCAACAGGGCCACACCGACCAGCCACAGGGTCACGATCCAGGGCTGGACCGCGGCGGTGGCCGCATCCAACCACTGCGCCAGGATCGCGTTGGGCGAAACGGCGACGGGAGCCGAGGACAGGGTCGAGGCGGCCCCGTATCCGACGGCGGGCTCCACCCCACCCCATGCCAGGACCGAGAAGGTGGTCACCGGCAGGAACAACATCATCGCCAGGGCGGCACAGCTCGCGAGGTAGCGGACGTGCGCGCCCCCGAGCAGGCGCAGGGCGACGACCAGCGCCACGGCCACGGCGGCCCCCTGCCACATGAAGTGCAGCAGGGTCGCGCCCAGCGCGTCGGCGAGGGGATGGGCCGAGAGTACCTCCAGAGTTCGAGACAGCATGCTCACCTCCCTCCCTGGTCGGTCTCGTCTTCCAACGTCTCGAGCAGCGCTCTTATTTCAGCCAGTTCGTCCGCGGACGCGGGCTTGGCCGCCAGGGCCCGCATCACCAGCGCGGCGGCAGACCCACCGAAGGCGCGGTCCGCCAGATCCGTGGCCAGCTCCCCCTGGGTCCGCTCCCGGCTCTCGGCCGGGCGATACACGTGGCTTCGGCTGGACTCGTCGCGCTCGACCAGCCCCTTCTCGGTCATGATCTGCAGCATCTTCAGGGCCGTGGTGTAGGCCGTGTCAGCGGGCAGGGCCTGCAGGACCTCGCGCACGGTGCTGGGACCGCGCTCCCACAGGACCTTGAGGATGGACAGCTCACCGTCGGTGGGCCGGGGACTCGGGGGGCGGCTCATGGTCGGACCTCCTTGCGTTCACTCGGAAAGGTTATACGAAGGTTTTCGTACTTATCAACGAATTTCTTCGTACTTCTATTCCGTCTGCCTTTCGGACGCAGAGCGTCCGCCGGATATGCAGTTGGGGGAGAGGCCAGAACGAGGAGCGCCCGGGCCGGAAACCCGACCCGGGCGCTCGGAGCCAGGGGTCAAGGCCGACTAGGCGCTGTCGTCGTCATCACCAGCAGTGGCGTCATCATCATCGGCAGCAGCGCTGTCATCATCGTCTCCGTCGCTGGGACACCCGGTGAGGGCGACTCCACCGATGAGAAGACCCAGGGCGGCCAGCAAGAGCATCAACTTCTTCATTTCGATTTCTCCAATCGTGTTGCCGGCCCGAACGAGTACTGCTTGCCACGACGCGGCGAGACAGCCCACAGACCCATTCAGGCTCGATAGGGGTCGTCAGCAAGGCACGGGCCAAGATCCGGGACGAAGCCCCATGTCGGCGGAAGCGATCCACCAATTGCCTGGAATCATGGGACAATATCGATCCAGGACTTCTGGTGCCCCCCCGAGGACCCCGCCGATGGGCCCGGATCACCCCTCCAGATCAGGCCAAAATCGCGACATCCGTGTCGCGATCTGCCTCCGAAACCGGGCACGAACCTGCCCGATCACCCCCGAAGTCCTCGCCACACCGCGATCCAGAATCATCCGGAAAACCAGCCGTAATCCCTCGATATCACTGCGTAATCTCCACACACCATCGGAAATGCCGCCGGGGATCACCCCGCGCCGCAGAGGCGAACCACGACATGAATGTCGCGAACGGCAGACGTCTCTGGAATATCCCGGCCCGCGTGACGGTTTCTCCCACAGGACGCGCCCGGGTCCCGGTCCCCTGGGCTACATTGATGGACGTGAACAGGCTCTGGCTCCCCTGGTTGCTCTCAGCAGCGGTGACGATCCTCCCGGCATACGCGCCGGCGCAGGAAGATCCACCCGCGGACGACGAGGAACCTGCCGACGAACCTGCCGGCGAACCTGCCGGCGAACCTGCCGACGAAACCGACGACGAAACCGACGAGGAACCCGCCGAAGAGACCGGCGAGCAACCCACCGGGGAAGCCGCCGGCGATCCCTCGGCCATGAACCTGCCCATCGACGAGTCGGGCACCATCCCCCAGGGAAAGACCAAACACTTCAAGTGGATGGCGCTGCCCACCGCCGGCTACGACGCGGACGACGGCGTCGGCCTCGGCGTCCTGGCCGAGCTGTGGTGGCTCGAGAAGGGCTACGATCCCTACCGCGCGGACATCCGCTTCCTGGGCTTCCTGACCGACCGCGGCCACCACAACCACCGCCTGATCATCGATCTGCCCGACATGGGCCTCTTCCACGGCCTGCGATTCACCGCCTACATCGCCTATCGCCAGTGGCTCAACGACGGCTACTGGGGCATCGGCAACGGCGTGAACCGCGAGCGCGCCTACGTCGGCGGCTTCGACGTCGATGATCCCCGGCGCAAGCGCTACAAGTACCAGCTGATCCAGCCCTTCGCCCACCTCATGCTGCGCTACGACCTCGGCCCGGTGCTCGGCGCCTTCGTCGCCACCACGATCCAGTGGACCAGGGTCAACACCTACAGCGGCTCCCTGCTCGAGGAGCAGTCCCCCACCGGACTCGACGGAGGGTGGTCGATCCAGGCCTCCATGGGTTTCATGTGGGACACCCGCGAGCCCGAGCTGGTCCCCGACCGCGGCCTGTTCGCCGAGGTCAGCGGACGGATCGTGCCCAGCATCAGCGAACCCACCGAGGTCTTTGGTGGACCCTTCGCATCGGTACGCCTCTACGTCCCGGTCAAGCAGGGCCGCGCCGTGCTCGCGGGGCGTGTCATGGGCGAGTGGCTGTTCGGTGACATGCCGTTCTACGAGATGGTCCGCTGGGGAGGCTCCGAGCCCATCCTCGGCTTCGGCGGAGGCCAGACCATCCGCGGCGCCAAGTTCGGGCGCTGGCGCGCGCCGGCCAAGGCCGTGGCCAACCTGGAGCTGCGCGTCGAACTGGGGCGCCACCCCGCGCTCAAGTCCGAGCTGCGCTGGCAGCTGATCGTGTTCGGCGACACCGGCGCCGTGTGGGGTGCCGGTGAAGACTCCACGGCCGAGGACCCGGCCTTCCCACTCCACGCGGGCACCGGCGTCGGGGTCCGCGCCATCCTCGCCGACACCTTCATCGGCCGGCTCGACCTCGGCATCAGCCCGGACCCCATCGAGGAGGCGGACGGATCCATCGCCGCGCCCCCCAGCTTCGGGCTCTACATCACCGTGGATTCGATGTTCTGATCCCGGCCGACGACCGGCCTATTCGAAGTAGTTGTAGTACTCGATGCCCAGGTGGGTGATCAGCTCCTCGCCCATCAGGTAGCGCAGGGTGTTCTTGAGCTTCCACAGCTGGATGAACAGGTCGTGCTCGGGGTAGACGTTCGGGCTCGCCATGGGCGACTTGAAGTAGAAGGACAGCCACTCCTGGATGCCCGACATCTTGGCGCGGTGGGCCAGATCGGTGAACAGGATGAGGTCCAGGACGAGCGGCGCGGCCAGGATCGAATCGCGGCACAGGAAGTCGACCTTGATCTGCATCTTCTGGTTCATCCACCCGAAGATGTCGATGTTGTCCCAGCCCTCCTTGTTGTCACCGCGCGGCGGGTAATAGTTGATGCGGACCTTGTGGTACAGGTCCTTGTACAGCTCCGGGTAGATGTCGGGCTGCAAGATGGTGTCGAGCACCGACAGCTTGGAGACCTCCTTGCTCTTGAACGAGCCCGGATCGTCGAGCACCTCGCCGTCGCGGTTGCCCAGGATGTTGGTGGAGAACCAGCCGTTGACGCCCAGCAGCCGCGCCTTGAATCCAGGGGCGAGGATGGTCTTCATCAGGGTCTGGCCCGTCTTGAAGTCCTTGCCCGCGGTGGGCACGCCGTTGGCCCGCGCCAGCTCCAGCAGGGCCGGGCAGTCGTTGCTCAGGTGCGGCGCCCCGTTGATGTAGGGGATGCCGTTCTTGATGGCGGTGTAGGCGTAGACCATGGCCGGTGAGATGCCGGGGTCGTCGGCCTTGAGGCCCGCCTCGAAGTTCTCGACGTTCATGTGGACCTCCGACGGCGTGATGTACACCTCGGTGGAGCCACACCAGATCATCACCAGGCGCGTACAGTCGTTCGCGGCCTTGAACTTGGCGATGTCCTCTTCGAGCATCTTGGACTTGTCCCACCACGTGCCGCCCTGCTTGACGTTGGGCCCGTCGAGCCGCTTGACGTAGCGCTTGTCGAACACCGCCGCCATGGGCTTGATCGACTCCAGGTACGACCTGACCGGCGCCAGATCGGACTCGTGGATCACCCCGGCGTTGACCGCGGCCTCGTAGCAGTTGTCCGGGAAGATGTCCCAGCCGCCCACCACCACGTCGTCCAGGGACGCCAACGGCAGCACGTCCTTGATGCGCGGCTGGCGGTTCTCGTCGCGGCGGCCCAGGCGGATGTAGCCCATCTGGGTCATGGAGCCGATGGCCGGGAACAGCCCCTGGCGGATGCCCTCGAGGCCCGCGAGGAAGGTGGTGGTCACGGCGCCCAGGCCGGGGATCAGCACGCCCAGCTTGCCCTCGGCGTCTGCGATCTGCACGGTCTTGTCTTCACTCATCGTCACTATCCTTCTCGCCCGCCGGGGAGGTTCCCCCAGATGGCGTAGTCATGATCCCCGAGCAGCGCCGGCGTCAACGGGCCGGGGTGGCTCACCTCGAGGGCAGCCACGCGGCAGCCGAAGAGCGCCGCAGCAAAGGGGTCCTTATTCTGTGCGAAGTGGGTCAGGAAGGCCCCGGCGAACGTGTCGCCAGCGCCTGTGGGATCGATCTCGGTCACGTCCTGGCCAGGGATGCGTTCGACGCGCCCGGGGGTGAACACGGTGGCCCCTGCAGGCCCGTGGGTCCGCACGGCCACCGGGGCTGCGCCATGGAAGGCGCGCTCCAGATCGGGGTCGTGGGCGACGTCCTCGTCGCTGTACAGCAACACGTCCACCCCATCGAGGGCCGCGAGGAACCCCACGTCGGTGGTGCCGACGATGCGCTGCCGCGCGTCGGCTCGCCGCAACCAGCCCTGCAGGGACACCCCCGTGACCGCGCCGCGCGCCGCCGCGGCCAGCGCGGGGCCGACCTCGCCGAAGACAGGGCACAACAACACGATGGCGTCGTCGAGCCAGCCGCCGGGCAGATCCGAGACGTCGAGCGCCTCCCCGGCAGCCTCGAGCATCTGCGTGCGGACGCCGTCGCGGTAGGTGTTGCGCATGGCCGTGGTCTGGCGCGCGGGGTGCAGCTGCAGATCGAAGTCGAACACACCTCGCACCCGGTCCACCGGGAAGTCCGGATGGGCTGCCGCCACGATCCGGGGACGCACCCCGAGGGAGGCAAACGTGGACCCGCTGTAGAACACCGATCCCCCCGGAGTCTCTCCGTCGGGGGTCAGGTCGAGTGTGAAGTTGCCGATGCACAGGGCGTGCTCAGGCATCAATCGCTCCCAGGGCCCACGGGCCGCGGATTATATCCCCGAGAACGACAAAAGCAACCTCGCGCGCCCGTGCGCGCGAGGGTTCCGCGCACGCGCGCGCGAGCTTGACAATCCCCCGCGCGCACTGGTATCTCCATTCAGCTTCTAGAAGGGGGAGGCGTCCCCTGAACCGTGGCCTCGGAGGCCCCCTCCCCGCCCACGTTCGACGCTCTCGAAACCGTGTGATGGGCACGCGCAATCAGGAGGCATAGACGTGGAACTGCTCGATCAGTGGCTCTCCAGCGAGCTGGGGCCCACGTTCCGCATCCTCTCGGCGTTGATGCCGGCCATCGTGCTCGCGGCCTACTTCTTGATCGGGGTGGCGGTCTTCGCCATCCGCAACAAGATCAAGGGCGAGATGCCCATCGACGCCGAGGTCGAACAGCGGGGCGGCACACGATTCCTCAACAAGTGGATTCGCCACTACTTCGTCTGGGCCATCTCGCCGCTGTGGAACTTCATCTTCTGGCTCGGCATCCCGGCCACCTCGATCACGCTGCTGTCGGTGCTCCTGTCCGCCGGCGCGGGCGTGGGCCTGGCGTTCGGCAAGTTCGCCCTGGGCGGCTGGCTGTACATCTTCGCGGGCATCTGCGACATGTTCGACGGCCGCATCGCGCGGCTGCGCGGCGAGGCCTCCAAGGCCGGCGCCATGCTCGACTCGAGCGTCGACCGCTACGCCGAGGCCTTCGTCTTCATCGGCCTGGCCTACTACTACCGTGACAGCTGGGTGATGGTGGTCTCCTTCGGAGCCTTCGTCGGTTCGGTGATGGTCTCCTACGCCCGCGCCAAGGGCGAGTCCATGGGCGTCACGGCGGTCGTGGGCTCCATGCAGCGGGCCGAGCGGCTGGTCTACCTGGGCATGGCGGCCATCTTCAGCCCCATCCTCGAGGCGGTCCTGGTCCCCGACGACCCCCACCCGCCCCACCGGCTGACCATCATCTGCCTCGTGTTCATCCTGATCGGCGCCAACGCCACGGGCGTGCGCCGCATCATCTACGTCATGCGAGAGCTGTCCCCCCGTCCCGACGGCTCCAAACGCGGACGCCCGTCGGCCGAGTGGACCATGTTCTCCGCCGCGGTCGTCGCCTCGGTGGTCGCAACGGGCGCCGACTTCGCCCTGGTCAACTTCCTGGTGGAGTGGGCGACCCTGCATCCGACCCTCGCCACGTTCCTCGGCTGCGCGCTGGGTGGGGTGATCAACTTCCTGATGAACAAGTTCTGGGCGTTCCGCGGCAACCGCGGCACCACCATGACCCAGAGCTTCCGATACGCCATGGTCAGCGGCACCAGCGCCCTGCTCAACTCGGGCGGCGTGGGCATGCTGTTGCTCGTGCCCGGCCTGGACTACCGCATCGCCTGGATCATCATCCGCATCGCCATCTACTCGGCGTGGAACTACCCGCTGCAGCGCAACTACGTCTTCCCGGCCACGGACGAAACTCCCGGCGAAGGGGATGGGACCGGTAGTGACGACCCCCAAACCGACTGACGGGATCTCCGCGACCGCGGGCAACCTGGTCGCCGCCACCATCGGCCGCCTGGCCTGCTGGAGCTTCGCCAAACCCTGGATCGCCCTGGGCATCGCCGCGGTCCTCTCCATCGGCGCCGCGGTCGGCATGTCCCAGCTCCGCTTCTCCGGCGACCTGGTCGAGCTGCTGCCGGAGACCTTCCCCTCGGTCCGCGACATCCGCGCCCTGCGCGAGCGCTTCGGCGGCATCGGCTACGTCTCGGTCGCCGCCTGGGACGCCGACCCCGAGGTCCTCAAGCGCTTCGCCGACGAGCAGGCCCCCAAGATCGCCGAGCTCGACAACATCCTCTACGTGGAGAACAAGCGCCCCATCCGGTTCATCCAGGACCGGCGCCTGTACTACCTCGAGCTCGAGGACGTGGAGGAGATCTACCGGCGCATCAAGGCCCGCTACGACTGGGAGAAGCGCCAGAACAACCCCCTGTACATCTCCTTCGAGGACGAGCCCGACGAGCCTCCGTCCGTGGACTTCAAGGACATCGAGGCCAAGTACACCCGCGACGTGGGCGGCGGCTGGTGGCGCCAGATGTCCGGCGACTACTACCTCAACGAGGAGTCCCGGATGATCGTGCTGCTGGCCAAGCCGGACCGCACGTCCCTGGACATGACCTTCGCCCGGACGATGACCAACAACGTCCAGGAGTACGTCGACAGCATCGACCTGTCCCAGTACGACCCGAACATGAAGGTGGCCCTGTCCGGCCGCTACAAGAAGTACATGGACCGCGAGGACCGGCTCAACGCCGACACGCGCGTCGCCTCCATCGCTGCGCTGGCGTTGATGCTGCTGTACCTGGGCATCCACTTCCGCTCGGCCCTGTCGGTGTTCCTCACGACCGGACCGCTCATCGCAGGGCTGCTGTGGACCTTCGGCATGGCGTCGGTGATGTTCGAGTACCTCAACGTGCTCACCGGCTTCCTCGGCGCCATCTTGCTGGGCCTGGGCATCGACCACGGGATACACCTGCTCGAACGCTATGGCGTGGAGCGGACGAACCGCCGCGACGCCCTCGAGGCCGTCTCCGAGACCTACCGCAGCACCGGCCTGGCCGTGGCCACCGCCGCCATGACCACCCTGGTGGCGTTCGGGGCCCTGTCCATCTCCGAGTTCCGCGCCTTCCGCGAGTTCGGCATCCTCGCCGCCGTGGGCATGGTCATGGTCATGCTCTCGTTCACCATGTGCCTGCCCGCGCTGCTGGGCCTGGCCGAGCGATTCGGCTGGCGCCCGTCGGGCCACGCCGCCGAGGCCGGCCTCAAGTCCACCTTCGCGCGCGTGCTGCGCGTGTGGTCCCCTGCGCTGGCCTGGATCGGCGGCGTCGCCCTGGTGTTGCTGGTGGGGCGGATGGACCAGGCGAGCTTCGACTACGACTTCGACAGCCTCGAGGGGCTGGAGATGCAGTCGTTCCAGCTCGACGTCGAGGTCAACAAGATCATCGGGTACTCCCAGATCCCGGTGATCATCCTCACCGAGAACGAGGATGACGAGCGCGCGGTCGCCGACATCATCCGGGAACGCAAGCAAGCCCTCGGCGACGAGTCCTCCGTCGACTTCGTCGCGTGCATCTCCGACCTGGTGCCCAAGCAGCAGGACGAGAAGCGCGAGGTGCTCGAGAAGCTCCACAAGATCGCCAAGAAGATCCGCAAGAAGCAAAAGACCCCCGATCCCAAGATCGAGGATCTCGTGACCATGACGTCGACCGAGCCCTTCACCCGGGAGACGTTGCCCGCCGGCATCCGCCGCCAGTTCAAGGGCCCGGACGAGGACTCCGAGGACGGCTTCGTCCTGCTGTTCCCCAACATCAGCCTCGCCGACGGCAAGGCGGTGCGGAGGTTCGCCGAGGAGGTCCGCGCCATCGATCTCGGCGACGACAAGGCGTACTCCGCCGCAGGCGAGGCCATGATCATGGCCGACATCATCAACATGGTGCAGCGGGAGACCGCGCCCGTGTTCGCGGTGGTCCTCACCGCGGTGCTGGCCTGCTGCTGGCTGCTGCTGGGGGGGCTGCGCAGGGCGCTGCAGACCCTGGCCCCGGCCGTGGTGACCATCTGCGCGCTGATGGGGCTGATCTCGCTGGTGGGCCTGCGCATCAACTACATCAACATGATCATCCTGCCGGTGCTGCTGGGCATCGGCGTGGACGGGGCCGTACACCTGGTGACCCGTCTGAGCGAGAGGGGTTCGAAGCTCGCCACCGTGGTCGCCGAGACCGGCCGGGCCATCTGCGGAGCGGTCCTGACCACGGCCCTGGGCTTCGGCGCGCTGATGATCGCCCGCCACCCGGGCCTGGACTCCCTGGGCCGGCTCGCCGTGGTGGGCCTGGCCCTGAACCTGCTGGTCATCCTGGTGTTCTTCACCTCGTTCCTGGCCATCCTGCGACGCAAGTCCCCCGACGACGGCGACGCCCTGTGGCCCCGCAGCTCCGCCCCGTTCTTCGCCGAGTTCCTCGCCACGGTGGGCTTCGCCGGACGGTCCCCCATGGCCCCCGGCACCCTCGGTGCCATCGCCAGCCTCCCCGTGGCCATGCTCCTCGCGGACAGCCACGTGGGGGTCCGCATCGCCGTCGTGGTCGCCGCCTTCGCCCTGGGCACCTGGGCAAGCCAGGCCTACTCCGCGGCCACCGGCAAGTCCGATCCCCAGGAGGTGGTGGTGGACGAGTTCGCCGGCTGCCTGCTGGCGCTGATCTTCGTGCCCTGGTCCTTCGGCTGGGTCGTTCTGGCCTTCGTCCTGTTCCGCGCCTTCGACATCCTCAAGCCCGGTCCGGTCCGCTGGGCCGAGAAGTTCCTGCCCGGCGGCTGGGGCATCATGGGCGACGATCTGGCGGCGGGGCTGTTCGCGGGGATCTTCAGCGGCGGTGCGTACTACACCGGCGTCGCGATGGGCTGGTGGGCGTAGGGCTCGGGATCAGGGATTGGCGCGGCGGTACTCCTCGACCAGCGCCTGGCATCGATCGAAGGTCGCCTCTGGGACCACGCCACCGCGCATGATCGGGTAGACCCCCTCGGCCGCGGCCTGCCACTCGGCCTGGGTCGCGGCGTCCACCCTCACCACGTTCAGACCGTACTTCTCCATCACGGTCACGGCCTTGGCGTCCTGGCGGCGGATGTCGTCCTGCAGCCCGGCGCCGATCTCCCGCGCGGCCTTCATGAACGGCTCGTGGTACTCGGCGGGAATCCGGTCCCACATGTCCTTGGTGATCACCGTGGCGCCCACCAGGGGGGCCCAGGGCACGTCGAGCATGTTCGGGGCCATGGCGAACCACTGCATGGACAGGGCGGCCAGCGGCGTGTTGGGGAAGCCGTCGATCAGGCCGCTGTTCAGCGACGGCAGGATGTCCACCGACGGGATGACCACCGGGTTGAACCCCGCGTGACGGAACGCCTCCACCGCGGCCGGGTCCCCCTCCCACGCGAAGACCTTGATGCCCTCCACGTCCGCGGGCTTGCGGATGGGCACGTTGGTGAAGAAGTGCACCCAGCCCACGTCACTCCAGTTGAGCACCACGAACCCGGCGTCGGCCAGCGCCGTCTCGAACTCCGGCGTCATCCGCTCCATGACGTAGTCCAGCTCCTCGTAGGAGCGGATCATCATCGGGGTGTTGGTCACCTGGGGCGCGTCGGTCATGTCCTGCAGCCCCATGTTGCTCAGCGCGGCGCCGTGGAGCTGGCCGATGCGCATCTTGCGCACCATGGAGCCCTCGTTGCCGACCACGCCGCCCGCGTAGATCTTCAGCTGGACCTTGCCGTCGGAGATCTCGGACCAGCGGTCCCGGATCGAGGCGAGGCCGTTGTACCAGGTGGTCCCCTCGGGAGCCATGGTCGCCAGCTTGACCACGATGGGGTCCGCGTGCGCGATACCGGGGACGGTCAGGGCCATCAGGGCCACCGCGGCCAGGGAGGAAAGGACTGCCGAAAGCAACTTCGAACGCATCGATACTCCTCGAGCAAGGGGCCAGAACCGGAACACCCCACACAGCAGCAACCTGCCACCTCGCGTCGGGCGCGTCAACGAAACCACCCCCGCAGGGGTTCAGGGTAGAGACGCGCGAATGCGCGAACTATTCGGACCTCTTCTTGAGGGCTCGCCAGACCATGAAGAACCCCAGCGCGCCGCCGAGCACCGTACACCCGAGGATCCACGCTCCGTGGACCGCATCCGAGGCCAGCATCGACTTCGGATAGCGTGCGGTTCCGCCGATGGAGCACAGCGACAGCCCGAAACCGCCGAGGGCGCCTCCGCTCGTGACGATCAGGTAGGACACGATCCGTGAGGCAGGGGTGCTGGTCCGCGGTGGGTTCATCGGCGCCGCTTCTTCTTGTTCTTGCGCGCAGGGCCACCCTTGCGGGGCTCCGCCGCGGCCGGCTTCAGCGCCTCGGCCAGCGCGTCCTCGCGCCAGGTGGACGGCAGGGGCGACATCTTGCCCGACGCCATCCGGCTCCGCGCCCACAGCAGGATGGCCAGCCCTGCCAGGAACACCGGCACGCTGACGAGCTGCGACGTGGACAGGGCCTCGCCGAAGTACATCCCGCGCGCGTCACCGCGGAACAGCTCGATGGTGGAGCGAGCGACGGCGTACATCATCAGGAACCACACCACCACCTGGCCGTGGTAGCGCTTGCGCGGCACCAGCCACAGGGCGATGAACAGGAAGATGGCCAGGCTGTACAGGCCCGACAGCGGCTGCGTCGGCACCAGCGGCTGGTCCAGCAGGCTGCCCAGCCCCTCCGCCTCGGACGGGAACGTCAGCGAGAACCACTCGGGCCATTTCAACGGCACCACGCCCAGCAGCCACGACGGCAGCGGCTCCCCGACGGGTCGCCCGTGGCAGCATCCGGCCAGCAGGCACCCGGTCCGCCCGAACGCCAGCCCCAGCCCCCCCTGCGCCACGAGCACGTCCGCCATCTGCAGGTACCCGATCCCCCGCATCCGGCAGTACACCAGCATCGCGAACATGCCCAGAATGAACCCGCCGTAGAACGCGAACCCCCCGCGCGTGAAATCGAACAGCAGCCCGGGGTTGGCGAAGAACGCCTGCGGCTCGGCCATCACCAGGTGCAGCAGCCGCGATCCCAGCAACGACGTCACCAGGCACACGAAGCACGCCTGCACCACCCGGTCCGACGACAACCCCTGCTTCCGCCCCTCGCGGATCGACAGCAGGATGCCCAGGATGAATGCCACCGCCAGGAAGAACCCGTACGCGCCGTAGGGCACGGGACCGCTCGACCAGGGGATGTGGAACAGGATGGGTTGCACGGCGCCGAGCATGGCACAGCGGTTCCCGCGTCTCAACGTTGTCGCTCCGATGGGTTACCCTACCCCGATCTCAGGACACCCATGACCGACGCCGATCCCATCCTCGAAGCCGTCAGCCGCATCTGGGGCTACGACTCGCTGCTGCCGCTGCAGGACGAGGCCATCCACGCCGGCCTCGACGGCCGGGACTCCCTCGTGGTCCTGCCCACGGGCGGCGGCAAGTCCCTGTGCTTCCAGGTGCCGCCGCTGATCGCCGGCGGCACCGACGTGGTCGTCTCCCCCCTGATCGCGCTGATGAAGGACCAGGTGGACGGCCTGCGCGCGGCCGGCTACCCCGCGGCGGCCCTCCACAGCAACCTCACCCGCGACGAGGCCCGGGAGATCGAGCAGGACCTCGCCGCGGGCAAGCTGCGCCTGATCTACCTCGCCCCCGAGCGCCTCGTGCGGTCGTACACCCTCGACGTGCTGCGGCGCCTCCCGGTGCGCGCCGTGGCCGTGGACGAGGCCCACTGCATTAGCCACTGGGGCCACGACTTCCGCCCGGAGTACCGCCAGCTCGCCCAGCTGCGCAGCTGGCTCCCCGGCGCCAGCGTCCACGCGTTCACCGCCACGGCCACGCCGCGGGTGCGCGAGGACGTGGTCGCCCAGCTGAACCTGCGCGATCCCGCGGTCCTCGTGGGCAGCTTCGACCGCCCCAACCTGGCCTACCGCGTGGTACCGCGCGTCAACACCCAGTCCCAGGTGGCGACGGTGCTCGAGCGCTACAAGGGCCGCGCCGCCATCGTCTACTGCATCACGCGCAAGGAGACCGAGAGCCTCGCCGCCCACCTGAAACGGCGTGGCTTCTCCGCCGCCGCCTACCACGCCGGCATGGAGCCCGACGACCGCCGCAAGACCCAGGACGCTTTCTCGTCGGAGTCCCTCGACGTGATCGTCGCCACCGTCGCCTTCGGGATGGGCGTGGACCGCTCCGACGTCCGCTGCGTGGTCCACGCCGGCATGCCCAAGTCCATCGAGCACTACCAGCAGGAGAGCGGCCGCGCCGGCCGCGATGGCCTGGAGGCCGAGTGTGTGCTGCTCCACTCCGGTCAGGACGCCATGCGGTGGCGCCTGCTGATGCAGCGCGCGGCCGCCGAGGCCGACGTGGGCGCCGACGTGGTCGAGGGCGGGCGGGCGCTGCTCGCGCACATGGAGCGCTACAGCCGTGGCATCCGCTGCCGCCACCGCAGCCTCACCGAGTACTTCGGCCAGGAGTACGCCAAGGACGACTGCGGCGCCTGTGACGTCTGCCTCGGCGAGGTCGAGGGGGTGGAGGACGGCGTCGTGGTGGCCCAGAAGCTGCTGTCCAACATCTACCGCTCCGGCCAACGCTTCGGCATCGCCGCCCTGGCCGAGATCCTCACCGGCGCCGACACCGAGCGCACCCGCCGCTGGCGCCACGAGCGTCTGAGCACCTACGGCCTGCTCGCAGACATCCCCCAGCGCCAGATCATCAACTGGTACTGGCAGCTCATCGACCAGGATCTGGTGAACCGCACCGACGAGGAGTGGCCCGTGCTCCGCCTCAACGCCGCCTCGTTCGAGGCCATGCGCGGCGAACGCCCCGTCCAGCTGATCAAGCCCCCCAAGAAGGCCCCGAAGCGCACCAAGCGCGAGACCCAGGCCTGGGTCGGCGTGGACGAGGGCCTGTACGATCACCTCCGCGACCTGCGCCGCGAGCTCGCTGCGGTGCGCGGGGTGCCCGCGTACGTGGTGTTCAACGACCGCACGCTGCGTGCCCTGGCCCGGGTCCGGCCGTCCTCTCGCGAGGGTTTGGCCACGATCCCTGGCATCGGGGCGAGCAAGCTGCGACGCTATGGAAAGCGCCTGCTCGGCGAGCTGGGCGCCTACTGCGAGGAGAACGGCCTCGCCGTGGACGTGGGATTGCTGTACTGAGGGAGACACCATGAGCGATGCCCCCAACGAAGACTCCCCCTGGCTCGAATCCGAGGTCGTCGGCGAACGCGTCCGCGTCCACGTGCCCCTGAAGGTCCCCCCGTGGGTCCTGCTCTACGGCGGCAAGCAGCCGCTGGCCATGGAGGTGGACGGAGAGGCCAAGATCCTCACCGTGGCCGTCCCCCCCGGCTCCAAGCCCGGGAGCACCCTGCGCCTGCGCAAGGTGGCCTTCGGCCACCAGCAGGTCGATCTGTACGTGGAGCTCCAGGGTTTCGAGATCTCCCAGACCGTCGTCGTCGCCCTCGCCGTCGGGGTCGCGACCGTGGTCTCCATGGTCGTGTTCCTGCTGGCCGGCAGCGGCGCCTAGGAATCTCGCGTTTCTCCCGTTTTTGATCTTTATCGGGAAGCTGTGGATACGCTACGATATCCTATGTGGCGGCAAGTGTCCCCAGGAGTAGCGACGACCTTCCGGGCATCCCCTTCGGCAAGTACCGGATCCTGAGAAAGCTGGGCGAAGGCGGCGTCGGCTGCGTGTACGAGGCGATGCTCCCGGGCCCCCTCGGGTTCACCAAACGAGTGGCGATCAAACGCCTGCGGCCCGCGGTGGTCAAGCACAACCCGTGGCTGCACGAGGCCATGGTCAACGAGGCGTTGATCGGCGGGCTGCTGCACCACGACAACATCGTCGACGTGCTGGAGTTCGACCGGGTGGGACGCCACTTCTACTTGGCCATGGAGTACGTCGAGGGCCTGACCCTGGGGGAGATCGTCCGCATCTGCCGCGAGCGCGGAGCCGTGCTGCCGCGCTTCGCCGTGGTCAAGCTGGCCATCGACGCCTGCCGCGGGCTGCACCACGCCCACCGCCGTCGCGGCGTGGACGGGCGACGCATGGAGCTGGTGCACCGGGACCTCAAGCCCTCCAACATCATGCTCAGCACGGGCGGAGCCACCAAGATCCTCGACTTCGGCATCGCCAAGGCCGCCTCGATCCCGCTGGACACGACCACCATCGCCACGGTCAAGGGCACACCCCGCTACATGTCCCCCGAGCAGATCACCGGCAGCCGCGACCTGGGCCCCCAGTCCGACCTGTTCTCCCTGGCCGTGGTGCTGTACGAGGTGGTGACGCTCGAGCCCGCGTACCAGGAGGCGTCGCTGATCTCGCTGGCGCTGCGCATCGTCAAGGAGAACCCCGCCGTGCTCGCCCGCCGCGCCGAGCGGATGGTGCCGGGGCTCGGCCCGATCCTCCAGCGCGCCCTGGCCAAGGACCCCACCTACCGCTACGCGTCGGCCCGCGCCATGGCCGCGGACCTGCGCCGCCTCTCCCGCCGCTACCCGGCCGAGGCGGACATGGCCGAGGTCATCGCGCGGCTGATGCCCGCAGCCCAGCGTCCCGATCGGCAGACCCTGCACAGCGTCGAGGACATCGACATGGACGCGGCCATCGTGCCGCTGCGACACCCCTCGCTGGACACCTGCGCCACACCCATCGAGTTCCCGGACCCGCGCAGCTGCGACTGGCAGTCGTTCATGGACAGCTTCGGCCTCGAGCAGACCTCGGACGACCTGGACGCCGACGTGGACTGGGTGGACGACGACCTCGACTGGTGGGACGACCCGTCGGACCACGCCGTATCCGCGACTCGCCCCTCACGACCGAGGGCGCTGCAGGGCATCGGACAGCTCGTCGCCGACCTGGCCGGGCAGCTGCGCGATCGGCTGGCTCCGGGGCGTGTCCCCGCCGATCTCCCCCCCGACACCATCTCCCGGCCCACCCCCTCGGACACCAGCTTCGACGATCCGACCACCGTGTGGGACGAACCCAGCGTCATCACCGATCTCCCCAGCTGGGCCATCGACCGGCTGTCCGACGATCCCACCACCCGCACCGTGGCCCCGCTGCCCCGGTGGGCCATCGACCGCCTGGGTCGCGTGGACGACACCGGCACCCTGATGCCGCTGCCCGGGTGGGCCGTCGAGCGGCTGAGGCGCGGCGACGACGAGCCCCCGGCCCGCGATCTCCCCACCGGCGCGCTGATCCTGCTGCATCCCGACGATCCCGACGCGATCCCTCCCCTCCCCGAGACGGCCATCCACCACCTGGCTCCGTCGGAGGTCTTCCGGCGCGTGACCCTGCTCGCCGCGGGCGGCACGGTCGTGGCCCTGGCGGGGCTGGCGTCGCTGGTGTTGAAGCTGGTCTAGGCGCGCGTCCCTGGTTGTCCCATCATGTGGAGGAATGCAGCTGAGGAAAGCAGGAGGCCAGGAAGAGGAAATTCACCACAGAGGACGCCGAGGACACAGAGAAGAGGCAACGTCTCCGTACTCTCCGCTCTGTGATCTCTGTGCTCTCTGTGGTGAAACTTCCTCTCCTGCAGCACCAGAGCGAGATGCAACCGCGGACCGGGCTCAGGGGCCGTCCATTCCATCGCAGTTCTCGTCCAGGCCGTTGACGGTGTAATCCAAGCCGTCGGGGCTGATGGCGGCGAGGGTGTCGTCGCAGTCCCCGCCGCACTCGTCCCACCCGTCCCCGTCGTCGTCGGTCTCCTCAGGGTGGAGGAATCCATCGCCGTCGTTGTCCACGTAGTCGCACGGGAACTCCGTGCCACCGGGATTCACCAGGGGGTCGGCGTCGTTGATGTCCCCGTTGCACTCGGTGAACCCGTCTCCGTCGTCGTCCACCTCCTCGCGCGTGCTCGGATCGCAGTCGTTGTCGATGGAGTCGCACAGCTCCATGGCGTCGGGGTTGATCTCCGGATTCGTGTCGTCGCAGTCGCCGCTGCACTCGTCGAACCCGTCCCCGTCGTCGTCGATCTCGTTCGGGTGCAGGGCGCCGTCGCAGTCCGTGTCGATGTAGTCACAGGCCTCGTCGGTCTCGCCAGGATTGATGAACGACCAGCCGTCGTCGCAGTCCCCGGAGCAGCTGTCCCATCCATCCCCGTCCGCGTCCTCGAGGTTCAGCCACTCGTCCTCGTCGTCACAGTCGCCGTCGCACGGGCTGTAACCGTCGAAGTCCGCGTCGAGCTCCAGCGGATCGAGGATCCCGTCGCAGTCGTTGTCGAGGACCCCGTCGCAGGCCTCCTCGGCGCCGGGATGCACCGCGGCGTTGTTGTCGTTGCAGTCCTGGTCGTCCTCGACGTACCCGCCGGGCGCTGCCCCGCACGCCTCGATGATCTCCACGGCCGGGTCGCCGAATCCGTCGGAATCACCGTCCAGGTGGTACAGACAGTCCGCGAGCCCCGAGTCGTCGTCCCCCATTGCGTCGTCATCACCCGCCGCGCAGTCGTCGTCTGCGACGGTGTCGTCGTCCGTCCCACCCTCGCACCCGGCCGTCATCGCCGCGCCCAGGGCCAGTGACACGAGCCAGGTTCGCATGGGCCTCCCTCCTCGCTTCGATCCTAGCTCGATGCGGGCGGGAAACGCGCGAGAAATCCACGGTCAGGGTGACGGGAACAGCAACTCGAACTCGATCCCCACCTGGTCCTTGATCAGGTCGTCGGGGAGCCCCGGGTAGGCGACGCCCCAGCGCTGCCGGTCGATCTCGAAGGTCGCGGTCAGCTTCACACCTTCGGGCACCACGGTCACCTGGGCCGGGATCTCGATGGGCTGGGTGACACCCCTCAACGTGAGGTCGCCGGACAGGTTCAGGGAGTCCCCCTCTCCGGACACGGACGTGGTGCGGAACGTGGCCTTGGGATTCGCCTCGGCGTCGAAGAAGTCCGGCGAGAGCATGTGGCCGGTGAGACGATCGGCGTCGGTGTACAGGGAGGTGACGTCGATCACCACCTCGCCGGCGGTGACGGTCTTGCCGTCCCAGGTGGCCGATGCCTCGTACACCTCGAAGCCGCCCACGTGGGAGCCGGTGAGCTTGGAGCCGGTGAACTCGAAGCGGCTGCGTGCAACGTCGGCCGCGAGGGTGGCCCCGGCGGGGATCTCGGGCAGGGCCGTGGGTGCAGGCGCCACCTGCTCCACGACGGGAGCGGCGGTGGCGGGTTCGGGAGTGTCGACGGGCTCGGTGCTGCAACCGAGCGCCACGATCCCCAGCAAGAGGGTGGACGCGAGGAAGACTCGGGTGAGGAGCATGATTGCCTCCGTTTAATTTTGTTAGGCTTAGCTAAACATGGGGACTCGGCGGGAGATGTCAAGCGCACGGACTCCTGGGCCGCCCGCGGCGGTTTGTGGGATCATCGGCCCACCATGCCCGCACGCTCCTGGATCATCATCGTCGCGCTCGTCCTCGGAGGATGCCCACGGGGCTCCATCTCCGGCGACGACGACACCGGCGCGGACGACGACACCACCGGTGACGACGACCAGACGGCGCACGACGACGACGACGACACCGGCGACGACGACACGACCGCGGACTGCCACACCACCGCGATCTGCTCCGAGACGTTCCTGGCCATCTCCAGCGAGGCCGACCTCGCGGCCATCGCCCACTGCGTCGCCCTGACCGGGGACCTGTCCTTCGACCACCAGGCGTGGCTCACACACATCGAGCTGCCGTGTCTCCAGTCCGTGGGCGACCTGGACATCTCCGGCAACGACAACCTCACCACCGTGACCCTGACCGCGCTCACCACCATCGAAAGGGACCTGACCCTGTACGACCTCGCGTCCCTGGTGACCTTCGACGGCCTCGCCGGGCTGACCCAGGTCGGTGGCGCGATCCACATCTTCGAGGCCCACGTCCTGGCCGACCTCGGCGGCCTGAGCGGACTGACGACCGTGGGCGGCGACCTGGCCATCGAGGACAACGACTCGCTCGCCAGCTGCCACGGCCTCGCCAGCGTGACCTCGGTGGGCGGCAGCCTGTTCCTGTACGACAACCGCTGCCTGGCCCAGGCCGAGGCCGAGGCGTGCACGGCCCACATCGACGTGGGGGGCAACGGCGTCGTCCACAGCAACGGGGAGTACCACCCGTGCAGTTGAGCCCCTACCGAGCGCGCGCCCGGTGATACCCTCGACCGGGGAGGCCTCGATGTATACCCACGTGCTCATGTCCCTGCTGTTCGCGCTGGCCACCGTCGCGGGGTGCTCGAACGGCACCGACGACGACTCGGCTGGCGACGACGACACCCTCGCAG
Source organism: uncultured Rickettsiales bacterium (assembly GCA_964425605.1). Classification (GTDB taxonomy): domain Bacteria; phylum Myxococcota_A; class UBA796; order UBA9615; family CAYRNR01; genus CAYRNR01. Next base: position 60,930 of record CAYRNR010000004.1, on the reverse strand, counting down.
GCGATGACGACGTCTCCGACGACGACGACACCGCAGACGAGCCCGGCTTCGCAATGGCCGGGCACCCCGACACCATCACCGTGCTGACCTTCACGCCGGACCTGACCGCCACCGGCGCCCCCGAGTCCACACTCACCGTCAGCTGGACCTTCGGCGACGGCACCACCCTGGACAGCGGCCCGGTGATCCCGGTGGAGCACCAGTACCTGACCACCGGACCGTTCACCGTCGTCATGCAGTACGAGAGCACCGTCGAGGGGGGCCCCGCCGGTTCGGCGACCGAGACCGTGACCGTCGAGCACCCCGACTACTGGCCCACCATCGTGCCGTGCTACTACGTCACCGGCTTCACCCAGGATCCCGTCGACGAGATGGTCGCCGACCCCTACAACGTCCGCGCGGTCATGCTCGCGGCCTTCGACCTCTACGACACGTCCAACGACACGGTGAACCAGCAGCTGATCGACGACCTGCACTCCGCGGGCCTCCTGGTCTGGGTCGACGTCGCCCAGTGGAATCCGCCGTGGTCCGAGTGGAACGACATGGCCGCCATCTTCGTCACCCTCGTCGAGGCCGGCATCGACGGAATCGACTTCGACGAGTTCGGCAGCGGCGGCCCCGATCTCTCCGCAGCCAGCTTCAACGCGTTGCAGGGTCAGCTGCGCGCCATCAACCCCTCCATCCGCCTCGCCGTCACCCAGCAATACCTGGTCCAGGTCGAGACCCTGCTCGACGACGGCGCCACCCCCGACTACTTCGCCCTGGAGTGGTATCTCTACGGCGCCAACGTCTTCGACGAGGCCCGGGACCTCTCCATCGAGACCAACATCCGCTTCGCCTACTGGGTCGACCCCACCACCTACGACTACGTCGAGCAGACCTACGACGAGGCCAACTCCGTGTTCATGTGGAACCTGTGCTGGAACCAGTTCACCTGCGGTGACGACTACCCGTACAACACCTGGGTGCCGTGGACCTACGTGGCCCCGCACGTGATGTCGTTGGGGCCGGGGTTGGAGTAGCGCCCGCCGGCGACGATTTTCTTCTTCTCCGGAGTAAATAACTCCGCCTCACCACGCGTAGGCACCGTGGGAGGCTACTTCATGCAGCGAGTCACGATTCCGGCCTGGGTCCTGGTGCTGTTGGTGTTGATGGCGGCGTTGCCGTTGAGGCGCTGCGGGCGATCGAACGACACGAAGGTCGATCTGCACACGGCGTTTGGCGGCGGATTGATGCCCGACGGTGATCCCGGGCCCAACAGCCCCGCCATCGAGGCCGCCCGCCAGGTGCCCATCTCGGCCCACCGCGCCGAGGTGCTCCAGACCATCGCAGGCCGCGACGACCTGACCGTCACCGACCAACTCTTCCTGGTCAACGTCACCTGCGACGACGGCATCAGCGCCCACCAGCGCGACGTCCTGGTGGCGCTGGCGAAGAACCCCGCGCTGTCCATGGCGGGCGAGTTCTACCTGGCCAACGAGCTCCAGTGCGTGGGCATCAGCGCGCATCGCGAGGAGGTGGCGGAGGCGCTGGCGGAGCGAGGGAGAGGCTGAACAGCTACTCGTCCAGGGCCTCGCGGACCAACCGCAACAAGGTGGCCGCAGCGAACGGTTTGTCCAGCAAGCGCGTGCCCGCGGGCAACTCGCCGTGCTGGGCGATGGCCTTGTCGGTGTAGCCCGACATGAACACCGCGGGCCTGCCGGGGTTCGTTTCCTGGAACGTGGCCGCCACTGCAGCCCCGCTCGAGCCGGGCATGACCACGTCGGTGAGGAGCAGGTGGATGACGCGGTCTCCGCGCGCGCAAATCTCGCGAGCCACGTCGCCGTCCTCGGCTTCGATCACGGTGTAGCCCGCTCCGGCGAGGGTACGACGGGTGGCCTCACGCACTGCGTTCTCGTCCTCCGCCAGCAAGATGGTCTCCGTCCCGCCGAGGTCCTCGACGGAGACGCGTGCGCATTCAGGGCGCGATGGCGAGTCCGCCACCCGCGGCAAGAAGACCTTGAACGTGGTGCCGTGGCCGACCTCGCTGTACACCCAGACGTGGCCCTGGCTCTGCTTGACGATGCCGTAGACGGTGGCCAATCCGAGCCCCGTGCCCTTGCCGACGGCCTTGGTCGTGAAGAACGGCTCGAAGATCTTCGAGCGGGTCTCGGCGTCCATCCCCTCGCCGCTGTCGGTGACGCTGATCAGGACGTACTCGCCGGGCTCCACGTCGGTATGTGATTCCGTGAACCGATCGTCCAGATCGGCGTTGGCGAGCTCGATGGTCAGCTTGCCCCCGCCGGGCATCGCGTCCCGGGCGTTGACGGCCAGGTTCATGACGATCTGCTCGAGCTGGCTGCGGTCCCCCCGGACGTGGCCGACGTCGTCGGGTGTGCTCACGTCGAGGTCGATGTCCTCGCCGAGGACGCGCGTGAGCAGCTTGTGGAGATCCGCCACGATCTCGCCGGGGGCCAACACCTCGAGGCGCTGTGCGTGACGGCTGCTGAAGGTCAGCAGCTGGCTGGTCAGCCGGGCCGCCCTGTCCGCCGCCTCGCTGATCATCCGGACGTCCTCGCAGGATTTGGGGTCATCGGCGAGCTGGATCTCGAGGAACCCGGCATAGCTGAGGATGACGGTGAGCAGGTTGTTGAAGTCGTGGGCCACGCCCCCCGCGAGCCGGCCGATGGCCTCCAGGCGCTGGGCCACGTGGAGCTGGTTCTGGAGCTTCTTGTGTTCGGTGATGTCGAGCACCACGGCGCGGCTGCGCACGACCTGGCCGACGCCATCCTCGATGGGAGCCACGGACAGCAGACCGACGGCCTCTTCGCCGTGTGCGGTCCGATAGGTCATCTGGCGATTGATCACGGCTCGGCCCAGGGCGACCTGCTCGAACGCGTCTTGGGCCGCAGCGCGGGAGCCCTCGTCGTGCAGGTCCAGCATGGGAATGCCGCGCAGGACGTCCGCACCATGACCGGTGAACTCGGCGGACGCCCGGTTGGCTTCCTCGACACGCCCGTCGGCTCCGACGATGAAGTACGGAACAGGGGCGCTGTCGAACAGATCCTGGTACAACGCCTCGGAACGTGCGCGCGCCACCTCGGCGGCCTGGCGGTCCAGCCTCCGGCGACGGATCAGGGCTCCGCCCACCCCCAACCCAACCAGGCCGAGCAGGTAGAAGGCGCCGTGGCCCAGGATCTCGGTCTTCTTCTGTCCCGCGGCGATCTGCTCGTAGGGCGCCATGGGCACCGCAACGCTCACTCCGCCGCGGATGTCCCCCTCCACGTATCGCTGGTCTCCATGGCACTTCAGACAACCGGCTTCGGTCCGCATCGGTCGCATCAGGCGCAGATGACTCCCGCCATCGTATTCGCCGATCTCGCTGTACTCGAGGGTCCCTTCCTCGAACGCCTCCAGCGCGGTCCGCTCCCAGTCCTCCGGCGCGTTCTCCGGCCGCAACGGCTTGAGGCTCGTGATGTGCCCCCGCAATCCGTATTGCACCTCGCTGAGTTCGTGGACCTCACGGGTCATGTATGCGGGGTTCATGAGGGTCAGGTGCCGTCCCGACGGCGAGACGATGTCGCGTTCGGCGACGTGGGCCAGGTGTGGGTTGGGGGGGGTGTCCGTCGTGGCCGGCACGTAGACCCCGCCGTGCTGGGCCGCCCAGCGGCGATAGGCGAGATCCTTGTTGAACACACCCCGCGCCTCGGCCCGCGCCAGCTCCTCGATCGCGGCGTCGGTCTGACGCAGGTCCATGACCATGGATCCGAGGACAGCGAGCGTCCACAGCGCCACCAGGGCGAGGGTGACCCGTGTCGTGCTCTCCAGAAATCGATCCAGGTGGATACCCAACGTGTGCCCCCCGTGACACTTCGGTCAGTGGCACAAGATACCACCCTCGCGGGGTAGGTGACACACCTCGGCCCGGGTCGGGCGCCTACTTCAGCCCCAGCTCCCCGCCGATCTTGCGCACGAGCACCGGGTCCACCTTGCCCTTGTGCTCCTTCATCACCAGGCCCATGAACTGGCCCAGGGCGCGCGCGTTGGCGGCCAGCGGCTCGACCAGGGCCCGCGTCGCGGCCTCGTCCAGCAGCTGCGGCAGGTAGGGTTCCAGCAGGGCGATCTCCATGCGGTACTGCTCGACGATCGGTCCGGTCTTCATCTGATCGACCGCCTGGCGCAGCCCCTTGACGTGGCTGGCGACCAGGGTGCGCTGCGCGTCCTCGGTCCATCCGTCGAAGCCCTTGGACTTCTCGGCCTCGCCGAACTTGCCGAGGATGCTCGACAGCGCGAGGCGCGTGGCCTTGTCGCCTGCCCTGAGGGCGTCCTTGGATTTCTGCCTGAGCTCGTCCTGGATCATGGGCACCTCCGAGCGGCGGAGTATACGCGTCCTCGGACGGCCTGCCAGGTAGGATGTGCAGACAACGGAAAGGGAGGGAACGTGACCGAGATCACGACGACGAACCGCGCTCGACTCGCTGCCGCGGGGTTCGGCCTGCTCCTCGTCTCGCATCTGACATGGGGAGGTACAGCATCCGCGGATCCCGCCGCCAGCTGCGCGGATCGAGCGACGGCGTTGGTTGTCGAGATGACGCTGGCGGAGAAGGTCGGCCAGATGACCATGGCGGACCTGTCCACCGTGCGCGATTCGCCGGGGCTCGTGGCGACCCACTCGCTGGGCGCGGTCCTCAGCGGCGGAGATTCCTTCCCCACCAACGGGGCCGGGCCGGACGACTGGCGTCGGACGGTCGATGGGCTGCACGCGGCCGCCCTCGAGAGTCGCCTGGGCGTCCCGCTGCTGTACGGCATCGACGCGGTCCACGGCCACGCCAGCGTGAGGGGCGCTGTGGTCTTCCCCCACAACATCGGCCTCGGCTGCACCCGGGATCCCGCCCTGGTGGAGCGGATCGCCGCAGCCACGGCGGCCGAGGTCCGCAGCACCGGCATCGACTGGACGTTCTCGCCCGTGGTCGCCGCGGCGCGCGACGAACGCTGGGGCCGGACCTACGAGGCGTTCGGAGAGGATCCTGCGCTGGCCGGCGAGCTCGGCGCCGCCGTGGTCCGGGGCCTCCAGGGACCCACGTTGAGCCCCACGTCCGTGCTGGCCACGGCCAAGCACTTCGCCGGGGACGGCGCCACGCTGTACGGCACCTCGCCGATGCCGGACGGCCTGCTCGATCGAGGCGACGTTCGCCTGGACGAGGCGCCGTTTCGTGCCCTGGCCGTGGACCCGTTCCGGCCCGCCCTCGCCGCCGGCGCGGGCTCGGTCATGATCTCGTTCAACAGCGTCCGCGGGCGCAAGGTGCACGGCAGCCGCGAGCTCGTCACCGGCTTCCTGCGCGACGAGCTGGGCTTCGGCGGGATCGTGCTGTCCGACTGGGAGGGCCACCGGGAGCTCGGGGGTTCCCTGCAGCGGCAGGCCGCCGCCGCGGCCAACGCCGGCATCGACATGCTCATGGAGCCCACCCACTGGCCCGACCTGCTGCGCGCGCTGGGCGAGGCGGCCGAGGCCGGAGACATCTCGCTGGAGCGGATCGACGACGCGGTGGGGCGCATCCTGGCCGTGAAGTGCGAGATGGGGATGCTCGACGACGATGCGGCCGTATCGTCGGCCGAAGAGGGGCTCGGCACCCCCGAGCACCGGGCCCTCGCCCGCGAGGCCGTCCAGCGATCCCTGGTCCTTCTGCAGAACGAGCGATCCGTCCTCCCCCTCGACAGGGGCGCCCGCATCCTCGTCGCCGGCCGCGCGGCCGACGACCTGGGCCGCCAGTGCGGCGGCTGGACCCTGGGCTGGCAGGGCCGGGGAGCCGAGGCCGAGGGCACCACGATCCTCCAGGCACTCCGGGATTCCGCCCTCCAGGCGGGCCACCCCGACCGGATCACCCACAGCCCCGACGGCACCGGCGGCGCCGGTCACGACGTCGCCGTGGTGGTCGCGGGCGAGGAGCCCTACGCCGAGTGGAAGGGCGACCGCGCCGATCTGACCCTGGCGCCCCAGGACCGGGACGCCATCGCCGCGGCGCGCGACGCCGGCATCCCCGTGGTGGTCGTGCTGATCTCCGGTCGCCCCCTGATCATCGACCCCACCACCGCCGACTCCTGGATCGCCGCCTGGCTCCCCGGCACCGAGGGCGCCGGCGTGGCCGACGTCCTGTTCGGCGACGCCGCCCCCACCGGCAAGCTGAGCCACACCTGGCCCCGCTCCATGGACCAGATCCCCATCAACGTCGGCGATCCGGACTACGAGAGTGATCCTCCGCTGTATCCGTATGGGTACGGCCTGGGCTACTGATCCACCCATGCAGGCGCCGGCTGCACCCCGGTCGAGTGGATTCCGCCGGCACCGTGGTATCCTCGGCTGCGAAGTGGGGGGGTGGCCATGCCCAGAGTCATCTACATGTCCTTCGTCGTCGGGTTCCTGCTCGTGCTGGGAGGGTGCCCCCAGGGGGATGACGACACCGCCGGGGACGACGACACGTCCGCTCCCGGGGACGACGACGACACCTCGGCCGACGACGACGACACCGGCGATGACGACGACACGGGCCCGACCGAGATCGAAGGGGACGAGGCCGGGGAGTGCGACGACGGTGTGGACAACGACCAGGACGGGCTGGTCGATTGCGCAGACGACGGATGTGCAGCGGCGACCCTGTGCGTGGACGACGACGGCGACGGCTTCGCCGAGTACGACGGGGACTGCGACGACGGGGATGAAGCGGTCCACCCGGATGCCGAGGAGATCTGCGACGGCGTCGACACCGACTGCGATGGATACCTGGCCGACGACGAGCTGGACGGAGACGTGGACGGGGCTTCCGAGTGCGAGGGGGACTGCGACGACTCGGACGCCGCGCTGAACCTCGAGGACGCCGACGGGGACGGGATCGACACCTGTGGTGGGGACTGCGACGACGACGATCCCGCGATCTCACCGGCTGCGGCCGAAGCTTGCGACGGCCTGGACACCGACTGCGACGGGAGCGTCCCGGTGGATGAGCTGGACGGAGACGCGGACGGGTTCATGGCGTGCGAGGGCGACTGCGACGATACCGACGGCTCGCTGAGCCCTGCCGACGACGATGGGGACGGCTTCTCCACGTGCGACGGCGATTGCGACGACGCGGACGCGGTCCTCACGCCAGAGGACGGGGACGGCGACGGTTTCTCATCGTGCGACGGCGACTGCGACGACGCAGACAACGCGCTCAATCCGGAGGACGAGGACGCCGACGGTCAGTCCACGTGCGACGGCGACTGCGACGATGGCGAGCCCCTCAACTTCCAGGGCAACACCGAGGTCTGCGATCTCGTGGACAACGACTGCGATGGACTGATCGACGACGACGACGCGAGCGTGGTCGGACTGAACCTGTTCCACGAGGATGGAGACGGGGACGGCTACGGCGATCCGCTGGTGACCTACCTGCGGTGTTTCGCACCTCCAGGCACGACCGACGACGCCAGCGATTGCGACGACTCCGACCCGGCGACCCACCCCGGCGCGCCCGAGATCTGCGACGGCGCGGACAACGACTGCAACGGCCTCCTGCCCGTGGACGAGAGCGACGCGGACGGGGATCACCAGAGGGTCTGTGACGGCGACTGCGATGATGGGGATCCCACCGTGTACGCGGGCGCTCCGGAGGTGTGCGACGGCCTGGACAACGACTGCAACGGGTGGTTGAACGCGGACGAGGCCGACGCCGACGGCGACGGATTCCGCGGTTGTGACGGCGACTGCGACGACACCCACGCCGGCGTGTACCCCGGCGCGCCCGAGATCTGCGACGGCGCGCCCGACAACGACTGCGACGGCGTCGCCGATCCCCAGGAGGAGGACGCCGACGGCGATGGGACCACGGTCTGCCAGGGCGACTGTGACGACACCGATCCGGACCTGAACCTGGTCGACGACGATGGCGACGGCGCGACGTCCTGCGACGGCGACTGCGACGACGACGATCCCCAGGTCGGTCAGGGCCTGCTCGTTCCCGTGGACCACGCCACCATCCAGGACGCCATCGACGCGGCCTCGCCGGGCGACGCCGTCTGCGTGAGCGCGGGCACCTATTTCGAACTCGTCGACTTCTCGGGCAAGGACGTGACCGTGTTCGGCATGGAAGGGGCCGAGAACACGGTGATCGACGGCAACGGCAACGGGCCGGTGGTCACCATCGCCCAGGGGGAGACCGCGGACGCCGTGCTCAGCGGATTCACCATCACGGGCGGTGGGGCGGTGGACGGCGCCGGGATCTACATCGTCGATGCCTCCCCGACGCTGACCGGCCTCGTGGTCCACGGCAACACGGCTGCGGACTCCGGCGGCGGCATCCACGTGGCCAGCGGATCCGGCTCGGTGGAGCTCACCCTGACCGACGTTATCCTCTCGGAGAACTACGCGGAGCTGTACGGGGGCGGGCTGAACATCTACGCCGGACCGGCCACCACGATCACACCGACGTTGGTCGATGTCGTCGTGACCGAGAACGCATCGGGACACCACGGGGGCGGGATCGCCGCGCTGGCCTACGCCAGTGCCGCCCTGACCACGGTGCGTCCCATCCTCCAAGGCGTCACGGTGGAGTCCAACGAGTCGGCTACCACGGGCGGGGGGCTCTACGTGTCGAAGGTCGGCTCCGGAGGCGCCATCAACCTCGCCATGACGGACGTGGCCCTGATGGACAACCACGCCGAGTACGGAGGTGGCGCGTACATCGGCGACATGGTCACCCAGATGGCGACCATGGTGTTGCTCGAGCGCGTGACCGTTCAGGGAAACACCGCGGTGCAGTACGGAGGGGGGATACGCCTGTACACCGACCACATCGCCAACTCCTTCCTCGACATGATCGACGTCCGATTCGAGGACAACGTCGCCGGTGATGAGGGCGGCGGCCTGGCCACCAGGGTGTACGGCGGCGACCTGTACGTGACCGCGGATCAGCTCGTGGCGATCGGTAACGAGGCCGGCACCTTCGGCGGGGGGATCAGCCTGGAGATCGGCGACTGGTCAGGAGCCGACTGCGAAGTGGATCTGTCGCACATCTGGCTCTCGGACAACCGGGCCGACCTGGGCGGCGGCCTGGCCGTCTACAACGACACCGGCGACACCATCTTCAACCTCGATCACGCGATCATCGCGGGAAACGAGGCTTCCAGCGGCGGCGGCGGGATGTACCTGTACAACCTGTACCAGTTCGGCGGAGAGCTCCTCGCGAGCATCGACAACACCGTGCTGGCGGCCAACGAGTCCGCCGGCACGGGGGGCGCCATCCTGTCGTCGATGGACAATCCGGGCATCATCGAAACCTCGGTGACCCACACCGTCCTGTACGGCAATTCCGCCAACGATGGCGGCGGCATGTACCGCGAGGGAGGCGCCGCGCTGGTGACCTACTGCGACGCCTGGGACAACACGCCCGACGACTACGCCAACATGACCGATCCTACCGGCACCGACGGCAACGTGGCCGTGGACCCCCTCTTCGTGGACGTCGCGCCGGCCGATCCCCTCGACTGGGACCTGCACCTATCCCTCGCGTCGTCCCTCATCGACGCGGGCGATCCCGCCGAGCTCGATCCCGACGGCACCACCTCGGACATGGGCGCCTTCGGTGGCGCGGGGGCGTCCACCTGGGACCTGGATCACGACGGGTACGATTCCTGGTGGCAGCCCGGTGAATACGACCACGGCCTGTACCCTGGCCTGGGGCTGGACTGCGACGATCAGGACGAGATGGTGTACCCGGGGAACGGGTGTTGACGGCTCGTCACAGCGGCACGACAGGCAGATACAGCCCCAGGAAGTACACCAGGATCGACGCGAGCAGTCCGGACGCGGCCAGCGCCATCACCATCCGACGCCACCTGGGCGGGCGAATCACCGCCAGCGCGAGGCCCGTCGCCGAGCCACACGCCAGGATCGTCACGACGGGGAACCACCACGAGAGCACCAGCGCGGTCAGCTCCGGCAGCTCCCGCATGAACGGCTCGTACATGGACCGGAATCGCGGGGTCACGAGGACCACCGCCGCGACCAGATCCAGGGCGAGGAAGAGGCTCGCGGCCAGGAGCGTGAGGTCCGCGCGACCCAGCCGCCGGTCGGCACCTGCCGCGGGCTGCTCGCGGTCCACTACTCGGCCGGGAGGCATTCCACGACGGTCAGGGCGACCTCGTAGACGCTGCACGTGAGCCCGCCCACGTCGCGGATCAGATCGGTGAGCGCCGCGGCCATGTCGGCGTTCACCTCGACGACGGCGTGGGGGAGCGTCGCGCAGTCGAACTTGGCCAGGATCCCGTCGAGGACCTCGAAGGCCAGGGCCTCGTTGTCGTGCAGGTAGTTGACCACCGACCAGTCGGTGACCATCGCGGCCACCGAGTACGTCAGCGAATCCCCACCGGCGATGGCCATCTGGTGATCCCCCTTCTGGGGGAGCCGGCACTCCTGGGGCCCGCTGGTGTCGTCGTCGTCCGCGTCGATCCCCCCGTCGTCGTCGTCCCACGGCGTGCTGTCGTCGTCGTCGTCGCCCGGGGCGCTGTCGTCGTCGCCGGCGCTGTCGTTGTCGTCATCGTCGTTGCCGGGGCCGCACGCTGCCAGCAGCCCACCGCCCGCCGCGGCCACGGCGCCAGCGCCGGCCAGGACCAGGAACCGGCGACGGGGCGTCCCGAGGTCCTCGAGGAGCTCCTCGAGGGTGGGGATGTCGGGCTTGCGGTACTGCTTCAGGGGTTTGGGATCCCTCATGCTTCACTCTCCGTCACCTCGGCTCGCGACCGAGGTAGTGGGTCTTCAGGAACGCCTCGTTGCGCTCGCCAGCGAGGGTCGCGGCGAGCCGGTCTGCCGCGGCGATGGCGATCTGCTCGGTCTCGCACAGGGTGCCGCTGACGCCGTCCACACGGCCGGTGAGAACGTGGTTGACGCATCCGCACCACCACATGCACTGGTCGCTGACACTGCAAGACGCGCACTCCTCCCGACGACGATTCTTGCACCCGCGCAGGGCGTGGACCCCGGGCAAATCGAGGCCCCGGTCCACGTGGCCGATGGCCAGCTCCTGCTCCGCGGGTCCGTCGGCTCCGATGAGGCGCTCGCAGGGATACAGCCGCCCCGACGGCGCGACGGCGAACTCACCGAGCCCGAAACGACAGCGTGTCGTGGGCAGCCGTTGGTCGCGAATGCGCCGCCGGATCTTGCCGTGCAGCGGCCGCACCACGATCGCCTGCCCCTCCCGGTGTCTCGCGATGACCCGATCGGTGATGCCCTCGAAGCCCTCTCTCAGCGCGGCCAGATCCTCGTCGGTCCAGTCCGCCGAGTAGTCGATGGAGAACGACAGCTGGTTCACACCCAGCGAAACGAGGCATTCGAAGGACTCGGCCATGCGCCGCACGTTGCCCGGATGGACCACGGAGATCGTCCGGCGCGTGCCCAGCACCGCCCGCGCTCGCTCGAGGCCCGCGATCACCGCCTCGAACGAGCTCGACCCGTCTGCGAACCGCCGCGCCGCGTCCTGCGCCCCTCGATCCCCGTCGAGGCTGACGACGACGCGGAAGCCGTGCCGCGCGAGCATCTCCAGGTTCTCGTGTGTGAGCAGCGTCCCGTTGGTGGTCATCGTGAAACGGACCTTCTTGCCAGCCCCCTCCGCGCGCTGCCTCGCCTCGGCCGCGATCGCATCCACCAGCGCCGCCTCCATCAGCGGCTCACCGCCGAACGGCGCGATCCGGACCTGCTCGTGCGGGTGGTCGAACGCCAGGTCCAGCGCCTTGCGCGCCGTGTCCAGCGACATCGTCCGGTCCGACTTGGCCCCCGCGTAGCAGTACGCGCACCGCAGGTTGCAGCGGTGGGTCAACGCCAGCTCCATCTTCATCGGGGCCATCTGGCTCACGGCAGCACTCCCGGGCTGGGTTCGGGCGAAGAGGGGGCCCGGGACATTCTACCCGGGGGTCCGGAACTGAAGTTCATTCACCGGTTCATCCACCCCGGGAACCGCCGATAGCCTGGGATCGTCGATTGTACGAACGATGTTTTCGGAACACCGGGTCATTGGAGAGACGATGAGCATGCAACGATTCCTCTTCACCTTCACGATCACCCTCACCCTGATCGGCGCTCCGGCCGCCATCGCCCAGGACTACCTCTTCGAGTCCGGCGCCGTGTCCGGCGGCCACGACTGGGCCACATCGACCGGGGGTCCCCACGAGGGCTTCACCCTGCTCAGCTGCGAGTGCGAGGACCGCACCGACGCCTTCCCCGGCCCCTTCGAGGACGTGGACGATCTGCGCAGCGGCTGTGTGGGGGCGCTGCCCACGGCCATGATCCTCGACGGAACGTCCGCGGACTACTGCGTGGCCTACAACGGCCTGCACGGCGACGGTGTCGTGGCCAACGCCATCTGGGCCGAGCTGCCGCCCTACTGGGACGTGACCAGGAGGACTGGCTCCCTGGCCGATCACTCGTTCGTGGACTGCGAGGAAGACGAGATCCTGGCCTCGTGCTCGTGCTACTCCACCGGCAGCGACTGCTCCGGCGCCTACGCCGAGGAGTCGGTGAGCCGCTGCCACGCCATGAACCGGCCTGGCGGCGCCGGGGTCCACGCCATCGCCCGGTGCGTGGCCGCGGATCCGGAGCCGGTGGACTACTACCATGTCAACAGCGCCATGCGCCTGAACTACGCCGAGACCTACTGCCCTGCCGACTACCAGATGACCGGCTGCACCTGCGTGTCGTGGCACGACGACGTCTGCGACTCCGCCATCGTCATCGAGCGCGGCGGCCTCCAGGTCTGCCAGGCCAACTCGCGCCACGTCATGGACACCACCTCCGTCCAGGCCACCGCCACCTGCGTCAAGTGGGTCGACGAGGGCTGCGACGGCCACATCGGCGGCCAGTCCCCCGACGGCTGCTGGTGCGACGCCGCCTGCGAGTCCCCCTGGAACGAGGACTGCTGCGCCGACTACTTCTCCCAGGACCGTGGATGCAGCGGCCACTGCGGCGGCGAGTCCCCCGGCGGTTGCTGGTGCGACGCGTACTGCGAGATGTGGGGCGACTGCTGCGACGACATCGCCGACCACTGCGACTGAGACGTCGAGGGCCGACGCCGGCGTGGGCCTCGAGACGCCCGCGGACTCGGCCACCCGCTCGATGAACAGCAAACGCGCCTGCACGCCGTATCCCGTCTCACCGCTCGCCACGGCCGGCTCGCCCCAGATCACCAGATCCCCGCGCTGGACCGCCAGCGCCCCGGTCGAGGGGCTGCTACTGGACGACCACGGCGACGTCGTCCACGTACCACCCGCGATCGGTGGCGGATCGGTCGGACCCGAACAGGAAACGGACGCGGAAGTCGGCGGTCTTGTCGGTCTCCTCGACCACGACGGTGACCTCGGACCAGCCGTTGCCGGGGATGGACCCCGACCAGGCCATGTGGCCGTCTATCTCCGCGCTCCCGGGGCACTCCGAGTAGTTCCCCTCGATCACGCCCTGGTAGGCCGCATCCGGCGAGACGTCGTGCCACGAGGCGCCGCCGTCCGCCGACAACTGCACCAGACCGCCGTCGTACCAGGTCCCGCCGTATTCGTCCTCCAGCTGGTAGATGTGCTGGAAACGCAGCTGGACGGCTTCGGGCGCTCCAGCGCACGCGGAGAGGTCGATCGCGGGGGAGACGAGCTCGCCGGCCTCGCAGTCGCCGTACTCGTCCGTGAGGCGCGTGCCCCAGCAGGAATTCCCCGTCGCGCATCCGCCCCCCATCGGTGTCCCGAACTCCCAGGGATCGGCGAAGCCGGCGTCGGTCGCCGCGTGACCGAACCCCTGCTCGTCGCCGTCGAAGTCGAACAGCGTCTGCACGTCCGCGCAGGCGTCGTCGTCGCCGGTGTCGTCGTCTGCCGCGTCGTCGTCCGCGTCGTCGTCGTCGTCATCGCCCATGTCGTCGTCCGAGACATCGTCGTCGGAGACGTCGTCGTCGTCCCCCAGTTCGAGGGATCCCGAACACCCCTGAGCGGCCATCGACCAGAAGAGCACAGTGGCGACCAGAAGACGCAGACGCGCGGGTGCCAACATACCGTCCCCTCTTCCCGTGGACTCGCGGGACGCGCAGCGCGCGCGCGAGTCCCCGAAGAGCAACGATACCAGGGATCGGTTCGTCCGAGTGCTCGAGCTCGGATCGTGAGGCGGGGTTCCGGGCGCCGCCCAGCCTCAGTCGTCGAAGTCCGCCACCATGATCACGTTGAGGGAGTCCGGATCGGAGAGGCCGTCCACGCCCTGCTCCACGAACACCACCAGCAGGCCGGGCACGTCGGTGGGCCAATCGAACTCGGGCAGCACGATCAGCTCGGTCCCGCCCTGCCCGAAGAAGTCGTAGGGCACGGTATCTGCCACACCGAGGGCGCGGACAACGCCCGTGTCGGCGGTGAAAGGCTCGGCATCGAGCAGATCGTAGATCCGGTCCAGGACGTCATCCGAGACCGGCAGGTCCTCGAGGGAGTCCACGCGATCGAGAGGACAGGCGCGGCTGTCCTTCTTCGCGGTCAGCACGTGACCGCAGTCGTCCAGCCACAGCGCGACCTCGTCGTCCACGCTGTCGGTCAGTCGGTCGCCCGCCAACGCAGGCAGCGCCAGGACCAGGATGGCGCAGGCAGCGAGCGCGGTCAGGATCGTCGAATGTCTCATGATGTCTCCAGATCGTGTTGTTCCTGAGCACAGGGTGACCGGTCGATGCCCGGGTGGGTCACACACGGGCCTCACACGGCGGGGGGTAGCTGGTCGCCCGGACCGCAATGGTCCGGCCGCGCTCGCGGCGCGCTGCCAGTTACCGAGATGGTAATCTCGGCGTCGGATCGGAACTCGAGACGTGGAAGGTGGACATGCGGACCGTGCTGGTGACCGGGGCGTCGTCGGGGATCGGGCTGGCGTGCGCGCGGCGGTTCGTCGCGCAGGGGGACCGGGTGGTGGCCCAGTTCCGCACGCAGGCGGCGCCCGTGGCCGCGCTGGCCGAGGAGTTCGGGGCGGACCGGGTCGCGGGGGTGCGAGCAGACCTCGCGGCGGAGGAGGGTTGCGTGCGGGTGGTGCAGGCCGCCGGCGCGCTGGACGCGCTGGTGCATTCGGCGGGGATCTTCGAGCCGGGCGCGATCCGGGACCTGGAGGCCGGGGCGCTGGACCGCATGTTCCGCACCAACACGTACTCGGCGTTCCTCCTGGCGCGCGAGGCGGCGCGGGTGATGCGGGGGGGCAGCCTGACGTTCGTGGGCTCCACGGCAGGACAGCGGGGGGAGCCGGGGCACGCGCCGTATGCCGCGTCCAAGGCCGCGCTGTGGGGCCTCGTCCAGTCCCTGGCCCAGGAGCTGGCCCCCGAGATCCGGGTCAACCTGGTGTCGCCGGGCTGGGTGCGCACGCCCATGGCCGAGCCCGCGTTCGCCGAGCCCGGACGGCTCGAACGCATCGAGGGTGCGGTGCCGCTGCGGCGGGTGGCCGAGGCCGGGGACGTGGCCGAGGCCGCGCGGTTCCTGGCCGACGACGAGCAGGCGCGCCACCTGACGGGAGTGGACCTCCCCGTGTCGGGCGGAGCGCTGCTGCCGATGCCGCGCGGGTAGCAGCGCCTGCGGTCCTTGACTCGGGTCGAGGGCGCCGGCTAACTGCACGTCGCGCGGTCGACCACCCCGTGCAGACCACCGAGGGAGACGCCATGTCCCGCGCGACGCTCCTGTGGCTCGGCCCGCTGCTGTGGCTGGCCGCCTGCTCCAGCCCCGACCTCGACGACGACTCCGCACCCGCGGGCGACGACGACGACGTGGGTCTCCTCGAGCTGCGCCCCCTCTCCGTGTCCAGCGACAACCGCATCGTCGACGACCTCGGCCGCGAGGTGCTGCTGCGCGGCGTGAACATCACGTCGCTGGGCGAGTACTGGCAGGGCGACCCCGCCCATCCTCCGACGCTGCCCACCACGGACGAGGACTGGGACGCCATGGCGGGCCGCGGGCTGTCGGTGATCCGCCTCGTGGTGCACTGGTCGCGCCTGCAACCCGAGCGGGGAGCCGTGGACGAGGCCTACCTGGACGCCGTCGACGAGTACGTCGCCGCGGCGGCGGAGCGCGGCCTCTACACGGTGATCGACATGCACCAGGACGCCTACTCGGCGTTCATCTACACCCCGGACGACGAGACCTGCCCCGAGGGCAGCTGGCCGGGCAAGGGCTGGGACGGGGCACCCCGGTGGGCCACGATCACCGACGGGCTGAGCACCTGCGTCAGCGGCGACCGCAACAGCGCACCCGCGGTGGTGGCGGCGTGGAACCACTTCTACGACGACACGGACGGCATCCGCGGCGAGTTCGTGTCCACCTGGGCCGCCGTGGCCGAGCGCTTCGCTGGCCGGCCCGAGGTGGCGGGGTACGACCTGATCAACGAACCCGAGACCTCCCGCCCGGCAGCCGAGCTCACCCCGCTTTACGACGATCTCCTCACCGAGCTGATCGAGGCGATCCGCGGCGCAGGGTCGGACCAGCTGATCTTCCTCGAGCCCGCCATCCCCGCCGGGGACACCTCCATGGGCCTGATCCTGGCCGACCCGGTGCGCATGGGCGTCGAGTCGTTCAACCTCGTCGGCTCCACCCACAACTACGCCGAGTCCATCGACACCACCGGCCTGAGCCTGGAGATGACCAACGACCTCATCTGGACCATGGCCGAGGCCCAGGGCACGGGCGTGTGGATCGGCGAGTACGGCTTCTGGTCCACCAGCGACGACACCCTGGAGGTCGCCGCCCGGTACGCCGCCGACGAGGACGCCCACTCCCAGGGCGGCGCGTGGTGGCAGTGGCGCCAGCCCTGCGGAGATCCCCACAGCCTTCACCGGGTGGACGATGCCTGGGAGCCCATCGACACGGTGGTCCACCTCAACTCCCTCGACTGCGCCAGCGGAGAGGACCTCGGTCCCACCGAGGAGTTCCTCGTGCTGCTCGGCCGCGGTTACCCCCGCGCCACCCCTGGGCGCATCGACCAGCTGAGCAGCGATCCCTCCACCGGGCTGCTGTCCCTCGAGGCCGACGCCGACACGGCCGGCGGGATGCTGGTTCTCTGGACGCCCACGGAGGCCGGGACACACGAGGTCTGGACCGAGGGGCTGGACGACGTCCTCGAACACGCCGTGGACGGCGGGAGGCTGGTCTCCGCCACGGTGGCGGCCGCCGGGGACTACGCGATCTTCGTCGAGGCCCTGTGATCGAGTCAGAAGTTCTTCGTCCCCCACTCACCGTGCAGTCCGTCGCCGCCGTCCGTGCCACCCGGACCATAGCCGCCGTCTCCGCCGGCTCCCCCGGCAGCGTGGTGCAAGGTGTTGCCGTTGCCGTACTGCGCCAGCGGCACGGCGCCCCAGACGAACAGGGCGAACGAGGGACCGCCGCATCCACCGCCACCACCACCGCCGTGCCCGCCGTCGCCGCCGGCGCCCCCGTCCCCGCCGATGTCACCGCAGAACGTGTCGCCCCACGTCAGCTCGCCACCGAGTCCGCCGATCCCCGCCTCACCACCGAGGCCGCCGTGGCCGCCGGCGCCGCCGGCGCCGCCGTCGTTGGTGTGGACCTCGTTGTCGAGGAGAACCGGCAACGTGGCCGGCGTCGCGGTGTAGGTCAGGAAAAGCCCGAAGGAGCCGCCGCCACCGCCCGCGGCGGTGCCACCCACTCCGCCGCAGGCGCCGCTGCCACCGCCACCGCCGGTGCCCCCGGTGATGTCGTCCGTGTCGCAGCTGTATTCGACACCGGAGCCGGTCCCTCCCCCGCCGCCGCCCGATCCGGCGACCCCTTCGGCCGCGTCCTCTCCCATGCCGGCGGCAAAGAGATCGCCGACGACCGCGCCGCTCGAATCGACGCACCCGCCGCCCGCCGCGCCTGCGGCGCCGTCGCCGCCATCGCCGCCGTTGTCACCCGCGCCGTAGCCGAACGGCACGTAACAGACGTCGCAGCCGTCGTCCACGTACTGGATTGCGTTGTGCCTGCCGTCGCCCCCCGAACCGGGGCTCAGGCCCGATCCCGTGACCCCGTCGGGCTGGTACCCGGAGTTCAGGATGGGGCAGCTGATCCCACCGCCGGCGCCCCCGTCCACCACATGCCCGGAGCAGGTCAGGCTCCCTCCCTCACCCCCTTCGGGGGGGCTCGCGCAGTCCGTCCACTGGACCCGGAATCCCTCGGTGCCGTCGACCCCGTCCCCACCGACTGCGCCGTCCACACCGTCAAAACCGGCGGCGCCCTGCTCGGCCTCGATCAGGTTGTCCGCGACCTCGGTCAGTTCGTCACAGTCCAGCAGGTAGAGCCCATAGCTCGAGTCGCCGTCCGCCCATGCGGTCGTGCCGAGCAGGTGGAATCCCTGGATGCGCTGCGTCTCGCCCGGGACACACCGTAGCGTGAAGGTCCCCGGCATCGTCGTGCTGGTCTCTTGGCCCCGCACCAGCGACTTGTAGGTGTCCGGGTCGAGCTGGGAGAAATCGGGAGAATACCCGCCCACCACCGAGATCCCGGGGGCGAGCTCCACCGACTCCACGTAGGCGCCCTCGGCCACGAGCACGTACTCGAGTCCCTCCGCCTCGGCGGCCAGCACACCGAGCTGGATGCTGTCCAGCGGATCGTCCGGCGTGCCGAGCCCCGACGGGCTGCCCGTCTCCGAGACGTGGATCGCGTCCACCGGCTGCCCGTCCTCGCCGTCGCAGTCGGCGTCGACGCCGTCGAACGGATCGTCCTGGGGTCCCAGGTACTCGCACTCGCAGCCGTCGTCCAGGTCCTGGTTGACGTCGTGGAAACCCGGCAGGCAGCTGGGAACGCACGCGGGCAGGACCAAGGACGTGTCGCACAGCACGTCCGCGTTGTCGAACGTGTACGCACCGCAGTCGTTGCCGCAGAAGCCGCAGTTGCCGAAGTCCACGTAGGCGCCGTCCACGAGGAACCCATCGTCTGCGGCGCCGTCGCAGTCCTCGTCCCGGTAGTCGCACGTCTCGGTCGCCGAGGGGTGCACGTCCGCGGCCGCGTCGTCGCAGTCGTCGCACGCCAGGTGGCCGTCGCCGTCGCCATCCACCTCGTCCGCCGGGATCACACCGTTGCAGTTGTTGTCCAGGCCGTCGCACAGCTCCGGGGCGTCGTAGTAGACGGTCGGGTCCAGGTCGTCGCAGTCTCCCTGACACGGCGACTGCCCGTCCCCATCCAGATCCACGTCCACGTCCTCGTCCACGATGCCGTCGCAGTCGTTGTCCGCACCGTCGCACAGCTCGGGCGCCCCGGGCCACGAGCTCGAGTCCGAGTCGTCGCAGTCACCGTCGCAGATCCTGAAGCCGTCCGTGTCGGCATCGGCCTCGGACGCGGGGACCACTCCGTCGCAGTCGTTGTCGACCCCGTCGCACAGCTCGGGCGCCCCCGGCCAGGTCGTGGCGTCCGCGTCGTCACAGTCCTCGCAAGCGAGGAATCCGTCCGAATCGACGTCCACCTCGTCCGCGGGGACCACACCGTCGCAGTCATTGTCCAGCCCGTCGCACAGCTCGACCGCGCCGGGGTAGATCGTGGCGTCCGCGTCGTCGCAGTCGCCTTCGCAGCCCCTCACGCCGTCGCCGTCGTCGTCCATCTCGTCGAGGCCGACCGCACCATCGCAGTCGTTGTCCAGCCCGTCGCACAGCTCCACGGCCCCCGGGTACGAGGAGGCGTAGGAGTCGTCGCACTCGTCACAGGCGAGGAACCCGTCGGCGTCGATGTCCACCTCGTCGGCCGGGACGACCTCGTCGCAGTCGTTGTCGAGCCCGTCGCACAGCTCCGGTGCGCCTGGGTAGACCTCCGGATTCAGATCGTCGCACTCGGCGCAGAACGGGAAACCGTCGGCGTCGGCGTCCACCTCGTCGGCGGGTACGATCCCATCACAGTCGTCGTCCCGGCCGTTGCACAGCTCGGCCGCTGAAGGATGGATACCGGGCTCGGTGTCGTCACAATCCCCATCACAGGCCGAGTAGCCGTCGCCGTCCAGGTCGTCCGACACCCCTTCGTCCACGACGCCATCACAGTCGTTGTCCAGCCCGTCGCACTGCTCGGGGGCGCCTGGCCAGGTGTCGGGCTGCGCGTCGTCGCAATCCCCTTCGCATACGGCCACCCCATCCCCGTCACCGTCGATCTCGTCGGCCGGGATCACACCGTCACAGTCTCCGTCGACGCCGTCACAGATCTCGGCGGCGCCCGGGTACACGTCCGCGTCGCCGTCGTCGCAGTCTCCACCGCAGGTGGTGTGGCCATCGCCGTCGGCGTCCTGATCCACCCCCTCGTCCACCAGGCCATCGCAGTCGTTGTCGAGCTCGTCACACTGCTCCGCAGCGCCGGGGTAGATCGAGGGATCGGTGTCGTCGCAGTCCCCCTCACAGGCCGCGAGGCCATCGCCGTCGCCGTCCACCTCGTCGTCCGGGATCACACCATCACAGTCGGTGTCCAGACCGTCGCAGACCTCCTCTGCGCCGGGGTGGACCGCCGGGTCCGTGTCGTCGCAGTCCTCGGTGACGTCCCAGCCATCCCCGTCCTCGTCGGGCGGAGCAGGGGGCCCGATGGTCACCTGGTTCGCGGCCGCGGGGCCGGCGTTCTCGCCATCCGTGGGCTGGACGTGCACCCTCCAGATCTCCCCCTCGACGGTGACGCCCGCTTCGATGGTCGGCGTGTCCTGAGGCTGCTCGTAGTTGTAGCGGTACCAGCTCCACAGGTAGGTGACCGTGTCGCCGTCCGGATCCACCGACTCGGACACCAGGACCGCCTCCAGCGCCTGCCCCTCGGCGGGCACGTGGGGATGGATCTGGACTATGGCGGACCCGGGAGCCGCGTTGGCCGATACGTCGTCGTCCCCGGCCGGATGATCCTGGCAGCCCACGCCCCACAGGCACGCCACCGCCAACCACGCGTATTTCTCCATGCGATCTCCCCCTCTCACCTGGAGTCTACAGGGGTGTCCTGTCCTGGAGAACGGTTCTCGCGCGGGTGCCATGTTCCCGCTGGCTCCAGCAGCGCCAGGAACAGGTGCGTGGGATCGTGTCCCTGCGCATCCTGCAACCGCAGCAGCCAGGTCCCCATGGGGTCGATTCCGACCGGGGCCGTGGCTACTGTTCCGCGAGGGTCGCCGGATCCTGACGAAAGTAGGTCGACAACACCTCGTACAGCTCGGGATCGCGTCTCTTCAACGCTCGCGGACGCTCGAAGAAGACCTCGACCGCCACGGCGAAGGTCTCCACGCGGTTCTTGCCGGCGTAGCGGCGCAGTACACCCTCGTCGGAGCCCGCGCGGGCACGGTCCAGGCGCTCGGCCATGACCTGGATCCAGGGCGCCGTGGCCGCGAACTCCAACCCCGCGGGTACGCCGTCGGCCTTGCCGTCTGCCAGGTCCATCACGTGCGCCAGCTCGTGTAGGCCGACGTTGCGTCCGTCCGGCACGGCGTCCGGGCCCTTGCAGAAGCCGTGATGGAGGTCACGGGCCGAGAAGATGATCGGACCCTTGTGATGGACCATGCCTCGGATCGGGTTGCGCGCCCCCTCGCGGTACTCGCCGTCGAAGGCCGTGCGGTAGATCACGATGTCGCGAAGGTCGGGCCACTCCCAGCTGGGCAGGCCGTTGCCCAGCGTCGCCGCCGCCGCCGCCACCAGCACCCGGATCCGGGTCGGAACCTCTGCGCCCTGCGAACCGTAGATCCGCTGCTCGGCCAGGAAGAACCGGACGTCGTCCTCGAACCGCTGGCGCGCCTCCTCGTCGAGCCCGCGGTAGTACCCGACACAACCTTGCAGCACCTTTCGCCACGGTTCGGGGAAGGGCTCCTGGACCAGACGCCGCCTCCGCAGATAGCGCCTCATCGTCGACCAGTAGAGGAGCGGACCGCCGATCCCGCCGGCCGCGCCGAGCCACCACAGCTCGCCGGCCGTGGCCAGCGCGGCACCCACCCCGAGGCCCACGGCCGCCACCGCTGCCGCCAGACTCCATCGCGCCCTGCTCGTAGGCCACACCTGCATGGGTTCCTCGACGCCAAGTGACCGGCACAAGGTACCAGCCGAGATGGTTCAGATGGAGAACAGCGTGCTTTCAGCTGGCGGAGCTACAATGAACGAAGCGCTGTTCGCCCCAAGAGGCTGGCGAGTGCGCTGGGGAGCTCAATCCTCCGAATCGAACGAACGCGGAGACCGACCATGTTCCTGCGCTGCATCGCTGCCCTGCTCACGACGGTCCTGACCCTGCCCGCCTGGGGCCAGACCTGCGACCGCAACGTTCCGGCCGATCACGCCACCATCAACACCGGCATCGCGGCAGCCGCGCCCGGCGACGTCGTCTGCGTCGAGGCGGGCACCTACTACGAGAACGTGGACTTCCAGGGCAAGGACGTGCACGTGTTCGGGCTCGGTGGTGCCGCGACGACGACCATCGACGGCAGCGGCTGGGGCTCGGTCGTGGTGTTCGACACCGCCGAGGGGCCCGGCGCGATCCTCGAGGGATTCACCCTCACCGGCGGCGAATCCTGGGACGGTGGTGGGGTCTACATCGACAACGCCGATCCAACCCTGATCGGCCTGGTGATCGAGAACAACGAGGCGTGGTACTTCGGCGGCGGGATCTACGCGTACGACGGCGCCCCCACCATCTCCAACACCATCGTGGCCGAGAACTACGCGTACGACTCGGGCGGTGGCATCGCGCTCTGGGACGCGACCGCGTCGTTGTCCAACGTCGTGTTCTCGGCGAACTGGACCGGGTACCTGGGCGCGGGGCTCTACCTGGTCGAGGCGCACGCCGACGTGGCGCAGTGTGCGTTCCTCTCCAACGAGTCCGAGTTCAAGGGCGGCGGCATCCTCCTCGAGTGGAGCTCGACGGCGGAGCTCGACGGCGTCGATCTCTACTCCAACTCCGCGGACGACAGCGGCGGAGGGCTCTTCGTCAGCGGCAACTCCTCGGCCACGGTCGCCCACACCAACGCCTGGGACAACTCCCCCGACGACTACCACGGCGCCAACGCGCTGCCGCAGGACGGCAACATCACCGTCGATCCCGACTACCTCGAGTTCCAGGGGGGCGGCGGAGGGGCCGTTCCCTCCCGCTGGGACCTGCACCTGGACACCACGTCCGGCCTGGTGGACGCGGGCGATCCGAGCGTCGCCGATCCGGATGGCGGCACCGCGGACATCGGCGGGTACGGGGGCCCGAACGCGGGCCTCTGGGACCGCGACGGCGACGGCTACTACGAGTGGTGGCAACCCGGCGCGTACGACATGGCGTCGTACCCCCAGGGCGGCTGGGACTGCGACGACTGGGACGCTGCGGTCCATCCCGGAGCCGGTTGCTGTCAAGACGCCGACGGCGATGGCTACACCGACGACGCGTGCGGCGGCGACGACTGTGACGACACCGACCCGGCCGTTCACCCGGGCGCCGCGGAGGTGGCCTGCGACGGCGTGGACAACGACTGCGACGGAGACCTCCACGACGAGGAGGTCGACGACGACGGCGACGGCGTGACCGAGTGCGACGGTGACTGCGACGACACCAACGTGGCGATCCACCCGGGCGCGACGGAGATCGCCTGCAACTACATCGACGACGACTGCGACGGCGGCCTCCACGACGAGGAGGTCGACGACGACGGAGACGGCATGGACGAGTGCAGCGGGGACTGCGACGACACCGAGCCTTCGGTGTACTGGGACGCACCCGAGGTCTGCGACGGCGTGGACAACAACTGCAACAACGTGGTGCCGCAGCACGAGCTGGACGTCGACGGAGACGGCTGGATGGAGTGCGCAGGGGACTGCGACGACGCGGACGCGGCCGTGAATCCCGACGCCGCCGAGGTGGCCTGCAACGGCGTCGACGACGACTGCGACGGAGACCTCCACGACGAGGAGGTGGACGACGACGGAGACGGCGTGACCGAATGCGACGGGGACTGCGACGACACCGACGCGGCCGTGCATCCCGGCGCCACCGAGACGGCGTGCAACTACATCGACGACGACTGCGACGGGGATCTCCACGACGAGGAGGTGGACGACGACGGAGACGGCCACGACGAGTGCGGCGGCGACTGCGACGACGGCGACGCAGCGGTCCACCCGGGCGCGGCGGAGGTCGCCTGCAACTACATCGACGACGACTGCGACGGAGACCTCCACGACGAGGAGGTGGACGACGACGGAGACGGCACCGACGAGTGCGGCGGCGATTGTGACGACGCCGACGCCGCGGTGCACCCTGGCGCGGCCGAGGTGGAGTGCGACGGCCTGGACAACGACTGCGACGCTTCCACCGAGGACAGCCCCGACGACGACGGCGACGGGTTCACCGTCTGCGACGGTGACTGCGACGACGATGACGCCACGCTCGATCTGGCCGACGACGACGGAGACGGCTGGACCACCTGCGATGGGGACTGCGACGACGCCGATCCGCGCCTCAACCCCGGCATGGCCGAGACCCCCTGCGACGGCATCGACAACGACTGCGATCCCACCACCGCGGACGAACCCGACGACGACGGCGACGGCTACTCGGTCTGCACCGACTGCGACGACGACGAGGCCGCGGTCAACCCAGGCGAGCTCGAGGTGGAATGCGACGGTCTGGACAACGACTGCGATCCCACCACCACGGACGAACCCGACGACGACGGCGACGGCTGGTCCACCTGCGATGGGGATTGCGACGACCTCGACGCGGCGGTCAACCCGGGGATGGCCGAACAGATCTGCGACGGCATCGACAACGACTGCGACGCGACCACCGAGGACGAGCCCGACGACGACGGCGACGGATACACCGCCTGCGAGGACTGCGACGACAGCGACGCGTCCCTCAACCTCGACGACCTCGACATGGACGGCTACACCTCCTGCGACGGCGACTGCGACGACAGCGAGTACGGGATCCACCCGGGCGCCGAGGAGACCTGCAACGGCATCGACGACGACTGCGATCCCGCGACCAGCGAGTACGCGGACGGGGACGGGGACGGCCTGTCCATCTGCGACGGAGATTGCGACGACACCGACGGGGACGTCTTCCCCGGCGCCGAGGAGGTCTGCAACGGCATCGACGACGACTGCGATCCCCTCAACGACGAGGACGGCGACTTCGACAACGACGGCGCGTCCCTGTGCGACGGCGACTGCGACGACCTCGACCCCGCGGTCTTCCCCGGTGCGGCCGAGGACTGTGACGGGCTGGACAACGACTGCGACGGCGACATCCCCACCGACGAACTCGACGACGACGAGGACGGCGTGTTGCTGTGCGGCGGGGACTGCGACGACGACGAACCCACGGTCTACCCGGGCGCGCCCGAGCTCTGCGACGGCATCGACAACGACTGCGACGGCGACGTGGACGAGGACGTGGACTCGGACGCCGACGGCGACGGCTTCAACGCCTGCCAGGGGGACTGCGACAACGGCGACGCCACCGTCTACCCCGGCGCGGCCGAGCTCTGCGACGGCCTGGACAACGACTGCGACGGCGACATCCCCCTGGACGAGCAGGACGCGGACGGCGACGGCTGGATGCTGTGCACCGACGGCATCGATCCCGTGGATTGCGACGACGAGGACGACGCGCTCAACCACGACGACGACGACGGCGACGGGTTCAGCACCTGTGACGGCGACTGCAACGACTTCGACGCCACCCTGGAGATCGCCGACGCGGACGGCGACGGCTGGGACACGTGCAGCGGCGACTGTGACGATGGCGACGCGGCGCTGGAGCTCGACGATCTCGACGGCGACGGCTGGACCACCTGCGACGGCGACTGCGACGACGAAGACGACACCCTGCAGCTCGACGACCTCGACGCCGACGGCTACACCACCTGCGACGGCGACTGCGACGACACGGACGCGGCCATCTTCGCTGGCGCCCTGGAGATCCCCTACGACGGCGTCGACAACGACTGCGACGGCGTCGACCTGACCGACGTGGACGGCGACGGCTTCGACGGTGGGGACGGAGGCGACGATTGCGACGACGAGGACGCCGCGGTGAACCCGGACGCCGACGAGATCTGCGACGACGGGTTGGACAACGACTGCGACGACGCCCTGGACGAGGACGACGAGGAGTGCTCAGAGGGCGACGACGACGACACGACCGGGGACGACGACGACACCACCGAACCGGCAGACGATGACGACGACGACACCACCGACCCGGCAGGCGATGACGACCACGATCTCCAGGTGGGCTCGGACTGCTCCTGCCGCGTCGAGGGGGCCCGTCGCGGGACTCCGTGGGCGTTGGGCGTGCTGTTCCTGATGGCCGCGCTCGCGCTGCGCCGGCGCTGAGATACTCCTGGCCCCTCGAGCCAGAGATCGAGCAACCCCGGCTCGCTCCACGGGTTCTCCCGTGGGAGGCAGCATGACGATGCCCAGGATCGGGTCGAGCGAGAGCGGGCATCGGTCGTGTCAAGGTGAAGCGGGTGCGACGCCTACCCACGTGATCATGTCGGCCATCTCCGCCAGGGTCGCGCCCACGTCAACCGGCTCGCAGGTTCCGGGTTCGTCCGGATCGGAGACCTCCTTGAAGGGGAAGAACCTGCCCGACGTCAGGCAGGCGATGCGCTGGGGGAGGTCGATGTCGCACGCGGAGGTGGCATCCGTATAGCACGGCCCCGCGTAGCTCGCGGTCGTGCCGTCGCAGAGCGTGACCTCCTCGGCCTGGCTGGTGTAGGTGGGGCCCATGGCGAACACCCTCACATCCTCGCGGATGCCTTCCATGAAGGCTGCCCAGTAGTCGACGCGGCAGTCACAGCCGGCGGTGACCGGGTCGGCATCGCTCTCCTCGACGCAGGTCGCGAGATCGTCCTCGGACGGGAGGATCGAGAGGCGGGCGGTCCGGTCGCCCCGGTTCGACACGGTGATCACGACGGTACGGACGCCGTCGCGGAAGAAGCCCTCGTTGCACTGGCGTTCCTCGACGGGTGGTATCGAGCAGATCTGGCGGACCGGATCGGAATCGGGGCGCTCCTCCAGCTCGTCCCACCATCCGGACGACATCCCCCTGCACATGGCGAGGGCGGCTGCGTATTCGCCGTAGTTCGAGTTGGAGTAGTCCGACAGCACGTCGAGGAGGTCGGTCACCACGGCCGCGGGATCTTCCGTCTCGGGGGTGATCACCACGGGCGGGCCGCACGTGTCCGCGCCCAGCCGATCCGCGGAGAGGATGATGCCCGAAGTGCCGTTACCCGTGCCGCCGACATCGGACGTGAGCACGCCGATGCGGAAATCCACGCCGAGCGCCAGCAGCTTGCCAACCAGGTCGGCGACGTCCTCCCGTAGCTGCGTCAGGATCGGCTCCTCGGAGGCCGCGTTGTCGGCGACGAGCAGGATGTCGGCCTGGGTGACCTCGAGGAGCTGTGGGCAGTCCGATCCCTGCGCACAGGCCACCCACGCCCCGTGACAGTCCTGCTCCAGCTCGACGATGAAGGTCCCTTCCACACGTTCCGTACCGACCCAGGTTCCCTCGAGGACGATGGGGTACTTCACCTCACCGACCAGGACCTCGCCGGAGGTGGAGAAGCTGTCGCCCTCCAGATCCGCGGAGGCGTTGAACAGCCGATAGGGATCGAGCCACGCGATCGTTGTCTCGCTCCCGCTCGTCCACGAGCACTGTCCCGGGCGCGTATCCGACATCTCCACGGTGACCTGGCCATCCTCCAACCCCAGGGTGAAGTGCGCCGGCCCGGACTCAGGCACGAGATTCCACGTCTGGTCCTCGAACCAGGCGTCGTACGTCCCGGATTCCGGTGAGTCGCAGCCGCCGCTCAGCAACACTGTCAGGACCAGACCGATGAACGCGCGCATCTTCATCCCCTCCATGCCCCGGAGAATAGCACCGCGACGAACGCGGAGCCGGGTGAATGGGCCTGAATGGGGCCTGAATGGGGCCATGGATTTATGATTTAGTTTTTTGGTAGGGTCCCTTCATGGCTCGACCTCGTCGCCTCGACTATCCAGGCGCCCGGCACCACGTGATGAACCGTGGCGCTCGTCGCTCCCCCATCTTCTTCGACCACGAGTGCTGTGGTCTGTTCCTGGAGTTGGTCGGTTCGCTGCCCGAGCGATTCGATATCCGAGTGCACGGCTACGCACTCATGCCGAACCATTTCCATCTGCTCGTCGAGACACCCGCGGGGAATCTCAGTCGTGCCATCGGTTCTCTGTGCGGGCGATACGCCCAGAGGCTGAACCACGACTATGAGTGGGACGGTCCCCTGTACAGAGGGCGCTTCAAGAACCGAGTGGTCGAGGACGAGGACTACTGGCGGCACCTGCTGGCCTACATCCACTTGAATCCAGTCCGTGGTGGCCTCGTATCCCGGATGCTCGAGGCCGATTGGACGAGCCACGCAGTCTACCTGGGCGTGACCTCACGGCCGGCGTGGCTTCATGTGGACGATCTGCTCTCGTCGTTTGGTTCAGTGGAGGCCTACTCGGGGTACGTCGACGACGTTCGATCGGGGTGTGAGGAAACCCCGGAGGGATTCGACGAGTCTGTACTCTTCGGCCGAGCCCTCTCCCGACCAGTGACCCTGTACCGGTCCCCTGATCGTATCCAATCGCCGCAGCAGACCTTCGAGGAAGCGATGCTGGAGGTTCAGCACGTGACGGGGCTTCCCATGGCCGCGCTCAAGGACGCTCCACGTGGTCGGCGCGGCAATCGAGCTCGGTGGGTGGTTGTGTGGTGGTTGCGATGGCGCGACCGGCTCCCTGGAGTTGCCGTCGCGAGAGCGTTGGGGATCCATCCATCTCGCGTCAGTCAATTGATGTCGAACGCTCGACGAAAGCGCGATTCCGACGTTCGGCTGGACGATTGGATGACCCGCCTCGAGGGCCTCTATGAGGTGGTCCAAAAATCTAAATCATAAATGCATGGCCCCATTCTCCACGTGGACGCCGACGGCGAGTCCAGCTGTGAAGGCGACTGCAACGACAGCGACGCGGCCATGAACCACGCCGATGCAGACGGAGACGGCACATCGTCCTGCGACGGCGACTGTGACGACGCCGATCCCGACAACCTCCCGGGCAACACCGAGATCTGCGATCACCAGGACAACGACTGCGATGGCCTGATCGACGCGGACGACGCGTCCGTGGTCGGGTTGACGTTGTTCTACGGGGACGCAGACGGCGACACGTATGGAGACGCAGCGATCACCCATCTGCGTTGTTTCGTGGAGCCGGGCACGGCAGAGAGTGGCGACGATTGCGACGACGGCGACGCCGACACCTACCCCGGGGCACCGGAGCTGTGTGACGGTCTGGACAACGACTGCGATGGCTCGCCGGCTGCCGACGAGGACGACGCGGACGGAGACGGGTTCCGCTCCTGCGGCGGAGACTGCGACGACGGCGACGCCAGCGCCTACCCGGGAGCCGCTGAGGTCTGCGACGGGATCCCGGACAACGACTGCGACGGCGTGGACGATCCCCAAGACGTGGACGGGGACGGCGACGGATACGCCTCGTGCGAAGGGGATTGCGACGACACCGATCCACAACTCCACCTGGACGACGCCGACGGGGACGGCGCGACACCCTGCGACGGGGACTGCGACGACACCGATCCAGCCGTGGGCGTCGGCGCGCTGGTGCCCATCGCCCACCCCACCATCCAGGACGCGATCGACGCGGCAGCACCCGGGGACGCGATCTGCGTGGCCGCCGGCACCTACTACGAGACCATCGACTTCTCCGGCAAGGACGTGTCCGTGGTCGGCGTGTCCGGACCGGCTAGCACGTGGATCGATGGCAACGGTGTGGGCCCGGTGGTCACCATCGCACAAGGCGAGACCTCCGCGGCCATCCTGGCCGGGTTCACCATCGCCGGGGGAGTAGCCTCCCGAGGGGCAGGCATCTACCTAGCGAACTCGTCTCCCACGCTCCGAGACCTGGTCGTCACCGGGAACGAGGCGACGACCTCTGGTGGGGGGATCTACCTGCTGGCCGACAACGCGGTGAACCAGGCCTCGCTCTCGGACATCACCATCTCGGCGAACAGCTCGGGCACGTGGGGAGGCGGCGTGTCCATGCTGGCCTACGACGACGGGGAGATCACGGCTCAGCTCGTCGATCTGACGATGGACGGCAACCAGGCTACCTATGGCGGCGCCGTGAGCCTCTATGCCTCCTCGACCTCCGACTGGGCGTCGGTGCGTCCCACGCTTCAGGGCATCACGCTGGAATCCAACGTCGCGTCGGACTGTGGCGGTGGATTCGTCCTCGCCGTCTACGGCCCGTGGCCGGACATGTCGCCGACGTTCACCGACGTGGCGATCCTGGACAACGACGCAGCCAAGGGCGGCGGCGGCTACCTCATGGGCCAGGACTCGACCCAGACGCTGGAGTTGACCATGCAGCGCGCCACGTTCTCGGGCAACCAGGCGACCGACGACGGTGGCGGCCTGCGGGCGTACAGTGGCTACTTCGGCTGCCCCATCGCGGTGGACCTCGACCAGGTCCAGTTCGAGGAGAACACAGCCGGCATGTACGGCGGGGGCCTGGCCGCCCACATGGAGTTCGACTCCCTGTCCATCACCGCCGATCAACTCGAGATGACCGGCAACTCGGCCTGGGGAATCGGGGGTGGAATGGCCCTCGAGATCTGGTACGGCGGCGCCACGGCCGAGTTCGACCTGTCCCACGTGCGGCTGGCCGACAACCTGGCCGGGCACGGGGGGGGCCTGGGCCTGTGGGCGAACGGGGGAGATTCCGAGCTCAGCCTCGACCAGGCGATCATCACGGGTAACTACGCCACCTACGACGGCGGAGGGATTCAAATCGACGATCTATACGCGACCTCCGTGGACGTCGACCTGGAGCACGTCGTGATCGTCGGGAACGAGGCGGGTGGCGTCGGGGGAGGAATGGCCGTGGCCGCGAACAATGGCGCGACCCTGGACGTGGGGGTGAATCACACCATCCTGCAGGCCAATACGGCCTCGACAGGTGGCGGACTGAACCGAGTGAACGGAACGGTCACGGTGAGCTGGAGCAGCGCGTGGGACAACACGCCGGCCGACTACACGGGCATGGCCGATCCCACGGGCATCGACGGCAACCTCACCACGGATGCCCTTTTCGAGGACACCAACCCGGCGGATACGATCGACTGGGACCTCCACCTCTCGACCGCATCGCCGCTCGTGGGCGCCGGCGATCCCGCCCTGGCCGATCCGGATGGTTCGGTGACGGACATGGGTGCCTATGGGGGCGCAGAAGCCGCGTCGTGGGATCTCGACTGGGATGGGTATGACGAGTGGTGGCTGCCTGGTCCGTACGATGCGGCCACGTCACCGGGGATGGATTGTGACGATGCAGATGAGGGGATCTACGCAGGGAACGGCTGCTGAAGACTCTGCAGGAGTGGTTGCTTCCTCGGCCTGCGGCGTGAACGCCGATGGCTACGACGATCTCCTCGTCGGAGTCGAACTGTAGGTTCTCGGCGGTTGTAGACCGGGTACTGCGCACTTTGTCCTGGGGCCGGTGACTGGACGGCAGGAATTGGCCAAGACTCGCGCGAGGACCAACGGCGCGGATGCAGGCGACTATCAGACACGCTGAGGGTGCTGGCTTCCTGCGCCGCTGGAAGGTGCCGTCACAGTGTGAGGTGGGAATGCCAGCTCAGTCCATCTCCACGAACACGTACTCGCGCGAGTCGCCGTGGCCTGTGGTGTGGCTGTAGGACACGAGTTGCAGGACGCGGCCACGCTCCTCGACGACGCCGTCGTAGTCCACGTTGGAATCGGGGTGCTGCAGCGTGAACGTGATCTCGTCACCGTCGATCGAGTAGGTTCCACTGGCGAGCGTCTCGTCCTCTCTGGTGAACCAGCCACCGATCTCGGTGGCTGTTCCGGTCGACGAGACGCCGATCACGGTCGAATCGGGATAGAACCGCAGGAAGTACCTGTAGCTGTAGGGGGCTTCTCCGAACGTCTCGGTCGTCTGGTACAAACCGCCGTGCATGACGGCGACCTCGTCCGGGGTCTCGCTCTCTATGTCGTCGTCGGCCGACTCTCCTTCACAGCCGGAAGAGCACGGACACAGAACCAACAAGACGATGGTCGTGACCAGACGCACGTAGCCTCCATCCATGGGATCAGTTGTATCCGAACACCCAGATGGGCACCGTGATGTACTCGCCCGAGATGCCGTACCCCGGTTCCCACATGTTCGAGGAAGCGGCGAACACCGAGCCCATCGCCGACCAGGAGTCGAAGTCGCCCAGACCACCGATGTCGCCGTTGGGTGCCGGATAATACTCGATGCCGTAGGCGCCCGCTCCGTTGGAGCTGTCTGAGGGTTTGACCCATAGGCCCTCGATGTCGCCCAGGCCCCAGGTGCCCGATGCAGCCGGCCCGAACTCGGTGCACCAGCTACCCAGGGAGCCGTCGGTCATGCCCACGCCATACAGATCGTCGATGAACTGCGTGCCAGCCACTGCGGGGGTCGAGGTGATCAGGTCGCAGGTGATGATCGCGATGGGGCTGATGAACCACTCCACGGCGCCTACGGGATCGCCGTCGGCCGCGTACACATCGTACGCCGCCGGGCAGGTGCTGCCGGTCTCCACTCCGCTGATGAACGTGATCGGCAGGTCGATGATCTGGGCGAAGTCCGGACCCTGGCTCGGACCCAGGGCCGGGTAGTCCGCCTGGTACTCGTACGTGTACTCGCACAGATGGTTCTGGTTCTGCGTGTCGTCGAGCATGGTCCAGACGAACTCGACGAAGGCGCTGCCCGGGCCCGCGCCGCCGCTGGCGTCGAACGCCACGTCGATCATCAGGCCGCCCGGAGCCGCAGGGCCACCACAGTCCGAGTCGGCCAAATCGGCGTCTCCGTCACAGTCGTTGTCCACGCCATCCGAGCAGTCCTCGCCAGTTCCGGGGTTCACGTCGTTGTCCAGGTCGTCGCAGTCGTCGTCGCAGCCGAGATAACCATCGCCGTCTAGATCGGACTCGTCCATGGGCACGTTGCCATCGCAGTCGGTGTCTTCGCCGTCGCAACGCTCCGGCTCGCCAGGATTGATGTCGGCGTCGAGGTCGTCACAGTCGTCGTCGCACGCCAGGAAGCCGTCGAGGTCGATGTCCCGCTCGTCCACGGGCAAGGCCCCGTCGCAGTCGTTATCGACGCCGTCGCACTGCTCGATCGCGCCGGGGTAGCTGTCCGGATCCGCGTCGTCGCAGTCCTGCTCGCAGAGGAGGACGCCGTCGCCGTCATCGTCTGCTTCGGTGGTCAACGGCGTACCATCGCAGTCGTCGTCCACGCCGTTGCACTGCTCGGGGGCGCCCGGGTAGACGTCGGCATCGCCGTCATCACAGTCGCCGTGGCAGGCCGAGAGGCCGTCGCCGTCCTGGTCCTGCTCGTCGACGGGCACGGTGCCATCGCAGTCATTGTCCAGGCCGTCGCACTCTTCCGGGGCGCCGGGGTACGAGCTGGCGTCGCCATCGTCGCAGTCCCCGTCCCCCACGGTCCATCCATCCACGTCCGCGTCCTCCTCGGTGGTGTCGTCGTCTCCGACGTCGTCGTCCGACACGTCATCGTCGGACACGTCGTCGTCCGAGACATCGTCGTCGGACACGTCGTCATCGCCGGTGTCGTCGTCCGTCTCGTCTGCCGGCGAGCAGCCGAACCAGAACAATCCCAACCCACACAGCAGGACGCTAAGAATGATACGCATGTTCCCCTCCAACCCCTCGTGGTTACCCGGAGGCTATCAAACGACCCGTACCGGGCCAAAGAAGATATCTGTGTGCAGTTACAGAATCGAAGCTGGAGACAGCGCGGGCTACATGCGTAACAACATCACGCCGCAATTCTCGTCGGACCACGCGGCCGTGGCCCAGCGCAGAGGAGGGCCGAGGCGAAGTGCAGTGTGTTGCTGGGCGTCAGAAGTCCCAGTAGCCGGTCTGTTCGAAGGCGTACGAGTAGTAGTAGCCGTCATAGTAGAACTCGACGTCGTGGGCTCCACCCGTCGTTGCGTAGTACCACCAGTACCAATCGGAGCCGTAGTAGCCCGTGTAGTACAGATAGATGGCGCCGGCAGAGGACGAGAAGCCGAGCTCGTAGTTGCCGTCCGCCAGGTCCCAGCACCAGAGGCAAGAGCCGTTCTGAGCCGTGGTGGTGAACGTGATGTCGAAGGTGAAGTCGCAGTTCGGGCAGTTCGGGACCGGCGTCCCTGCCAGAGCTTGCTCGTGATAGTACGACGGCGTCCCCCCGGTGGTCTCAATCGTCACCGCTCTACCGCTCATGGGACCGCCCACGCAGTAGGGATCGGTCGCGCAGTCCGAGTCAGCGCAGTCCACGTCTCCATCGAGGTCGTCATCCACGCCGTTGTCGCAGATCTCGGCGGCACCGCCCGAGAAGTCCCAGTACCCCGTCTGTTCGAAGTTGTACGAGTAGTAGTAGCCGCTGTAGTAGAACTCCACGTCGTGCGCGCCGCCCGCCGACGCGTAGTACCACCAGTACCAGCTCGAGTACGCCGTGTAGTACAGGTAGATGGCGCCCGCCGTGGCCGAGAACCCCAGCTGGTAGTCGCCGTCGGCGAAGTCCCAACACCACATGCACGAGCCGTTCTGGGCCGTGGTGGTGTACGTGACGTCGAAGGTGTAGTCGCAGTTGGGGCAGTTGGCGATCGCCGCGCCCGTGAGTTCCTGCTCGCAGAAGTACGACGGCGTCCCCCCGGTCGTCTCCAGCACCTCCGCCTTGCCGGTCATCGCCGAGCCACCACCGGCACATTGGGGTTCGGCCGCGCAGTCGGGATCGTCGCACTCCGCCAGCCCATCGCAGTCCCAGTCCGTCGCGTCGCACTGCTCAGGGGCGTTGGGGAATACCTGATCGTCCGCGTCGTCGCAGTCGTCGTCGCACTCCAGGAAGCCGTCGCCGTCGGCGTCAACCTCGTCGGCAGGCACCAGCAGATCGCAGTCGTTGTCCAGGCCATCGCAGATCTCCGCGGCGCCCGGGTACGTGCTGGCATCGCCGTCGTCGCAGTCCCCCTCGCAGAGCATGTGGCCGTCGGCGTCGGCGTCCGATTCGCTCGCAGGGACGCTGCCGTCGCAGTCGTTGTCCCGGCCGTCGCAGCTCTCCGCAGCGCCCGGGTACGTGCTGGCGTCGCCGTCGTCGCAGTCCACGTCTTCGGTGTGGCCATCGCCATCGGCGTCCACGCCGTGTGTCGTGTCGTCGTCGTCGCCGGGCGTCCCGTCGTCGTCATCCCCCGGCGTCCCATCGTCATCGTCTCCCGGCGTCCCGTCGTCGTCGTCCCCGGGCGTCCCGTCGTCGTCGTCCCCCGGGGCGTTCGTGTCGTCGTCTCCCTCATCCGGCGGACAGCCCACCATCAAGGGACTCGAGACGAGGAGAGTCACGACGACGAGAACAGCACGGGTGTACATTGGAAATCCCCCTTCCACCTCGGGGGAAGGCTATCAAGCGGGAAGGGGACGTGACCATATAAAAACCTTCGGGAAAGCCGTATTCAAAGCCCCGTAGCCCACGCAGATCCCAAACTCGACCTGCAGAGCTACATGGGGATCCACGTAGCTCCCCCGTAGACTATTGCGTCGTATCCATGGCCACTGGCGTCGTGGAGGATGTTTCCCGTTCCCTCGTCGAT
This sequence comes from uncultured Rickettsiales bacterium, assembly GCA_964425605.1. Taxonomy (GTDB): domain Bacteria; phylum Myxococcota_A; class UBA796; order UBA9615; family CAYRNR01; genus CAYRNR01. The sequence goes on along the minus strand of CAYRNR010000004.1, from coordinate 25,323 downwards.
GTCCCAGCGCCCGATCAGGTCGGACGGATCGATCGACCCTGGCTGGATGAACTGCTGCTGGATCTCGGCCTCGCTCAGGACCCGTGCCCAGATGCGGACCTGTGAGATCTGTCCTTCGAACAGGTAGGAGCCGGAGTCCGACCGGCAACCGATGTCGAAGGAGTCGTCGTTGGCCACGATGGTTCCCGTTGCAGGCTGCGAGGCGTCGAGCGCACCGTCGACATAGGTCCGCATCTCCGAGCCGTCGTACACCGCGACCACGTACGTCCAGGTGCTCCCGTGGATGCTGTAGGGCCATCCATACATCTCGTGCAGACCTTCGTCGGTCCCCACCTGGAACCGCATCGAGTCCGGACTATACCCGGGCCCGTCCCAGGACCAGTAGTGGAGTGTGAAGCCCGAATCAGCCGGCTCCGGATTGGCGAGCCTCTTCGATACGACGGGCAGGCCAAACCCCGAATCGTTGTTCATGGCACTGATCCATGCCTCGATCGTCAACGCCTGGTCGAGTTGATCGAACGCGACCTGGTCACCGACGACGGCGCAGTCGTCGAAGCCGTCGAAGTCCAGCGCCCACAAATCGTCGATGGCCGACGTGTCGTCGTCGTCCCCCGTGTCATCGTCTCCGACGTCGTCGTCTCCGACGTCGTCGTCACCTACATCATCATCACTCACGTCGTCGCCCGCGTCGTCGTCGCCAATATCGTCGTCACCGATGTCGTCGTCGTCCCCGCTGCACGATGTCGCGGCTTCACAGCCATCATCATCGCAGTCGGTGAGCCCGTCCTGGTCGTTGTCCACCCCATCGCTGCACTCGCCGGCTTCGTCGCCCTCGAATCCGAAGTCGTCGCCATCCGCATCGATCTCGCCGCTACCACATCCGATGGATGCGAGCCCCATCCCCAGGATTGCCACCCAGACGGAAACGTGGATCTGCATTGGACCTCCTCCCTGACTGCCAATCTACCGCTCGGCCGTTGCGTCACCAGCTGCCGCCGCCGGCTCGACGGCCATGCCGCACGCCCGAACTTCTACTCGAGTGGGGGTTCGCCAGCCCAGAAGTCATTTCGGCCCCAGCACTGGATGGTCTCGTCGGAGGCCAGCGCGCAAGCGTGCTGGGAAGCGGTCTCAACCGCAACGAAATCACCCGCTGGGGGGGACAAGATGGACCACTCGTCCTTGCCCCAGCAGCTGAGCAGGCCATCCGCACGAACGGCGCAGGAGTAGTCCTCACTGGCTGAGATGTCGACCCAGGTGTCGAATGTCGGTCCGTCGCACTCGCCGTCGGAGTTGTCACCCCAGCAGCTCACCGAGCCGTCGGACAGCAAGGCACAGGTGTGGTCGTAGCCTGACGCTACCTTGGTGAAGCTGCCACCGGGTGGGGAGCCCTGCCCGTCGCCGTCGGCTCCCCAGCACTCGACATCGTCCGAGGTGGTGACGCCGCAGACGTGATGCTCCCCGGCGGAAATCTGCGCGAACGATCCGTTGGGCGGATAGATCTCACCGTACTGGTTCCGGCCCCAGCACTCGACGCTGTCGTCACCCGCGATGGCGCACGTGTACGCGTCGTCGGCGGTGACCTGCAGGAACGTTCCTGCCGGGGGGGTGGCCTGGCCGTAGTAGTCGTATCCCCAGCACTCGAGGGCGCCGTCCGTCCTGACGCCACAGGTGTGCCACTTGGCCGCGTCCAGCGAGACGTATGGGCCCTCCGTCGGTGTGGCCTGGTACCACTCGCTGTTGCCCCAGCACCGCACCTCTCCACTCGTGAGCAGGCCACAGCTGTGTGCCCGATACGGCATGTAGCTGTAGGGGGAGCCGACGCCGTTGACCGTGACGCTCGCCCACCCCAGGCCCGCATCGACCGGGATGGCCACGGGGGGCTCTGCAGCGTTGTAGTCGTTTCGACCCCAGCAGAGGAGATCGTCGTTGGTGTCCAGGGCGCAGGCGTGTGAGCCCGAGATGTACACCTCGAGGTAGTCGCCGTCAGGGGGATCGCCCACGCCGTAGTCGGTCTCACCCCAGCAGTGCAACAACCCGTCCGAGCGGACGGCGCACGAGTAGTTGTCATGGCAATCGATGTCGATCCACGTGTCGAACGTCGGGGCGTCGCACTCGCCTTCGGCGTTGTCGCCCCAGCACTCGATGGATCCATCGTCGAGGATGCCGCAGCTGTGATCCCAGCCCGCGTCCACCTCGACGAACGTACCTGCCGGGGGGGACGCCCAGCCGTCGTCGTCTCGGCCCCAGCACGAGGCGTCACCCGCGACGGTCAGACCACAGACGTGGTTGACGCCGGACGATACGGAGACGAACGAGTCCGGAGGTGGCACGGTCTCGCCGTAGGCGTCCCGACCCCAGCACTCCACGGTCTCGTCCGTGGCGACGGCGCAGGTGATGTAGTACTCGGCGGATACCTGGACGAAGGTCCCCCCCGGCGGCGACGCCTGGCCGTAGACATCGAAGCCCCAGCACTCGATCGTCTCGTCCGACTTGAGGCCGCAGGTATGGCCTGTGCCCGACGAGACCTGGGACCAAGGGCCGTCGGGGGGGGTGCCCTGCCAGAAATGGTTGGCGCCCCAGCACAGCATGCTTGCGTCGTCCAGGACCCCGCATGCGAAGCCGTTGTAGGACTCCGAGTCGCCGTTGGCGCCGTTGATGGCCAGTGAGGTCCACACGAGCCCCTCGTCCACCGGCTCCTCCACGGGTCCCTCGCAGGCACGGAAGTCGTTTCGACCCCAGCACACGACCTCTCCGGCCGTGTTCACCGCGCAGGCGTGCAGCTCGGCGGTGGCGACCGCCACGTAGTCGCCGTCAGGCGGTTCGGCCACACCGTAGTCGTTGTCGCCCCAGCAGTGGAGGAGGCCGTCGTCCCGGACGGCGCAGGTGTAGTTGTAGCTGGCGGATACGTCGACCCAGGTGTCGAACGCAGGAGCGTCGCACTCGCCCTCGCCGTTGTTGCCCCAGCACTCGATCGAGCCGTCGTCGTGGAGTCCGCAGGTGTGATCGTACCCTGCGTCGACCTTGAGGTACGAGCCGGCCGCTGGCGTCGCGCGGCCGTCGCCGTTGTTGCCCCAGCACTCCGCCGATCCGGTGTCGAGTACACCGCAGACATGCTGCTTGCCTGCGTCGATCTGCACGAACGAATCGCCGGGTGGGGAGCACTCTCCGTTACCGTCATAGCCCCAGCACTCCACGCTCTGATCGGTGGCGATGCCGCAAGAGTGATACCAGTCGGTCGTGACCTGAGTGAAGGTCCCGCCGGGGGGGGAGGATTGGCCGAAACCATCGTACCCCCAGCACTCGACCGTGGCATCGTCCGCCACCGCGCAGCTGTGCCAGTTGCCCGAGTCGACCTGCGTGTAGACGCCATCGGGGGGGGTGGACTGCCAGCGCTGGTCATCACCCCAGCAGTCGAGCGTCCCGTCGTCCCTCACTCCGCAGGAGAAGCCGCGGTAGTAGTAGCTGGTTGACCGCCCCCCCACGCTGACGCTGGCCCAGAGGGAGCCGAGGGGAGCGCACTCGGGGTCCGCAGCATCCACGTCCCCCTCGCAATCGTTGTCGATACCGTCGTTGCAGTCTTCCGCGTTCCCGGGGAAGGCGTCCGCCTCGGCATCGTCGCAGTCGTCGTCGCAGGTCGAGAATCCGTCTCCATCGTCGTCGTCCCAGTTGAGGTCCGGGTCGCCGTCGTCGCAGTCGACGGTCACGTCCCAGCCGTCCCCGTCGTTGTCGGGCGCCCCCTGGCACTCGGGGTCGTCACCGTCGACGTCACCTTCGCAGTCGTTGTCGACACCGTCGAAGCAGTCTTCGAGGTTGCCCGGGAAGGCATCGGCATCGGCATCGTCACAGTCGTTCTCGCAGACCATGACGCCGTCGCCGTCGTCGTCATCTTCATCCGCGGGCACCGAGCCGTTGCAGTCGTTGTCCTGTCCATCGCAAATCTCGGTGGCAGCCGGATAGACCGTGGCGTCGCCGTCGTCGCAATCCCCATCACAGACCGGCACGCCGTCGCCGTCGTCGTCGGTCTCGTCGGCCGGGAGCGTGCCGTCGCAGTTGTTGTCCAGCGCGTCACAGACTTCGGTCGCCCAGAGGTAGACAGTGGGGTTGGTATCGTCGCAGTCCCCATCGCAGATCATCTGCCCGTCGCCGTCGTCGTCCACCTCGTCAACAGGGACGAGGAAGTCGCAGTCGTCGTCGATACCGTTGCAGTCCTCCACCTGGTTGGGATGGACGAGAGGATTCCCCTCATCGCAATCCCCAGCAGTCGTCGCCGTGTAGGGCGCGTCCTCTACGCAGAGACACTGGCTGTCGCTAACGTCCCCGTAGCCGTCGCCGTCCAGATCCCGGTAGTAGTCGTCGCAGCCGAACGCATCCTCATTGTCCGAGACTCCATCGCAGTCGTTGTCGGCGCCATCGCAGATCTCGGTGGCGTTGGGGTTGACCGTCGCGTTGGCGTCGTCGCAGTCGTCCGCATTGTCGACGGTGTCCGCAGGCGCGAAACACCGCAGGTAGCTCATGTCGGGGTCGCCGAAGCTGTCGCCGTCGTCGTCGGCGTACCAGACCTGCTGGCCGGTCACGGTGGCGTCGGCGTCGTCGGCCAGACCATCGCAGTTGTTGTCCTGTTCGTCGCAGACCTCCTGGTTGCCCGGGTAGTTGGCGGCGTCGGAGTCATTGCAGTCTCCGTCGCACGAGGTGATGCCATCGCCGTCGGCGTCGGCGGGCGTCAAGCTGCCATCGCCATCATCGCAGTCACCGTCGCAGGACGAGTACCCGTCGCCGTCCGCGTCGGCGGGTGTCAGTCCGGCGTCACTGTCGTCGCAGTCGTCCTCGCAGGTCGAAAAGCCGTCCGCGTCGGCATCCAGCAGGTTGGCGTCGGCGTCTGCATCGTCGCAGTCCCCGTCACAGGGACTGGCGCCATCCCCGTCCACGTCGAACGGGGTGAGCGCCGCGTTCCCGTCGTCGCAGTCGCCCTCACAGATCATGGCCTCGTCGCCATCGGCATCGGCTTCGTCTTCGCCCGGGCTGCCATCGCAGTCGTTGTCGAGCCCATCGCAAAGCTCCGCTGCCCCGGGGTAGACCTGATCGTCATCGTCGTCGCAGTCGTCGTCTTCGTTCCCTCCAATCCCGTCGGCACCACACGTGGTGAAGGTGTCGCCGTCCTCGTCGAATCCCTCGTCTACGTCCTCGTCGCAATCGTCGTCGATGGCGTTGCAGACCTCCTCTGCCTCGGGGTAGACGCCGTCGTTCTCGTCATCGCAGTCGTCCTCGCACTCGGAGACGCCGTCCCCGTCGTCATCGATTTCGTCCGCCGGGACCTCTTCGTCGCAGTCGTTGTCCAGGCCATCGCAGATCTCCTCTGCGCCTTCATAAACGGTCTCGTCTGCATCATCACAGTCCCCCTCGCAGGCCGACATCCCGTCCCCGTCGCCATCCAGTTCGTCTTCCGGGACCACCTCGTCGCAGTCGTTGTCCAGGCCATCGCAAAGCTCGTTTGCCCCCGGAAACGTCAACGGATCCGTGTCGTCACAGTCCGTGGTGTCGGTGTACCCGTCACCGTCCGCGTCTACGGGGCCATCGCCGGTGTCGTCGTCTCCGGACGTGTCGTCGTCACCAGTCGTGTCGTCATCGGAGACGTCGTCGTCATCCGTCGGGCAACCGATGACCAGGACGAGGCAAGCCAGCAGAGCGTAGAGACGGTAGTTCAACATGAGTCCTCCCTCCGCAGCAGCGTATCACTGCGACCGCAACCTGGGATGAGAACGCAGCTCCAGGCGTTCCGGAGCCGACAACCCGTCGCACCTCGCCGAGGCTCCGGAGTGACCTGGCTCCGACGCATCAGTGCGGACGCGAACGCGCCCGAACCGTGTAGGGAAAGCTCGCCAGCCCCCGGAACAGATCCGAGCGGCACCACCTGGGGGGAGACGTCAGTCGGCCCCGTAGAAGACGTAGGCCGCCCCGGCGTCCGTCGCGCTCTCGTCGTTGAATCCCGCGCCGATCACCACGTCGAGGATGCCATCGCCATCCAGGTCCACGTTGCCGGCAAAGGCGTGGCCCGCGAAGTCGCTGGCGGCTTCACCCAGGAACACCGCGTCGGCCTGGATGAGATCCAGCGTTCCAGACAGAGGACCGCGCATGAAGTAGACCGCGCCTCCGTTGGTATGGCCTGCGTCGGCGCAGCTCGCCCCGACCAGGACGTCGTCGAATCCGTCCATGTCCACGTCTCCGGCCGCGGCAACGGTCTTGGCCGTGTAGTCGCCGGCCGCGTCGCCGATCATGATGGCGTCCGCCGCCGAGAGATCGTTCTGGCCATAGGCCGGACCATGGACGAGGTAGGCTGTTCCGGAATCCAGCCCTCCGCGATCGTTCTTCCACGCGCCGATGATCATGTCGTCGTGACCGTCGCCGTTCACGTCCCCGGCGAACGAAACGCTGACGCCGGCGGCGTCCTCCTCTTCCTCGCCGACGAACGTCGCGTCAGCAGAGGACAGGTCGAGGTCGCCGTTGACGGGGCCGTAGATCAGGTAGGCCTTGCCTGCGTCCGTCCCCGCGTCGTCGTTCCAGTACGCTCCGACGAGCACGTCGTTGACGCCGTCGTCATCGACGTCCCCGGACATGGCGACGCCGAGTCCCGCCCTGTCGCCGGCGTCCTCGCCCACGAGCTTGGCGTCAGCGGCGGACAGGTCGACGGTGCCCGTGACAGGTCCGAACACCACGTACGCGGCGCCAGCCTCGGTTCCACCCTCGCCGTTGAGGTAGGCTCCGATGAGGATGTCGTCCACGCCGTCGGCGTTCACGTCGCCATCGAGCCTCGTCGCGATCCCCGCATAGTCCTGCGCGTTCTCTCCGATGAACTTCGCATCGGCCGTGGCCAGGGAATGCGAGCCGTAGATGGGCCCGTGGAACAGGTAGGCTGCTCCAGCCATCGATCCTCCGGCGTCCTGTCCATGCGCGCCGATCAGCAAGTCACCGTATCCATCTTGATTGACGTCGCCGTCCCCGGCGACCGCGTACCCGGAGACGTCGCTGGTGACCTCGCCGTACAGCTCTGCGTCGGCCGTTCCCAGGTCGAGGTCTCCGGTGACGGCCCCGTAGAAGATGTAGGTCGTCCCGGCGTTGTAGTCGGCGTGGTCGTTGTAGGTCGCTCCGACGACGATGTCATCCGCGCCGTCGCCGTCGAGATCTCCGGCATTCCAGAGGCTGCGGAAGTTGCCGGCCTGGTCGTTGTTGGCCTCGCCGAGGAGCTTGGCGTCGGCGGTGGCCAGATCGATGTCGCCCTCGAAGCCGCAGGGGGAGGCCACACCATCGCAGTCGTTGTCGATGCCGTCTCCGCAGACCTCCTCCTCGTCGGGGTTCGCGTCCGGCTCGCCGTCGTCACAGTCGCCCTCGCACGTGGTCCAGCCATCGCCGTCCACGTCCTGCACGTTCAGCCCCACGTCAGCGTCGTCGCAGTCCCCGCCGCACTCGGTGGCGCCGTCCTGGTCGTCGTCCGACTCCAGTGGATCGGTCACCCCGTCGCAGTCGTTGTCCAGATGGGCGTCGCAGACGTCAGCAGCGCCGTGGTGAACCGCGGGATCCGAGTCGTCGCAGTCGTTCTCGCAGACCATGAAGCCGTCGCCGTCCACGTCGTCCTCGTCCGCGGGGACCGTCCCGTTGCAGTTGTTGTCGATACCGTCGCAGACCTCCGCCGCCCCCGGATGGACCGTGGCCTCACCGTCGTCGCAGTCCCCCTCGCAGACCATGGATCCGTCGCCGTCGTCATCCACCTCCGTGGCTGAGAGTGAGCCGTCGCAGTTGTTGTCCAACCCGTCGCAGATCTCGATGCCACCGGGGTACGCCGTGGCCTCGCCGTCGTCGCAGTCGCCGTCGCACGGGGAGTATCCGTCCCCGTCCAGGTCGTCCGGATGCATGCCCGCGTCATCGTCGTCGCACTCCTCGCAGCCCATCCACCCGTCACCGTCGTAGTCGTTCTCGTCCACCGGCAGGACGCCATCGCAGTCCGTATCGAGGCCCTCGCAGGCCTCGATCTCCCCGGGATTCCTGCTGGCGTCCGCATCGTCACAATCGCCTTCACAGATCCTGTATCCGTCGCCGTCGTCATCCACCTCGTTGGCGTTCGGAGTCCCATCACAGTCGTTGTCGTTCCCGTCACAGACCTCGGTGTTGCCCGGGAAGTTGGCTGCGTCCGCGTCATCGCAGTCCCCTTCGCACACACGCACGCCATCGCCGTCGGCGTCATCCTCGTCCGCAGGCACCGTCCCATCGCAGTCGTCGTCCACGCCGTTGCAGGCCTCGGTGGCGCCGGGGTAGATGGCGCCGTCGGCGTCGTCGCAGTCCCCCTGGCAGATCATGAAACCGTCGACGTCGACGTCCACCTCGGTCGCGTCGGGAGATCCATCGCAGTCGTTGTCGATGGCATCGCACAGCTCGGTCGCGCCCTCGTACACCGTGTCGTCCGAGTCGTCACAGTCGGTGTTGTCGGCCACCCAGTCCGCCTGCGGATCGCAGGTGTACTCTCCGGCATCGTCCTGATCACCCCGGAGGTCCCCGTCGGCGTCGGGGTAGTAGGTGTCGAACACCAGCCCATCGTCTGGCGTGCCATTGCAGTCGTTGTCGAGGTCGTCGCAGACCTCCGTGGCCCCCGGGTACGAGGTCTCGTCCGCGTCGTCGCAGTCGTCGGAGCAGGTGTCCACGCCGTCACCATCGGCGTCGTCGAGGTTCAGATCGGCGTCGGAGTCGTCACAATCTCCCTCACACTCGGCGACCCCATCCCCATCATCGTCCACCTCCTCGTCCGAGGGGCTTCCATCGCAGTCCGTGTCGATCCCGTCACACCCCTCTTCAGCCTCGGGATGGACAGTCTCGTCGCCGTCATCGCAGTCGCCGCCCTGGACCGTCCAGCCATCGCCATCGTCGTCTTCGCAGCCCGTGGCTGCGGCACAACCATCGTCGTCACAGTCGGTGAGCCCGTCCTGATCGTTGTCCACCCCGTCATCGCACTCGCCCGCCTCGTCCCCCTCGAACTCGGTCGGGGTCGTGTCATCGTCGTCCGATGTCGCGTCATCGTCGTCGGAGACGGTGTCGTCGTCTCCCGTGGTGTCGTCGTCATCGTCCGTCGGACAGCCCATGGCGAAGGTCAGAGCGACGGCGAAGAAGAACGCGACGAAATGGTCGATCCGCATGGATTCCCCCTGGTTGGTCTCCAAGCAGGATAGCAAGCCCGGGCGGGATGTCGCGAGGTAGCGATGACGTGTCCTTGGCGCGGGAGGAACCGCTGAGCTGCGTGCTATCCTTCCGCACAGTAGAAAGGGGGACTCTCATGCGGACCCAACCCATCCTCGCCCTTCTCCTCGCCATGAGCCTCGCCGTCGTACTCGGTTGTCCAACAGACGACGACGACACGTCCGGTGACGACGACACCACCGCCTCGGACGACGATGACGCAACGTCGGATGACGACGACACGATTCCAGGCGAGATCGAAGGCGACGAGGCCGGCGAGTGCGACGACGGCGTGGACAACGATCAGGACGGCCTGACCGACTGCGACGACGACGGGTGCGCTGCGGCCACCGGCTGCGAGGACGCTGACGGGGACGGGTGGGTCGTGCAGGACGGAGATTGCGACGACCTGGACGAAACCGTCCACCCAGGGGCCGACGAGGGCTGCGATGGCATCGACACGGACTGCGACGGCAGCCCTTCCGATGAGGAGGTCGACGACGACGGCGACGGGGCGGCCGAGTGCGAGGGGGACTGCGACGATTCGGATGCCGGCCTGAACATCGACGATGCAGACGGGGACGGCGTGGACACCTGTTCGGACGACTGCGACGACGACGACGAGACTTCCTACCCCGGGGCTTCGGAAGTCTGCGACGACGTCGACAACGACTGCAACGGCACGCCGGACGACGGGCTGGCATTCGATACCTACTACCCGGACCTCGATGGTGACCTCCACGGCGACACCGCCGAACCCGGTGAGTACACCTGCGATCCGCAGACGGGCTGGGTCGCCGACAACACCGACTGCGACGACAGCGACGACACCGTCTACGAAGGCGCCACCGAACTCTGCGATGCCATCGACAACGACTGCGACGGTGCACCAGACGCGACCGAGGTGGACGGCGATCTCGACGGGTTCATGATCTGCGAGGACGACTGCGACGACGACGACAGCGCTATCTATCCGGGAGCCACCGAGGACTGCAACGGCGTGGACGACGACTGTGATGGCACCATTCCCGCAGACGAGAACGACACCGACGCGGATGGCGTGAGGGTGTGCGGGGGCGACTGCGACGACGGGGACGCCGGCAACTTCCCGGGCAACACCGAGGTCTGCGACGGCCAAGACAACGACTGCGACGGTGCCGCGACCGCGACCGAGGTGGATGATGACGGGGATGGCTCCATGGTGTGCGAGGGCGACTGCGATGACGCTGACGCTTCAAGGCATCCCGGCGCGACCGAGGTCTGCGAAGGACTCGACACGGACTGTGATGGAGTCCTGCCCGTGGACGAGAACGACTACGACGGGGACGGTTGGATGGGCTGCGAGGAGTGCGACGACGACGATCCGGACATGCACCCCGAGGACAACGATGGAGATGGGTACTCTCCTTGCGACGGTGACTGCGACGACGGCGAGGCCGCTGCCTTCCCCGGCGGGATCGAGATCTGCGACGGCATCGACAACAACTGCGACGGCTCGCTCTCAGCCACGGAAGTAGATGGTGACGGTGATGGCTCCATGGTCTGCGAGGGCGACTGCGACGATGGAGACGGGACCGTCTACCCCGGGGCAGCTGAAGTCTGTGACGGCATCGACAACAACTGCAACGGGACCATCCCTGCTGACGAAGACGATGCGGATGGCGATGGATGGATGGTTTGCGAGAACGACTGCGACGACGGCGACACGGCCGTTCACGTCGGAGCCCCCGACGTCTGCGATGTCCACCTCGACAACGACTGTGATGGCCAGACCGACCCCATGGAGTCCGACGACGACCAGGACGGAGCGACCGAGTGCGGCGGGGATTGCGACGACGCTGACGTGGGGCTCAACGTTCAGGACGTAGATGGCGATGGATGGACGACGTGTGCCGGGGACTGCGACGACGGCGACGACGACGCGAATCCTGGGGAGGTCGAGGTTTGCGGGGACGGGATCGACAACGACTGTGATGGAGTCGAGGCAGGATGCGGACCGGAAGGGACGATCAGCTTGGCCAACTCCACGGCCAAACTCATTGGCGAGGAAGCCCACGACTACACATCGAGGTACCTCGGTCTTTCGGCAGGCGGCGACTTGAATGGCGACGGATTCGGCGACGTGGTGGTCGGGGCACAGCGGAGCGATGCTGGCGGCTCCAACTCTGGCGCAGCGTACGTCCTACATGGCCCTCTCAACGGCCAAATCGATCTCTCGGCGGCGAACGCAAAACTAATCGGGGAATCCGCTTCCGACTACGCTGGCGGCAGCGTTGCAGTCGCCGGCGACGTGGACAACGATGGCCTCGACGACATCCTCGTCGGTTCGACCGAGCAAGACGCGGGCGGTGATGCCGCAGGTGCTGCCTATCTCTTCTATACACCGCTCTCGGGCACCATCGACCTATCTGCAGCGGACGCAAAGCTGATCGGCGAGGCCGCCGAAGATCACGCGGGACGATGCGTGGCCTCAGCCGGAGATGTCGACGCTGATGGCTGGGCAGACATCCTGGTGTGCGCCTACAACGAGGACGCCGGCGGAGTCGACGCAGGAGCCACCTATCTGCTGAATGGACCCATCTACGGCACGCTGGGCCTATCTGCGGCGAACGCCAAGCTGGTGGGTGAGAATGCGGGGGACTGGGCGGGAAACATGGCACGCTCAGCTGGCGACGTGAACAACGATGGATACGACGACGTGCTCATCAGTGCGCCATACAACGATGCGGGAGGGGCTGACGCCGGCGCGGCCTACCTCGTCTACGGCCCCTTTTCTGGCACCGTCGGTCTCTCCGCCGCAGACGCCAAGTTCACGGGAGAGTCGGAGGGAGATCAAGGTGGCTATTCGGTTTCCGCGGCGGGCGATGTCGACAGCGACGGATATGACGACATCCTGATTGGCGCACGCTACGAGGACGCGGGCGGTGTGGACGCCGGAGCAGCCTATCTCCTGTACGGCCCCGCATACGGAAATATCAGCCTGTCCGCTGCGGACGCCAAGCTGGTTGCCGAGAACGCCGGAGATGGCGGGTTCCTTCCGATAGCTACGGCTGGAGATGTCGACGGAGACGGGTACGCCGACATCCTGGTCGGCGCGCGCTACAACGACGCTGGCTTGACCGACAATGGCGCTGCGTATCTCCTGTACGGACCATTGTTCGGAACCGTCGACCTGTCTGCAGCCGATGCCAAATTCACAGGAGAGGCATCCGGCGACCAGGCGGGATACGTTTCCTACGGCGGCGACATCGATGGGGACGGCTTGATGGATCTGGTGTTCGGTGCGTACTACAACGACGCGGGGGGTACGGATGCCGGCGCCGTGTACATCGTCTATGCCACGGATTGACGGAGTAACACCCCCGCTCCTTCCGGAATCCGCCGCCGCGCAGCGGCCGGCAACAGCAGGGCTCGCCACCTGAGCGTCTCAGGGCGAGGTCGCCTGCGTGCTATCCTCCGCAGATCACCCAGGGGGATCCACATGTGGACCAAACACACCTTCTCCATCATCCTCGCCACCGCCCTCGCCTTCGCCCTCGGCTGTCCGACCGAGAGCGACGACGACACCGCAGGGGACGACGACAACACCGCTGACGACGATGACGACACCACCGCCGACGATGACGACGACACCACACCCACCGAGATCGAGGGAGACGAGGCCGGCGAGTGCGACGACGGAGTGGACAACGATCAGGACGGCCTGACCGACTGCGACGACGACGGATGCGCAGCGGCCACAGGCTGCGAGGACGAAGACGGGGACGGTTGGACGGTCCAGGATGGAGACTGCGATGACGGTGACGAGACCGTCCATCCAGACGCCGACGAAGGGTGCGACGGGATCGACACCGATTGCGATGGCAGCCCCGCAGATGAGGAGTTGGACGACGACGGGGACGGGATCGCCGAGTGCGAGGGCGACTGCGACGATTCGGATGCAGACTTGAACCTCGACGACTCCGATAGCGACGGCATGGACACCTGTTCCGGGGACTGTGACGACGATGACGAGACCTCCTACTTGGGCGCCGCGGAAATCTGCGACGACATCGACAACGACTGCAACGGCACGCCGGACGACGGACTAGCGTTCGACACGTACTACCCCGACCTGGACGGCGACTTGCACGGGGACAGCGCCGACGCCGGCGACTACACCTGCGCTCCCCAGGCCGATTGGGTCACCGACAACACCGACTGCGACGACAGCGACGACACCGTCTACGAAGGCGCCACCGAACTCTGCGATGCCATCGACAACGACTGCGACGGTGCACCAGACGCGACCGAGGTGGACGGCGATCTCGACGGGTTCATGATCTGCGAGGACGACTGCGACGACGACGACAGCGCTATCTATCCGGGAGCCACCGAGGACTGCAACGGCGTGGACGACGACTGTGATGGCACCATTCCCGCAGACGAGAACGACACCGACGCGGATGGCGTGAGGGTGTGCGGGGGCGACTGCGACGACGGGGACGCCGGCAACTTCCCGGGCAACACCGAGGTCTGCGACGGCCAAGACAACGACTGCGACGGTGCCGCGACTGCGACCGAGGTGGACGACGACGGGGACGGCTCCATGGTCTGCGAGGGCGACTGCGACGATTCCGACGCGAGCCGGCATCCTGGAGCAGCAGAGGTCTGCGAAGGGCTGGACACCGACTGCGACGGCGTCCTTCCTGTGGACGAGAACGACTACGACGGTGACGGCTGGATGGGCTGCGAGGAGTGCGACGACGACGATCCGGACATGCACCCAGAGGACAACGATGGGGATGGGCACTCGCCTTGCGACGGTGACTGCGACGACGGCGAGGCCGCTGCCTTCCCTGGCGGGATCGAGATCTGCGACGGCATCGACAACAACTGCGATGGCTCGCTCTCGGCCACGGAAGTAGATGACGACGGCGATGGCTCCATGGTCTGCGAGGGCGACTGTGACGATGGAGACGGGACCGTCTACCCCGGGGCAGCTGAAGTCTGCGACGGCATCGACAACAACTGCAACGGGACCATCCCTGCTGACGAAGACGATGCCGATGGCGATGGATGGATGGTTTGCGAGAACGACTGCGACGACGGCGACACGGCCGTTCACGTCGGAGCCCCCGACGTCTGCGATGTCCACCTCGACAACGACTGTGATGGCCAGACCGACCCCATGGAGTCCGACGACGACCAGGACGGAGCGACCGAGTGCGGCGGGGATTGCGACGACGCTGACGTGGGGCTCAACGTTCAGGACGTAGATGGCGATGGATGGACCACGTGCGGCGGGGACTGCGACGACGGCGACGCTGACGCGAATCCTGGTGAGGTCGAGGTTTGCGGGGACGGGATCGACAATGACTGTGATGGAGTGGAAGCTGGATGCGGCCTCGCAGGCACCTACGACCTGTCCGTCGCCGACGCCCGACTCATCGGAGAGGCGAGCGAGGACTACGCGGGCAACTCGGTCGCAGGTGCTGGCGACGTCAACGGCGACGGGTTCGTCGATCTGCTCGTCGGCGCTGTCCTCGAGGACGCTGGCGGCAGCGACGCGGGTGCGGCGTACCTCGTCCACGGCCCGGTGTACGGCCACGTGGACCTGTCCACGGCCGACGCGAAGTTCATTGGTGAAAACGGCGGGGACCGCGCCGGACGAATCGTGGACGGTGGATTCGACACGGATGCCGACGGTCTCTCAGATATCATCATCGGAGCGATCTACAACGGGGCCGGCGGTGGGGATGCCGGAGCTGCCTACATGCTCAGAGGACCACTCACGGGGACCATCGACCTGGCCTTCGCCGACGCCAAGCTCGTAGGTGAAACCGGCAACGACTGGATGGGGGCCGGCGTGTCCGGCGGCGACCTGTCCGGCGACGGCTACGCCGATCTCCTGACGGGCGCCTGGGGCCAGGACGCTGGCGGAGACCGTTCCGGTGCGGGCTACATCGTCGAGTCACCGGTATCGGGCGTCTTCGATCTGTCGGCCGCGGATGCGAAGCTGGTCGGGGAGGACTCCCTCGACCGTGTCGGCACTCGCGTCTCGGCAGCCGGCGACCTCGATGGCGACGGCATCGACGACGTCCTGATAAGTAGCCACGGGAACGACGACGGTGGGGACAGTTCCGGCGGAGCGTACATCCTCTACAGCCCAGTGAGTGGGACTATCGACCTCTCGGCTGCGGACGCGGAGCTCGTCGGAGAGGAGGCCGAGGACACGGTTGGGTACGGTCTCGATACGGGCGGCGACGTGGATGGCGACGGCTACGATGACGTCCTCATCGGAGCGGTGAACAACGACGAGAATGGCACGGACGCCGGAGCGGCATACCTCATCTACTGCCCGGTGTACGGGACGGTAGACCTCTCCGCGGCGAACGCCAAGCTGATGGGGGAGAACGCCGGCGACACGGTCCACGAAGTCGCCCATGCCGGTGACGTGGATGGCGATGGCTTCGGTGACATCATCGTGGGCAGCGAAACCCACGACGGCGATGGATCGGATTCTGGCGCCGCCTACCTCGTGTATGGCCCAGTGTACGGAACCATGGACCTGGCGAACGCGGATGCCCGCTTCATCGGTGAGGAGGCCGGCGACGGAGCCGGGTATTCGGTGGCCGGAGTCGGCGACATCGACGGCGACGGATTCGACGACCTGCTCATCGGCGCCCGGTACAACGATGACGGAGGAACGAATGCCGGCGCTGCCTACGTGGTCTATGGCGTGGGCAACTGAGAAGCCGTTCGCAGGCGAGTTGTCCGCGCCTTCTCGCATCACTCCTGCCCTTCCGTCCTGACAGCCTGCCCCCCTGCATCGTCGAGGAAGAGGCGTGGTGGTTCCACCACGTGGAGACGATCTCGATCCGACTGGACGAGATCGGCACACTTCCCGCGACCTCGTTCCCGGAGATCGACGATGGCCAGATGGCCTGGATCCGCGCGGAGAACACCTGGACGCGCAACCTGCAGTTGTTCCGCATGCTCGAGCGCGACAAGGGTCGGGAGGCTGCGTTCGACTGGTTCCGCGACGGTGAGGGGTACGCGTTGTCGGCCAGGACCTGGGTACCGTTCGTTTCCCCAGAACGCGCGTTCGTCCTGTATCTGTGCTGGGAGCAGTCGAACCTTCAGGGCAACTCCGTGACCCTGACGAAACTCGACGAACGCGAGGCGTTGGTGGAGATCGAACCGATTTATCTGGCCCTCTACGCCCGAACCGGACACTTTCGCAACCTGGTAGGCGAGGCCGACTATCTGCTTCTGTACGAGACGATCTGGCAGAACCGGGCAACGGCGTCGGGTTGGGAACTGGAATTGGAGTGCGACGAGACGCGGTGAGCATTGAAGTTCACGCGGTAGCGCGAACACCGCGCCAGCGCCATCGGAGGAGTCACAGGTCGTCAGGGGCCGTACTCGGCCACCAACGCGACCAGCAGGTCACGTTGAACCACACCAACCACGCCTCTTGTTCCGCGGACAATCCGCGTCGGGTGCGGCCGAAAAGAGCTCCGGTCACAACGTGGAGCGCCCCTTCCAGGACCGATATCCCAGATAGAGGGTGCCGAACACGCCAAGGATGCTCATGCCGATGAGCAGGTAGAACGAGGAGCGCTGGCCGTATCGGTCCAGGACGAGGCCGATGATCTCCTCTTGGAAGATGGGCCCGATGGAGCCGAGCCCGTTGATCAGGCCGGCCGCGACGATGGCGCCCTTGCGTCCGCCCACGTCGATGGCGCCGACCCCCGCCAGGAGCGAATCGGGTCCCATCAACATGAAGCCGCACAGGGACAGACCCAGCGCGAACAGCCATACCGATCGGACACCGAACACGGCCAGGAAGGCAAAAGCGAACACCATGCCGATGGTCATGAGCACGATGGTCTGGTAGCGCCGCCCTGCGAAGTATCGATCCGAGACCCAGCCCGCGACGAACACGCCCAGGAAGCCGACCCAGTCGAACATCGTGGACACGACGCCGGCGCGCGCCTTGCCCAGCCCGAAGAGTTCCTCGATGGCCATCGGCGACCAGCTGTCGAGGGAGTACCGCAGGAACTTGAACACGAAGTAACACGCGCCCATCGAGAACACGGTGAGGATCACGCTGCGGGTCCAGCCGGCGAACAACCCCGACTCGTGCACACGTTCTGCCGGGCCGTCCCCGACCGGCACCTCCACCTCCTCGACCAGAGACGGCAGGCCCACGTCCTCGGGGCGATCACGCTGGAAGAACAGGAACAGCAGCCACACGACGAGCATCACGGCCGCTGCTCCCCAGAAGGACCACACCGCGCCCGCGGCCGCCAGCAAGAACGCAGCGAAGGTCTTGGCCAGGATGGAGCCCAGCTGGTAGCTCGTGGCCCAGACGGCCATGGTCCGGCCGCGCTCGCTCCGATTGAGCCAGTTGCTCAGCACGCCCACGTTGCCGGGCCAGCCCGTGGCCTGGGCAAAACCGTTGATCACCATGAGCACCAGCATCGGGACGTAACCGGCCGGCCCCATCAGGTAGCTGAAGCCAAATGCGACGTTGCAGCCCAGGGTGATCGCCATGCCCGCCAGCAACAGCACGCGGGTGGCCATGTGGCGCCCCAGCAGGCTGGTCAGGAACTGCCCCAGCATGTAGGCGACGAGGTAGACGGTGAAGATGTGGGCGAGCTCGCTGCGGGTGATGTCGAGGGCCTCGAGCACCGACGACTTCACGATCGCGTAGTTCTTGCGACAGAAGTAGAAGCCCGCGTAGGACAGCCAGGTGGTGGCGAGGATGCGCACCCGCCACACCTTGATCGTGCGTATCTCCGGCTCGCTCATGGAGCCACGGCCAGCCCGATACGTTCGAAGAAGCCCGCGGGGAGCTCGGTGTAGTCCCGCGCCTGGAGGTCGGCCAGCGGGCGTACCTCGTCGAGCTGGGCGGCAGACTTGCCGTGGGTGATGGCCACGGTCCGGGCCCCGGCTGCTCTGCCCGCGCGCAGGCCGGCCAGCGAGTCCTCGAACACCACGCAACGTTCCGGGTCACACTCGAGGCGCGCCGCAGCCTCCAGGTAACACTCGGGGTGGGGTTTGGAGTGCTGGACGTCCTCGGCGCACACCCGCACCGGGATCGCGACGTGCAGGCTCAGCCGGTCGACAAGGTGCTCGACACTCTCGCGGTTGCTCGACGACGCGATGGCGACGCGGTGGTGCTCGGCTGCAGCGAGCACGGCTTCACGGGCGCCCTGGATGAGGCGGGGTGGCTCGTTCACGAAGCGCGCGTGGAAGTGGGCTTGCAGCGCCTCGCCCGAGGCTGCCCCGACCAGCTGTGGGTAGTCCCGGTTCATCGTCGCGGCGATGCTCGACCAGGTGAGTCCGTGGTAGCGGGTCTCGTCGTCGTCGCCAGGATCTACACCGTGGTCGGCGAGCAGCGACGCGATGGCCTGCTCGGTCAGCCCCTCGGAGTCGGTGAGCGTGCCGTCCATGTCGAACACGACCGCCTGTATCCCCTGGATGGTCATCGGCTCAGCCACCGAACCAGCCGAGCGGTTCGGGCTTGTGGTTGCGGTACAGGTGCTTGATCTCCAGGTACTCGTCGAGGCCGGCGCGCCCCAGCTCGCGGCCGGTGCCCGATTGCTTGTAGCCGCCCCATGGTGCCTGCGCGAAGTAGACGTTGAAGTCGTTGACCCACACCGTGCCGAAGCGTAGGGCCCCCGACACGCGGTTGATGCGGACCTCGTCCCGGGTCCAAAATCCTGCGGAGAGGCCGTAGGGCGTGTCGTTGGCGAGCTCCACGGCCTGGTCCTCGGTGTCGAAGCGCTCCACCGTGATCACTGGCCCGAACACCTCCTCTCGCACGATGCGCATCCGCGCGTCGCAGTCGAGGAACAGGGTCGGCTCGAGGAAGAAGCCCTGTTGGAGTGCGGGGTCGGCTGGCCGCGCGCCGCCGAGCGCGAGCCGCGCGCCTTCTCCCCGGGCGATCTCCACATAGCGCTCGACCTTGGCGCGGTGCTGCGCCGAGATCAGCGGTCCCATCTGGGTCCCCTCGTCCAGGCCGTTGCCCAGCCGGATCTTCGCCATACGTGCGCACAGCGCCTCGACGAAGCGGTCGTGCACCGCGGCCTGCACCATCACCCGGGCGCCGGCCGAGCAGATCTGACCCGCGTGGAAGAACACACCGTTGAGCGCGTGGTCCACCGCCAGATCGAGATCGGCGTCGTCGAAGATGATGTGCGGGTTCTTGCCGCCGAGTTCCAGTGCGACGCGCTTGACGTTGCTGCTGGCCGCGCGCTGGATCGTCTTGCCAGTCTCGACCCCGCCGGTGAACGAGATCAGGTCCACGTCCGTGCTCTCGGCCAGCTCCGCGCCCACAGTGGGACCGGGCCCGAGCACGGTGTTGAGCACGCCGTCGGGCAGGCCGATCTTGGTGGTCAGCTCGCTCAGCCGCAGCGTGGTCAGCGGGGTGATCTCGCTGGGCTTGAGGACCACCGTGTTTCCCGCGGCCAAGGCGGGCGCCAGCTTCCACGACGCCTGCAGCAGCGGATAGTTCCACGGACAGATCTGGCCACACACGCCCACCGGCTCGCGCAGCAGCACGCTGGTGGAGGCGGGCGCGGGGGATTCGATGGGCTCGGCCTCGATCTCGCCGGCCAGCTCGCCGTAGTAACGGAACAGGCCGGCGATGTCGTCCATGTCCCACAGGCTCTCGGTCAAGGTCTTGCCGGTGTCCAGCGTCTCGAGACGAGCCAGCTCGTCCTTGTGCCGCTCCACCTGCTCGCCCAGGCGCTGCAGGACCGCACCGCGCTCCCGTCCCGGCGTGCGCGGCCAGTCACCGTGGTCGAAGGCCTGCCGCGCGGCGTCGATGGCTGCTCGCGCGTCGTCGCGGTCCCCCTCGGCCACCTCGGCGACCACCGACTGGTCGAACGGATTGATGACCTGCCGCGTCTCCCCCGACGCCGCAGGCACCCGGATGCCGTCGATGAACATCTCGCCGGTCACGCGGAATCCCGCCCATGCTCGTAGTGGGGGGCCTGCGAGGCGGGCAGCGGGCTCGCCCCCAGGATGATGTCCGCCGCCTTCTCCCCGATCATCAGCACGGGGGCGTAGATGTTGCCGTTGGTGACGCTGGGCATGATCGACGCGTCCACGACCCGCAGTCCCTCGACGCCGTGGACCCGGAGATCGGCATCCACCACGGCCATGTCGTCGTAGCCCATCTTGCACGTGCAGCTCGGGTGGTAGGCGCTCTCGCCCTCGCGGGCGACGAAGTCGAGGATCTCCTCGTCGCTCTGCACCGCCTCGCCCGGGGCCAGCTCCTCGCCGCGGAAGGGATCGAACGCCGGCTGGGTCATGATCCGACGGGTCACGCGGATGGCGTCGACCCAGTCGCGTCGCTCCTGCTCGGTGGACAGGTAGTTGAACAGGATGCGCGGGTACGCCCGCGGGTCGGCGGAGTGGATCTTCACGTGGCCCCGCACGTCGGTGTTCATCGGGCCGACGTGGACCTGATAGCCGTGACCCGCCGCTGGCGCAGACCCGTCGTAGCGGATCGCGATGGGCAGGAAGTGGTACTGCAAGTTGGGGTGGGTGACGCTGTCGTTGCTGCGGATGAAGCCGCCGCCCTCGAAGTGATTGCTGGCCCCCGTACCCGTGCCGGCGAACAGCCACTGCGCGCCGATCCAGGGCTGGTTGTAGAACTTGAGCGATGGGTACAGGCTCACCGGCTGCTTGCAGGCGTACTGCACGTAGAGCTCGAGGTGGTCCTGCAGGTTCTCGCCCACGCCGGGCAACTCGTGCACCACTTCGATGTCCAGCTCCCCGAGCAGGGACGCATTTCCGAGGCCCGAGAGCTGGAGCAGCTGGGGCGAGTTGATGGACCCGCCGCAGCAGATGATCTCGCCGGCCGCGGCCGCCTGGGGGGTTCCCTTGAGCAGGTACTCCACCCCGGTCGCTCGCTTGCCGTCGAAGGTGATGCGCGAGACCAGGGCGCGGCAGACCACGTCCAGGTTCGGGCGGTCCATGACGGGGTGCAGCCACGCGCGCGCGGCGTTGAAACGCCGGCCACGGAAGATGGTCTGGTCGAACTTGCCGAAGCCCTCTTGCTGGAACCCGTTGACGTCGTCGGTCAGGGGGTAGCCGGCCTCCTGAACCGCCTCGAAGAACGCGTCGAACAGCGGGTTGTCGCACTGGGGGGTGGTCAGGTAGAGCGGGCCCTCGTCCCCGTGGTAGTCGTCGCCGCCGATCAGCCTTTTCTCGGCGCGCTGGAAGTAGGGCAGGCAGTGCGCGTAGTCCCAGGCTTCCAGCCCGTCGTCGCTGGCCCAGCGGTCAAAGTCCAGCGCGTTGCCGCGGATGTAGATCATCCCGTTGATGCAGCTGGTGCCACCGAGCACCTTGCCGCGCGGCTGGTAGATACGCCGGCCGTTCATGCAGGGCTCGGGCTCGGACTCGTACCACCAGTTGTAGGTCTTGCCGGCCAGCGGGTAGGTCAGCGCGGCCGGCATGTGGATGCGGAAGTCCCAGGCGTGATCGACGCCGCCGGCCTCCAGCACCAGGACCTTGGTTCCGGGTTCGGCCGAGAGCCGGTTGGCGAGCACGCAACCGGCCGAGCCGCCGCCGATGATGATGTAGTCGTACCGCGCTGTGGCCATGGGCTCCTCGTCGATTGGCGACGATTCTGCAGACCCGATAGGGCATTATCAAGCCGAGGTGACTCGAGGGAGCAGCTCGCAGCGCACCCAAGAGGAGGCCGATGAGAGTCCACCCCGTGGTGTTCGGCGTGTCGGCAGCGCTGATCCTGGCGTTCGTGCTCCTGGGAGCCATCTGGCCCGATGACGTGGGTCGGCTGGCCACCGCCGCACAGGGCTGGGTCACCGCCGAGCTGGGCTGGGTCTACACCGTCGCTGTGGGTGTGTTCCTGCTGTCCGTGGTGGCACTGCTGGCGAGCCCTCTTGGGCGTATCCGGCTCGGCCGCGACGACGAGCGCCCGCGCTACGGGTTCGCCTCGTGGTTCGCGATGTTGTTCTCGGCAGGGATGGGGATCGGCCTGTTGTTCTACGGCGTGGCCGAGCCGATCCTGCATGCCAACGCTCCCCCCCTGGCGACCGTGGACCAGGCCGAGGCCGAACGGCTGGCCATGCGGATCACGTACTTCCACTGGGGCCTCCACGCCTGGGCGGTCTACATCGTCGTCGGCCTCTCGCTGGCGTTCTTTGCCTACCGCCGGGGGCTCCCGCTGACGATCCGCTCCGTGTTCCACCCCCTGCTGGGGGAGCGCATCCACGGCCGGTTCGGTG
The DNA here is from genome assembly GCA_964425605.1 of uncultured Rickettsiales bacterium. GTDB lineage: Bacteria > Myxococcota_A > UBA796 > UBA9615 > CAYRNR01 > CAYRNR01. Next base: position 2,857 of record CAYRNR010000004.1, on the reverse strand, counting down.
ACGCGGTCGAGATCCTCGCGGTGCTGGGGACGCTGTTCGGCGTGGCCACGTCCCTGGGCCTGGGCGTGATGCAGATCAACGCTGGGCTGGAGCACCTGGGACTGCTGACCTCGTCCATCCCCCACCAGCTGGGGTTGATCGCGGTCATCACAGCGGTGGCCACGGTCTCGGTGGTCTCCGGGGTCGACCGGGGTATTCGCCGGCTCAGCGAGCTGAACCTCGTGCTGGGGCTGGCGTTGCTGGCGTTCGTGCTCGTCGCCGGGCCCACCAAGGTCGTACTCTCCGGGCTCCTGGCCGACATCGGGCACTACGCCGTACAGCTCCCGCGGCTCACGCTGCAGCCCCCGGGCGATCTTCAGTGGCGGCAGGGCTGGACGCTGTTCTACTGGGGCTGGTGGATCGCCTGGTCACCCTTCGTGGGTATGTTCATCGCCCGCGTCTCCCGGGGGCGGACCGTCCGCGAGTTCATCCTCGGCGTGCTGTTCGTGCCGGTGGCGCTCACCTTCGTGTGGCTCTCCGTGTTCGGCCACACCGCCATGCACCTGGACCGACTGGCCGACGGTTCCATCTCGGCCGCCGTCGCGCAGGACATCCCGACCGCGCTGTTCGTGATGCTCGAACAGCTCCCCGCTGCGCGGATCACCTGCGGGCTCGCCGCCGTGGTCGTGATGACCTACTTCGTGACGTCCTCGGACTCGGCGTCCCTGGTGATCGACATCATCACCTCCAACGCGGACCCCCATCCGCCGGTACGCCAGCGCGTGTTCTGGGCGCTCACCGAGGGGGCCGTGGCCATGGTGCTGCTGCTCGCGGGGGGGCTGGCTGCTTTGCAGACCGCCTCGATCCTCACTGCCCTGCCCTTCACCGTGGTGCTGTTGTTGATGTGCGTCAGTCTGGGCGTGGGATTGTGGCGGGAGCGGCGCCGTGGTCGGGAGCGGGGCGTGGATCGCGGCTGAACCTGCAACCGGGCGTGCGATTCGCGACATCGCCCCCGGACACTCGGAGCACTGAGTACCTCGATTGGCGGCGAGACGTGCCTCCCTTGTCGCCCTCTTCGCTGCAGTCAACTCAGCCGAGACCTCTTCACCCATACTGAATCTCGAGGACGACCGGCTCGGCAACGCCGACCTGGGAACTCTGGATCGAGCGCTGGAGATATTCTACCGACGCGATCCCGACGCCCGCACCGAAGGAGCCTGGCTGTTCCTGGACGAGGTACAGGTGATCGCCGGCTGGGAACGGTTCGCGCGCCGCGTGCTCGACACGGAGAATATCCACCTGTACGTCACCGGCTCTTCGGCGCGCCTGCTTTCGACCGAGGTGGCCACCTCGTTCAGGGGCCGCAGCGTGACTGCGGAGGTGCTCCCCTTCAGCATGCGCGAGGCAGCGGTGGCAGACGGACTCGAATTGATTCCTGAACGCTGGCCGCCCGGGGCGGTGCTCCGCTCTCGGCTCGACGCGTTCGTGGTCGAGTACCTCCAGCGTGGCGGATTCCCTGCGGTCCGTTCACTCCATCCTCACGACAGGGTGCAGCTGCTGCAGGAGTACGTCGATCTCGTGGTCCTTCGCGACGTCGCAGAGCGCCATTGTGCCACCAACTTGCCCGCGCTTCGCGAGCTGGTCGCCGCCCTGTTCTCGGCAAACGCCAACGGTTTCTCGGTGAGTCGCCTCCACGGCGCGCTCACTTCCCAGGGCTGGAAGGTAGGCAAAGCCACCCTGCTGACCTACCTGGGCCACCTCGTGGACGCGTTCCTGTTCTTCCTCGTCCCGTTGCGCACCCGCTCTGCCCGGCAGCGTGCCGTCAACCCCCGCAAGGTCTACGCCATCGACCCGGGTATCGCAGCGGCGATGTACCGCGCCGGGGCGTGCAACCGCGGGACTCAGCTCGAGAACGCCGTCTACCTCGAGCTGCGCCGGCGCCATGGCCGTCTGACCGACGGGGCGGTCACCTGGGCCAAGACGACATCCGGCAAGGAGATCGACTTTGCCATCGGCGATCCGGTCCAGGGCGGACCTCCCGCGCTCGTCCAGGTGTGTGAGCAGTTCGACGATCCGGCCACCCGCCAACGCGAACTCGGAGCTCTGGTCGAAGCGATGGCCGAGTTCGACACAGACTCCGCGACGGTCGTCACCCTGGCCCACGACGAGCAGATCGAGTCCGACACAGGTTCGATCCGGGTCATGCCCGCGCGAGAGTGGTTCTTTCGGCCAGATCCCGAGTGAATCGTCACCAAGATGACGTCACCAGGTTGAGCAAGAATGCCACCAAACTCTCTACTCGGCCGCAACTCTTGATACGAACCTTTTTACGTATCTATTTGTTATCTTGGGTGTTTTTATGGCGCGCCCCCGACATCCGCTCCCGGCCGGGTCGGACCGGCAGGATTCGCCCTCCACTCGGCGTCCATCCAGGACGCCTCCTTCCGGCGCCCCTCGATTGCTCTGCCGTCCATCACGGACGGCAGCCGGCCTGGCGGCCGACCGCAATCTTCGCTTCGAATCCTGCAGGACGCACACGACAAGAGGCTTGGGTTGCTCGAGGAACTTCGGGGCGAGTGGGAGCTTGGATTGCTGAAGTGGCGCGCCCTGCAGGATTCGAACCTGCGACCTACGGATCCGAAGCGATTACCTAGCAAACAACGTAAGGTGCCGTACTGGCTGGGTTTTTCTGTAGTTTCGCGGGCTTGAGATGTGTGCGGGAAGTACGCCTGAGTTCTCTTGATTCACCATGGTTTCGACCGAGTTTGCCACCAGGAATGCCACCAACTTCATAGCCACGAGCGCATCCATCTCGAGTCGCCTCTGTGACTTTTCAGGATCATGCCCCCAGGGTTTTCACTGATCATGCCCCCGGGGG